>NZ_JBVKCG010000001.1:0-852709 GCF_055634995.1 Streptomyces sp. NPDC111744
CCGGTGGCCGTTCTTGTATCCGGACACTCACTCCGACGCCGGGGCAAACGCCCGGATCAGGTGGGAACCGGTACACCACTTCTCAGGACGCAACCCATGGAGCACCAGGCTGGCGCATAGCGAGGTAGCGCCGGTGAAATCTTCACCCAGGGGGCGGGAGGAAGAAGGCCCCCCAGGACTGGCATCAGCTGGATCCTTGCCTCGACATACGGCGAGGTGAAGGAGCGAAGCTCGGTCTGCAGCGGTATTAGCTGGTCGATGGTGGCCGTCCTGACACCGCCGAGCAACGTGTATCGAGCTGCCGCAGCAGTAGCCACTGCGCCTACGACCACGCCACTGAGGCCAATCCAGGCCACAGAGATCTCGGACTGGGCCACCAGCTCCCCCTCAGCTATCGGACGCACAGTCATGCTCATGCTCCCAGGACTGCCCGATCCAGGGAACACCGGCAGACCGTGAAGTGCCCCTACGTCGCATCTCCCTCTTCTTCCAGGGCTTCTGCGATCTTCGCGTTGGCCGCTTCTTCGTGGCCGTCAATGCAGCCGTGATAGCGCCGGTGAATGACCTCCGGAGAGTTGCCAACTCGCCGGGCAACATCGGCGATCGGTACTCCCGGATGGCGTCCCGCTTGGTGACATCACAGGGGACGTGACCCTGAACTGCCCGGTTTCGGGCTATGAGGAGCGGGAGAAGGCTGAGTCACTGTTGGTCGGCTTCCTGTACCTGAGCGAGGGCCGGATGCGGCTGTACGTACGCCATCAGCGAGACTCCGACGTCGTGGGGTGTGACGTCCGGCTCGTGGAGGCAGGGCCGGCCGTGATCGCGGAGGTGTTCTCCCGCTCGCGGGAGCGGGAGCTCTTCGAGGGGCCGGAGGACGATCCGCACTGCACGGCCGTGCTGGATCTGACGCACTGAGCAGATCAACATCGCGTGGGGAGCAACGGGAATCCACCGGCCGAAGACCAAGCCGGTGGATTCCCGCCGGGACCCAATCCATTCCAGCGAAGTCGGTTCGCAGCTCGGCACCGACTCAGGAGAAACTCCATCGACCGAACTCTCCGTGGTGAGGATCATGGCGGGATGGCTGCGTACCTCTACGACCGCTGGTGACGGAGGACGAATACCGCCAGCGCATCCGGCGGCACCGTCCCAGCTCGCTGCTGCCCCTGATCGCCGCAGCGGCGGCCCGCTACGGCACACCCGGGCGGCCGCAGCCCTGGCTGAAAAGCCCGTCGATGATTCACACGCCCTGGGCTCTGGCCGACGCGGCCCGCGTCTGCCTGGCCTACGGCCCGAGCACCAGCGGGGCGGACGCCACCGAGCGTGACCTGCTGGAGATCCTGGCGGCGTACTCCAGCCTGAAGGAACCCACCCTGCACGGCACGGACGAACCCACCGTCCGCCTCCGGGACTTCATGATGCGCCTGGGCGGGCGAGCAGGGAGCCTGGCAGGCCCCGGAGTTCAGCAGTCTCGCCCGTACCGCGGCGCTGTCCCCTGCCGGGCAGACCGATGACAGCCCAGGTCAGCACCCCCCCAGTCTTCAAGAGCCGGCCTCGGTCTCGTCGAGTCCGGCCCTCTGCTCAGGTTGGCTCAGGCGTTGGGACGCTTGCCATGATTCGCCTTCTTCTTCTTGCGGCCGCGTCGCTTGTTCCCTCGCTCAGCCATGGTGCACATCTCCCTAATCCGCGACTTTCTATGCCTTCGTCAGTCTAGATTCGGCCCGGAGTGTCCGCATCAGCGGTGCCTGCGGGCGCGTGCTGCCGGCCACAGGTCGGAGGCAGCGCAGGGCTCGGACCGTCAAGCGCTTTCCAAAGCCCCTGGCCGCGCACTGCGTCATGATCTTGTTGATGGTTGAGTACGCGTGGCCAACGGGCCCAGACCTGCCCGCCGCAGAGGTGGTTCTGCGGAACGGGGCGGCAACCGTCGCACCTCTGCCCGTAGGGACACGGGTCGGCGGAGAGGTCGTTGGCCGCCGGCCCTTCGGCGTCAGGGCTCCGTCGTCCTCGCGGCCGGCCTGAAGCCGCCGGTATGTGCCCGGTACCTCAAGTCGGCTGTGATGGGCGGTTTGTGAGGGGCGGCGGATACGCGCGCAGGCACGGCTTCCGGTGATCATGGAAACCTCATCCCAATGCCGGAACAAACCCCCGGTTCAGGTCGAACCCGTACACCGTCTCCATGGACGCAACCCCCGCCGTACCCACCGGGAGCCCCGTTGCTGAGCCACTCATGCCGGGCCCCTCACCCGGGGCGGCCGCTGGGGATGGCGAGTTCACGGCCACGGTAAAAGCGTTCCCGCTCCTCCACGACGTACGGGGCCATGGCGGCACGTCGCTGCGCCTCCGGCTCGGAGGCCCGCCAGGAGTCGCACGCCTCGCTGGAGTCCCAGAAGGACACCCCGGTGATCTCCTGTCCGTCCTCGGACCAGTACGCGAAGGCGCGGTGCATACCCTGCGGATGGGTGGCCGGCCGCCACGCCTTCTCGAAGTCATCGAGGGTGCCCGGCCGAATGCGGCGCGTCGACACCCAGACGAAGTGTTCCTCCATCTCGTCCTCCTCCGCTACGTCGGCCCGGCTTGTCGGCGCCCATGCGACCACCGTAGGTCCGCGGCACCGATTGCGCCTGAGCAGCGATCGCGGTGCTGCGGAGAATCCCCCCGTGGTGTCGGCAGGGACTGAATCGCGACCCGGTGTGCCCTGTACTGCGCCGTGCGCGGCAGACGTCCCCGGCACGGAAGGCGGGACATGATGGATGTAAATCAGCGTTCCGGGAGGAGGAATGCGAAATGGCCGAATCCGGCCCTTTCGGTACCGACGGTGTGGCGGGCGGCAAATCGCGGTTCGATGACATCTACGACCGTCCGGACCCCCGCGCGTACTTCCAACGGCTCGCGCCGCTTGAGTACGAGATCCCGCATCATGCCCAGCCGGTCTTCCGGCAGGTGGCAACCGACCGGGCCGCGCTCGACGACGGCCACCCCGGCAGACCGGCGATGCTGGACGTGTGCTGCTCGTACGGGATCAACGCCGCGCTACTCAACCACGAAGTCACCCTGGCGGAGATGTACGAGCGGTACACCTCCCCTGCTTGCCGGACGATGTCGAGGGCCGAGCTCGCCGCATGGGACAAGGAGTTCTATGCCGAGCGACGCCGACCGGACGCAGTACCTGTCTTGGGCCTGGACGTCGCGGCACCGGCCGTGCAGTACGCACTCGAGGTGGGACTACTGGACGCCGCCTTCACCGACGACCTGGAACAGAGCCCACCCAGCCCCGGGCTGAGGCGCGCGCTCGCCGAGGTCGGCCTCATCACGCTGACAGGCGGCGGCAGCTACATCACCGCCCGCACTTTCAGGGCGCTGCTGGACAGTGTCAGAAGGCCGGTGTGGGTCAGCGCGTTCGTGCTGCGGACCGTGTCGTACCACCCGATCGTCCGGGCACTGGCCGTGCACGGTCTGAGCACCGCCGTCGATGTCGCTGCCACGACGCGCCCGGCAGGACCGCGCCGATCGCGCTCACCAGGCCGGTGTGGGCGTCGGAGACGACCAGTTGGACGCCGGACAGGCCGCGGGCGGTCAGCGAGCGCAGGAAGGCAAGCCAGCCCGCACCGTCCTCGGCTGTGGCGACATCGATGCCGAGGATCTCGCGGTGCCCGTCGGCGTTGACGCCGACGGCGATCAGCGCGTGGACGTTGATGATGCGGCCGCCCTCGCGGACCTTCTGGGTGAGCGCGTCGACCCAGACAAACGCGTAAGGCCCCTGGTCCAGGGGCCGGTTGCGGAAAGCGGTGACCTGCTCGTCCAGGTGCTTGGCCATTGCAGAGACCTGGGACTTCGACAGCTGGGTGACGCCGAGGGACTCGGCGAGCTTCTCGACGCGGCGGGTGGAGACGCCGAGCAGGTAGGCGGTGGCGACGACCGAGATGAGGGCCTGCTCGGCCCGGCGACGGCGCTCCAGGAGCCAGTGCGGGAAGTAACTGCCCTGGCGCAGCTTGGGGACAGCGAGTTCGACGGTGCCGGCCCTTGTGTCCCACTCGCGCGGGCGGTAGCCGTTGCGATGGTTGACGCGTTCGTCGCTGACCTGCCCGTATTCGGCGCCGCAGAGGGCGTCGGCCTCCGCGGACATGAGGGCGTCGGCGAACGTTTTGATCATCGCGCGCAGCAGATCCGGACTCGCCGCGGCGAGGTTGTCCTCGGCGAGGGCGTGCAGGGGCAGACTGTCGGGTGCGGTCATCGTGCTGATCTCCTTCGTGACTCGACATCTCGAAGATCAGCCGGTGGCCGTTCATCTATGCGGGGACCATCCCGATGCCGGAGCAAACCCCCGGATCAGGTCGAACCCGTACACCACTTCCCTGGACGCAACCGAGACTGCGCGGAGGTACTGAGATGAGTGCCGGAGAGAAAGCCAAGGGCGCCGCCCTCGAAGCGCGGGGCAGGTTGCGGGGCGAAAAAGAGAGGACCAAGGACGCCTTCAAGCGCTGACAATGTCGTGGCACCGAGTCACCATGGCCGGGTGGCACTGACCCGTTTGCAGAGGCGGTGGCCATCGGCGAGCGGTACCAGCAGGGGGCGCTGCAGGGGCGGTTCGCAGCGTGCTCCCGCGAGGTAGGAGCCTCGTGCGGTCGGTGGCGGCTGGTCGGTGGTTCGTGGCGGCCTCTCGGTCAGCCGCCGGCGACCGCCGCGCAGCGGACGCAGGTGGTCGCCGCAGGGCGTACTTCGAGGCGCTCCCTCGGTATCGGCTCGCCGCACACAGCACACTGTCCGTATTCGCCCGCCTCCAGCCGTTCCAGCGCCCGATCCACGTCGTCCAGATGGTGGCGGGTCTGCGCCAGCAAGGAGGCGACGTGGGCTCGCTCGAAGGCGGTGCTCGACCCCTCCGGGTCGTGTTCGTCGTCGATCGCCACCAGCGCGTTGGCTTCGACGATCCCATCGAATTCACTGCTCAGTGCGGCTATCTGGCTGACCGTGTCGACGCGGTCGGCTGCCAGCAGCCTCCGCAGCGAGTCGCGCTCGTCCGGGGAGTCGGTGTAGTGGGGGGTACCGCCGTGGGGGTCGGTCATGGGGGTCCGAACGGTGTCAGCGGTCGAGTTCCTCTTGTATCGGCGTCTTCGGCTCTTCCCGCAGGTGCTGGGAGAGCCCGGGCTTGCCGCCGTCGCGGGCCTGGGCGGCGCGCTGTGTGGCGTTGTAGTCCAGGTCCGAGTCCGGGTCGACGCGGACCGAACGGGCCACCTCCTCGCGGCTGGCGTACCGCTCCGGCGGGACGCCCCGCAGCGCCTTCACCACCTCTTCCGGGGCGCCTGCCGAACGCGCGGCCGTGACCAGCTCGTCCTTGTCCGCCGGGAAGTCGACGTCCTTGAGCGCGCCCAGCACTTCCGGAACGCTGGTGTGGGCCATGGGAACCTCCTTGCGTTACCGGTCTGCGTTACCGGTCTGCGTTACCGGTCTTCGATGTTTGTCCCTGTCGGTTTGTCCCTGTCGATTCCGGCTTTGCCCATCGCCTCACGGCGCGTGCGGGAGACGGCCCGGTGTCACGGCGGCCGTCCGAGGACTCGGGGACTCCGCGTCCCGGTTCCGCTACGGCTCCATTGGGACCACGTCGGTGGCGCCCGCGTACCCGTGCCGGACGCCGGTCATGTGCGACCTCGGAAAACCTCCCGCGCCTTGCGGATACGGAGCTCTTCCAATGTGCTCAGCTGCCGTTCCGCCCTCGCGAGGAGCTCGTCGAGCTGCCGCTGGTCGAGGCGGTCGTCCGTGTCCGCGAGTGTGCGCAGCGTCCGCCAGCCGGCCGCCTTTCCCTCGACGCCGAGTCGCAGGAATTCGAGTTCCACCACCGTGGTGAGCGGAGAGCGGCCGATGATGCGTCCGTTGGGCTTGAACCGCCCCGCCCACTCGGCCGTGCCGGCCGCCAGGACCTTGTACCGGCGTGCCGGGACCCCGAGCCGGCCCATGATCTCCAGCAGGCTCGCACGGTCCTGCTCGATCTCCTCGGCGATCGGTTCCAGCACGTCACCGAGCGGGGTGCCCCGGGTCGCGTCGGCGACGTAGCGTGCGCGGCGGGTGCCGATGGTCGACCCCGCCAGGTGGTCGTTGAGATAGATGCCGAGCAGGTCCGACCGGAGCGGACCGGCCGGCCGCGTACTGGTTGTGCTCCCCCTGGGGACATCACTCGTACTCATACAGACTCCCTGTCGGCTACAGACTCCCTGTCGGCGCAGGCCCTTGCTTTGACGAGTCCCGGGTACCCATCCGGGAGCCGTGCCCGCAAGTGACGCCTTTATTTGCCTGCATCGCCTCGCCGGGCGCTGGGCAACGGAGCAGCCTCCGCTTCAGGGGCCGACACGCCCAGCCGGGCCCGCGCCAGGGTGGACGGTTCGTCGGAGATTCCTCGCGACAGACCGTTCTCGAGCAGGGGGGTATGTGACATAGTACTGGTGTGAGCAAGCGACTGACCTGCGATGTCGTGGTCGTCGGGGCCGGGATGGTGGGTGCGGCGTGCGCTCTGTACGCGGCTCGGGCGGGGCTCGACGTGATCGTCGTCGACCGTGGTCCGGTTGCCGGGGGTACGACCGGAGCGGGTGAGGGCAACCTCCTGGTTTCCGACAAGGTGCCCGGGCCGGAGCTGGACCTCGCGCTGCTGTCGGGCCGGCTGTGGGCGGACCTCGCCGACGAGTTCGGGGCGGCCGTCGAGTACGAGGCCAAGGGGGGCCTGGTCGTCGCCGCTTCCCCGGGCGGGCTCGCCACCCTGGAACGGTTCGCCGACGGACAGCGCACCGCGGGAGTCCTCGCCACACCGGTCGACGGCACAGACCTGTACGACCTCGAACCCCACCTCGCTCCCGGCCTGCCCGGCGCCGTGCACTACCCGCAGGACGCCCAGGTGATGCCCGCCCTGGCCGCCGCCCATCTGCTCCGCGCTTCCGGTGCCCGGCTGCTCACCGGCCATACCGTGACCGGCGTACCGCGCACCCCCGACGGCGCGGTGCGCGGAGTCCGTACGGACCAGGGCGACATCGACGCGCCCGCGGTCGTCAACGCCGCCGGCACCTGGGGCGCCGACATCGCCGCGCTCGCGGGCGCCCACCTCCCGGTCCTCCCGCGCCGCGGCTTCGTCCTCGTCACCGAGCCCCTCCCGCGCCTGGTGCGCCACAAGGTGTACGCCGCCGACTACGTGGCCGACGTGGCCAGTGACTCGTCCGCGTTGCAGACCTCGCCGGTTGTGGAGGGAACGGCTGCGGGGCCGGTGCTGATCGGCGCGAGCCGGGAACGGGTCGGTTTCGACCGGGCCTTCTCGCTGCCGGTCATGCGGGCCCTGGCGGCGGGCGCGACACGGCTGTTCCCGTTCCTGGCGGGTGTCCGCGCCACTCGCGCGTACCTCGGCTTTCGCCCGTACATGCCCGACCACCTGCCCGCCATCGGCCCCGACCCGCGCGTCCCCGGCCTCCACCACGCCTGCGGCCACGAAGGCGCCGGCATCGGACTCGCCACCGGCACCGGGCACTTGATCGCACAGGCCCTGACCGCGAAGACGCCGGGCCTGGGCCAGGGCCTGGGCCCGGATCTGGACCTCGCGCCCTTCCGTCCCGACCGCTTCCCCGCCGACCACTTTGCCGCCGACCACTTTGCCGCGGACCGCTTTCCCGCCGACTAGAGGAGACCGCGTGCGATCCCCCCTGGAACTCGCCGACGCCCAGCCGGGACCGGCGTTCACGGTCACCCTCGACGGGCGCGAGATCGAGGCCCGGCCCGGCCAGACCGTCGCCGCCGCGCTCTGGGCGGCCGGTGTCATCTCCTGGCGTACCACCCGCGGCGAGGGCCGCCCCCGCGGTGTCTTCTGTGGCATCGGCGTCTGCTTCGACTGTCTGGTGACGGTCAACGACCGTACGAACCAACGTGCCTGCCTGGTACCCCTTCGGCCCGGCGACGCGATCCGTACGCAGGAGGGGACGGGCCACGATGACTGACCAGCCGCATCTCGCCGTGATCGGTGCGGGGCCGGCCGGACTCGCCGCCACCGTCGCCGCCGCCTCCGGCGGTGTACGGGTCACGCTCATCGACTCGGCCGCGGAGGCCGGCGGGCAGTTCTACCGCCGGCCCGCCGCAGAGCTGGGCGCCCGACGTCCCCAGGCCCTGCATCACCAGTGGCGGACGTGGGAGCGGTTGCGGAATGCCCTGGAGACCCACGTACGGGCCGCCCGAGTAAAGCATTTGACGGATCGTCACGTGTGGTTCGTGGAGCGGGTGGACGGCTGCTTCGTCGTGCACGCGCTGCTCGGTCCCGCGCAGGAGGAGCCCGTCGCCGTACGTGCCGACGCCGTCCTCCTCGCCACCGGCGGTCACGAGAAGGTGCTGCCCTTCCCCGGCTGGACCCTGCCCGGCGTCGTCACCGCGGGTGGCGCCCAGGCCATGCTCAAGGGCTCCCTCGTGGTCCCCGGACGCACCGCCGTCGTCGCCGGTACCGGACCGCTGCTCCTCCCCGTCGCGACCGGCCTCGCCGCGGCCGGCGTCGAGGTGGCCGCGCTCGTCGAGTCCGCCGACCCCAAGGCGTTCGTACGACGGACCCGCGCGCTGGCCGCCCAGCCCGGCAAGGTCGTCGAGGGTGCCCAGTACGGCGTCCAGCTGCTTCGGCACCGGGTGCGCACCCTCGTCCGCCACACCGTCGTCGAGGCGCACGGCACCGAGCGGCTGGAGGCGGTCACCGTGGCCGCCCTCGACGGCGCCGGGCGGGTCAGGCCCGGCACCGAGCGTCGTATCGTCTGCGACACCCTCGCCGTCGGCCACGGCATGCTCCCGCACACCGACCTTGCCGAGGCGCTGGGCTGTCACCTCGACGGCATGGCGGTCCGGGTCGACGGCGAGCAGCGCACCGACGTCCCCGGCGTCTGGGCCGCGGGCGAGACCACCGGCATCGGCGGCTCCGCCCTCTCCCTCGCCGAGGGGCATATCGCGGGCCGGTCCGCCGCGGCACGGCTGCACGGCGCCGAACCCGACCCGCGCGCCTGGGCGGCGGCCGTGCGGTCCCGTACCCGGTTGCGGGAGTTCTTCGCCGCGCTGGACACCGTCTACACCCCGCCCGCCCAGTGGACCGAGCAGGTCACCGACGACACCGTGGTCTGCCGGTGCGAGGAGGTCACCGGGGGTGCGATCCGGGAGGCCGTCGCGGAGCTCGGCGCCGGTGACGTACGCACCGTGAAGCTGCTGACCCGGGCCGGGATGGGCTGGTGCCAGGGGCGGGTTTGCGGGCCCGCGGTGGCGGGACTGGCCGGGTGCGAGCTCACGCCCTCGCGGCGGCCGTTCGCCCGGCCGGTGCCCCTAGGAGTCCTGGCCGCCGCCGGAGAACGAGAACCCGAGGACGACTGAGTAAACCAGGCCAATCAGTAAAATGTCACACCCTATTGATGAGGATGGGACCGAGATGACCGTCACCGAGAGCACCGGCAACCGCCCATGGCGCGGCGTCCTCGTCGCCACCGCCCTCCCGCTCAACGACGACCTGTCCGTGAACCACGACCGGTACGCCGAGCACTGCGTCTGGCTGGTGGCGAACGGCTGCGACGGTGTCGTACCGAACGGCTCGCTCGGCGAGTACCAGACACTCACCGCCGAGGAGCGCGCCAGGGTCGTGGAGACGGCCGTGGCCGCCATCGGCGGCGAGCGCGTGATGCCCGGTGTCGCCGCCTACGGCTCGGCCGAGGCCCGCTGCTGGGCCGAGCAGGCCCGGGACGCCGGCTGCGCCTCCGTGATGCTGCTGCCGCCCAACGCCTACCGCGCCGACGAGCGCTCGGTGCTGGCGCACTACGCGGAGGTCGCGAAGGCGGGGGTCCCGGTCGTCGCGTACAACAACCCCATCGACACCAAGGTCGACCTGGTCCCGGAGCTGCTGGCCAAGTTGCACGCCGAAGGCTTCGTCCACGCCGTCAAGGAGTTCTCCGGCGACGTCCGCCGTGCCTACCGGCTCGCCGAACTCGCCCCGGAACTGGACCTGTTGATCGGCGCCGACGACGTCCTGCTGGAGCTGGCGATCGCCGGTGCCAAGGGCTGGGTGGCCGGCTACCCGAACGCGCTGCCCCGCGCGAGCGTCAAGCTGTACCGGGCGGCCGTGGGCGGCGGCCTCGCGACCGCCAAGAAGCTGTACGAGCAGTTGCACCCGCTGCTGCGCTGGGACTCCAAGGTCGAGTTCGTGCAGGCCATCAAGTTGTCCATGGACATCGTCGGCCGGCCCGGCGGTCCCGTCCGTCCGCCGCGGGTGCCGCTGCTGCCCGCGCAGGAGGCCGCCGTCCGCGCCGCCACCGAGCGGGCCGTCGCCGCCGGACTCGCGTAACCGACCCGGACCACTCACCAGGAGCGTCATGCGCAGCAAACTCGTCCTGCACGCCGTCGACTCGCACACCGAGGGCATGCCCACCCGAGTGATCACCGGCGGGATCGGCACCGTTCCCGGCGCGACCATGAACGAGCGGCGGCTGTACTTCCGTGAACACCGCGACGACATCAAGCAGTTGCTGATGAACGAGCCGCGCGGGCACTCGGCGATGAGCGGGGCGGTCCTGCAACCCCCGACCCGGGCCGACTGCGACTGGGGTGTGATCTACATCGAGGTCTCCGGTTATCTGCCGATGTGCGGGCACGGCACCATCGGTGTGGCCACCGTGCTGGTGGAGACCGGCATGGTCGAGGTCGTCGAGCCGGTCACCACGATCCGGCTCGACACCCCGGCGGGTCTCGTCGTCGCCGAGGTCGCGGTGGAGAACGGGGCGGCCCGGCATGTCACCCTCGCGAACGTGCCGTCCTTCTCCGTCGGCCTCGACCGCAAGATCACCCTCGTCGGCGGGCGGACGGTGACATACGACATGGCATACGGCGGCAACTTCTACGCCATCCTGCCGCTGGATGAGTTCGGCCTGCCCTTCGACCGTTCCCGCAAGGAGGACATCCTCAAGGCCGGTCTCTCGCTCATGGAGGCGATCAACGCAGAGGCGGAGCCCGTCCATCCGGAGGACCCGTCCATCCGCGGCTGCCACCACGTCCATCTCATCGCGCCCGGCGCAACCGCCCGACACTCCCGGCACGCGATGGCCATCCACCCCGGCTGGTTCGACCGCTCCCCCTGCGGCACCGGCACCAGCGCACGCATGGCCCAGCTGCACGCCCGCGGCGAACTCCCCCTCAACACCGAGTTCGTGAACGAGTCCTTCATCGGGACGCGGTTCACCGGCCGGCTCCTCGGCACCACCGAGGTCGCCGGCCGCCCCGCCGTCCTGCCCAGCTTCACCGGCCGGGCCTGGATCACCGGCACCGCCCAGTACCTGCTCGACCCGACCGACCCGTTCCCGACCGGCTTCGTCCTTTAAGGGCCGACTTCAGGGGCCGACCGTCCGACCTCGGCACCGCCACCAGCGATACTTATGGTGCATGACATAGCACACGACGCCGAGAGCGTGCACGTGCGCCTCTCCCACGCCTCAGACACCGCACGTGCCGTACGAGGAGACACCCATGCCCGCCGCCCAGCACAGCTCACCCGCCGCCGCTCCCCCGCGCCTGCCCACCCTGGGCGGCAAGAAGAGCAGCTACCGGGAACGGGTCGCCGACGCCCTGCGGGCCGCGCTGATCGCCGGTGAGCTGCGCCCCGGCGAGGTGTACTCCGCGCCGACGCTCGCCGCCCGTTTCGGCGTCTCGGCGACCCCGGTGCGCGAGGCCATGCTGGACCTGGTCAGGGAGGGCGTGGTCGACACCGTCCCCAACAAGGGGTTCCGGGTCACCGACGTCTCCGAGAAGCAGCTCGACGAGTACACCCACGTCCGTGCCCTCATCGAGATCCCGACCGTGGTGGAGCTGGCGAGGACCGCCGACCCGGTCTCCCTGGAGGCGTTGCGCCCCGCCGCCCGGGAGATCGTCCACGCCGCCGTGGCGGGGGACCTGATCTCCTACGTCGACGCCGACACCCGCTTCCACCTCGGTCTGCTGGCCCTCGCCGGCAACTCCCACCTCGTCGAGGTCGTCGGGGACCTGCGGGGGCGCTCCCGCCTCTACGGCCTCACCGCCCTGCTGGAGGCGGGCCGTCTGCTGGCCTCCGCCGAGGAGCACCTCGAGATTCTCGACGCGCTCATCACCCGCGACGAGAAGGCCGTCCACGAGGTCATGACCCGCCACATCGGGCACGTCCGCGGGCTCTGGGCGGCCCAGTAGACCCGCCGTACCACTTCGCCACCACCGCACCGCGAGCCGCAGTCACCGCCGCAACCGTCGTCGCAGGCGCGCCACCACCGCAGCCGCGAACCGGGACCCTCGTCGCAGCCGCCACCGAAGCCGCCGACCCCCTGCCGCCGGGCTGTGCTGCAATCGGCGTATACATCTTGACGAGCTGCGTGATCTGCTGCTCCGGCATGCGCGGCCGGATCTGAGCACCGATATCGAGGGTGTTCGCCTGTCGAAGTTCCTGTGACCTACCTTCGGGGCACGTCGTCGTGCGGAGTCACACGGAGTTATGCGGAGCGTTTGCGAGGCGTGGTCTTCTTCGCGGTCGTCTTCTTCGCGGTCGTCCTCTTCGCGGTCGTCCTCTTCGCGGTCGTCTTCTCAGCGGTCGTCTTCTTAGCGGTCGTCTTCTTCTCCGTGGCCTTCTTCGCGGCTGCCGACTTCGTCGCGGATTCTTTCGCTGTCGTCTTCTTCGCCGCAGACTTCTTCGCCGCGGATTTCTTCGCCGCGGTCTTCTTCGTGGTACCCCTGCTCGGCAGAGGAGTTACCTCCGCCTCCTCGCCCCGCGTCTCCTTCGCCGCCCGCACGCTCTTCTCCAGGGCCGCCATCAGGTCGAGTACCTTGCCGCCGTTCGCCGGTTCGGGGGCCCCCGGTGGGGCCTCGCCGGCCGCCTTCGCCGCGATGACCTCCTCCAGGGCCGCCCGGTACTCGTCGTGCAGGTCATTGAGCTCGACCTCGCCCAGGGTGTCCATCAGGGCGTCCGCGAGGTCGAGTTCCTTGTCGCGGACGGTGACGTCGACATCGGGGGTGACGCCCTCCGGGGCGCGGACCTCGTCCGGCCAGAGCAGGCCGTGCATGGCGATGGCGTCGCCGACCACGCGGAGCATGCCGAGGCGTTCGCGGCCGCGCAGCGCGTATTTCGCGATGGCCACCTTGTGGCTGCGTTTCAGGGCCTCCCGCAGGAGGGTGTACGGCTTCGCGGCGGGGGCGCCGGAGGCAGCCAGGTAGTACGCCGCATCCATCTGGAGCGGGTCGATCCGGTCGGCCGGGACGAAGGCGACGATCTCGATGGTGCGGGCGGTGGGGATGGGCAGGCGGGACAGGTCGTCGTCGGTGATCGGGATGACCGTGCCGTCGGCGTCCTCGTACCCCTTGCCGATCTCCGACTGGGTGACCTCGCGGTCCTCCAGTTCGCAGAACTTGCGGTAGCGGATCCGGCCGTTGTCCTCGGTGTGGATCTGGCGGAAGGAGATCGAGTGACTCTCCGTCGCGTTCACCAGCTTGATCGGGATGCTGACGAGGCCGAAGGAGATCGCGCCGTTCCAAATGGATCGCACCTGCGGCTTCCCTCCGTCCGAACCGTCCGAATACCAAGGCTTTGTATGAGATTGTCATCGTATGACGCCGATCACAGAGGTGGACGGGCGAAGGGTCGCGCTCAGCAACCTGGAGAAGGTGCTGTATCCGGCGACCGGGTTCACCAAGGGCGAGCTGCTGCACTACTACGCGACGTCGGCCGAGGTCCTGCTGCCGCATCTGCGCGACCGGCCGGTGTCCTTCCTGCGCTATCCGGACGGGCCGGACGGCCAGGTGTTCTTCACCAAGAACGTGCCGCCGGGTACGCCCGAGTGGGTCACCACCGCCGAGGTGCGTCGGTCGGACGGACCGGCCCGGATGGTGCTGGTGCAGGACCTGGCCAGCCTGATGTGGGCGGCGAACCTGGTCACCGAGTTCCATACGCATCAGTGGCTGGTGCACACGCCGGACGAGGCCGACCGGATCGTCTTCGACCTGGACCCCGGGGCTCCGGCGACGGTGGTGCAGTGCTGTGAGGTCGCGCTGTGGCTGCGGGAGCGGCTGGCCGCGGACGGGATCGAGGCGCACGTCAAGACGGCCGGTTCGAAGGGGCTGCATCTGCTGGCGGGGGTGCGGGGGGCGTCCAGCCAGCGGGTGAGCGAGTACGCCAAGGGGCTGGCCGTGGCGGCGGAGCGGGAGATGCCGCGGCTGGTCGTGCACCGGATGACACGGAGTCTGCGGCCGGGGAAGGTGTTCGTGGACTGGAGCCAGAACGCGGGGCGGAAGACGACGGCGGCCCCGTACACGGTCCGGGCGCGGCGGGAGCCGATGGTGTCGACGCCGGTGACCTGGGAGGAGGTCGCGGCCTGCCGGCGCGTGGAGGAGCTGGAGTTCCGGGCCGGGGACATCCCGGGGCGGGTCGAGGAGTACGGGGACCTGCTCGCGCCGCTGCTGGACGCGGAGCGGGCGGCGCCGCTGCCGTAGGGAGTCGCCGAGCAGCGCCGGACAGGCCGAGGGTGGTTACACCCTCCCCCACGTGTTGCGGTCCCGCGCCATCGCGTGCAGTGCCTCGACGTCCGCCGGTTTGAGCACTCCGCCCAGGCGGGCCAGTCCCTCCAGGTCCCGATCGCGGAGGATGCGGACCTCGCGGGGCGGGGCCGTCAGCGTGATGTCCGCCGGGTCGGTCAGGGCCAGGACGGGACGGACCTCGGCCGTGAGGGCGTACGAGGCCCGGTCGGCGTCCGCGCGCAGCCGACGCAGCAGCGGCCGGGGGTCGCGGCGGCCCAGGGTGACCATCGGGTCGGCGACCAGGACCTTCTGCCTGCGGGCGTACAGCGAGTGCACGCAGAAGAGGCCGCCGGGGCCGATCAGCAGATGGTGGAGGCGGTCGCCGCCGCGGAGCGGGACGGAGTGCAGGGCGTGCCAGCCCGCGCCGTCCAGGTGGTCCAGGGCGTCGCCGACGGTCTGCTCGGCGGTCAGGGCGCGGCGGCGCGGGTCCGGGCGGAGGCGGTGGGCCGGGCCGGGGTCCCGGTCGAGGGCGATCAGCAGCGCCTCGCCGGGGCGGTTGGGCGCGAGGTCGTCGTCGGGGTGCAAGGTCAGCCGCGCCAGTTCGGCGGGCGTGGGCACCGGTGGCGGGCCGACCGTGACGGGGCCGGTCAGGAACGGCCTCAGGGTTTCGAGTACGTCGTCCCGGCGCTCCTCGCTGAGCAGGTTCACCCGGCCCGCCTCACGGTCGTACCAGGCGATGTTCCGTCCGTCCGTGAGGCAGACGTACAGCCGTTCCTGGCCCTGGCGCCAGGTCGGCACGACGCGCAGTCCGCTCATTACGCATCACCCCTCGACCATGGGAACAGGCGGGGTGCTCCGCGGGCAAGAACCCCGCTACCTTTGACAGGGGTTGGCGCGCGCAGCGGGGAGGCGCCGGTGCGGATCCATGGCGAGCAGGACGAGGTTCCGGCTGCGGACAGACCGTGGAGCGAGGTGCTGCCCGGGCTCTGGATGGGCGGCCATGAGTTCCGGGGGCGTGCGGGGCGGCTGGAGTCCGCCGTCGTACGGGACGAGTTCGATCTTGTGCAGAGTCTGCTGCGGGTGCCCGGGCACGGGCCGGACACCGGGGTCGAGCATCATGTGTGGCCGATTCCCGACGGACCGCTGGACGGTACCCAGCTGGCGGGCGTGATCCGGCTCGCCCGGGCGGCCAGCGAGGCCCTGGATTCCGGGCGGTCGGTGCTGGTGCGCTGCCACAGCGGGTACAACCGGTCGGGGCTGGTGGTCGCGCAGGCGCTGGTGCACCGGGGGCGTACGGCCGAGGAGGCGATCCGGCTGGTGCGGGCCCGGCGCTCGCCCTGGGCGCTGCACAACGAGCTGTTCGTCGCCTATCTCCGCGCCGGCCTGTCCACCGCCCGGCTGCTCGAGGAGCTCGCCGAGTAGCCTCTCCCCCGCACCGGCCACCCCGAGGTGCAAAAAGGACTTCCCTACGAATCTGCGAATAAGGTGTACGGGGCCCCGAGACCCACAACCCCCGAACCGCCCAGGAGCAGCGTGCCGACCCGTCGTCCCTTCCGTACCGCCCTCGCCGCCACCGCCGTCGCCCTTCTGGCGACGGCGGTGGCGGGCTGTGGCGACTCCGGCGGCCTGCAGGGGGCCGGGGCCACCCCGACGGCGGTCAGCCCTGTGAAGCTCTGGCCCGACCTGCGGCCGGCGTCCAGCCCGGCCTGGCCCTACGACGAGGGCAGCGCGCAGACCGTCAGGGGCGTCACGGTTCCCGGCGACGACCTCCGCAGTGTCGACCCGGTGGCCGTCGTAGGGGCGGAGATCGCCTCGGGCTCGGCGGACTACGGAGCCAAGGGCGCCTACCACGAGACCGCGAACCGGATGAAGGAGTGCGCGGCCGGGGGCGGCGGGTCGCGGTGTCCGCTGCTGAAGCCGTACTACCGGGATCTGACCGGGGACGGGCGGGACGAGCTGACGCTCGGCTTCCGGCTGTATCCGACCAACCAGACCGCGCTGCGCGTCTACACCGCCGAGCAGCACAAGCTGGTGCAGGTGCTGGAGGACAACGACGCGATCATCGGCGTCGAGCTGGCCGGGCGGACGGTCATCGTGCGGTCGCCGGCCGGGATCAGCGGGTACGAGTACCGGACGACCTGGGCGTGGGATCCGGAGCAGAAGGCGATGGTGTTCTCCCGGGACGAGTTCCTGCGCACCGGCAAGGCGCGGCACACCCACACTCCGGCACCCTCCGCCTCCGCCACCCCCGCCACCCCCGCCACCCCCGCCGCGTCCGCCTCCGCCTCCGCGAGCGCGCGATGAGGCTCCCCCGCTGGGCCGGGACGCTCGCGGCGAAGTCGGCCGCGTTCATCACGGTGATGTGCTGTGCGCTGGCCGCGCTGCTCGGCGTGCTCGTGCATGTGTCGGTCACCGACCAGACCGTCGCCCAGGCCCGTGACCAGGCGCTGTCCCGGCTCGCGGACGCGACGACCGCGTACGAGTCGGGCGACGCGCTGCTGCCGGGCTCCGCGATCGACCCGGCCGGGCTGCCGCCGCGGCTGCGGGCGCTGGCGGTGGCCGGGGAGCGCGGCACGATGGTCACCAGGGACGGCGGTCGCCCCACGATGTGGGCGGCGGGCCCGGCCGACCGCGGCCGGGCGCTCGCGGTGGCCGTCGACTACTCCCAGCAGGCCCGTACGACCGCCGGCCTCGACCGCTCCATCCTCTGGTCGTCGGCCCTCGCCATCGGGGCGACGCTGCTGGTCGGCGCGTGCGCGGTGACCCGGGTGACCCGGCGACTGCACGGCACCGCGCAGGTGGCCCGCCGGATCAGCGCCGGGGACCTGGACGCGCGGGTGCACGACCCCTTGACGAAGGATCCGACCCGGCCGCAGGACGAGGTGGCCGCGGTCGCCGCCGCGCTGGACGGCATGGCCGCGTCACTGCAGAGCAAGCTGCTGAGCGAGCAGCGGTTCACCGCCGACGTGGCGCACGAGCTGCGGACACCGCTGACCGGGCTGCACGCGGCGGCGGAACTGCTGCCTCCGGGGCGGCCGACGGAACTGGTGCGGGACCGGGTCGCCGCGCTGCGCACGCTCACCGAGGACCTGCTGGAGATCTCCCGTCTCGACACGGGCCGGGAGCGGCTGGAGACCGACGCGGAGGCGCTGGGCGCGCTGGCCGAGCGGGTGGTGCGGGCGTCCGGGACGGAGACCGAGGTGAAGGTCGTACGGGACGTGTGGGTGGAGACGGACCGGCGGCGGCTGGAACGGGTGCTGGGGAACCTGGTCGCCAACGCGCACCGTCACGGGCGGCCACCGGTGGTGCTGACGGTGGAGGGGAAGGAGGTCACCGTGCGGGATCACGGGGGCGGGTTTCCCGAGTACCTGTTGGCACACGGTCCCCAGCGGTTCCGGACGGAGGGCGGGACCAAGGGCCATGGGCTGGGGCTGACGATCGCGGCGGGGCAGGCGGAGGTGCTGGGGGCGCGGCTGTCGTTCGCGAACGCGATCGGCGGTGGGGCTGTGGCGACGTTGACGCTGCCGTAGGGGGCTGCGGGGCTGCGGGTACCTTGTGACCGCGTCTGGTACCTCGGACGACACCTGGGCCTGCGCCACCGGCCGCTCCGTCGACACCCCGGGCCCGCACGCCACGCTGGTGCTGACGGCACCCATACAACACACACACCTCCCACTATTTGGGTAAGTTCCGGACATGACCAAGGCCGGAACCACCCTGGCGGCGCCCGAGTCCCCCACCTCCGCCGTACGTCTCCCCCGGCGCCGTGGCATCGAACTCGCCCTGATCGTGCTGGCCGTGCTGCTCTCCGTGTACGGCTACTGCGCGGTCGGCGTGGCCCGGACCGGTACCGTCCCACCGGGCGCCGCCGGTTACGGCGCCGGCCTCGGCTTCCTCGCGCTCGTCGCCCATCTCGCCGTACGCTTCCGCGCGCCGTACGCCGACCCGCTGCCGCTTCCGATCGGCGTGCTGCTCAACGGACTCGGCCTGGTCCTGATCTACCGGCTGGACCTGCAGACCCCCGGCGACCGGGCGGCCCCCGCCCAACTCGTCTGGTCCACCCTGGGCGTCGGCCTGTTCATCCTGGTCGTGCTGATGCTGCGCGACCATCGCGTCCTCCAGCGCTACGCCTACGTCTGGGTCGCCGCCGCGCTCGTCCTGCTGCTGCTCCCGATCTTCTTCCCGGCCGTCAACGGCGCCCGGATCTGGATCCGGATCGCCGGATTCTCCATCCAGCCGAGCGAGTTCGCCAAGGTGCTGCTCGCGGTGTTCTTCGCCGCCTACCTGGCCGCCAACCGCAACGCCCTCGCCTACGCGGGCCGCCGGCTGTGGTTCATGCAGTTCCCGACCGGGCGGGTGCTCGGTCCGATCCTCACCATCTGGCTGGTGAGCGTCGGCGTCCTGATCCTCGAACGAGACCTGGGCACGTCCCTGCTCTTCTTCGGCCTCTTCGTCGTGATGCTCTACGTCGCCACCGGGCGCACCGGCTGGATCGCGGTGGGCCTGCTGCTCGCGGTGCTCGGCGCGGTGGCCGTCGGCCCTCTGGAACCGCATGTCCACGGCCGGATCGAGGACTGGCTGCACCCCTTCGCCTCGATCGACGCAGGGCAGGGGCCGAACCAACTCGCCCAGTCCCTCTTCGCGTTCGCCGCCGGCGGGGTCCTCGGCACCGGACTCGGTCTCGGCCACTCGATCCTGATCGGCTTCGCAACCAAGTCGGACTTCATCCTGGCCACCGCGGGCGAGGAGCTCGGCCTCAGCGGCCTCTCCGCGATCTTCCTCCTCTACGGCCTGCTCGTCGAGCGCGGCTACCGGGCCGGTCTCGCCCTGCGCGAGCCCTTCGGCCGGCTGCTCGCGGTCGGGCTCGCCTCGATCGTCGCGCTCCAGGTCTTCGTCATCGCGGGCGGGGTGACCGGGCTGATCCCGCTGACCGGCATGGCGATGCCGTTCCTCGCCCAGGGCGGCTCCTCGGTGGTCACCAACTGGGCGATCGTGGCGCTGCTGATCCGGGTGAGCGACTCGGCCCGCCGTCACTACGACGGGCAGGTGGCCCCATGAGCCGGTACGACCGCCAGGGCGCCGGAATGGCCAGGTACATCCGGCGGGCCCGCACCTTCTGCGCCCTGCTGCTCTTCGCCCTGCTCGTCAACGCGGCCCGCGTCCAGGTGGTCCGGGCCCACGCCTACGACGACAACCCCGCCAACCGCCGGGCCACCATCGCCCGTTACGGCCTGCCGCGCGGCGACATCCTGGTCGGCGGCGAGCCGGTCACCGGCTCCCGGGACAGCAGGGAGCAGCTGCGCTACGAACGCACCTACCCGCAGGGCCCGTTGTACGCCCCGGTCACCGGCTTCGCCTCCCAGTTGTACGGCACCACGTTCCTGGAGCACGCCGAGGACGCGCTGCTCTCCGGCACCGACCCGATGCTGTCGCCGTTCCCGCTGTGGAACGACACCGGCCGGTCGCCGAACCCGGGCGGGAACGTCGTCACGACCCTGGACCGCTACGCCCAGGAGGCCGCCTTCCGGGGCCTGGGCGCGCGCAAGGGCGCGGTGGCCGCGATCGAACCGGCGACCGGCCGGATCCTCGCCCTGGTCTCCACCCCGTCGTACGACCCCTCCGAACTGTCCGGCAACGACGAGGCGGTGGCCTCGGCCTGGGCCCGTCTCAACGGCGACCCGGAGAAGCCGATGCTCAACCGTGCGGTACGGCAGACGTATCCGCCGGGTTCGACCTTCAAGGTGGTCACCGCGGCGGCCGCGCTGGACGCGGGCGTGGTCACCGACCTGGACACGCCGACCGACTCCCCCGACCCCTACCGGCTGCCGGGCACCACGACCCGGCTGACCAACGAGGGGGACGGCTGCGAGGACGCCTCGCTGCGGGAGGCCTTCGAGTGGTCCTGCAACACGGTCTTCGCGAAGCTGGGCGTGGACGTGGGGGTCGCGGACATGACGGCGACGGCCCAGGCGTTCGGCTTCAACGACAGGCATCTGCGCATCCCCTTCGCCACCGCGCCGAGCACCTTCGACCCGAGCGCGGACAAGGCGCAGCTGGCGCTGTCGTCGATCGGGCAGTACAACACCCGGGCCACGCCGCTGCAGATGGCGATGGTCGCGGCGGCGGTGGCGAACGGCGGGATGGCACGGCCGCCGTATCTGGTGGAGCGGACCGTGCGGCGGACCGGCGAGACGGTCAGCACGGGCGGTGCCGGGCCGGTCCGGCAGGTGATGAGCCCCTCGACGGCCGTCCGGATGAAGGAGCTCATGACGGACGTGGTCCAGGAGGGCACCGGCTCCAACGCGGCGATTCGCGGCGCCACGGTCGGCGGCAAGACCGGGACCGCGCAGCACGGCCTCGGCAACTCCGGGGTGCCGTACGCCTGGTTCGTCTCCTGGGCGCAGGCGGACACCGACCTGGAGCCGAAGGTCGCGGTGGCCGTGGTGGTCGAGGACGCGGCGGCCGACCGGGGCGAGATCAGCGGGGGCGGCGACGCGGCGCCGATCGCCCGGGCGGTGATGCGGGCGGTGCTGGGACTCTGACCGGCCCGGGTGGAAGGTGCCGGGGCAGACGCGGAGTCAACAAGTCGTGCGCGGGGGATTGACCGCCTTGCTGACAAGCGGTCTCATAAGAGCCGACGACGAATACCCCCGGGTAACGAGGTGAGGGAGCCATGACGACCCTGACGGAAGCGGACGCCGTCGACGGACTGCGCGACGCGCTCGGCCTGCTCAAGGACCGCGAGCAGGTGGCCGAACGGCTGCTCGTCTCCTCCGCGAAGCACTCCTTCGACCCGGACAAGGAGCTGGACTGGGACGCGCCCTTCGAGGAGGGCAAGTGGTTCTGGCCGCCGGAGCTGGTGTCGCTCTACGACACCCCGATGTGGAAGCGGATGTCCGAGGAACAGCGGATCCTGCTCTCCCAGCACGAGGCGGCGGCGCTGGCCTCCCTCGGCATCTGGTTCGAGCTGATCCTGATGCAGCTGCTGGTGCGGCACATCTACGACAAGGCGGCGACGAGCGCGCATGTGCGCTACGCGCTGACCGAGATCGAGGACGAGTGCCGGCACTCGAAGATGTTCGCGCGCCTGATAGCCCGCGGTGACGCGCCCTGGTACCCGGTGAGCCGGGCACACCTGAACCTGGGCCGCCTGTTCAAGACGATCTCGACGACGCCCGGTTCCTTCACGGCGACGCTGCTCGGCGAGGAGGTCCTGGACTGGATGCAGCGGCTGACGTTCCCCGACGAGCGGGTGCAGCCGCTGATCCGGGGGGTCACGCGGATCCACGTGGTCGAGGAGGCCCGGCACGTCCGCTACGCCCGCGAGGAGCTGCGCCGCCAGATGGTGACGGCGCCTCGGTGGTCGCAGGAGTTCACACGGGTCACCTCCGGGGAGTTCGCGCGGGTGTTCTCGGTGGCCTTCGTTAATCCCGAGGTCTACACCAATGTGGGGCTGGACCGGCGGGAGGCCGTGGCGCAGGTGCGGGCGAGCGGGCACCGGCGGGAGGTCATGCAGAGCGGGGCGAGGAAGCTGACGGACTTCCTGGACGACATCGGTGTTCTGCGCGGGGCCGGGCGGCGGTTGTGGAAGAGCTCGGGGCTGCTGGCCTGAGTTCCCCGCGCCCCTCAGGTGGGTGTCGGAGCCGTCAGCTCTGAGGTTCCCAGGCCTTCGTCCGGGCCCAGCGTCGCCGACTTCGGGATCGTCGGGGGTGTGTAGCGGCCCAGGGGGCGGGCCTTCGGGTCCGGGCGTACCGCGCCCAGGATGGGGTTGGCCGCGATCGGGGAGACCTTGATCTTCGCGCCGGGGCGAGGGGCCTGGACCACCTTGCCGTCGCCCAGGTAGAGGGCCACGTGGGTGGCCTCGGGGAAGTAGACGACCAGGTCACCGGGGCGCAGCTGGTCCAGCGGGACGTGCGGGAGGTCCGCCCACTGCTCCTGGCTGGTGCGCGGGATGGGGGTGCCGGCGTGGTCCCAGGCCTGTGAGGTCAGGCCCGAGCAGTCGTACGACATCGGGCCCTGCGCGCCCCACTGGTACGGCTTCCCCAGCTGCCGTACCGCGTAGCGCACCGCACGGTCGCCCTCCTGGGACGGGGGCGGCGTGGCGGTGCTCAGGGCGCCGGACGTGGTGAGTTTCCGCTGCGCGTCGGCCGTGTTGCTCTGCTCCAGGTCGGCGAGGGCGGTGAGCTGGGCGGGGGTGAGGGAGGCCAGCATGCGCTCCACCTCGGACAGCCGGTCCTGGACCTCGTCGCGCTGCTTCTTCTGCCTTTCGGCGAGGGCGAGTCGGGTGTCCAGCGCCTTGCGGGCCTTGCGGGCCAGGTCTTTCTGCTTCTTCTCGTCGCCCGCGAGTCGCCCCACCGTCTCGGCCCGGGCGCGCGCCAACTGCCCGATGACATGGCCCTCGTCCAGCGCGTGCTGCGGGTCACGGGCGAGCAGTAGCCGTACGTACGGGGAGATCCCGGTGGTGCTCTGGTACTGCTGCCTGGCCAGCCGGCCCGCCTCGGCTCTGCTGGTGTGCAGGGAGAGCCGGGCCCTGGCCAGCTCGTCGTCCAGCCGGTCCACCTCGGTGCGCTGCCGCTTCAGCTGCTCCTCGGTCGCGTTGTAGGTCTCGGTGGCCTGTTCGGCCTGCCGGTACAGCCCCTGAAGGTCCGTCAGCAGCTCGGCCACCGGCCGCTGGGGGCCGGGTGCGGCGAGTGCGGGCCCAGGCGCGAGGACGGCCTGGGCCGCCACCGCGGCCGTACAGGCCAGGCGCAGAAACCTTCCTGACACGTCATCACCTCCGATGCGGGACGGTCCCTCCATTCCGCATCGTGATAATCAGACATGTACGTTCGGTCCGCGCCAGCGATTGTGGGCGATTCGGCGCAAGCCTCTCACCCTTCGGTGTCATCCGGCTTGCGGGGCGGCGTGGTGTCCGGTGCGGGGGCCGGGTCCGGGTCCGGCTTCGACCACGGCCACTTGGGGCCTGTGCCGGCGCCCTTGCCCGTGGGGTCGTACGTGTACTTCCAGCCCTGGGTCAGACCCAGGCGCCTGCTGTGTCCGCGGGGGACTCGGCGGTAGACCAGGACGGTGGGCCTGCCGCCGTCCGGGTCCGGGACCGGGATGCGGTACGTCTTCGGGGGGTGGCCGGTCATGCCGAGCAGCACCGGAAGCACACGCCCGTCCATGGGGCCGCCCTCGAAGGGGGTGTCCTGACTCTTCACGGCACCAGTTTCAGCCATCCGCCGCGAGGGCGTCGACGAGGGCGGCCGTCTGCGGGTCGCGGCGCGCGGTCACGCTCAGTACGGCGACGAACTGGTCCACCAGCCAGTCCCGCAGTTCCTCGACGGGCGGCTGCTTGTCCTCGTCGAGCCAGATCAGGGAAGCCGCCTCGACAGCGGTGATCCACATACGGACGGTCATCCGCAGCCGGGGCCCGGGGTCGGCGATGTCGAGGTGGCTGAGAATGTGCTGCGCTGCAGCCCGTCGTACGCCGTCCACGGTCGCCGTCGTCCGAGAGGTCTCCACCACGCTGCCGCCCTGGAGCAGGGCGCTGAAGCCGGCGTCGTGCTGGTCGACGAAGGCGAGGTAGCGGTCGAGGGCCCGGGAGAGGCGGGGCAGCAGAGGGCCCTCGCGGGGTTCGTCGAAGCAGTGCTCCAGCTCCTCGGCGGCCGACCTGAGCGCGGCCTCGTAGAGCTGCTGCTTGCCGCCCGGGAAGTACCGGTACACCAGGGGGCGGGAGACCCCGGCCGCCTCCGCCACGTCGTCGAGCGAGACGTCCTCGGGGGCGCGGTGCGCGAAGAGGGAGAGGGCCGCTTCGAGGAGCTGGCTGCGCCGCTCCTCGACGGACAGCCTGCGGTAGGCGGGGGTGGCGGCCTGCGGGGTCATGAGTGCAGCGTATGCGCTCCGCCGGGGGCGCCGCGATGGGCCGTCGTTCGGGTGCGGCGCCGTCAGGGCTGGTCGTGCCCACGCGGCGGAGCCGCATATCGGCACGGCCCCGCGCCCCTTTGGGGCGCGGGTCACTCACCGTACTCAGGCGGCGCCGGCCACCGAGGCCAGATAGGCGGCTGTCTTCTCCGGCTCGTAGAAGAAGTTCTCGAAGTCCGAGGGGTCGTTGAAGCCGTTGGCGAAGCGGTCGGCGACCGGCTGGAGCCGGCCTGCCGCGCCGATCAGGTTGAGGATGTGCTCCGGCGGCGGGGCGAGCATCGCGTTCGTCCACTTGGTGACGTGCTGGGCGGTGTCCCAGTAACGGTCGAAGGTCTGCAGCATCCAGGCCTCGTCGAACTCCTTCTCGCCGTGTTCGAGGATCGAGGCGAGATAGGCGGCGGCGCACTTGGACGCCGAGTTGGAGCCCTGGCCGGTGATCGGGTCGTTCGCGACGACGACGTCCGCGACGCCCAGTACCAGGCCGCCGCCGGGAAGGCGGCCGACGGGGTTGCGGACCGTGGGTGCGTAGCGGCCGGCCAACGTGCCACCCGCGTCGGTCAGTTCGACCTTGGTGGCCCGCGCGTACTCCCAGGGCGTGTACCGCTCCATGAGTTCCAGGGTCAGGGAGAGGTGCTCCGCCGGGTCCTTGACACCGTTGAAGACGTCCAGCGGGCCGCCGGGTATGCCCTCCCAGAAGAGGATGTCGGCCGGTCCCGAAGTGGTCAGGGTCGGCATGACGAAGAGTTCGCCGACGCCGGGGACCAGGTTGCAGCGGACCGCGTAGAAGTCCGGGTGCTCGGGGCGCGGGCCGAGGCCGTGCACGTAGGCGACGGCGAGGGCGCGCTGCGGCTCGGCGTAGGGGGACCGCTCCGGGTCCCGCCCGAACATCTGGACGAGCTCGCCCTTGCCCGCCGAGACCAGCACCAGGTCGTAGGCGCGGGAAAAGTAGTCGAGGTCGCCGACCGCCGCGCCGTGGATGACCAGCTGGCCGCCGCGCTGCGCGAAGGTCTCCATCCAGCCGGCCATCTTCACCCGCTGGTCGACCGACTGCGCGTACCCGTCGAGCCTGCCCACCCAGTCGATCGCGCGGGCCGCGGGGCCCTCGCCCCAGGAGCCGGGGGCGGCGACCGAGACGCCGAGTCCTTCGATCTTCGGGGCCTGGGACTCCCAGAAGTTCAGCTGGAGATCGCGCTCGTGCTGCAGTGCCGTGTCAAACATGCACTGCGTCGACATGACCCGGCCGGAGCGGATCTCGTCCGCGGTCCGGTTCGACATCAGGGTGACCTCGTAGCCGTGCGACTGGAGGCCGAGGGCGAGCTGGAGACCGGACTGGCCGGCCCCCACGACGAGTATCTTCCGCATGCGGGTGGTGGCTCCTAACGAAGATCTACTCGGGGGTTTCGTCCAGCGCGTGGGCGACCAGGGACAACAGCGTCTCGATCACCGGGACACGGCGGCGGGCATCCATGATCATTACAGGTATGCGCGGGGGAATCGTCAATGCCTCCCGCACGTCCTCGGGTTCGAAGCGCTCGCTGCCGTCGAAGTGGTTGACCGCGACGACATACGGCAGCCCGCAGCTCTCGAAGTAGTCCAGCGCCGGGAAGCAGTCCTTCAGGCGCCGGGTGTCCGCGAGGACGACGGCCCCGATCGCGCCCCGCACCAGGTCGTCCCACATGAACCAGAACCGCTGCTGGCCCGGCGTGCCGAACAGGTAGAGCACCAGGTCGTCGTCGAGGGTGATACGGCCGAAGTCCATGGCCACGGTGGTGGTGAGCTTGCCGGGCGTGGCGGTGAGGTCGTCGGTCTCCTCGCTCGCCTCGGTCATCAGCGCCTCGGTCTGCAGGGGCGTGATCTCCGAGACGGCGGTGACCAGCGTGGTCTTGCCGACGCCGAAACCGCCCGCCACGACTATCTTCGTCGCGATGGGGGCCCGGGCGCGGTCCGTCTGCCAGGACCGCACATGCTCCTCCCCGTCGAGGAGCGGGGCGACGCCGGAGGCGTCAGAGACGGCGTAGTCCACTCAGCACCCTTTCCAGCAGAGCGCGGTCCGGGCGGCCGACGCCGTGACCGGTTCCGGTTCCGTACACACGGATCTTTCCCTGGTCCGCGAGGTCACTGAGCAGGACCCGGACCACACCGAGCGGCATCTTCAGCAGCGCGGCGATCTCGGCCACCGTGCGCATACGGCGGCACAGTTCGACGATGGCCCGCATCTCCGGCATCACCCGGGTGTTGAGGGAACCATTCATCAGTTCCTTGCGCTCCTCCGGGGCCTCCAGCGCGGCCACGAACGTCTCCACGAGGAGGACATGACCGAAGCGGGTACGGCCGCCGGTGAGCGAGTAGGGGCGGACGCGGGCGGGTTTGCGGTCGCCGCCGCGTACCGGGAGGTTCTGCTGGCGGTTCTTCGGCGCGTTGCTCATCGGCCGCTCCTCGTCGCGTCTGCCTCGAGGGATTTCCTCAGCTCACTGCGGAGTTCGGGGGTCAGGACGTGACCGGCGCGGCCGACGAACAGCGCCATGTGATACGCCACGACGCTCATGTCGCACTCCGCGGAACCGTGTACACCGAGCAGCGAGCCGTCGCTGATCGACATCACGAAGAGGCTGCCCTCGTCCATCGCGACCATCGTGTGCTTGACCCTGCCGAAGTCCATCAGCCGGGCGGCGCCGACGGTCAGGCTGCCGATGCCGGAGACGATGGTGGCGAGGTCGGCGGCGGAGCCTCGCGGGCCGCTTCGCCTCTCGGTGCGGGCCTCGCGGGCCGCTTCGTTGCGGCCGGGGTCCGAGGAGAGCAGGAGCAGGCCGTCGGAGGAGACCACGGCGACCGACTGGATACCGGGCACCTCCTCGACGAGGTTGCTCAGCAGCCAGTGCAGGTTACGTGCCTCACTGCTCAGTCCGAAGGTACTGGGCGCGGTCAACTGCTTGCCTCCTCGACTGTGCCCCCCGTGGCTTCTTCGGATACGACTGGTCCGGGTACGGCTGGTGTGGTGCCCGGCACCTGGCTCTGGCCGGTCTGCTCGGCGATCTCCGCCGCGACGTCACGGCGTCCGGCGTCGGCGCCGCTGCGGAAGCCGCCGAGCCTGCGGCGCAGGGCGTCGGCGTCGACGCCGGTGCCGCGCTGGCGGGGGGCCGGGGCGGGGGCGGTGATCCTGGGGGTGCGCTTGGGGAGCCCCTTGCTGGTGACCGGGTCCTCGGCGTCGACGCTGTCGTCCCCGACGGCACCGCCCGTGCGGGATTCGGGTGCGGGGGTGGCCTGGGAGGCGTACTCGCCGTCGGCGGGTGGGGGTGGCCCCAGTGGGGCGCGCTCGCCGTCGGCGGCCGCGGGGAGCGGGCGCGTGTGGCCCTCGGCGTCAGCGGGGTGCGCCGGCGCCTCGGAGTGAGCGGAACGCGTCGGCTCTTCGGAGTGAGCGGCTCGCGTCGGCGCTTCGGCGGGCTTCGTTTCCGGGTCCACCGGGACCAGGAGTTCCATCGTCGTCTCGGCGAACGTCTCCACCGGGGCCTTCGGGCGAGCCGTCGGGTCGGGGGCCTCCGCCTTCGGCGGGGGTGCCTGCTCGTGGGCG
Organism: Streptomyces sp. NPDC111744; assembly: GCF_055634995.1. Taxonomy (NCBI): domain Bacteria; kingdom Bacillati; phylum Actinomycetota; class Actinomycetes; order Kitasatosporales; family Streptomycetaceae; genus Streptomyces; species Streptomyces sp. NPDC111744. The sequence goes on from NZ_JBVKCG010000001.1 coordinate 27,968, forward strand.
GGCTGGTCGTCGGCCTCCCGTACGGCCTTCTCCGCCAGGGTGACCAGGGGGTCGCCGGACGTCGAGCGGCCGTAGAGGACGTTGGAGTTGACCTCCGCGTCCGCGCCGGGGAGGGAGAAGCCGTGGGTGCCGCCGGGAGCCGTCGTGGCCGAAGGGGCAGCCGTCGTGGGGGCCGCCGCCAGCAGGGGCTGGGGCAGGACCACGACCGCCGCCACCCCGCCCTGCTTCTGCTCGCGCAGCTGCACGCGGACGCCGAGCCGGTGGGCCAGGCGGGCCACGACATACAGACCCAGGCCGAGACCCTCCTCGCCCTCCTGGTCGTACGGCGACGCGGGGTCGAAGTCGGCGAGGCGGCCGTTGAGGCGGACCAGGCGGTCGGCGGTCATGCCGATGCCCTCGTCCTGCACGGAGAGCATGACCTCACCGCTCTCCAGCAGCCATCCGGAGATCTCCACGGGCATGTCGGGCGGCGAGAACGAGGTGGCGTTCTCCATCAGCTCCGCGAGCAGGTGGCTGAGGTCGTCGGCGGCGAAGCCGGCCACGTGCGCGTGCGGCGGGAGTGCGGCGATGCGGACGCGTTCGTAGCGCTCGATCTCGCTGACCGCCGCGCGGACCACGTCCACCAGCGGGATCGGGCCCGCGTGCTGCTGGACGTGCTCGGTGCCGGCGAGGACCAGGAGGTTCTCACTGTGGCGGCGCATGACCGTGGCGAAGTGGTCGAGCTTGAAGAGGGTCGCGAGGCGGTCCGGGTCCTGCTCGCGCTCCTCCAGGCCCTCGATCACCGCCAGCTGGCGCTCGACCAGGCCGAGCGTGCGCAGTGCGAGGTTGACGAAGGTGCCGCCGATGCTGGTGCGCAGCCGCTCCAGCTGGCCGGCGGCGTCGGTCAGTTCGGCACGCAGCTCCTCGCGGGCGTCGGCCATCTTCTGGCGCTGGCCGACCAGGTGCCTGCGGTCGGTCTCCAGGGTGGCGATGCGGTCGTAGAGGCCGGTGACTTGGGCGTGCAGGGCGTTGACCGAGCGGACGACCTGGGCGAACTCGTCGTTGCGGCCGGTGAACGTGATCGGTTCCTCGGTGCGCGGGTCCTCGGCCTCGGCCAGCCGTGCCGAGCCCCGGCGGAGCACCGAGAGGGGACGGGTGAGCGTCCGGGCCATGGCCGTGGCGATGCCCACCGCCACCAGCATCAGGGCGGCGAGCACCGCGACCCGGATCTCCAGCGCGGTGACGTCGTCGTCGCGGAACTTGGCGAGGTCCTTGGTGCGGTGGTCGTAGAGGGCGGACTCGGCGCCGCGCATCAGGTCGACCCGGGCGGCCAGCGCCGTGTCCAGCTTCTTGGTGCCGGTGGCGAGGTCGCCGTCGGAGAGGGTCGGCTGGTCGGTGAGGGCGGCCAGGTACTTGTCGGCGTTGTTGACGTCGTTGCCGGTGACCGTGGAGTCGTACGACTCGACCGCGGCCTTGGGTGCGGTGTCGCGGAAGTCGGCGAGAGCCGCGTCGGCGCGCAGCCTGGCCTGCTGGGCCGCCGCCGTGAGCGCGTCGCGCTGCTTCTTGTCGGCGTCGGAGGTGGTCGTGCTCGTGGTGGGCAGACCGGTGAGCGGGTCGATCGTGGTCCGGGTGGAGCTGGGGATGTTCAGGGCGGCGAGGAGAAGACCCCGAGCCGCCGCGGACTGCTGGACGGCGGAGTCCAGCTCGGCGAGCGCGTAGGCGCCGGAGCCCGCCCTGGGGGGCGTCTGCTCGGCCAGTTCCTCGGCGAGGCGGTGGAGCTCGGTGATGGTCCGGGAGTACGCCTCGTGCGCCTGGAGGGCCGTGCTCTGGCCGGTGAGGGCGGACCGGCGGACGGCCGCGATGCCGTCGAGGTCGGTGCGCAGCCAGCCCGGGATGTCGGTGTCCGCGCGCAGGTCCTCGACCTGGCGGTCGACCCGGGCGCCGCGGTCCTCGGAGGGCGCCTTGGACTTGGGGCGGCCCGCCGCGACATAGGAGGTGACCTCGTCGCGCTCGTCGGCGAGCGAGTTGGCCAGCGCCAGCGCGTCCTGGGTGCGCCCGGCGAGGGTCACCAGGTCCTGGGAGTCGCTCAGCTGCCCGGAGGCGGTCAGCAGGGCGGGCGCGCCGGCCCCCGCGATCGCCGCGGCGACCACGGTCACGGCCACGATCAGCCGCGTGCGGACATGCTTACGGCGGCCGGTGCCGACGGGAGCGGCGGCACCCGTTTCGGAGGCCGTCTTCTTGCCTGTGCGCCGAGGCCGCGTCTTCTGCACCGGTGCTCGCATTCCTGAACTCGTGTACCCAAGGGGCCGGGTGGCACCCCGTCATGATCCCCGGCATTTCGGTGCCGAGTGGGGCGTGTACCCGGGACATGCACCCGATATGTAGGTCCTCGACCCTCCCAGCGCCGGTGGGTGGTGGTCTCGCTTCGCCTGACCCGCCACCCGAAGGAGTGAACATCGGAGGGGAGTTGGCGGGCAAGTTCCGGTGGCCTGTGCGGGGCCCTTTTCCGGCGGGCCGGTTGGACGCGGACGACGGGCTTTGACAGTATTCGCCACCACGCCTTCCCGGAGTGCGCCATTCCACCCCAAAGCAGGCGGCTGACCTGCGAGGCCGCGTGAATTCCCGGACGGTTGCCAGCCTTTGGCGAAGATCGTGAAGGGGTCGTGCAGACTGGCCGGATGCGTACTGAAGTCGTTTCGGAACCCGGCGCCCCCGACCGCCCCAACGAGGACTTCGCCGGGGTCGGACTTCCCGCCTCGGGACAGGGGGGTTGTGTGGTCGTCCTGGACGGGGTCACCCCGCCGAAGGACGAAACCGGGTGTCTGCATTCCGTCCCCTGGTTCACCGCGCGACTGGGCGGCGCACTGACCGAACTGACCGTTTCGGCACGAGATCTGACACTGCGGGAGATCCTCGAACGGGCGATCGGCCGCACAGTCGACGCACATGCTGACACCTGTGAGCTTTCTCACCCGCGCACACCCCAGGCGACGGTCGTCCTGACCCGGTGGTCCGAGGACACCGTCGAATACCTGGTCCTGTCCGACTCCGCGCTGCTCCTGCGCTCCCCCGACGGCAAGGTCACTCCGGTCCTGGACGACCGGCTCGACCGTGTCCCCCGTACCTCCCTGGCCACGGACGCGATCGCCGACGTCACGGTCCGCAACAAGGAGGGCGGCTTCTTCACGGCCGCCGCCGACCCCTCGGTAGCGGCCCGCGCGGTCACCGGGAGCGTGCCCCGGCACCGGGTCGCCGCCCTCGCCGCCCTCACGGACGGGGCGACCCGCTGGACGGAGAAGTTCCGCGAGGGCGACTGGGCGGCCCTCTTCGACGTCGTACGCAAAGAGGGCGCGCGGGCGCTGGTCGACCGGGTGCGGGAGCTGGAGGCGGCCGACCGGGAGGAGCGGGCGTTCCTGCGGCTGAGCAAGACGCACGACGACGCGACGGTGGTGTACGTCGAGCTCTGAAGCCCCACCCCAGGCTCCTGGGCCCTGAAGCCCCTGTCGGTGGCTACTTCTCCATCACGCCGTTCAGCTGGTGCAGCAGCCGGGCCAGTTCGGCGACCTCGCGGCGGGGCCAGTGGGCGAGCTGGCGGACATAGCGGCCGCGGCGGGCCTCGCGGACCGTGCCGACCCGGCGCCGGCCCTCGTCGGTGAGGGCGACCAGCCAGGCCCGTCCGTCGGCCGGGTCGGGCTCACGGACGACCAGCCCGAGTTCCTCCAGGGCCCGCAGCTGGCGGGACATGGTGGCCTTGCCGACGCCGATGTAGGCGGCCAGTTCGGTGGCGCGCTGGCCGCCGCACTCGTCGAGCCGGACCAGCAGGCCGTACGCGGCGGACTCCAGGTCGGGGTGGACCTCGCGGGCCATCTCCCCCTGGTTGGCCCTGGCGCGCCGCAGCAGCACCGTCAACTCGCGTTCCAGAGTCAGGAATTCCTGGTCTGCACCACTTGGCGTCAACCCCGTGGCGGCGCGCTGTTCGTCGCCCTTTTCGTCCTCGTGCACGTCAGCACCCCTGATCGGTTTCGCAGTCCTGAAAGTTTCCGTCAAACCCCGTCATCACCGCAGTTCGCCAAGTATTTCGCAGGCGTAGACCAACGGCAGCCTCCGGACCCCCTTCCCCGGCGTCTTCTACGTGCGTAGCGTCTCTGTCAGGCAAATCGATGGCATGCCCACGCCAGCGGTTGGCGTCGCGCCGTGTGACCCTGCGTCGTGTCGCGCCTGTCCCGCCGACCGTCTCTGGCATATCTGGGACCCCACCTCACCCCACGGAGGCACGTCATGCCCGTGCACAGACCCTCCCCCACTCTCCTCACCGCACTGCTCGCGCTGCTGCTCGCGACGGTCTCCCTCACCCCGGCCCACGCCGACACGGGCACTCCCGCCCGCGGTTCGGCGTACATGGGCATCGGCGTCCTGGCCCACGACGGTCAGAGCGGTACCCCGAAGACCGGCGACGCCACCCAGACCGAGGGCGTCGACGTCTCCGGCTACCAGGGCAACGTCGCCTGGTCGACCCTGCTGAGCAGCGGGGTCAAATGGGCCTACACCAAGGCGACGGAAGGCACGTACTACACGAACCCCTACTTCTCCCAGCAGTACACCGGCTCCTACGGCGTCGGCATGATCCGCGGCGCCTACCACTTCGCGACCCCGGACACCACGAGCGGTGCCACCCAGGCCAACTACTTCGTGGACCACGGCGGCGGCTGGTCCAAGGACGGCCAGACCCTCCCCGGCGCCCTCGACATCGAGTGGAACCCGTACGGCGCCGCCTGCTACGGCAAGTCCGCGAGCGCGATGGTCAGCTGGATCGCCGACTTCCTCAACACCTACAAGGCGCGCACGGGCCGGGACGCCGTCATCTACACAGCCACCAGCTGGTGGACCGGCTGCACCGGCAACTACGGCGGATTCGCCGCCAGCAACCCGCTGTGGATCGCCCGGTACGCCTCGGACGTGGGGACGCTGCCGGCCGGCTGGTCGTACTACACGATGTGGCAGTACACCTCGTCCGGCCCCACCGTCGGCGACCACGACAAGTTCAACGGGGCCCTGGACCGGGTCGTCGCACTCGCCAACGGATAGTGCACACCGGCCCGGCCGGGGGACCGGGGGTTGCCCCCCCGGACAGACACAGCAACGGGGCCCTGGACCGGGTCGTCGCACTCGCCAACGGATAGTGCACACCGGCCCGGCCGGGGGACCGGGGGTTGCCCCCCGGACAGACACAGCAACGGGGCCCTGGACCGGGTCGTCGCACTCGCCAACGGATAGTGCACACCGGCCCGGGCCGGGGGACCGGGGGTTGCGCCCCGGACAGACACAGCAACGGGGCCCTGGACCGGGTCGTCGCACTCGCCAACGGCTGAGACAGGGCGAAGGCCCGGGCCTCCTCGCGGGGGTCCGGGCCCTCTTCGTCCGGCAGCGTCCGTCACGCCGCTACCGGAACCTCCGGCGTCGCGCCGTTCGTGGCGGGCGCGAGCGCCAGCTCCAGGACCTGGCGGACGTCGGTGACGGCGTGGACGTCGAGCTTGTCCAGCACCTCCGCCGGGACGTCGTCCAGGTCGGCCTCGTTGCGCTTGGGGATGATGACGGTCGTCACCCCGGCGCGCTGGGCGGCGAGCAGCTTCTGCTTCACGCCTCCGATGGGCAGAACCCGGCCGGTCAGCGAGACCTCACCGGTCATCGCCACGTCCGTGCGCACCAGCCGGCCGGACAGGAGGGACGCGAGAGCCGTCGTCATGGTGACGCCGGCGCTCGGGCCGTCCTTCGGGACCGCGCCGGCCGGGAAGTGGATGTGCACGCCCCGCTCCTTCAGGTCGCCGACCGGGAGCTCCAGTTCCGCGCCGTGCGAGCGCAGGAAGGACAGGGCGATCTGCGCGCTCTCCTTCATCACGTCACCCAGCTGCCCGGTGAGGGTCAGCCCCGCCGCGCCCGTCTCCGGGTCGGCCAGGGACGCCTCCACGAAGAGGACGTCTCCGCCCGCTCCGGTGACCGCCAGACCCGTCGCCACACCCGGGACCGCCGTACGGCGCTCGGCCGGGTCCTGGGCGGACTCGGGCACGTGGTGCGGCCGGCCGATCAGGGCGCGCAGGTCCTCGTCCCTGACGGTGAACGGCAGCTCCCGCTGACCCAGTTCGTGCTGGGCCGCGACCTTGCGCAGCAGCCGGGCGATCGACCGTTCCAGGTTACGGACGCCCGCCTCACGGGTGTACTCGCCGGCGAGCTTGCGCAGCGCGCTCTCGTCCAGGACGACCTCGTCCTTGTCGATGCCCGCCCGCTCCAGCTGGCGCGGAAGCAGGTGGTCACGGGCGATGACGATCTTCTCGTCCTCGGTGTAGCCGTCCAGGCGGACCAGCTCCATACGGTCGAGCAGGGCCTCCGGGATGGCCTCCAGGACGTTGGCGGTGGCGAGGAAGACGACGTCGGACAGGTCGAGTTCGACTTCCAGGTAGTGGTCGCGGAAGGTGTGGTTCTGCGCCGGGTCGAGGACTTCGAGCAGGGCGGCCGCCGGGTCGCCCCGGAAGTCGGACCCCACCTTGTCGATCTCGTCGAGCAGGACGACCGGGTTCATCGAACCGGCCTCCTTGATGGCACGGACGATCCGGCCGGGCAGCGCACCCACGTACGTACGGCGGTGACCACGGATCTCGGCCTCGTCACGGACGCCACCGAGGGCGACCCGGACGAACTTCCGCCCCATCGCGTGCGCGACGGACTCGCCGAGCGAGGTCTTGCCGACACCGGGCGGACCGACGAGCGCCAGCACGGCACCGCCACGGCGACCGCCGATGACCCCGAGCCCCCGGTCGCTACGGCGCTTGCGCACCGCCAGGTACTCGGTGATCCGCTCCTTCACGTCCTCCAGACCGGCGTGCTCGGCGTCCAGGACCGCCTTGGCGCCCTGGATGTCGTAGGCGTCCTCGGTCCTCTCGTTCCACGGCAGTTCGAGCACCGTGTCCAGCCAGGTGCGGATCCAGGAGCCCTCGGGCGACTGGTCGCTGGACCGCTCCAGCTTGTCGACCTCCTTGAGGGCGGCCTCGCGGACCTTCTCCGGCAGGTCGGCGGCCTCCACCCGGGTGCGGTAGTCGTCGGACTCCTCGCCGTCCTTCTCACCGTTCAGCTCGCGCAGCTCCTTACGGACGGCTTCGAGCTGGCGGCGCAGCAGGAACTCGCGCTGCTGCTTGTCGACGCCCTCCTGGACGTCCTTGGCGATGGTCTCGGCCACGTCCTGCTCGGCGAGATGGTCGCGCAGCTGCTGGGTGGCGAGCTTCAGTCGGGCGACCGGGTCGGCGGTCTCGAGCAGCTCGACCTTCTGGTCGGTGGTCAGGAACGGCGAGTAACCGGAGTTGTCGGCGAGCGCGGAGACGTCGTCGATGGCCTGGACACGGTCGACGACCTGCCAGGCGGCTCGCTTGCGCAGCCAGGCGGTGGCGAGGGCCTTGTACTCCTTGACCAGTTCGGTGACATGACCGGGCACCGGGTCCGGGACGTTCTCCTCGATGCGGGTGCCCTCCACCCACAGGGCGGCACCCGGGCCGGTGGTACCGGCGCCGATGCGCACCCGGTAACGGCCGCGGATCAGCGCGCCCGGGTCACCGTCGGCCAGCCGGCCGACCTGCTCAACGGTGCCGAGCACACCGGTGCTCGGGTAGCTCCCGTCGATACGCGGTACCAGCAGCACCCTGGGCTTTCCGGGCTCGGTACGGGCCGCGGCCTGGGCGGCCTCCACGGCGGCACGGACATCGGGGTCCTTGAGGTCCAGCGGGACCACCATCCCGGGCAGCACGACCTCGCCGTCGAGCGGCAGCACAGGGAGGGTGAGTGATGCGGACGTCGAAGCCATGATCTCCCCTTCGGCATTGAACTTGAGCTATGCCGACTCAATGCACATGAGCCTCTGAATGTTCCCCGGGGCGTGTTCGCTTTGAGCGATCGGGTAGTGACCTGGCGGAAACAGGAAACCGCGGAGGGAAAACAGTTGAGCCGCGCGGGTGCATTCCCCGTACGGTCGGCCGATGACCGACACAGACCTCGCGGCGACCCTGCTCGCCGCTTACGACACCGAGATGCGCGCCGTCCAGCCGAACCCGGCGCGCTGGTCGCACTACGGGCGACCCGAGCGGCGGCCCTGGCCGGGCCTACCTGCACGTGGACGCGTCGGCCGACAGCTGCCCGATCCTGAGGCGCCTGGGCTTCACGACGGTGACGACGACCACGCCGTACGTCTGGACGCCGGCCGGCTGACGTGCGCGGCGCCTGCGAGGCCGGGGGCGGGATGGTGCTCCGGGGGCGCTCGACGCGCTGGACGCCGCGCGGTTACGCGGCGGTGACACCGGCCGGGACCGGAGCCTGGTGCCGCTCCCGGTACCAGCGCCGTACCACCGGCCAGAGTGCCGTCCCGATGCCCAGCGAGATCAGATGCCCCCAGTTGGTCATCGGGTCCTCGAAGGCGATGAGGTCCTCGAGGAGGCTGTAGCCGACCAGGGCGAGCAGGGGCCAGCGCACCCAGGGGGTGAGCAGGCCGGAGAGGGCACCGATGCTGGCGGTCACGCCGAAGCTGATGCCGTAGTCGAGGCGGTGCAGGGAGGTGCCGGGGAGGTGGCCGGCCAGGACCGCGAGGCCGACCGGGACCTCGGTGGCGAGGGTGGCCAGCACATGGCCCGCCAGGAAGACGAGGATCGCCCGGGCGCCCCCTATCCGCCGCTCCAGTGCGGTCAGGACGAGCACGAAGGCGAGGGCGTACGGAGAGAGGAGGCCGCCCGCGATCCACAGCGCGCTGGCCAGCAGGACGAAGGCCGGGGTGCGGAGGAGGTGGGCGACGTCGGTACTGGAGTCCTGGTAGACGGAGTGCAGGAGGCCGGGGCTGGCGTAACCGGCGAAGAGCGAGGTCAGCGCGAGGATCACCGTGTAGGTGAAGGTGACCGGGGTGCCGGTGGGGCTGGGGAGCAACCGCCGGGGGCGCACCCGGAGGGGGCGCACCCGGAGGGCGGGGCGCGGGGTCTTCGGGGCGGCGTCCGCGACCCAGCCGCGCTGGCGGGGCACACCGTCCAGCAGGGCACCGACCTCCGCGGCCGGAAGGGGCTCGGGCGGGGGCGTCGATGCGACCCTCGCGGTCCGTTCCACGGTGAGGCGCTCCTTCCGTTTCGCTCCACCCTTCGCCGTCCCTGGAGTCGCTGTCTATGACCGAGGCCACGTGCGGAGCGATTCACAGGATTTTCTGAAGAACCATGAGGGGTTGGGAGGAACCATATGAGCCACCCGAGGCCACCGGCGGGCGCGAAGCGCCGGGCGGCCCCTCGAACGAGTGACACCCGTGCGACCGTCCGACGCCCGTAATTCGCATGGCCGCAAAGCCCTGTTGAGGCAGGATGGCCGACATGGCGGAGATGACTGGCGCGACTTCCGTGGCCGACTGCCCTCCCGTGGTCCTGGACCGGCGCGAAGGGCCGTACGGCGAGGTGGTCCTGCGCCGACACGGCGGACTGCTGCAGATCATCGCCAACGGCTGCTTCCTGATGGACACCTCCGACGGCCGTTCGGAGCGGCTGCTCGTGGACGCCGCCCGGGAGGCCCTGGACGGGCGGTCGGATCCGGCGGTGCTGATCGGCGGGCTCGGTGTCGGGTTCTCGCTCGCGCACGCCGCGCGGGATCCCCGCTGGGGGCGGATCACGGTCGTGGAGCGGGAACCCGCGGTCGTCGGCTGGCATCGGGACGGTCCGCTGTCCCCGCTCTCCGCGCGCGCGTTCGCCGATCCGCGCACGGTGATCGTCGAGGACGATCTCGTCGCGTACGTCAATGAGACTTCCGACACATTCGACGCGCTGTGCCTGGACATCGACAACGGGCCCGGCTGGACCGTCGACAAGGGCAACGAGGGCCTCTACTCGCCGGCCGGACTCACAAGCTGCGCAAGGGTGTTGAGACCGGGCGGGGTACTCGCCGTGTGGTCCGCGCAGCCCTCCGCCGAATTCGAAGAAACCTTGCGGAATGCCGGGTTCAAACAGGTGCGTACCGAAGAGATCCCGGTTGCCCGGGGCGTTCCGGACGTCGTTCACCTTGCCGTCCGCCCTGGATAGCGAGTGCGCCGCCTGTCCCCGTAATGTGCATCCCTGACGCGGATCATTCAAGCGTCAATCGCAGTCATGGGATCACCCCACTGGTTCCGGAAAGCACACAGGGGCGGGCGATGGAGCAGACACACACCTCCCACAACGGCACGGCGACGGCTACTCCGGGCGCGCAGCGCCGGGTTCTGGTCGTCGAGGACGACCCCACGATCGTCGACGCCATCGCGGCCCGCCTGCGCGCCGAGGGATTTCTCGTGCAAACGGCGGGCGACGGGCCGGCCGCCGTCGAAACCGCCGAGGCCTGGCAGCCCGATCTACTGATCCTCGACATCATGCTGCCCGGCTTCGACGGTCTGGAGGTCTGCCGTCGTGTGCAGGCCCAGCGGCCGGTGCCGGTGCTGATGCTCACCGCGCGCGACGACGAGACCGACATGCTGGTCGGCCTCGGGGTCGGCGCCGACGACTACATGACCAAGCCGTTCTCCATGCGGGAGCTGGCGGCCCGGGTGCACGTCCTGCTGCGCCGGGTGGAGCGGGCGGCCATCGCGGCCTCCACGCCCCGGTCCGGCATCCTGCGCCTCGGCGAGCTGGAGATCGACCACGCGCAGCGCCGGGTGCGGGTGCGCAGCGAGGACGTGCACCTCACGCCGACCGAGTTCGACCTGCTGGTGTGCCTGGCCAACACCCCGCGCGCGGTGCTCTCCCGTGAGCAGCTGCTCGCCGAGGTGTGGGACTGGGCGGACGCCTCGGGCACCCGCACGGTCGACAGCCACATCAAGGCGCTGCGCCGGAAGATCGGCGCCGAGCGGATCCGCACCGTGCACGGTGTGGGCTACGCGCTGGAGACACCGACGCCATGAGCGGGGGGCCGGCCGGACCGAGAGGCCCCGGGGAAGAGCCCTGGGGCGCCGTACGCCCGTTCTCGATCAAGACCAAGCTGGGCGCGCTGGTCGTCGTCTCGGTCCTGATCACCACGGGTCTCTCGATGATCGCGGTGCACACCAAGACGGAGCTGCGCTTCATCACGGTCTTCTCGATGATCGCCACACTGCTGATAACGCAGTTCGTGGCACATTCGCTCACCGCGCCGCTGGACGACATGAACGCGGTGGCCCGCTCCATCTCGCAGGGCGACTACACGCGCCGGGTGCGCGAGAACCGCCGGGACGAGCTGGGCGACCTGGCCGAGACGATCAATGTCATGGCCGACGAGCTGGAGGCCCAGGACCGCCAGCGCAAGGAGCTGGTGGCGAACGTCTCGCACGAGCTGCGCACCCCCATCGCGGGTCTGCGGGCCGTCCTCGAGAACGTCGTCGACGGCATCGCCGAGCCGGACACCGAGACCATGCGTACGGCCCTCAAGCAGACGGAACGCCTCGGGCGCCTCGTGGAGACCCTGCTGGACCTCTCCCGCCTGGACAACGGCGTCGTACCGCTGCGGCAGCGCCGCTTCGAGGTGTGGCCGTACCTCTCGGGCGTGCTGAAGGAGGCCAACATGGTCGCCGGGGCGCGCGGGGTCGCCTCGAACTCCGGCAGCCACACCCGTACGGACGTCCATCTGCACCTGGACGTCTCCCCGCCGGAGCTGACCGCGCACGCCGACCCGGAGCGCATCCACCAGGTCGTGGCGAACCTCATCGACAACGCCGTCAAGCACAGCCCGCCGCACGGCCGGGTGACCCTGAAGGCGCGGCGCGGCCTGCAGCCGGAGTCGCTGGAGCTGGAGGTGCTTGACGAGGGCCCCGGCATTCCGCGCTCGGAGTGGCACCGCGTCTTCGAGCGCTTCAACCGGGGAGCCGTACGACGCCCGCACGGGCCCGGCAGTGACGGCGGTACGGGTCTTGGCCTGGCGATCGCCCGGTGGGCGGTGGATCTGCACGGCGGCCGGATCGGCGTGGCCGAATCCGATCGGGGTTGCAGGATTATCGTCACCCTCCCGGGACTTTCATCCGTGCCAAGTTGACGTAAAGTTCGGTCCGGAGCCTCAAGATCCACCTGGGGTCCGCACGGGCGTCCGCGCAGCCGGACACGTGTGATCAGGTGCGGCCTCGGCGCCCGTCGCGACGGGCGCCGAGGTGAGGTGATCATCGGCGTGGCGGAGCCATGCCCGATGAAGTCCTCTCACAGCGGAACCACGCTTGTTTCCCGCCATTTCAAGCCCCGAAACGCAGTTTCTGATGTGACTTACACGACGATGAACCGGCCCGACCTGACCTTCACGGTCTTGGAGGCGTAGCCTTTATTCCCGCTGTCCATCACCTTGTGAAGCGGAAGAGGGCGGTTGCCGCCGTGTCGCCACAGTCCCCCAGTAACTCGAGCATCTCGACCGACGCAGACCAAGCGGGCAAGAACCCCGCAGCCGCGTTCGGACCGAACGAGTGGCTCGTCGACGAGATCTATCAGCAGTACCTACAGGACCCGAATTCGGTCGACCGCGCCTGGTGGGACTTCTTCGCCGACTACAAGCCGGGAGCGCCCGCCGCCTCGGCTCCGGCGGGTACCGCGGCCGCGGGGGCCGCGGGCACCACGACGCCCACGCAACCGCAACCGCAGGCGCAGCAGGCCGCGGCTCCGGCCGCGCCGGCGCCCACCACGCCCGCTCCCGCCGCTCAGGCGCCCGCGGCGCCCGCCCCGGCCGCTCCCAAGGCCGCAGCGCCCGCTCCGGCGCCCGCCGCTGCCGCTCCGGCTCCGGCTCCGGCCGCCGCCAAGCCGGCCGCTGCCGCCGCGAAGGCCGCGCCCGCCGCCGCTGCGCCCGAGGGTCCCGAGCTGGTCACCCTGCGTGGTCCGGCCGCGGCCGTCGCGAAGAACATGAACGCCTCGCTGGAGCTGCCGACGGCCACCTCGGTCCGCGCGGTCCCGGTGAAGCTGCTGTTCGACAACCGGATCGTCATCAACAACCACCTGAAGCGCGCCCGGGGCGGGAAGATCTCCTTCACGCACCTGATCGGCTTCGCGATGGTCCAGGCCATCAAGGCCATGCCGTCGATGAACTGGTCGTTCGGCGAGAAGGACGGCAAGCCGACCCTCGTCAAGCCGCCGCACGTCAACCTGGGCCTCGCCATCGACCTGGTGAAGCCGAACGGCGACCGCCAGCTGGTCGTCGCGGCCATCAAGAAGGCCGAGACGCTGAACTTCTTCGAGTTCTGGCAGGCCTACGAGGACATCGTCCGTCGCGCCCGCGACAACAAGCTGACGATGGACGACTTCACCGGTGTGACGGTCTCCCTGACCAACCCCGGAGGCCTCGGCACCGTCCACTCGGTCCCGCGTCTCATGCCCGGCCAGTCGGTCATCATGGGCGTCGGCTCCATGGACTACCCGGCGGAGTTCCAGGGCACCAGCCAGGACACCCTGAACAAGCTCGGCATCTCGAAGGTCATGACGCTCACGTCGACCTACGACCACCGGGTGATCCAGGGCGCCGCCTCCGGCGAGTTCCTGCGCGTGGTCGCGAACCTTCTCCTCGGCGAGAACGGCTTCTACGACGACATCTTCGAGGCGCTGCGGATCCCCTACGAGCCGGTCCGCTGGCTGCGGGACATCGACGCCTCGCACGACGACGACGTCACCAAGGCCGCCCGGGTCTTCGAGCTGATCCACTCCTACCGGGTCCGCGGCCACGTCATGGCCGACACCGACCCGCTGGAGTACAAGCAGCGCAAGCACCCCGACCTGGACATCGTCGAGCACGGCCTCACCCTGTGGGACCTGGAGCGCGAGTTCGCCGTCGGCGGCTTCGCCGGCAAGTCGATGATGAAGCTGCGCGACATCCTCGGCGTGCTGCGCGACTCGTACTGCCGCACCACCGGCATCGAGTTCATGCACATCCAGGACCCCAAGCAGCGCAAGTGGATCCAGGACCGCGTGGAGCGCCCGCACTCCAAGATGGAGCGCGAGGAGCAGCTGCGGATCCTGCGCCGCCTGAACGCGGCGGAGGCCTTCGAGACCTTCCTGCAGACGAAGTACGTCGGCCAGAAGCGCTTCTCCCTGGAGGGCGGCGAGTCCGTCATCCCGCTGCTCGACGCGGTGCTGGACTCGGCCGCCGAGTCCCGCCTCGACGAGATCATCATCGGCATGGCCCACCGCGGCCGCCTGAACGTGCTGGCGAACATCGTCGGCAAGTCGTACGCCCAGATCTTCCGCGAGTTCGAGGGCAACCTCGACCCGAAGTCGATGCACGGCTCCGGCGACGTGAAGTACCACCTGGGCGCCGAGGGCACCTTCACCGGCCTGGACGGTGAGCAGATCAAGGTCTCGCTGGCCGCCAACCCGTCCCACCTGGAGACGGTCGACCCGGTCATCGAGGGCATCGCCCGCGCCAAGCAGGACATCATCAACAAGGGCGGCACGGACTTCACGGTGCTGCCGGTGGCGATCCACGGCGACGCGGCCTTCGCGGGCCAGGGCGTGGTGGCCGAGACCCTGAACATGTCGCAGCTGCGCGGCTACCGCACCGGCGGCACGGTCCACATCGTCATCAACAACCAGGTCGGCTTCACCGCGGCCCCCGAGTCCTCGCGCTCGTCGATGTACGCGACGGACGTGGCGAGGATGATCGAGGCCCCGATCTTCCACGTCAACGGCGACGACCCGGAGGCGGTCGTCCGCGTCGCCCGGCTGGCCTTCGAGTTCCGCCAGGCGTTCAACAAGGACGTGGTGATCGACCTCATCTGCTACCGCCGCCGCGGTCACAACGAGTCGGACAACCCGGCCTTCACCCAGCCGCTGATGTACGACCTGATCGACAAGAAGCGCTCGGTGCGCAAGCTCTACACCGAGTCCCTGATCGGTCGCGGCGACATCACCCTGGAAGAGGCCGAGCAGGCCCTGCAGGACTACCAGGGCCAGCTGGAGAAGGTCTTCACGGAGGTCCGCGAGGCCACCTCGCAGCCGGCCGTCGCAGACGCCCAGGCCCCGCAGGACGGCTTCCCGATCGCCGTCCCGACAGCGATCTCCACAGAGGTCCTCAAGCGGATCGCCGAGTCCCAGGTCAACATCCCGGACTACTTCACCGTCCACCCGCGTCTGCTGCCGCAGTTGCAGCGCCGTGCGGCGATGATCGAGGACGGCACCATCGACTGGGGCATGGGCGAGACCCTGGCCATCGGCTCGCTGCTGATGGAGGGCACCCCGGTCCGGCTCTCCGGCCAGGACTCCCAGCGCGGCACCTTCGGCCAGCGTCACGCGGTCCTGATCGACCGGGAGACGGGCGCCGACTACACCCCCCTCCTGTACCTGTCCGAGGACCAGGCCCGCTACAACGTCTACAACTCGCTGCTCTCCGAGTACGCGGTGATGGGCTTCGAGTACGGCTACTCGCTCGCCCGTCCGGACGCGCTGGTGATGTGGGAGGCCCAGTTCGGCGACTTCGCCAACGGCGCCCAGTCGGTCCTCGACGAGTACATCTCGGCGGCCGAGCAGAAGTGGGGCCAGACCTCCGGCGTCACCCTCCTCCTCCCCCACGGCTACGAGGGCCAGGGCCCGGACCACTCCTCGGCCCGCATCGAGCGCTACCTCCAGCTGTGCGCGCAGAACAACATGACGGTGGCCATGCCCACCCTCCCCTCGAACTACTTCCACCTCCTGCGGTGGCAGGTGCACAACCCGCACCACAAGCCGCTGGTCGTCTTCACCCCGAAGTCGATGCTGCGCCTCAAGGCGGCGGCCTCGAAGGCGGAGGAGTTCACGAGCGGGCAGTTCCGCCCGGTCATCGGCGACACCTCGGTCGACCCGAACGCGGTCCGCAAGGTCGTCTTCTGCACCGGCAAGGTCTACTACGACCTGGAGGCCGAGCGGCAGAAGCGGGGTGTCACGGACACGGCGATCATCCGCCTCGAGCGCCTGTACCCGCTGCCGGGTGCGGAGCTCCAGGCCGAGGTCAACAAGTACCCGAACGCCGAGAAGTACCTGTGGACCCAGGAGGAGCCGGCGAACCAGGGCGCCTGGCCGTTCATCGCCCTCAACCTGATCGACCACCTGGACCTGGCGGTCGGCGCGGACATCCCGGCCGGCGAACGCCTGCGCCGCATCTCCCGCCCGCACAGCTCCTCCCCGGCCGTCGGTTCCGCGAAGCGGCACCAGGCGGAGCAGGAGCAGTTGGTGCGTGAGGTGTTCGAGGCGTAGGTCTCGCGACGCACAAGCCGGAGGGTCCGGTCCCCGTTGCGGGGGGGCCGGGCCTTTCGGCGTACGGGCTTCAGCTGGCCTGGGGTTCGAAGTCCCAGTACGGGCGGTTGCGGGCCCGGGCGGAGATGGTGTGGACGTGCTGGGGGCCCAGGGCGAAGGCCAGGCCCGACAGCGCCTCCTGCTCGACCTGCTCGGCCTGTTGGCGGAGGCGCACTCCGCGCAGGTCAGCCGCGTAGGCGACGTGGGCGGACAGGGTCAGCGGGTGGGTGCGGCCGAGGGTCCCGGTGGCGCGGGCGAGGGTGGTCCTGCTCAGTTCCGCGGCGGACTCGGTCTCCCCGACGAGGTTGCGCAGCGCTGAGGCGTTGATGGCGCAGCCCAGGGTGTAGGGGTGGCTCTCGCCGACGGCCTCGGTCATGTCGGCCAGGGCCTGCTCGATCAGTCTGCGGGCGTGCCCGCGCTCTCCGACGTTGCGCAGGATCAGGGCCTGGTTCGCCCGGGCGCCGATGATGAACGGGTGCCCCTCCGGGAGCAGTTGCTCGTACTGAGAGAGCGCGAACTCGCTGGTTTCGCGGGCCAGGTCGATGTCCCCGTGCTCGCGGTTGAAGCAGCTGTGGCTAACGGCCGCGGACAGTGTACGGAGATTGCTCTCGCCCAGTTTGCGCTCGTACCCCTCCAACACCCGGGTGAGCAGTACCCCCGCCTCGGCACGGTCACCGTTGCGAAGCCGGCACAGCGCCAGGTTGTGCTCGGCGCGCAACGCGTCCGGATTGCCCTTGCCGGCGACCATCTGGTACTCGCGGACGTTCCGCAGCTGAATGGACTCGGCCTCCGTGTAGCGGCCCAGCAGCCTCAGGTCGATGGAGTAGGAGACCTCGGAGAACAGTGTCAACAGATGCCGGCCCGTCAGCACTGAGCGCCGTTGTTCCAGGGTCTTCTGGTCGGCCCTCCGGGCGTCTTCGTACCTGCCGAGCAACCGATGTACGAAGCCCAGGTTGTTCAGGGCGTTGAGAGTTCGGGAGTCCTGGTCGCCCACGAGCTCCCGGTAGGCAGGGTAGAGCCACTCGTACAGTTCCAGAGCCTCGCCGTAGCGGGCTTGGCCCCACAAGTCGGCCCCCAGCCCGTTGGCCGCCCGCAGATAGTCCAAGTCCAGGCCCGGCTCCCCGCGCTCCCGGCGCAGGTGCTCCATGGACGCCCGGTCCAGTCTCTCGGTCTCCGCGAACCGCCCCGCCCCACGCAGCAGGTTGGCGTAGTGGTATGTCACTTCCCAGACCCGCGGATGCGACTCGCCCAGCAGCTCGCGCCAGACCTCAAGGGCCTCGCGCCCGAGTTCGACGCCTTCCGCGTACTCGCCGGCGAACCACATGTAGCGCAGCGAGTTGAGCACCAGGTTCTGCACCCTGGGCTCCTTGCTGCGCACACCGTCCGCATGCCACAGATGGGGCACGATCTCCGCGTACGTGCTCCAGTTCCGAGTGTCGGTCGGACGGCCGGGGTCGGCCTCGGCCAGTGCGCGCCGCACCACATCCCCGTACGAACGCAGTTGGTCCGCTGTCATGTCCTGGTGGACGATCAGATGGACCATCCGGTGCATGTACACCGAATCTCCGGACCGGAGTGACTCGTCGGACAGCGGTTCGTGCATCTCCAGACGTACCACGGAATACTGCCGCAGTTGGTTGATGGCCTTGTTCCAGAGCAAGGGGTCGTCGAACAGCCCGACGAGGTGCTCAGGCAAGTCATCGTGCGACATCGCCCGCAGCATGCCCACCGGGATGAAGCCCGGCGAGAAGAACGTGCACAGCCGGAGGAGATCGACCGACTCCGGGACGGTCTCGTGCAGCTTGTTCAACAGGATCGACCATGCGGTTCGAAAGGCCACCGGGAAGTCCTGGGACACCTCGACGACGTCGTCGTAAAGGCCGTCCTCCAGCAGTGCGATGTACTCGTCGACGGACAGGCCGGAGTCATTCAGCCAGCCGGCGGTCTGGTCCAGGAGCAAGGGCAGGTCTTCCAACGCCTCGGCGAGTCGGTCGGCCTCCGTCCAGGTCAATCGGGGCGCGCGGCGGCGGAGGAAGGCGACCGACTCGTCCCGCGTGTAGACGGACACGTCCAGGAGGCCGCTGTTGTGCTCGCCCCACTCGGGAGAGAGAGAGGTAATGATCAGATGTCCGGGGCCGGTCGGGACCAGGTCCGAGATCTGGTCCGGTTCGTTCGCGCCGTCCAGGATCAGCAGCCAGCGGGAGAACGGCTCGCCCCTGCGCAGCGCCTCCCGCACCGCGCGCAGCCGCTCCCCGTACTCGTCACCCGTGGACAGACCGAGTTTCGGTGCGAGTTCGGCCAGCAGACGGCGGTAGGTCACCCTGCTCTCCGCGTTGACCCACCACACCACGTCGTACTCGGAGCCGAACCGGTACACGTACTCGGCGGCCAGCTGGGTTTTACCCACCCCTGACATGCCGAAGAGGGTGAGGACCCCTGCACCTGGCGCGCTCTCCTGCAACATGCGGTGGGCGTCGTCGATGAGTGACTCGCGGCCGGTGAAGCGGGTGTTGCGGCGCGGCACACCGCCCCACACCTCGGGCATCGCGGCGGGGAAGCGGGAGCCGTCGGCCGGCTCGGGCAGTGGTGCGGTGGGCAGGTCCAGCCGGTCCAGCAGGCGCCGTTCCGCCTCGTCGGCGCCCGTGTTGGTCAGGTCGACCGGTGCCAGTACGGCGACGGCGGCGGGGACGGCCGTGTTGGTGACAGAGACGGCGGCAAACTTGGCGGGGTCCGGCGCGACGACCTCGCCCAGTGCCGCGTTCCACTCCTCGAAGGTTCGGGAGCCGAGCTGGAAGTACCGCTCACTGACCAGGATCAGGATCCGGCCCTCCGCGAGCGCGAGGCCGCGCAGCAGGTCGACCAGGGTCTCCTCCGCCTTGGAGTCCCACCGTACGTAGGAGACCCGGATACCCCGCCGCTCCAGCCTGTCCCCGATCCACGCCGCCCAGGCCCGGTTGAACCCGGCGAAGCTGATCGTGACCATGTCGCGTCCAGCCTGTACGTCTCGTTCGGCCCGTCGGGGCGGCGAGGGCGCTTTTGGCAGAACCTCACCGCCGGACTGTTCGTTAGCCCCGTCCCCTCCGAGCAGGCGTGACAGCACTCCGCGGAAGCCGCGCCGGTCCCGGTCACCTGACGGTGTCCTCGGCCCTTCCTCCTCGAACCGGATCGCCGGCTGTTCCCGGACCGGCCGAGCCTTCGGTACTCGGTCGGGCTCACGTCCCTGGATCTCCGAGCGCAGTTCCACCTTGCGCACTGGCACGCCCCACTGGTTGCTGATCGTCAGCCAGAGCGACGCCGTCCCCGGCTCGCTCCCCGTCGACACGGCGAAACGTGCCGGGCCGTATGTGCCACCGAACCGGTGGAGTACGACGACGGGTTCGTCGAGGGCGGCGCACACAAAGAGCGAGGCGCCCTCCAGGGCGACCGAGAAGGTGAACTCCTCGTCCGACCAAGGCCAGTTCGGCTCTGTGCCATCCCCGGCCTGGAGCGGACCGCGCAGGTCGACGGTGACCAGGTAGTCGCAGTCGGTCTCGGCCTCGCGCGGCCACGCGACGACAGGCTCGATCAGCAGGGGAGCCTCGTCGGCGCCCAGGGCTTCCGTACCCTCCTGTGCGGCGCGGCCGTTCATCCTCCTCCGATGCTCCGTCCTTCGTCGTGGTCGACGAGTCGCAGCGTGGTGAGCGGGTGCCCGTAGTAGTGGAACATGAAGGCGTAGAGGAGGCGTAGCACCCGCTTCTGACCGAGGGCGTCGACCTCTCCGTCGTCGTTGCGGACGTTCGGGATGGCGGCCAGGCCGCCGAACTCCTGCACGGCGTCGGCCCGGAACGCCTTCAGCTTCTCGGTGAGCGGCTGCTGCGAGCTGGCGGTGACCTCTCGTACCAGACGGTGCACCATCGCCCGCGCTTCCGGATCCCCGATCGCTCCCGCCGTGACGATGCAGCCACCCGCCCCCTTGCGCAGGAACAGTTCGGCGAACCCCCGTAACGCCTCCTCGCCCTGCGCCCTGTTGTCGACGAAGCGGCCGGAGTGGCAGGCGTTGAGACAGACCAGGGAGTGGTCCCTGCGCAGCAGGTACATCTGCTCGCCGTTGAACTCGGCCCAGGTCCGTCCCGCCAGTTGCAGTCGGGTGACGGTGTGGCCGTACTCGCCGTGGCAGCCCATGTAGACGAGGCCGGTCCGGTCCGTGCCGGCGTCGAGGGCCCTGAGGAACGGGGTGATCTCCTTGTGCGGCCGTGGGACGTAGGGCTTGAGGGCGATGTGATCGCGTTCCATGTCCCGGTGCAGATAGGCGAGGACGCCACCTTGGAACGCGCCGGTCTCGCGCGGCAGGTCGTACCCGGTGTCGTAGACGGTGGTCCACCGCGAAACCGCGACCAGGGCGCCCAGCAGGCCTCCCGTCAGGCCGAGTTCCGGTTCGTCGGGCAGCCGGAAGAGCTCCCACGGCAGTTCGTACCCGGTGTCGTCCCAGATGATGAGGCGCAGCTGCGCCCCGTACCGTCCCCGGGCCTGATTGATCCAGTGGGCGAGCGCTCGCTGGTTGTCCGACCAGTGCAGGACGGCCCGCAGGACCTCCGAGGGGAACTCGCCGTCGCCGCGCCTGAGGGTGCCGAGGCTGACGCCGGGGGCGGTCAGCCGGGTCGGTCCGGGCGCACAGCTGACCTTGAGCGAGCCGCACCAGCCATGCAGCCGGTATCCGTCCCGGCCATCACGGGTGTGGCTGCGCTGCACCCGCAGGAGTGCGAAGCTCTCCGGCAGCCGGACGCCCGGCCGGGCGTCCGTCCTGCCGAGTCCGGCCGTCGGCTCCTCGGACCGGCGCAGATGCAGCACGGAGGTGTTCTCCCGGCGCACCGCCGCCTTCAGCCCCGGCAGTCCGACACGGCGTACGGCGCTGCCGGCCTCCGCCATCCAGCGGGGGGCACGCGGCTGTTCACCGATCATCCCGGTCCCCCTCGTCGTGCAGGAGGGCGCGCCCCTCGACCACCATCCCGCCCAGCGCGTCGGCAAGCCGGCCCGGCAGATGCCCGTAGGCCGCCGGGGCCGGGTCCACCACGGCCGTGTGCACCCGGGTCCGGTCCATGGACGCGATCCGCCTCGCCGTCTCCAGAGCGTCCGTGATGCCGGCCGCGCCCACCTCGCACGGGGGCCGCTCGCCGTGGCTGACGCTCAGCGGAACGTTGCCCCGGCCGTCGGTGACCACGACCACCCAGGCCTCGGCGAGCCCGTTGCCGTGCTGGCGGAAGGCCCGCCGCAGCACCCGAAAGGCCTCCTCGATGCCATGGGCGAGCGGGGTGGCCCGGCCCGACTGCCGGTACAGGGAAGCGAGTACGCGCGGGTCCAGGACGCTGCGGGCCGAGAAGGACTCAGCTCGCAGTTCGTCGGCGGCCCACGCGCCGCCGACCTCGATCGTCTGTACGGCGGCCCGTTCGGTGTAGGCCCATTGCAGGAACGGGGTCAGCGCGTCCTGCCAGTCCCAGTCGTCGTCCCGGCAGGTGTGGTCCAGGACCAGCACCAGCATGCGTTCGGGGGCACCGGCCCGGACATGGCTGTGCAGGTCGACCGGCGAGATGGTGAACCGTTCGGTGCGGCGCAGTCGTTGGTGCACGGCGGCTTCGCGGACCGTACGAACATGAGCGAGGTCGCGCAGGTTCCCGGCGCGCCGGGTGCCGATGACCGCGCCGCGCGCCGAGGCGGGGCCCACAGACCGCTGCCAGGGGCTGCGCAACGGCGCGAAGTCGCGGAGCTCCTCCGACACGTCCTCCGGGAAGGGGGTGGCGAGTACGACGGGGGTGCCGTCGGGAGTCCTGCCGATCGGCTCCGCGGGCTCCGTTTCGAGGAGCGGCAGCGCCGGCAGGGTGGGTTCTCGCCCCGGAACGCCCTCGTCGGCGGTGCTGCGCGGTGGCGAGGTGCGGAGCCGTCCGGTCGGCGGCGGGGGCGCGCTCGGGCCGAGGTCCGGGGAGGTGAGCCGCGGGGTGTCCGGCACCGTCAGGCCCATCAGCCGGGCCGCCGCGTCGCAGTGTGCGGGCCCCGCCGTGCGCTCGCCGTGCAGCGCCGCGACGGCACGGGCGAGGCGGGCCAGGGCGAGTTCTCTGCGGACACTGAAGGCGGGGCCGAGGAGTGTGCGTACGCGGTCGAGAGCATCGTCGGTCACCGTCACGGAGGGTGCGGCATCGCAGGCGACTGCGCCTGCGTCCGGCAATGGAAGCGTGAGACCGGCCACGGACAGCCGTACGGCGAACCTGTCCAACAGGTGGGGGCTGAGTCGTCCGGCGTCGACGGACGGACAGGCCGCCAGCCAGCGGGCCCGGGGGCGGGCCGTGTGACTCAGACCGGTGTGCTCGACCACGGCCACGTCGGCGCCCAGCAGTTGTACGGCCGCGCGCATGCCGGCGACGCTGAGCCGGGCCAGATCGGGCACCACGACCAGGGGTGGCGGTCCTGAGCGGCCGTCGCCCTCTATCAGCGGCCCCGGCTCGATGCGGAAGGTGACGCCGTCGCGTGCGCGGTGGAGCCGGGCGCGGGTCCAGAGGTCCTCGTCGCGACCGCTCGCGCCCAGCATGACCGAGGCCCCGGTGCCTCCCAGGATGCCGGCGAAGAGGCGTGCGACCGGATCGATCAGCCGGGGTTCCAGGTCGAAGAGGAGGACGCCGGACAGCGCGGGGTCGGAGGCAGCGCAGGTCAGCGCGAGGGTGAGCCTCGCAGTGAGGTCGTCCGGATCCGCGCGGATCCCGTCGGTGGCCATGGTCCGCCCTCAGCCCGTCCCGAAGAGGTCCCCGAACTGGGCGTCGTCGTCGGGCCCCCAGTCGAACACGGCACCGTGCACCGTTTCCGGTCTGCGGTGCCTCAGCGCCATGGGCAGGACCCTCCGCAGGTGTTCGGGCCCGACCTCGTCCGCTCCCTCCAGCGCTGCCAGGGCACGGGCTGCCAGCATCGCGACGATCTCGCCACGCTGCCCGACGGCGTCCACCCGCTCCGCCGCCGCGGCGCACAGCCGCAGGACCTCGTCGGGCACGTGGACGTACGGCGCCCGGCTGCGGGCCGCCCTCAGACGCTCCTTGACGTCCGTGTCGGCCTTCTCGGCCACGGCCAGCCAGTCGGACTTCTCCTTGGTCAGTTCCTGATCGAAGTCGAGCACGGTCCGGAGCATGCGCCTACGGGCGTCCGCGTCCAGCTGCCCGGCGATGACCATCAGACCGAAGCGGTCGAGCAGTTGGGGCCGTAGCCCGCCCTCCTCCGGGTTCATGGTGCCGACCAGACCGAACGAGAGGTGCTTCGCGGTGTCGAGGCCCTCGCGCTGTACGGACAGCACCCCGGTGGAGACGACGTCGAGGATGATGTTGACCAGGTGGTCGTCGAGGAGGTTGACCTCGTCCACGTACAGCAGCCCCTTGCCGTCCGCCTCCTCCAGCAGGCCCGGCTGCGGGCGGGCCTCGCCGCGGATCAGCGCGTCGAGGTCCCAGCCGCCGAGGACGCGGTCGTCAGTAGCGTTGATGGGCAGCGTGACCGGGAGTTCGCCGTGCGCCATCAGCGCGAATGCCCGGACGAGCGTGGATTTGGCGGTGCCGCGCGGGCCCGCGATCAGCACCCCGCCGATGCGCGGCACGATGTGGTTGAGCTGGAGTGCCAGCTTCAGCTCCTCCTGCCCCACGACCCGCGCGTACGGCAGGATGTGGACGGCTTTCGCGGCCCGGCTCATGAAGCGGCTCCCGCTCCGGTGCGCCACCGGAAGGTGACCTGGAGCTGGGCCTCCGCCCCGCTCCTGACCAGGGCGGCTACTCCGGCGTCCACCTTGATCGCGAGCTGAATCTCGATCTCGTCGGGCCGGGCTTCCTCACCCAGTTCCCCGAACCGCCGGACCGCCTGGGTGGCACACCGGCGGGCCAGGTCGAGAGCATCGGTGTAGGCGTCACGGGCGACCTGGACAACACGCTGGGCGGGTCCGTCCCGGGTGGCCTCGTCGCCGTAGACCAGGTCGAGATCGTCGTGGGAGGCCGGCCGCAGCTCAGTCTCGACCTCGATGGGTATGGGTCCGTCCGCGCCGTCCGGCTCGGGCCCGACCAGGATCACCACACGTCCCCCTGAATGAACTCACGTGTGTCGCAGGCATGTTGGACCCGACTCCTTCCCCGGCGGGCGGAGTTTATGCGCGCCGGGGAAGCGCCGCGGGCGTCAGGTGGCCTGGGGTTCGAAGTCCCAGTACGGGCGGTTGCGGGCGCGGGCGGAGATGGTGTGGACGTGCTGCTTGCCCAGGGTGGACTCCAGGTCGGCCAGGGCTTCCTGCTCGGCCTTCTCGGCCTGCTGGCGGGAGCGCAGTCCACGCAGGTCGGCCGCGTAGGCGACACGGGCGGACAGGGTGAGTGGGTGGGTGCGGCCGAGGGTCTCGGTGGCCCGTGCGATGGTGATCCTGCTCAGCTCGGCGGCGGACTCCGTCTCGCCGACGAGGTTGCGCAGGGCGGAGGCGTTGATGGCGCAGCCGAGGGTGTAGGGGTGGCTCTCGCCGACGGCCTCGGCCATGTCCGCCAGTGCCTGCTCGATCAGGACGTGTGCGGCGTCCCGCTCGCCGACGTTGCGCAGGACGAGCGCCTGGTTCGCCCGGGCGCCGATGATGAACGGGTGCCCCCCCGGCAGCAGCTCCTCGTACCGGGTCAGCACGGATTCGCTGGTCTCGCGGGCCAGGTCGATGTCACCGTGTTCGCGGTTGAAGCAGCTGTGGCTGACGGCAGCTGACACAGTATGGAGGTTGGTTTCGCCCAGCATGCGTTCGTAACCCTCCAGCACCTTGGTGAGCAGCGCCCCCGCCGAGGTGCGGTCCCCGCTGCGCAACTGGCAGAGGGCCAAGTTGTGTTCGGCCCGCAGCACGTCGGGGGTTCCCTTGCCCCCGACGTACCCGTACTCGCGTACGTTCTTGGCCTGAATGGACTCGGCTTCCGCGTAGCGGCCCAGCAGTCTCAGGTCGATGGAGTAGGACACCTCGGAGAAGAGCGTCATGAGGTGGCGGCCCGTCAGCACCAAACGGCGCGCCTCCAGCGTCTCCTGGTCGGCCTTCCTGGCCTCCTCGTACCGGCCGAGCAGCCGCAGGGTGTAACCCTTGTTGTTCAGGGCGCTGAGGGTCCGGGAGTCCTGCTCGCCGACGAGCCTCCGATAGGCCGGGTACAGCCAGTTGTCCAGCTCAAGCGCCTCTTCGTAGCGACCCAGTTCGCGCAGGTCGGCCCCGAGGCCGTTGGCCGCGCGAAGGTGGTCCAGGTCCGCGTCGCCGCGCTCTCGGCGCAAGTCCTCCATGGCCGCCCGGTCGATCACCTCGGTCTCCGCGAACCGCCCGGCCGACCGCAGCAGGTTGGCGTAGTGATGCGTGGCCTCCCAGACCCGCGGATGCGATTCGCCGAGCAGTTCGCGCCACGCGTTGACGGTCCTCCTGCCGAGTTTCCAGCCCGAGGTGTACTCACCCGCCCACCACATGTACCGCAGGCAGTTGAGGACGAGGAGCTGGACCCTGCGGTCCGTGCTGTTGAGGACATCGGCGTACTTCAGATGCGGCACGAGCTCCGCGTACGCCTGCCAGTTGCGGGTGTCGGTCGGACGCCCGGGGTCCGCCTCGGCCAGTGCCCGCCGTACCACGTCGATGAACTCCCGCCGGCTCTCCTCAGGCATGTCCTTGCCGACGATCTGGTGGACCATCCGGTGCAGGTACACCGACTCACCGGGGGACGGAGTCTCCTCCGAACCGACCTCGTGGGACTCCAGCCGGACCACGGAGTACTGCCGCAACTGGTTGATCGCCTTGTTCCACAGCAGCGGATCGTCGAACAGGCTGATCAACTGCTCCGGGAGGTCGTCGTTCGACATCTCCCTCAGCATGCGTACCGGGATAAAGCCCGGCGCGAAGAAGGTGCACAGGCGCAGCAGGTCGACCGACGCCGGCACGGTCTCGCGGAGCTTGTTCAGCAGTATCGCCCACGCGGTCTGGAAGGCCAGCGGGAAGTCCGCAGAGACCTTGACGACGTCCGGGTCGACTCCGTCCTCCAGCAGGGCGATGTAGTCGTCGACGGAGAGATCGGAGTCGTTGAGCCAGCCCGCCGTCTGGTCCAGCAGCAACGGCAGATCCTCCAGCGCCTCGGCGAGCTGGTCGGACTCCTGCTCGGTCAGCCGAGGCGCGCGGCGCCTGATGAAGGCGACCGACTCGTCACGGTCGTAGACGTTCACTTCCAGCAGCTTGCTGTTGTGCTCGCCCCACTCCGGGTTGCGGGAGGTGATGATCACATGCCCCGGGCCGGTGGGTACCAGGTCCCAGACCTGGTCGGGCTCGTCGGCACCGTCCAGGATGAGCAGCCAGCGGGAGTAGGGGTTGCCCCGGCGGAGGGAGTCCCGGACAGCGCGGAGGCGCTCGCCGTACTCGTCGCCCGTGGACAGCTTCAGCTTTGGAGCGAGTTCGGCCAGGACGCGGCGATAGGTGACACGGCTCTCGGCGTTGACCCACCACACCACGTCGTACTCGGAACCGAACCGGTAGACGTACTCGGCGGCCAGCTGGGTCTTGCCCACCCCGGGCATGCCGTGCAGCGTGAGGACGCCCGCGCCCTGCTCGCTGCCCTGGAGCAGGTGGTACGCGTCGTTCAGCAGCGGCTCGCGGCCCGT
Organism: Streptomyces sp. NPDC111744; assembly: GCF_055634995.1. Classification (NCBI taxonomy): domain Bacteria; kingdom Bacillati; phylum Actinomycetota; class Actinomycetes; order Kitasatosporales; family Streptomycetaceae; genus Streptomyces; species Streptomyces sp. NPDC111744. The sequence continues at coordinate 54,808 of NZ_JBVKCG010000001.1, forward strand.
GAAGCGGGTGTTGCGCCGCGGCACAGCACCCCACACCTCGGGCATCGCGGCGGGGAACCGCGGTCCGCGGCGCTTGCCGTCGGCCGGCTCGGGCAGTGGCGCGGTGGGCAGGTCCAGCCGGTCCAGCAGACGCCGTTCCGCCTCGTCCTCGCCCATGTTGGTCAGGTCGACCGGACCCAGCACCGCGATGGCCGAGGGCACGGGCGTGTTGGTGACCGAGACCGCCGCGAACTTGGACGGATCCGGCCCGACCACCTCGCCCAGTGCCGCGTTCCACTCCTCGAAGCTCCGGGGGCCCAGCTGGAAGTACCGCTCACTGACCAGGATCAGGATCCGGCCCTCCGCGAGCGCGAGGCCGCGCAGCAGGTCGACCAGGGTCTCCTCCGCCGGGGAGTCCCACCGTACGTAGGAGACCCGGATACCCCGCCGCTCCAGCCTGTCCCCGATCCACGCCGCCCAGGCCCGGTTGAACCCGGCGAAGCTGATCGTGACCGTCTGCCTCGCGGCCCCCCTCTCGGTCGGCCTGTCCGGCGTACCAGTTTCAGACATGCGACGGCCTCCACGCGTAGTCATAAAATCCTAGAACCTCGGTGCGGCTCTAGGGAGTCCGGCGACTTCGAAACCAACACTTCGGCTCGTCGATCTTTACGCAGCGGGGCCTGGTAAGTCGTCATTTCAGCGCGATTCGCTACGAGGCTGCCGCTGTGTCCACAGCGCACGCACCGCCTTCACGTACGCCTGCGCGCGCGCCGTGTGCCCCCGGGGCGCAGGATGCGCGGCGAGCCGTTCATGGGCGGCGGCCATCTCGTCCACGAACCGCCGGCCCACCGCCGTGAGGTCCGAGGAGGCGACCAGCGCGGGCAGCGCGGCCCCGACCTGGGCGTGGTAGCGCGCGTATTGCGCCCATGCGCTCTCGCTCCGCGCCGACTCCACCGTGAGCGCCCGGCGCTGGAAGAAGTCCGCGAGCGCGAGATGAGAGTACGCACCCTGCAACAGTCCGTCGTACGGCCTCGGGTCCGGGCGCCAGGGGGCGAAGTACCGGGCCGCCGGTCCCGCCCGGTGCAGCTCCACCATCTCGCTCAGCGCCGCCAGTTTGGTGTGCTGGAGTTCGTGGACGAGGGTCGCGGCGAAGGCCACCGCGGTCGCCGGAGCGCTGCTGAGCAACGCCCCGAACGCCTCGCGCCGGGTTCCGCTGCAACTGCCCCTGCCGTCCGCGCCCGGCGGCATCTCCAGCGGGATCAGACAGCGCAGCAGCGCGAGCGCCTCCGTGAGCCGGCCCTCGCCGCCCGTGCGGAGTGCGGCGGCCGTGCCGGACCAGCTGTGCAGCCACCGCTTGCGTTCGGCGTCGTCCGGGCCCGCCGGGCCGCTGAGCGCGTACTGGTCAGGTTCGCGTGGTGGGACGCGGTAGGGGTCGAGGTCGTCCAGAGGCATGAGCGCGGCACCGGGGACCAGGCCCGGGAGCGCGTATGACGTCGTCCAGGCGAGCGAACCGGACCATGCGCCGTTGTCGTTCTCCAGGAACACGGTCACCTGATCGAGCGTCATCCGGCCCTGACTGTACGTCACGTGAACCCTTGCGTCGCCGCCCTCCGCCATGCGCAGCGCGCCGAGCGACGGCAGGACCAGAATGCCATCGCGGGCCGTCAGGTCTACGGCGAACGGAATACCGGCGCGAGCCGCGGCCACCGCCGCCACGGCGCTGAAGTAGGCCAGGTCGAGGGCGACTTCGCGGTGCTGTGCGTCGGTCGGCGGGCCGGTGCGCGGGTCGAGGCCGGTCAGGCAGCGGCGGGCCCAGGGACCGAGCAACGGATGGCCGAGCCTGGTCCGCGCCGGGGAGCTGGGGGCAGCCGCCCGAGCCGGGGAGTCCGGGCCGGCGGACCGGTCCGCCTCCGCCAGCAACGCCCAGTCCTCCCTCAGCCGCGCTTTCGCCGTCGGCGGGCAGAGCGCCGGGTCCGCGTCCTCCGCCGCGTCCAGCACCGCGCGCACCAGGAGCAGCCGCCGGGTGTCCTGGTCCCGGACCAGCAGGCCGAGCGTGTCCACGCCGCCCTGCGTGCGCCCGAGTTCGGCGAGGGCCGCCTCCGGGACCGCCGGAAATATCACGGGGTGCCCCCTTCACGAGAGGCCGACGCCGGTGCCGCGTCCGTGGCGAGCCGGCCGGCCACATGCCGGATGAAACGCTCCAGGTCGGCGCAGTACACCGAGGGATTGCGAAAGCCGTGCCCGGCCCGGTACCGGTGGGCGTAGTGGCCGCCGCCGCACACGGCCAGCAGCGGGCAGGACCGGCAGTCGTCGGCGAGGGCCGCGGGGCCCGCCTGCCGTGCGGCGACCCCTGGGTGCCGTAACGCCTCGTCGAAAGCGTGCCGGAAGACGTCAAGACCCGTCCGCGCGGCACCCTCGTACGCCGACTTCAGCGAGTCGACCTGCTCGATCGACCCGTCCGTCTCCACGACGAGCGCGTCGAAGGGGGCCAGTCCAAGGGATTCGGTGGCTGCCGGCAGCCCCAGCAGCAGGGCCAGACACTCCTCGAAGAGCCGCACCCGGGTCTCCCGCCGCCCGGCCGACCACCAGCGGTCGAAGACAGCGCAGAGCCAGTCGCCATAACGGATGCCCTTCCCGTGTGGCGGAGGGGAAGACCAGTTGCCGTGCGGGAGGAGCAGGTCCAGTGCCGGCGGGCCGAGTTCGAGCAGGGAGTCGTAGGTCTCCACCGGGTCCAGCGTGGGGTCGACGACGGTCAGGAGGCCGGCGTACGACTCCGGGAAGCGGTCGGCGAGCAGTCGCGCCCCGCGTACCGCGGCGGGCCAGGACGGGCGGCCGGCGTGGTCGACCCGGCGCGCGTTGTGCTCGGCGCGGCCGCCGTCGAGGCTGATGCCGATCTGGATGCCGTGCCGGGCCAGGACGCTCAGCCGGTCCTCGGTGAGGAGGGTGGCGTTGGTCTGGACGGTGGGGCGGACCGTGCAGCCCGCGGGCACGCGCGCGCGTACGGCCTCGGTGAAGCGGGCGAGGGTGTCGGCGCCCGCCAGCAGGGGTTCCCCACCGTGCAGGACCAGGGAGACCGTGGTCAGGGCATGGGTACGGGCGTGTTCGCCGATACGGTCGGCGGTGCGGTCCAGGACGGCGGGCGGGGCGGTGGCGGGGCGGGTGCGCCAGGTGCGGTCCGGGCCCTCGTAGAGGTAGCAGTAGGTGCAGGCCAGGTTACAGCGGCCGTGCACCTTCACGATGAACTGGCGGAAAGGGTCACCGGTCGTAGACACTCCAGCACCCCCATGCCGTACACCTTTCCACCCGTATCAGGCCGCATTCCCGGTCGGTGACCGGACGCAAACCCGACGCGATTGAACTCGCCCTTTTCTGATTCCATTTGACCGAACGTGAGCGCCCTGTACTGCGTCATCTGGCTCACAGCGCGCTCTGTGACGTTCACATCGCGTTGTTGAAGCCCCAGAGCATCTCGCTCGGCCGCTCCGCCCGTTCGCGCAGTCCCTCCAGCACCTCGCGCAGGACGGGATGCTGAACGGTCCTCAGCTCCTCCAGGTCCAAGTCCAGCAACTCCGGCAACGGCTCGTCCGTCATGTCCCCGTTCCTCTCCCTTGACCGATCCGTGTGGCGGTCATTCCAGCGCGGCCAGCCGCTCCGCCGTGTCGTGCACCGTCGGCTCCCCCGGACCCAGAGTCCCCTCCGGCAGCTTCGACCACTCCGTCCGGGCGGCCCGGTAGGCCTCGCGGGCGGCCCGTGGGCGTGCGGCCGCCTCGTAGGACATACCCCGCCAGTGGTGGGCCTGCGCGCCCAGCACCACCGCTTCCTGACGGCCGCGTTCGGTGCGGGCCTCCTCCCCCGCCTCCCGGGCGGACTCGGCGGCGAGTCGGAACGCGTCCATCGCCTCGTCCAGCCGGGTCGGCCGGCCCAGGCTGTGGTAGGCCTCGTACTGCGCCTGACCCAGCTCAAGACGGCAACGGGCGGCCAGCATGGGGGCACCCGCGTCGTCCGCCTCGTCCGCCGCGAGCCCGAAGAGGTACTCCGCCTCGCGGAGGTCTACCCGGTCGCCGCGCTGCCGGTAGCGGAGGATCAGGGACCGGCCGAGCAGCAGCAGGCGGTAGCCGGTCTCCCGGTGCCCGGCGGGCGTCTCCCGGCGGCAGTCCCGCAGCACCCGGATCGCCTGCGAAAGCGGCGCCCACGCGCGGTCGCCGGGCTCCGAGTCCGCCCGGCGCAGCAGCGCCTCGCCCCACTCGGCGAGGACCTGGGAGTACTCGGGGTCGTCCCGGGGCATCTCGCCCGCCGCGTTCTCGAACGCGGCGGCCGCCTCCTGGAGTTCGCGCGGGTCGCCGGTCTCGGCGTACCGGGCGACCCGGACGCGCCCGGCCCGCAGATGCAGGGCGGCCCGCTGGCCGCGCCTGCGGGTGACCGCCAGTGCCTCGTCCACCAGGTCCTGGGCCTCGTCCAGGGGCGCGCCCGCGCGCAGCAGGGCGTCGACCAGGTCGAGCCGTACCCTGACCCGGTCCGGGGCCTCGGGAGCTGCCTCCAGCGCGTCGCGCAGCGAGCGGGAGGCCTGTTCCGCGTAGCCGCGGGCCTGCTCGGGGTCGGTCGTCGCGTTCGACAGGCGCAGCAGGATCCGGCCGTGGGCACGCGGCAGTTCGGGCGGGCGGTGCCGGCGGTCCGGCCAGGCGTCGGCGAACGCCTCCAGCATGCCGACCGCGCTCTGCAGCAGCGCGCTGTCACCACCGAGGCTCCACTGCGCCTCCAGCGCGCCGACCCGCTCCAGCGTCAGCCGCAGCGCCTCCCGCTGATCGAGGTCCGGGGCGCCGCAGGCCACCGCGTACTCCCGGTCGGCACGGCGCAGCAGGTCGAGGGCGCCCGTCCGATCGCCGTGCCGCCTGCGGTCGGTGGCGGCGGCCCGCAACACCTGGGCCAGGACGGCCCGTTCGCGCCGGGCGTGCGGGTGGGCCACGGCCCGCTCCGCCGCCTCCTCGGCCTCGCGCAGCAGCTCGGCGCCGCCCTGCACCTCCCACAGGCGCAGGGTGCAGTGCGCGTACTCCGCCCACAACTCCGGGTCCGCCCCTACGGGCTGCTCGTGCTCGGTGGCCCCGCGCAGCAGCTGAACCGCGTCGATCAGGTCCTGCACCATACCCTCGGCGTCGAACCGGGCGAGCAGGGCGCGGGCCCGGTCCACCGCCTGGTGGGTGCGGTGTTCGCCCGGTCGTACGGCGGTGTCGCGGCCGCCGTAGAGGCGGAACTGTTCGGGCAGCGGCATGAAGCGCTCCAGTACGCGGGCGGCGACCTCGGCGAAGGGCTGCGGCACCAGGGTCGCGTCGCCGTTGTCGCCGTTGCGCGCCGGGTAGCCGGTGCCCGGCGGGGTGTACGGCCGCCCGGAGCCGCCGTCGCCGAGCTGGGCGAGGGCGAGGGCGGGGAAGTTGGGGCCGCCCTTGCCGAAGCGCTGCTCGATGTACTCGGAGCAGTGCTTGAGGACGAGCAGGGCCTCGTCGCGGCCGAGCGTGGAGAGCAGCGCCTCCTGGACCTCGGAGGCCATCTCGTACCACTGGGTACCGTCGGCGCCGTGGTTCTCGCGGGCCCGGGTGACCAGGCCGCCGAGCAGCACCTCGGCGAGTTCGGAGGGGCCGGAGTCGGGCAGCATGGTCCGCTGGACCAGTTGCATCACCGGGAGGCAGAGCGGGGCGGCGGCCAGGTAGACGGCGAGCCGGCCGGCGCTCGGGGAGGCGACGGACTGGAACCTGCTGACCCGCTCGATCGGCGACAGCGCCCGCCCGGCGCGTCCCGCCGGCGCGGGCGGCTGGTCCGCGCGCACCCAGCCCACCGCGCCTGCCACCGGCCCGGCGCCGACCCCGGACAGCAGCCTCGCCCACGCCCCGAGCGCCACCGGCTCGGGCGGCAGCACCGGCACCGGTACGGCACCCCGTGGGCCGCCGGACGCGGCACCGGCCGGGGTGCGCACCCGCAGCGCGGTGGCGCCGCCCAGCGTCTCGCCGCGGCTCAGCTCGCCGTAGGTCACGGGCAGCCGGGTGCGGCTCCACATCCGCTGCGGCAGCGGCTGGAGCACGGCGACCGGCGCCTGCCTCGACAGGTGGTGCAGCAGCCGGTGCGCGTGGCCGCTGTGCCACAGCGGTCCGGCGCAGTCGCTGATCAGGACGGTGATCCGGCGCCCGGTCGGGTCGCTGAGGCGGTCGGCGGTGTGCAGCGGGGCCGCGTGCACGTCCGCGCTGCGGCCAACCGCCGGCTCGCCGTCGGGGCCGGTGTGCAGATGGCTGATCTGGATGTCCCCGAAGGCACCCAACTGGCCGAAGACCTGGATCAGTTCGGCGAACATCCGATCCCAGACCCGCATCGACGGGGAGGCCTCCAGGACCAGTTGGAGCCGGGCGTCGCCCCGGGTGACCGCGCGGTACACGGGCAGGATCAGACCACCCGCGCGGGCGCTCTGATCGGCGGTCTGCGTCTCGTCCAGTTCGGTGCGCAGCGGCGGTGCGGCGCTGCGGTAGGCCTGCAACGGCCTTAAAGCGCGCTGGAGTTCGAGTGGCGCAGGCAGCGCGGGGGCGGCGGGTACGCCGACCGGCAGCCCGGTGATCCGGCCGGCCGGCCTGCTGTGGCCGCCGCCGTGCTGCTGCGGCACGGGGTACAGGGAGGTACGGCGATCGGCTCCGCCGGCCTCGGGGACGGCCGGCGCCGACCGCGCCGGGCGGCTCTCACCCCCTGCCGACGGGGTGTCCCCCGACGGGTCCTTCGGCGGTACGGCGGCCCCCCTCGGCAGCCCGCCGCCGGGCTCGGGGACCGCCTGCTCCGCCGCCGTCTCGACGGCGGGCCGAGCCCACCGGGCCAACCAGAGGGCGTCGCTCAGCCCCTCGGTGTCCGGGTCGAGCCCGACCTCCCGCAGTCTGCGGACGAGTTCGGCCAGCGGGTCGCCGTCGGCGAGGCCACCCGGCTCCGGACCGCCGCCGACACCGCCGGGGCCACCCCGTCCGGCGTCCTCGTCGGCCCTCCCGGCCGTCTCGGGCACACCGGAGGGGCCTGCCGCCGGGTCACCGGGGGAGGGACCGGGCTCGCCCGGTGCCCGGTCCTGGCCGGGTGGAAGGGGGCCGTGTCGGGGCGCTGCGTCCGGCATCAGCGGCTCACCTCGGGCGGTCGAGCCGCTGGATGAGCAGGTCGGCGAGCCGGTCGCGGCTGGGCGGGGCGGCCGCGTCGGTGAGGTAGACGGCGTTCAGCAGCTGGTCGGCGGCGAGGAGTTCGCTGCGGGAACGCTCCAGGAAACGGCTGATCAGGTCGTCGCCCGCGCGGGCCGCCTCGTCGCCGAGGTGGGCGCGGACGAAGGTGGCGAGGCGGTTGTGGTCGGGGCGGTCCAGTTCGAGATGGATGCAGCGGCGCATCAGCGGGGCCGGGAAGTCCCGCTCGCCGTTGCTGGTGAGGACCACGAACGGGAAGGCCCGGCAGCGCACCCGGCCGTCGCGGATCCGGACCTTGGTGCCGTCGGCGGTGAGCACCTCGGCCTCGCCGTCCGGCAGCCGGTCGGCGATCCGCTGGAGCTCGGGGATCTCGAACTCCCCTTCCTCCAGCACGTTCAGCAGGTCGTTGGGCAGGTCGATGTCGCTCTTGTCGAGTTCGTCGATCAGCAGCACGCGCGGGGTGTCGGAGGGCAGCAGAGCCGTGCCGAGCGGGCCCAGCCGGACGTAACTGCCGATCGCCTCCACGGCACCCGGGGTGCCGCCGGCGGTGCCGTACCCACCCTGCGCGGCGATCTGGACGTCCTGGAGCCGGGCGATGGCGTCGTAGTGGTAGAGGCCGTCCTGGAGTGTGGAGCGGCTGACGATGGACCAGCGCAGTACGTCACCCAGACCGAGTTCGTACGCCACCGAGTGCGCCAGGGTGCTCTTGCCCGCGCCCGGGCTGCCGGTGACGAGGAGCGGGCGGCGCAGATACAGCGCCGCGTTGATCATCTCCAGCTCCTCGGCTCCGGGCCGGTGCAGCTCGGCGAGATGCCGGTTGGCGCCGAGCCTGCGGTCCCGGGAGCCGTCGCCGCCGTCGGCGCCACTCTCGGCGGTCCGGCCGGAGAAGTCCCGCCAAGGGGGCGGCGGGGGCAGCCTGTTCATGCCGTCGTGGGGTTCGCCGGCGCCTCGGTAGATGAGCCACTCACTCGATTCGGTCATGTCCGGTCCTCGTCGTCACTCGTCCGTCCGGTCCCCACGGCAGCCATCGAACGTGCCTCACGTTATCGACGTTCAGGAGACCCCGTAAGGGCCTCACACAGGGCGCGCGAGCTCACGGCGCCTGGAGCAGGTCGCCCGTACCGGGCAGGGGTTGGTGCGGGTCGTCGTACAGGAGAGCGATGTCCTTGGCCCAGAACGCCTCCGTGAGCCCCTCGCGCACCTGTTTGCGCAACCTGTGTACCGATTCGGGCAGCTCCCAGGCGCCGTCCACGTCGTAGACGGTCATCCTGGCGCCCCGGTGGAACTCCCCGCACACGGAGTCGGTCTGGCCTCTCCAGCGGCGCCACAGCACCACCCCGTAACCCGCCCGGACGATCCGGCCGAGTGCGGTGGCGTCGTCCGGGTAGCGCCGGTCGCCCTGCCGGCACAGCACCGGAACGGTCCCGGGCGCGAGGCCGCGCAGCACGGCCACGTCGGACACCGGCCGGCGCACCGCGTCGTCGCAGTCCAGTATCTCGGCTCTGGCGCGGTGCTCGGCCCGCTCGCGCCCGTCGTGTCCCCGGTGCCAGCGGTCGCGGCGGCCGGTCTCCTCGTCGTCACCGGGGAATCCGTCGCCCGCGACCCCGCCGCCGGGGCGTTCACCGCCGTACCAGCCGTCCTCGTCCCCCGGCAGCTGGTCGCGGTCCTTGCAGCGGACCACGACCGGCCGTTCGACTCCCAGCGGGTCGGCGCCGGGCCGCAGCCGCCACTCGTCCACCGGGAGGTCGAGCAGCAGATGCGGCAGGGCGGCATGCAGCGGGACCGGCCGGCCGGGCTCGTCACAGCGGCGAAAGGCCTCGGCCAGTGGCTCGGCGACCCGGGCGGCGAGGTCGGCGAGCGGAGCGCCCTGCCCGTCGTCGAGCCGCATCGCCTCGCCGTCGGCCCGTACCACCGCGACCGACCAGTCGCAGTGGCCGCGGTTCCAGGCCAGATGCTCCAGTTCGAGCAGGACGGACTGATCGCGCGCGGTGCCCTGCGGATGCGCCCGGCCCTGCTCCCCCGCCGCGCCCCCGGTCCGGTGCTCACCGCGGTCGCGGCCGGTCCGCTCGCGCAGCCGGTCACCGAGGTGCTGGGCGCGCCTGCGGGCCAGCTCGCTGCGGTAGTCGCTGTCCAGCCGGGTCGCGGCCTGCTTGATCCACTCCCACAGGGCCTGCTCGGCGTCCAGCACGAAGGGCGTGACCGGGCGTTCGGCGGTCATGACCCGCATCGCGTACTCGGCGACGAGGCGGAGCGCGCCGTCGTTGCGCACGTTCTCGTACAGGGCGCCGAGGCCGTCCCGCCAGCCGCGCGGTGCGGGCGACAGGGTCGGCAACCGGAAGTTCGGCAGCGAGTGGAGGATGTCCAGCAGGCCACGGGTACTGTCCGGCGGCGGCAGGTCGGCGAGTCGGCCGAGCAGCTCCGCCCGCTCGTCCGGGCTCAGGGTGCGGCCGGGGCGGGTACCGAGTTCGGCCTGGAGGTCGGTCCAGGTGGGGCGCCCGGCGTCGGTGGGCTGCTGGCGGTCACGGTGGTAGCGGTCGTGGGCGTGGCAGACGGCCTGGTAGAGGTCGTGCTGGTACGGGTCGTGGTGGCGCAGGCCGTGCCGGTACAGGTCGTGCCGCCGGTCGCCCGGCGCCGTCGGCAGGGTGCGCAGCCGCTCGATCCCGATCGACGTGCCGCCCGATCCGTGGTCCGCGCGTGACTTGAGCACGCCGACGACCTCGCCGCGCACCGGGTCGATCACCGGTCCGCCGGAGACGCCGAGCGGCAGGTCGTTCTCGCCGAGGCGCATCTGGGCGCCCGTCGACCAGCCGCCGATGGTGCCGTGCACGGTCAGAAAGCCGTCGTGCGGCTGCGGCTGCCCCTGGAAGGGCGCCCAGCCGGCGTAGAACACCCGGCCCTCGGTGTAGTGCGGCATCGGCCGCTCGGAGACGTACACGCACTCGTGGTCCACCGGCTCGCGCAACCGGACGAGCGCCAGGTCCGGGGCGGGCCAGCTGCCCTGGACGGGGCGCTCCACGTGCTCCGGGAGGGTCGCGGCGACCTTGCCGGGCACCGCGCAGGGCTCGTCGAAGGGACCGGGCTGATAGACCACCGTGACCTCGCCTCCTTCCCCGCCGTGGATCACATGGGCGCAGGTCAGCACCCAGTTCGGTGCGATGAAGAAGCCACTGCCGAGGAACGCCCCGGACTCCTCCGGGGCATACCCGACACCTGTGCGATGGATGCGTACGGTGGCCGCCATCACGAGTTCACGCAGCGCATGGTGGGCCGGATCCCAGCCCCCGGATGCGCCCCCGTCGTGCCGGTCCGTCATTCCGCGCCCCCGGCCCCGGCTCCCTGGGCGCCCCCGTGCACCGCGGCGCCGCGGGATGCGCCGGAGCCCTCGGGACCGTCGGGAATGCCGGGCTCGGGTGGGCCGCCGCCTTTCCAGGTAAGGGTCACCGTGATGGCCGCCTTCGCCTCCCCGTCCGCGAGCAGCCCGACCACCTTCCCTGCCTTCGCGGTCAACTCGATGCCGAACCCGATGCTCACCTCGTCGGGCCGCACCGCGCGCAACGGCTCGGCGAGCGACCGCGCGACCCCGCCGACCAGCGAGTTCAGGCTCTCGACCGTCGCCTCCACACGCTCGGCGAACCCGGTGTCCGTGAACGACAACTCGCCCGACGGCACGGCAAGTTCCTCGGCCCCCGAGATCCGCGCCCACACCGGTGTACCGTCCGGCAACCGCACCCGCGCTATCCGCGTAGCGTCCTGCTCCATTCCGCTCCCCCGTTCCCCCCGAGCCCCGTGTGCTCCCTACGCCGTACCGTTCATGGTTTCCCGCCCTTCCCGCACGGGAAGACATCGCCGCTTCAATCCACGGGGAAAGAGTCCTTCCCCCCGGAGGCGAGCCCTACCCTTCACCGACGGCACACCTTTGTCATCGGCCTAGGCTGGTAGGCGCCCATCACCGGGCACCCACACATGTACGCAGGAGAGCAAACCCATGTACTTCACCGACCGAGGCATCGAGGAACTGGAGAAGCGGCGCGGCGAGGAAGAGATCACCTTCGAGTGGCTCGCGGAACAGCTCCGCACCTTCGTCGACCTGAACCCCGACTTCGAGGTCCCGGTGGAGCGGCTGGCGACCTGGCTGGCCCGGCTGGACGACGAGGACGAGGAGTAGGCGCCCCCGGACGCCGGGGGGACAGCCCCATCAGGGGCGCGCGGGGAAGATACCGGGCGGGCAGAGCGCCCCGTAAGGGGCGCGGGGAACTGCGCGGCGCACCCCCACCGGCCCGCGGCCGAAGCACGGCAAGCCCCCACCGGCCCGCGGCCCAGGTACGGGCCCGAGCCTCCCGGTCGGTCAATCCCGCGGGAACACCGTCTCGTACGACAACTCCAGCGCACCATGCACCGTCAGCACCGCCCCCACCACAGCCCACCCCACACTGCGCCGCCGCACCCCCCACGCGGCGACCGGCGCCCCCACGGCCACCTCGGCCAAGGCCAGCCGGTGTGCCCTCGGTGTCACGCGCTGCGCCTCGCCGTCTCCGACACCGTCGACGTATTTCACGTCGGCCCCGGTGGCAACCGCCTCGCGGAGGTGCTCCGCCGACCGCCCCGGCGCCAGGCCCTCCCGCAGCTGCACCCCCACGCGCGTGAGGACCGCGATCAGCCCGCGCAGGCGCGCGTGTGCGTCGACGCCCGGATCCGGCACGGTCAGCCGGTCCAGGGACCGCGCGTCGAGGACCGGGTCGAGACCCAGCCGCGCGGCGAACGTGCGCATCGCCTCGCTCTCCCCCGCCGGTGTGCCGTCGGCGAGCCAGACATAGCCGACCGGGCGGCGGAAGCCGGACACGAGCGTGTAGCCGGCTCGGTCGGCGTCCCACCACAGCGCCAGTACCGGCCACCCGGAACCCACGGCGAGCGCGGTGGCCCAGCCGGTCAGGACGCGGTCGACGGGCTCGCCCCCGCGCAGCCACGGCCGACCCTCGGGCACGAGGACGCTCCACTCACCGGCCCCGGTCAGCAGCATCCGTTCGCGCAGGAGAGGGGCGAGCGGGGCGACGGAGCCGGGGTCGGCCCGGCACAGCAGCAAGGCACCGGGGGCGGGGACGTACGCGGACCGGGACACAGCGTTCGATTCGTCGGTCGGCATGGACACACGGTAGGCAATTACTTCCCTTATCGCCCGATATAGGGCCCGCCAGGCCGCAACGAAGTCAATCCCGCGCCCGGCCTGTCACTCCGAAGGGTGCCTTGACTTCCGGCGGCCACGATATATCGTGTTTACGGAAGACGCGATATGGCGCGAGTCGTGCATGCGCGTCCCGCGTTCAGCCGTCATGCCCGGCCGAGGGAGGTCCGCACCATGTCCGAGTGGTCCGTCGCTGAGCCCAGGAAGCTCACCTTCGACACCCCCGTGAGCGATCTGCACGTGCGCGTCGTCAACGGAACAGTCAACGTCGTGGGCACGGACGAGGGTTCCGCCCGCCTGGAAGTCTCCGCGATCGAGGGCCCACCCCTGATCGTCACGCACGAGCGCGGCACCCTCACCGTGGCCTACGAGGACCTGCCCTGGAAGGGCTTCCTCAAGTGGCTCGACCGCAAGGGCTGGCGGCGCAGCGCGGTCGTCTCGCTCGCCGTCCCGGCGGACACCCGCGTGGAGGTGGGCGTGGTCGGCGCCGCCGCGGTCGTCTCCGGGATCAGCGGCACGTCGGTGGTCAAGGGCGTCACCGGTGACACGACCCTGGTCGGCCTCTCCGGGGAGGTCCGCGCGGACACCGTCTCCGGCAACCTGGAGGCCCAGGCCGTCACCGGTGACCTGCGGTTCAACTCCGTCTCCGGGGACCTGACCGTCGTCGAGGGCTCGGGCTCCGCCGTGCGCGCCGACTCGGTCAGCGGCTCCATGATCATCGACCTGGATCCGGACGGCCCGACGGACGTCCGGCTGACCAGTGTCTCCGGCGAGATCGCCATCCGGCTGCCCCATCCGGCCGACGCCGAGGTCGAGGCCAACACCGCGAGCGGCACGATCTCCAACGCCTTCGACGGGCTGCGGGTGCACGGCCAGTGGGGCGCCCACAAGATCACCGGCCGCCTCGGCGCGGGCAACGGCAAGCTCCGCGCCACCACGGTCTCCGGTTCCATCGCCCTGCTGCGCCGCCCACCCAAGGAGGACGAGGAGAAGGAGGCCTGGGAGGCCGGACCGACGGGCCCGGCCACCGCCTCCGGGTCCGCGTCCGAGTCCGCGTCCGAGTCCGCAGCCCCGGCCGACGGTACGACCGACAAGAAGGTGCTCTGAGATGCCTGCCGTCTTCGCCCACGGCCGCCTCCGCCTCTACCTCCTCAAACTGCTGGACGAGGCCCCGCGCCACGGCTACGAGGTGATCCGCCTGCTCGAAGAACGCTTCCAGGGCCTGTACGCCCCGTCGGCGGGCACCGTCTACCCCCGCCTCGCCAAGCTGGAGGCCGAGGGCCTGGTCACGCACACCACCGAGGGCGGCCGCAAGGTCTACGCCATCACGGACGCCGGCCGCGCCGAACTGGCCGACCGCAGTGGCGAGTTGGCCGACCTGGAGCTGGAGATCCGCGAGTCGGTGGCCGAGCTGGCCGCCGAGATAAGGGCCGACGTCCGCGGCGCGGCCGGCGATCTGCGCCGCGAGGTGCGGGCGGCCGCCTCCGAGGCCCGGCGCGGCAGCGGGACGGGGGCCGGGACCGGGACCGGGGAGTTCGGCGACCTCGGTGACAAGGAGTCCTGGCGGGCCGCCAAGGAGGAGATGCGGCGCGTCAAGCAGGAGTGGAAGGAGCAGGCCCGCCGCGCCAAGGACGAGAGCCGCCGGGCCCGTGACGAGGCCCAGCGGGCCCGCCGGCAGGCCCAGGAGGCCCAGGCCCGGGCCCGCGCCCAGGCCCAGGAGGAGATGCAGCGCATCGCCCGCCGGGTGCAGGACCACGTCCAGGACCACTTCGCACGCGGTGACTGGCCGACGGGGGTCCGTGAGGGCCTGACCGAACTCGCCAAGGAGTTCGGCGAGTTCGGAAAGGACTACGGCAAGGACTTCGGGAGGGAGTTCGGCAAGGACTTCGGCTTCGGCGGCCGCACCGAGCCGCAGCCCGGATCGGGCCCGGACCTCCGCAAGCCGACACCGCCCCAGACCCAGGCACCGGAGTACTCGGAGACCCCGGAGGACTTCCCGGCACAGTACGTCCCCGAGTGGGCGCACGGCGACGAGAACGGCACCGGCGACCCGGCCCGCGACCTGGACCGGCTCCTGGACCGCTTCCGCGACGACATCCGGGACGCGGCCCGCGACCACGGCGTCACCGCGGAGCAGTTCGACGACACCCGTCGTCACCTGTCGACGGCGGCGGCCCGCATCGGAGCGCTGCTGCGCGGCCCGAAGTCCTGAGGAACGGGCGAGCGACAGCGGGCCGCCCACACCCGGCCCGCCCGCTTCCCCTCTTCCTCGCGCCGGACTCGGCCGTTCTCCAGTCGCTCAGGAGTTGGTCAGGAGTTGGTCAGGAGTTGGTCAGGACGATCTTCCCGAACTGGTCCCCGGACTCCAGCCGTTCGAAGCCCTCGCGGGCACGGTCGAGCGGAAGCAGTTCGTCGATGACCGGGCGTACTCCGGTGGCGGCACAGAAGGCGAGCAGGTCCTCCAGCTCGTCCTTGGTCCCCATCGTCGAGCCCACGACCTTCAGCTCGAGGAAGAAGATCCGGGTCAGCTCGGCGTGCGAGGGCCGGTCGCCGCTGGTGGCGCCGGAGATGACGACTGTGCCGCCGGGACGCAGGGACTTCACCGAGTGGGACCAGGTGGCGGCGCCGACGGTCTCGATCACGGCGTCCACACGCTGCGGCAGCCGGGCTCCCGGTTCCACCGCCTCGACAGCGCCCAGTTCCAGGGCCCGCTTCCGCTTCGCCTCGTCCCGGCTGGTGGCGAATACCCGCAGCCCCGCGGCCTTGCCGAGCACGATCGCGGCCGTGGCGACCCCGCCGCCCGCGCCCTGCACCAGGACCGAGTCACCGGGACGTACACCCGCGTTGGTGAACAGCATCCGGTACGCCGTCAGCCAGGCGGTGGGCAGACAGGCGGCCTCCGCGAAGGACAGTTCCCTGGGCTTGGGCAGGAGGTTCCAGGTGGGCACGGCGACCTGCTCGGCGAAGGTGCCCTGGTAGCGCTCGGTGAGGATGGAGCGGGGCTCGTCGGGCCCGACCCCGTGACCGGTCTGGCCGATCACCGAGTGCAGGACGACCTCGTTGCCGTCCGCGTCGACACCTGCGGCGTCACAGCCGAGGATCATCGGCAGCCGGTCCTCCGGGAGACCGACGCCGCGCAGGGACCAGAGGTCGTGATGGTTGAGGGAGGCGGCCCGGACATCGACGGTACTCCAGCCGGGGCGGGCCTCGGGGGCGGGACGCTCCCCCAACTCAAGGCCGGCGAGCGGCTGGTCGCGGTCGATTCGGGCGGCGTAGACGGCGAACATAGGGCCGACGATAGGTTCCCGGGGCCGAGGGCGAAACCGGGGGCCGCTGTGACACATCCCCTCTTGCGCACAGCGCACCGTCAGGGGCGCGGGCTGTGACACTCGCGGCTCAGGGCGACGGTCACCCCGTGACCACCCGAGCGGATGGGCGAGTGGGTAAGGAAATGGCCCCGCCCGAGCGGGCGGGGCCACACGAGTTACCGTCGGGCAACGCCTTCGGCCCGCGCAGCCGCGGCCACCGCCGCGGTCACGGCCGGAGCGACCCGCTCGTCGAACGGCGACGGAATGACATAGTCGGCGGCAAGATCGTCGCCGACGACCGACGCCAGCGCCTCCGCCGCCGCGATCTTCATCCCCTCGGTGATCCGGGAGGCCCGCACCTGGAGCGCACCCGCGAAGATCCCGGGGAACGCCAGCACGTTGTTGATCTGGTTGGGGAAGTCCGACCGCCCGGTCGCCACGACCGCCGCGTACTTGTGGGCGACGTCGGGGTGCACCTCCGGGTTCGGGTTGGCCATGGCGAACACGAACGCCCCCTCGGCCATCGAGGCGACGGCCTCCTCCGGGACCGTACCGCCGGAGACGCCGATGAAGACGTCGGCGCCGGCCAGCGCGTCCTCCAGGGTGCCCTTGAGCCCTGCCTTGTTGGTGAAGCCCGCGACCTCGCGCTTGACGTCGGTGAGGTCGTCACGGTCCACCGAGATGATGCCCTTGCGGTCGGCCAGGGCGACATCCCCGATGCCGGCCTCGACCAGCATCTTGGCGATCGCGACCCCGGCCGCGCCGGCGCCCGAGATCACCGCCCGCAGCTGACCGATCTCCCGGCGGCTGAGCCGCGCCGCGTTCCGCAGCGCCGCCAGCGTCACGACGGCCGTACCGTGCTGGTCGTCGTGGAAGACCGGGATGTCGACGCGCTCCTGGAGCTTGCGCTCGATCTCGAAGCACCGCGGTGCCGAGATGTCCTCCAGGTTGACCCCGCCGAAGGACGGGGCGAGCCGGACGACGGTCTCCACGATCTCGTCGACGTCGGTGCAGTCGAGGGCGATCGGGACCGCGTCCACGCCGCCGAACTGCTTGAAGAGGATCGCCTTGCCCTCCATCACGGGGAGGGAGGCCTCGGGGCCGATGTCCCCGAGGCCGAGCACGGCCGTGCCGTCGGTGACGACGGCCACGACGGACGACTTCCATGTGTAGTCGTTGACCAGCTCGGGCTGTTCCGCGATCGCGGTGCACACGCGCGCGACTCCGGGCGTGTACGCGAGGGAAAGGTCGTCCTTGTCACGGATCGGCACGGTGGCCTGCACGGCCATCTTGCCGCCGCGGTGCAGCGCGAAAGCCGGATCGATGGAATCGAGGGGCTCGGCCCCGCCGTCCTGGTCCGAATTGCCCGGCCTGCTGTCGCTGCGAGGATTGACGATCTCCGCTGCCACTTGTCTTACCCCTTAGGTATGCATGGTTGAGGGTCAGCCACTCCCGGTGAGGAAGTGGACGGGCACCGCGCAGGGCCCGATCACTGATACGTACGAGTGGCACGTACGAGCACCTGCGCGACGGGCGCGCCGCACACGCGCCCTGAGCCCCGGATGAGGGGTGTAAAGAACCTTCTTACCGGACGGAGCGCTCCCGCGACGAGTCGAATAGGCGCAAGGTCACATCACGGATGTCGTAGGTAACCGACAGATGAGCGGGCGGGTGGCCGGCAGGCGGCCGCGACGTGTGGCACGAGGCCGACGCGACGGAGGGCTCGAAAGGGCGGGCGCGAAGAGCCGCACGCCGGCCGTGCGCGCATCGCGAGATGAACCGGGGATGAACCGAAGATCCTCCGGCCGGAAGGTGGAATTCCCGCAGATGTGCGGGGCCGACGGGCTACGGAGGGCCCGACCTGACGTGTCACGGGGGTCACCCGTTATCCGATTTTGACATGGTGACACGACTGAATGGAGCAATCCCAATGGCAGGATGCCGTAAACCCACGAGGTCGCGACACCCGATGGTGTGTGTTTCCGTCGACCCATCGGCATATCGACATATCGGGCACATCGGTATATCGGCTTGTTCAACCCACCGCCGGAGGAAACCACCATGACCGCAAGCTCCACCCGTCGTACCACTGTCGCGCGCTCCAGGACCGCAGCGTTCGGTGCGATCGCGGTCGCAGGCGCCCTGATACTCACCGGCTGCGGTGACCAGACGGACAAGGGCAGCGACACCGGCTCCTCGTCGTCCTCCTCGGCCCCGCTGGCGAGCAAGCTGCCGGACGACATCCGCAAGGCCGGTGTGATCAAGGTGGGCTCCGACATCGCCTACCCGCCGGTCGAGTACATGGAGAGCGGCAAGGCCGTCGGTGTCGACCCGGACATCGCGGAGGCGCTGGGCAAGCAGCTGGGTGTGAGGTTCGACTTCCAGAACGGCAAGTTCGCCCAGCTCATCGTGGGCCTGCAGTCCAAGCGGTTCGACATGGTCATGTCGGCGATGAACGACACCAAGGACCGCCAGAACGGCATCGACTCCGACACCGGCAAGAAGGTCGGCAACGGCGTCGGCTTCGTCGACTACTTCACCGCCGGCACCTCGATCCTCGTCCAGAAGGGCAACCCCAAGGGCATCAAGACCCTGGACGACCTGTGCGGCCAGGTCGTCGCCCTGCAGCAGGGCACCACATCCGAGGGCATCGCCAAGGCGCAGAGCACGAAGTGTACGAAGGACGGCAAGAAGGCCATCACCCTGCAGACCTTCGACACGGACCCCGAGGCGCTGCTCCGTCTGAAGCAGGGCGCGTCCGTCGCCGACCTGAACGACTTCCCGGTCGCGGCCTACAACGCCAAGACCTCCGGTGGCGGCAAGGACTTCGAGGTCGTCGGCGACCAGATCGAGGCCGGCCCCTACGGCATCGCCGTCACCAAGGAGAACACCCAGCTGCGTGACGCCCTCCAGGCCGCCATGAACGCGATCATCAAGAACGGCGACTACCAGAAGATCCTGGCGAAGTGGAACGTGACGCAGGGCGCGGTCACCGAGGCGAAGATCAACGGCGGCTCCTGAACGGCCTCGGGCACGACTGAAGGGCTGTCACTGTGACTGACACGGTCGACAAGACTCCGGCGCCGTCGGTGCCGCCGGAGCAGATCAAGGCCATCCCGGTGCGTCATTACGGCCGCTGGGTGGCGGGCGCCGCCGTCATCGCCGTCCTGGTACTGATCGGTATCGCCTTCTCCAACGCGAACATCAACTACAGCATCATCCCGGACTACCTCACGGACGGGACCATCCTGTCCGGCGTCTGGCACACGCTGTACATCTCGGTGCTCGCGATGGTCCTGGGCCTGGTACTCGGCATCATCCTCGCGGTGATGCGGATGTCCTCGAACCCGGTCACCAGCACCGTGGGGTGGCTGTACGTCTGGTTCTTCCGCGGTACCCCGGTGCTGGTGCAGCTGCTGCTCTGGTACAACCTGTCCCTCGTGTTCCCCATCCTCAACCTGGGGTTCTACAAGGACGAGATGAACCAGGTCATGACGCCGTTCCTGGCGGCGCTGCTGGGCCTCGGCCTGAACGAGGCCGCGTACATGTCGGAGATCGTCCGGGCCGGCATCCAGTCGGTCGACGAGGGCCAGACCGAGGCCTCGCACGCGCTGGGCATGACCAGCGGGCAGACACTGCGCCGGGTGATCCTGCCGCAGGCGATGCGCGTGATCGTGCCGCCGACCGGCAACGAGTTCATCAACATGCTCAAGACCTCGTCGCTGGCGTACGCGGTGCAGTTCAACGAACTGATCAAGCGCGCCCAGGACATCTCCAGCACCTCGCTGGCGGTGGTCGAGATGTACTTCGTCGCGTCGATCTGGTACCTGATCCTCACCAGCGTCTTCAGCGTCGGCCAGTACTACCTCGAGCGCCGTTACGCCCGCGGTTCGACGCGCAGCCTGCCACCGACGCCGTTCCAGCGTCTGAAGAAGAACCTCCGACTGTTCGGTTCGTTCCGCCGCCCGGAGGTGGCCCGATGACCGGTCTCGCCAAGGACATCACCCCGCCGAGCAGCGGCGCGCCGATGGTCAAGGCCGAAGGCGTGCACAAGTCGTTCGGGCTGGCGCACATCCTCAAGGGCATCGACCTGGAGGTGCTGCCGCGCGAGGTGTTCTGCCTGATCGGCCCGTCCGGCTCCGGCAAGAGCACGTTCCTGCGGTGCATCAACCACCTGGAGAAGGTCAGCGCCGGCCGTCTGTACGTCGACGGCCACCTGGTCGGCTACCGCCAGCACGGCGACAAGCTCTACGAGCTGAAGGAGAAGGAGGTCGCGGCGCAGCGGCGGGACATCGGCATGGTGTTCCAGCGCTTCAACCTCTTCCCGCACATGACGGCCCTGGAGAACGTCATGGAGGCGCCGGTCCAGGTCAAGCGCGAGTCCAGGGCGGTGGCACGGGAACGCGCGGAGCGGCTCCTGGACCGGGTGGGCCTCGGCGACCGCAGGGGCCACTACCCGGCGCAGCTCTCCGGCGGCCAGCAGCAGCGCGTCGCGATCGCCCGAGCGCTCGCCATGCAGCCCAAGCTGATGCTCTTCGACGAGCCGACCTCCGCGCTCGACCCGGAGCTGGTCGGCGAGGTCCTGGACGTGATGCGGGACCTGGCCGAGGACGGCATGACGATGATCGTCGTCACCCACGAGATGGGCTTCGCCCGCGAGGTCGGCGACAGCCTGGTCTTCATGGACGACGGCGTGGTGGTCGAGTCCGGCCACCCGCGCGACGTACTGACCAACCCGCAGCACGACCGGACGAAGTCGTTCCTGTCGAAGGTGCTGTAGCGAGTACGACGGTTCCGCGGCGCGACGCGAAGGCGCGGTACGACGCGAAGGCGCGGTACGACGCGAAAGGGGCGGTACGAGGATGCTCGTACCGCCCTTTCGGCATGCTCCTACCGCCCTCTCGGCGCTACTTGACCGCGAGCAGCAGGGTGTCCGACGGCGAGCACCACACCGCCCGGGCCTCCCCGAACCCCTTCTCCCGCAACACGCGCGCGTGCCAGGCCGGCGAGGGCATGTCGCCTTCGGCGTGCTCGCCGTAGATCTCGAACCGGCGGGCCGTCGGCCCGGCCAGCGCCGGGTCCTGCGCGGCCAGTTGCCACCACTCGGCCCAGTCGAGCGCCCCCGACTCCTTGGCCTGATCCATACGACGATGCCGCTGTGCCCGTTCCGCCGCGTTGATCCGGGGCGTGCTGTCGTCGATCATGTGGTCCGCGTTCATGAAGACACCGCCGTCGCGAACGAGTTCCGCGACCTGACCGTAGAGGGCCGCGAGGGGTTCGCTGTGCAGCCAGTGCAGGGCCGTGGCGGTGAGGACGGCGTCGTACGAGTCGTACGGCAGCCTCGTGAGCCACTCGGGGTCCTTGAGGTCGGCGGTGACGAACGTGACCCGGTCGTCGCCCGCGAAGGTGCCTTCGGCGATGGCGAGGAGGGCCGGGTCGAGGTCGACTCCGACGCTCACCGCCTCCGGGAAGCGGGCGAGCAGCCGGGCGGTGATGCTTCCGGTGCCGCACGCCAGGTCCAGGACCCGAGGGGCCGTACCGACGAGCGCCTCGACCATGTCGAGCATGATCCGGAAGCGTTCCTCGCGGTCCGGCATGTACCACTCCTGCTGACGGTCCCAGCTCTTCTGCCAGGCGCCCCAGTCGGCCCCGGTCGTGGTCGTCTGCGCGTCCGTCATGGCAACCCTCCACCGCACAAGTCCCGTAATACCCTGGAAGCACGACCGGCTGTTACCCGACCGCACCACTGACCGTAGAGCACCCCCGTAAGGACTACAAGTGGAACTGGCCTATTACTCGGATTACGCCGTCCGACTCGTCAACAGCGAGGAACCGGCCCGGGGCAAGGACTCCCTCACCTCGGTCGAGGCCGTCCGCGACCTCTTCGGGGTCAACGCGTCGGCGGCCCGCCGCACCACCGACGCCGATGTCACCCGCTTCCGCTCGGTGCGGGCCCGGCTGCGCGCGGTCTTCGAGGCGGCCGACCAGGGCGACGAGACGCTGGCCGTGGACCTGCTGAACTCACTGCTGCTCGAATTCCCGGTGTCGCCGCAGATCTCCGGCCACGACTACCGGGACGAGGACGGCCGCCCGCTGTGGCACATGCACCTGGCGGACCACCCCTCCAACGCCACCGCGGGCTATGCGGCGATCGCGGCGATGGGCCTGGCCTTCCATCTCACCGAGTACGGCGTCGACCGGCTCGGCCTGTGCGAGGCGGCGCCGTGCCGCAACGCCTACCTCGACACCTCCACCAACCGCTCCCGGCGCTACTGCTCGGACCGCTGCGCGACCAGGGCCAACGTGGCCGCCTACCGGGCCCGCAAACGCCTGGAGGCGGACCGGCCGGAGCGGTCGGCGAGCACCGGGCGGGCGGCCGAGAGCGCCCAGCCTGCCAGCGCCAGCGGCGAACGCTGACCGGCCTTGCGCGGCCGCCAGCGGAACAGGGCGCGGCCGAGGATCAGCTCCTCCGGCACGGTCCCGTAGTCCGTGCTGTCCCCGCCCGCGTACGCGTTGTCCCCGAGCACCCACCAGCCGCCCTCGCGCAGCTCCACGGCCCGTTTGACGACCAGCAGGTCCTGCTGGAAAGGGTGACGCAGGACGACGACGTCACCGGCCCTCACCCGGGCCCCGTACCAGACCAGGAGCTGATCCCCCTGGTAGAGCGTGGGCACCATCGACGGGCCGGTCACCTCGGCCAGTCCGAAGGGCGCGGCGCCCCTCCCCCGCTCGGTCTCCTGCGACAGCTCCGGCATCGCCGGCACCTCCCCGGTCCGTTCCTCCACCAGTCTCAGTCTGACCCTGGACTTTTGTCCTAAGCCCATGGGGGCACTCGCGAAATCAGGCTTCCCAGGGAGTAATGTCCCACCTGAGAAGACGATCACGAGGAAGGAATGCTCCATGCTTTCCCGCCTGTTTGCCCCCAAGGTCAAGGTCAGCGCGCACTGCGACCTGCCCTGCGGTGTGTACGACCCGGCCCAGGCCCGCATCGAGGCGGAGTCGGTGAAGGCCATCCAGGAAAAGATGGCCGCCAACGACGACCCGCACTTCCAGGCTCGCGCCACCGTCATCAAGGAGCAGCGCGCCGAGCTCGCCAAGCACCACGTGTCGGTCCTCTGGAGCGACTACTTCAAGCCCCCGCACTTCGAGAAGTACCCGCACCTGCACCAGCTGGTCAACGACACCCTGAAGGCCCTGTCCGCCGCCAAGGCGTCCACGGACCCGAAGACCGGCGAGAAGGCCCTGGAGCTCATCGCCGAGATCGACAAGATCTTCTGGGAGACCAAGAAGGCCTGACCTTCCGGTCCACCTGACCGCACCCGGTCCGCAGGCCGCCGAGAACGGCGTCCATGACGGCCCGGGTGCGGTCTTTTCTGCCCGGCCGCAGGCTCCAGGGGACTCCACGAGACGAGGACAGCCGTCGCGCCCGACCCACGCAAGACCCTGCGGAGCAACCCGGGCTCTGGCAGGTGCAGATCGCGCACCACGGCGGCCCGGCACGAGGAGCTGATGGACCGGATCTCGGAGGTCCTGTGCCCCGACCCAGGCCATGAAGGGCCCTGCCCCGTCCGCTGGGGCATGCACAGCGTCAACGGCGAATCGCTGCCTCCTCGGCAGCGTGAGGCGCTGCTGACGGAGATCGGGGAAACCAACTGGGATCCCGAAGACCCTTGAGCGCCTTGCGCGTACGGTGCTGCGCGGCCCGATGTCGCTCCTCGACGGGGAGTTCGACGACGATGACCTACGAGGCAGCAGCAGCCAGGTTCTTGAGCGGGGTGCCGGTCAGGCGGCATACCCGCCACTCGTCCAGGAACTCCACGCCGAGCGACTTGTAGAAGTCGATCGCAGGTTCGTTCCAGTTGAGGACCCACCACTCGAAGCGCTCGTAGCCGCTGCGCAGGCAGAGCGTGGCGAGGGAGGCGAGCAGGGCCCTGCCATGTCCCCCGCCGCGGGCCTGCGGCCGTACGTAGAGGTCCTCCAGGTGCATGCCCCGGGTGCCGGTCCAGGTCGAGAAGCGTGGGAACCACAGGGCGTAGCCCACGACCTCGCCCGTGGTGTCGTCCTCGGCGATCAGGGCGTAGGCGGCGGGATGGGGGCCGAACAGCGCCTCGCGCAGCTGGTCCTCGGTGGCCCGGGCCTGTTCCAGGGCCTGTTCGTACTCGGCGAGTTCGCGGATCATCGTGTGGATCTCGGCGACGTCGTCCTCGGTGGCGGCACGGATCATGCGGAAGAGCCTGGGGCACCGTGCCGAGCCGTGTCCATCCGATTCCAGAAGCAAGCCGAAGCAAATCGAAGCAAAGAGGCCGACCGGAGATCCGGTCGGCCTCTGCCATGCCCGTCGGTGTCAGTGCCGGCGGTCGTGGTCGTCCTCGCCGGCCTCCAGGAGGCCCGCCGCCGCACCCACGATCCGCGGGTCAGGCCTGCCGACGACTTCCTCGTCCTTGTCGGCGTAGTCGAAGCGGGCCAGGACGCTGCGCATGGCCTCGACGCGGGCGCGCTTCTTGTCGTTGCTCTTGACCACCGTCCAGGGGGCGTACTCGGTGTCCGTCTCCCGGAACATCGCGACCTTCGCGGCCGTGTAGTCGTCCCAGCGGTCCAGCGAGGCCAGGTCCATCGGGCTGAGCTTCCACTGCCGTACCGGGTCGACCCGGCGGATGGTGAAGCGGGTCCGCTGCTCGCCCTGCGAGACCGAGAACCAGAACTTCACCAGGTCCACCCCGTCGTCCACCAGCATCCGCTCGAACAGTGGCGCCTGGCGCATGAAGCGCCGGTACTCGTCGTCCGAGCAGAAGCCCATGACCCGCTCGACGCCTGCCCGGTTGTACCAGGACCGGTCGAAGAGGACGATCTCACCGGCCGTCGGGAGGTGTTCGACGTAGCGCTGGAAGTACCACTGGCCGCTCTCGCGTTCCGTGGGCTTCTCCAGTGCCACCACGCGCGCACCACGGGGGTTCAGGTGCTCCGTGAAGCGCTTGATGGTGCCGCCCTTGCCGGCCGCGTCCCGTCCCTCGAAGACGATGACTATCCGGCGCCCCGTCTCCTTGATCCAGGTCTGCAACTTCAGCAGTTCGATCTGCTGGAGCCGCTTGTGCCACTCGTACTCCTTGCGCTCCATGCGCTGCGGGTACGGGTAGTTCTCCCGCCAGGTGTCGATCGGGGACCCGTCCGGGCGGATGAGTACGGGGTCGTCCGGGTCGCTGTAGTCGACCTTCAGGTCGGCCAGGTCGGCCAGGTCGGACAGCAGGTCCGGCGTCGTCATCCAGTCCTCCTCAGCGGCTCAGTGGGGTAACGGGTCAGTGGAACTGCGGCACGATCAGGTAGATGCTGTACGCCACCACCGCCACACAGGCGAGGAAGCAGAGCCCTGCCTGGGCGGCGCCCACGGTGCCGGTGCCGCCCTGCT
Organism: Streptomyces sp. NPDC111744; assembly: GCF_055634995.1. NCBI lineage: Bacteria > Bacillati > Actinomycetota > Actinomycetes > Kitasatosporales > Streptomycetaceae > Streptomyces > Streptomyces sp. NPDC111744. Next base: position 79,864 of record NZ_JBVKCG010000001.1, read on the forward strand.
CCTTGGCACCCTCGTAACGGGCGAGCCCGAGGACACCGAGGGCGAAGACGACCACCACTGCGACTGTAACGCCGATGCTCACCGCGGTGACCTGCCCGAGTGCGGTCCAGTCGATGCTCATTGTGCGGTGCTCCCGTGTCTCAGGCGGCGGTGCCGACGTTGCTCGGTGCCGGGGTGCGGATGGCGACCTCGTGGTGGTCGTTGACGTTGTCGGCGTGGACCGGGTTGCGGCGCGACAGGATGACGATGCCGGTCGCGAGCGCCGCGCCGACCAGCGCGACCACGACCGTGCCGAAGTTGCCGCCGTGCTTGACCGTGGCCGCGGAGACGCCGCCGACCAGCGCGGCGCAGGGCAGCGTGACCAGCCAGGCGGCCACCATGCGGCCCGCCACGCCCCAGCGGACCTCCGCGAGACGCCGGCCGAGGCCCGCGCCGAGGATCGAGCCGGAGGCGACCTGTGTGGTGGAGAGGGCGAAGCCGAGGTGGGCGGAGGTCAGGATGACCGCCGTGGAGGCCGTCTCCGCCGCGTAGCCCTGCGGGGACTGGATCTCGGTCAGCCCCTTGCCCATCGTGCGGATGATCCGCCAGCCGCCGATGTAGGTGCCGAGGGCGATGGCGAGACCGGCGCTGAAGATCACCCAGACCGGCGGGCCCGCGTCGTGGCTGAGCGCGCCCGTGGAGATCAGGGCCAGCGTGATGATGCCCATGGTCTTCTGCGCGTCGTTCGTTCCGTGCGCGAGCGAGACCAGCGAGGCGGAGCCGATCTGCCCGAGCCGGAAGCCCCGGGTGACGGAGTCCGCGCGGCCGCGGGCGGTGAGCCGGTAGGCGAAGTACGTGGCGATCAGAGCGGCGACGCCCGCCACGACCGGCGAGGCCACGGCGGGGATCAGGATCTTCTCGACAACCTTGTCAAAGTGCACGGCGCCCGAGCCCGCACCGACCCACACCGCGCCGATCAGCCCGCCGAACAGGGCGTGCGAGGAACTGGAGGGCAGTCCGACCAGCCAGGTCAGCAGGTTCCACAGGATCGCACCCACGAGCCCCGCGAAGATCATCGCTGGAGTCACCTTGGCGTCGTCCACAATGCCGCCGGAGATCGTCTTGGCGACCTCCGTGGAGAGGAAGGCTCCGACCAGGTTCAGTACCCCGCTGATCAGGACGGCCGTCTTCGGTTTGAGCGCACCCGTGGCGATGGACGTGGCCATCGCGTTCGCCGTGTCATGGAACCCATTGGTGAAGTCGAAGGCAAGTGCCGTGACGATGACGACCGCCACGAGCAACGCGATGTGGTCCATTCTTTTATGCAAACAAGTGCGAGCCAATTGCACGAGAACCGGAGGCGAAGAAGGTTCCAGAACTGCGCGGTGTGCATGTCATGCTGGGGCCATGACCGTGGAGGACCTGAGGCGGCTGCGCCGGGCGCGCGACCGCATGGACCGCGAGTACGCCGAACCGCTCGACATGACCGAGCTCGCGCGGACGGCCCTCATGTCGCCGGGACACTTCCAGCGCAGCTTCCGCAAGGCCTTCGGTGAGACGCCGTACAGCTACCTCATGACCCGCCGGGTCGAACGGGCCAAGGCGCTGCTGCGGCGCGGCGACCTCACGGTGACGGAGGTGTGCATGGCCGTCGGCTGTACGTCGCTGGGGTCCTTCAGCTCGCGGTTCACCGAGCTGGTCGGGGAGACGCCGAGCGCGTACCGGGCGCGGGACCACGGGGAGAGCACGGTGATCCCGTCCTGTGTGGCCCGTACCTTCACCCGGCCCCGTCGCCGCCCGTACTGACCAGGTCACTGTGCGCTGCCCCGGCCCTGCACTGGCCGTCAAGGTCAACACCGTTGTCCGACGGGGCCATTGAACGCATCGGGGATACGTGGCAACTGCAATCTTCTCCGTCCTGAGCCCCCACCCGGTCTCGGACGCGGAGTCCCTGACCGACTGGCTCCACGGCGAGCCGGCCCTCGCCGGCAAGGTCCGGCTGACCCGGGACGCCCCGGCCGAGGGCCGGCTGGGCGCCCCGCTCGACACGGTGTCCGTACTGCTGGGCGCGGGCGGCCCGCTCACCGTGCTCGCCTCCTGCCTCCTGCCTGCGCGCCTTGATCACCCAGCCGCGCCGCAGCGTGGACCAGGCGGCGGCTCTGGCCCGGACCCACACCGCCCGCGCGGGCACAGCCCCGGACGGCCCGTCGACCGTCACGGCCGCCCATGTCACCCGGGCCCCCGCCACCACCTCGGGCATCTGTGCTCCGGCCCTCATCGCTCGGGCCACCTCGCCCCCCGACCGACCCCTACGTCTCGGCCGTGAGCTGAGGTCATCAGCCGACCCGGCACGGCCGGCCGTTTCCTCCTAGCCTGACCCCATGGACGTAAAACTCGCGCAGTGTTTCATCGCCGTCGACGACCATGACAAGGCCCTGGCCTTCTACCGGGACGTCCTCGGCCTGGAGGTCCACAACGACGTGGCGTTCGAGGGGATGCGGTGGGTGACGGTCGGGTCGCCCCAGCAGCCGGGCGTGGAGATCGTGCTGGAGCCGCCCGGCGCCAACCCGGACGCCTCCCCCGCCGACCGGCAGGCCATGGCCGAACTGCTCGCCAAGGGCATGCTGCGCGGGGTGATCTTCTCCACCACCGACTGTGACGCGCTGTACGAGCGGGTGCGGGAACACGGCGGTGACGTGATCCAGGAGCCGACGGACCAGCACTGGGGCGTACGGGACTGCGCGTTCCGGGACCCGGCGGGCAACCTGCTCCGCTTCACGGAACGCCGGGGCAAGTAGGACCCCTACGATCCCGTCCATGACCATCAGCTGGACGTACGCCTTCGCCGACCGCCCCGCCGCGCACCTCGCCGCCGCCCAGGCGTTCTGGACGGCCGTGACCGGCACCTTCCTCTCCGCACCCCGCGGGGAGAACGACGAGTTCGTGACGCTGCTGCCGGCCACCGGCGTCGACGCCTGCGTCAAGCTCCAGGGCGTCGACTCGGGCCCCGGCGGAGCCCACCTGGACCTCTGCGTCGAGGACGTGCCGGGCCTGGTGAAGCACGCCCGGGAACTCGGCGCCGAGCCGGTCGCGGAGCACGAGGGATGGGCCGTACTGGGTTCGCCCGCCGGGCAGCTGTGGTGCGCGGTGCCCTGGCAGGGGGAGTCGGTACGGCCGCCGGTCGTCGCGGGCAGCCGGCTCGACCAGGTCAGCCTCGACATCCCGCCGTCCGCGTACGAGACGGAGACCGCGTTCTGGGCGGAGCTGACCGGCTGGGAACTGCTGACCGGTTCACTGCCGGAGTTCCGGGGGCTGAGGCCGCCGGCCGGGCTGCCCGTGCGGATCCTGCTCCAGCGGCTGGACGACGAGCGCCCCGCCGCCGCCCACCTCGACCTGGCCTGTGCGGACATCGCGGCCACCCGGGCCCGGCACGAGGAACTCGGCGCCGTACAGGTGGCCGACGGCCGGCACTGGACGGTGATGCGGGACCCGGCGGGCGGCGTCTACTGCCTGACCGGCCGGGACCCGGAGACCGGCGGACTCCCGAGCCGGGGTTAGCCCCAGGGCTCCACGTCCACCACGGCCGTGACCGGCACCGGCCCGTACACGTGCGGGAACTCCTCGCCGCCCGGCTCCGCCGCCTCCCACTTCACCGGTACGCCGACCCGGGCCGGGTCGATGACCAGCACCACCAGTTCGTCCGGGCCGTCGTAGGAGCCGTACAAGAAGGCGGCGATGCGCGGGAGTTGGTCGCGGGTGGAGCAGTGGATGAAGCCCTCCTCCTGGAGGGTGCGTCCGCGGGTGGACAGCTCGTAGGTGCCCCGCGCACGGGCCTCCTCCCACAGGGCGCGCTCGGTGATGTGCAGGATGTTCGGGAGTCCGGTCATGTGATCACGTTACGGCGTCGGCCGGGCGGCGCGGGCCGCGTCACCGGTCAGGATCTCCTCCCGGCGGATTCGGGCGGCTGCTGTGGTGGCGGTGACTGCTCCCGCGGGCTCGGCGGTCCGGTGTACTCGGCGCAGTGGGGGTTGCGGCAGGGCCCCGGCACCCAGACCGGAACCCAGGCACCCAGCGTCTTGTGGCGCCGCACCACACTCTCGACGGCCTGTCCGCAGACCGGACAGACCGGGTCCTGGCTGTCCATGCTCCCAGCGTAGGCCGGGGCCGGGTTCAGCGCTTCCTGCCCACGCGCGCTTCCCGGGGCGTAAGTCGGCGGGCCCCGCACACCGTGGGGATGTGCGGGACCCGTCGGGCCGGAGCCCCCGGGGGGCCGTGCGGGGTCAGGAGCCGCGCGGTCCCGGGGGCTCCGGGGTCTTCACCTGCTGCGCCGGGTCACGAACTCGGCGAGCGCGAGCAGGCCTGTGGCCGACTCGGGGTCGGGTACGGCACGGGCGAGCTCCTGCATCGCCCGGGCCATCCGGTCGGCCGCCTCGGCCTGCGCCCAGTCGCGGCCGCCCGCCCGCTCCACGGCCAGTGCCGTACGTGCGATCTCGTCGGCGTCGGCCCGCACCCGCGGCTTGGCGTACAGCTCGGCGAGTTCGCCCGCGGCCGGGGTGCCGGAGGTGAGGGCCGCGACGACCGGCAGGGACTTCTTGCGGGCCGCCAGGTCCGCGCCGGCCGGCTTGCCGGTGCGCCGTGGATCACCCCATATCCCGATGATGTCGTCGATCAGCTGGAAGGCGAGCCCGGCCTGCCGTCCGAAGCCGTCGAGCGCCGCCACCTCCTCCGCTCCCGCCCCCGCGTACAGCGCGCCCAGGGCGCAGGCGGAGCCGAGCAGCGCCCCGGTCTTGGCCTCGGCCATGGCGAGCACCTCGTCGAGGGTGACCTCGCCGGGGGCCCGGTCCTCCATGGCCGTGTCCGCGTGCTGACCGGCGCACAGTTCGATGACGCACTGGGCGAGCCGGGAGGCGGCGGCCCCGGACGCCGGGTGCGGGTCCTCGGCGAGCAGCCGCAGGGCCAGCGCCTGGAGGGCGTCCCCGGCGAGGATCGCGTCGGCGTCGCCGAACACGGTCCACGCCGTGGGCCGGTGCCTGCGGGAGGTGTCCCGGTCCATGACGTCGTCGTGCAGCAGGGTGAAGTTGTGCACCAGCTCCACGGCGGCCGCGGCCCGCACGGCGGACGCCCGGGCCGCGGGTCCGCCGAGCGCGTCGGCGGCGGTGAGGACGAGGGCGGGCCGGATGGCCTTGCCCGCGTTGCCGGCCGCCGGGGTGCCGTCCGCGTGCTCCCACCCGAAGTGGTAGCGAGCGATCCGCCGCATCGAACCGGGCAACGAGTCGACGGCCGCGTGCAGTTCGGGGTCGACGGACGCCCGGGCGCGCTCCAGGACGGCCGCCGCCTCGGCCCCGTCGAGGGGCTCGGGCCTCTCCGGCGGCACCCCCGCGGCACGCTGCTGCCGCTCCGTCACGAACTCGGTCATGGCCTCCCCCTCGCGGAGTGCGCAAACGGTGGCGTCTCCGCCCCGGCTCGGCACGTACCCCGAGGATGTACCCGCCCCGGAGGGCGGGAACACGGCCGCCAAGTGCGGAAACGTCACCTCCAGCGGCCGATCTCGACGTTCTCCAGCACGCCGAGCGCGTCAGGGACCAGGACGGCCGCCGAGTAGTAGGCCGTGACCAGGTAGTTGATGATGGCCTGCTCGTTGATGCCCATGAAGCGGACCGAGAGGCTCGGCTCGATCTCGTCGGGGATCCCGGACTGGCGCAGCCCGATGACGCCCTGGTCCGCCTCGCCCGTACGCATGGCGATGATCGAGGTGGTCCGGGCCTCGGAGACGGGGATCTTGTTGCACGGGTAGATCGGGACCCCGCGCCAGGTCGGGATGCGGTTGCCGCCGATCTCGACGGACTCGGGGACGAGTCCGCGCTTGTTGAGCTCACGCCCGAAGGCGGCGATCGCGCGCGGGTGGGCGAGGAAGAGCTTGGTGCCGCGCCGGCGGCTGAGCAGCTCGTCCATGTCGTCCGGGCTGGGCACGCCGTCGTGCGGCTGCAGCCGCTGGTCGTACTGGCAGTTGCTGAGCAGCCCGAACTCCGAGTTGTTGATCAGCTCGTGCTCCTGGCGCTCCTTCAACGCCTCGACGGTGAGCCGCAGCTGATGCTCGGTCTGGTTCATCGGCTGGTTGTAGAGGTCGGCCACCCGGGTGTGGATGCGCAGCACGGTCTGGGCGATGCTCAGCTCGTACTCACGCGGCCGGGCCTCGTAGTCGACGAAGGTGTGCGGGATCTCGGGCTCGCCGCTGTGGCCGGCCGCGAGGGCGACCTCCTTCTCGCCGTACTTGTTGGTGCGCTGCTCGGGGATCGCGCGCAGCTGCTGAAGGTGCTCGCGCAGTGAGTCGGCGCGCTCCGCGACCTGCTCGAAGTCCTGCCGGGACAGGGTCAGCACGGTGCAGGCCGTGTCCGCGCGGGCGGTGTACTCCCAGATGGCGTCCGGGTCGATCAGGCCCTGCTCGCCGAAGTGCGCGCCGTCGGCGAGGACGCCGAGCACCGCGTCGTCTCCGTAGGGGCCGGTGCCGATCTTCTCGACCCGGCCGTGGGCCAGCAGATGGACCTCCTCCGCCTGGTTCCCGAACGAGGCGATGACCTCGCCAGCGGCGAAGTCGCGCTGCCGGCAGCGCTGGGCCAGCTCGCCCAGCACCTCCTGGTCCTCGTACGACCGCAGAATGGGCAGCTCGCCCAGCTCCGCGGGGATGACCTCGACACGGTCGCCGGTCTTCAGGAACGTGATACGGCCGTCGCCGACCGTGTAGGTGAGCCGCCGGTTCACTCGGTACGTGCCGCCCTGGACATCGACCCAGGGCAGCGTCCGCAGCAGCCAGCGGGAACTGATCTCCTGCATCTGGGGCGCGGACTTGGTCGTGGTGGCCAGGTTCCGCGCGGCCGCGGTGTCCAGAGACTGCTGCGGCTTGCCCTGATCCGTGCGGACCTCTTCGCCTACCGACATAAGGAAATGCCCTCCCATACCTGCACGGACGCCGAACTGCCCGCGCATCGGTCTCGCCGACCACCCTGTCATCACGCAGCGTGCTGGTGCCATTACCCAAAAGAGCGGGAATAGATCATCGAACGAGTGGGCATGCCGGGCGAATATCCACTCACCTGACCCGCGATATGGCGACTTGTCCTGATCGGCTCGCACGCCATCCGAACGCCCTCGTGGGAGCTGGTCCCGGAGATCCGGCTTCTGTAGAAGTTCGGTACAGGCCAGCACAAAAGCGAAGGAGGCGGTCATGGCCCTACCCATGTCCGCGGACGCCTTCCTCGACGCGTTGCGCACCGAGGGCGTCACGGTCGTCGAGGTCGGCGAGTGGAGAGAACACAACCGGAACCACAAGGGGCCCTGGGGCCCGGTCCACGGCGTGATGATCCACCACACGGTGACCCACGGCACCGAACACACGGTCCGGATCTGCTACGACGGCCGCCCTGACCTCCCCGGCCCGCTGTGCCACGGCGTCATCGCCAAGGACGGCACGGTCCATCTGGTCGGCCACGGCCGCGCCAATCACGCGGGACCGGGCGACGACGACGTGCTGCGCGCCGTGATCGCCGAGAAGGCGCTGCCCCCGGACAACGAGGCGAACACGGACGGCAACCGGCACTTCTACGGCTTCGAGTGCGAGAACCTGGGCGACGGCGAGGACCCCTGGCCCGAGGCCCAGCTGGAGGCGATCGAGAAGGTGGCCGCGGCGGTGTGCCGGCGGCACGGCTGGACCGAGCGGTCGGTGATCGGCCACCTGGAGTGGCAGCCGGGGAAGGTGGACCCCCGCGGCTTCACCATGGACTGGCTGCGCGAGCGCGTCCGGGACCGCCTGAAGTGACCGCTTGTGCGCGCCCCGGGCGACAATGACGGCGTGACCAGCGCCGACATACTCAGCCCCCGGCTCCCCTCCCCCCTTGAGGAGCTGGCCGACGACCGGTTCGCCCGCCACGGCGTCCGGCTCCTCCTCAAGCGGGACGACCTGATCCACCCGGAGCTGATCGGCAACAAGTGGCGCAAACTGGTCCCGAACATCGAGGCGGCGGACGGACGGCCGGTGCTCACCTTCGGCGGGGCGTACTCCAACCATCTGCGGGCGACGGCCACGGCGGGGCGCCTGCTCGGTTTTCCCACGGTGGGGGTGGTCAGAGGCGAGGAACTGGCCGCCCGGCCGCTGAACCCCTCGCTGGCGCGGTGCGCGGCCGACGGCATGCGTCTGCACTTCGTCGACAGGTCGACGTACCGACGCAAGACCGAGCCGGAGGTGCTGGCCGCTCTGGCGCGCGCGGCGGGAGCCGAGGACGCGTATGTCGTGCCGGAGGGCGGCAGCAACGCCGCCGCGGTACGGGGATGCCGCGCCCTCGGCGAGGAGTTGCGCGGACGGGCCGACGTGGTGGCGATCGCGTGCGGAACCGGGGGCACGCTGGCCGGGCTCGCCGCCGGGCTGGGCACGGGGCAGCGGGCGCTGGGGGTGCCGGTGCTGAAGGGCGGGTTCCTGGAAGGGGAGACGGAGCGGCTCCAGACGGAGGCGTTCGGGGGGCGACGAGGGGAGTGGTCGCTCGACGGACGGTTCCACTTCGGCGGGTACGCGCGGACGACGCCCGAACTCCAGGACTTCGCCAGGGACTTCGAGGACCGGCACGGGGTCGCGGTGGAGCGGTTGTATGTCGCCAAATTGCTGTACGGGCTTGTCGAGCTGGCCGCGGAAGGGGCGTGGGGGCGGGGGACGCGGGTGGCGGCGGTCATCACCGCCTGACCAGCGCTTCTCCTGCGAGTTCAGGCCGCCTCCCGGTATGCCGCCGCCTCCTCCAGGTCCAGTCGGCGCAGCAGCGTGCGGAGCATCTCGTCGTCGATGTAACGGTGGTCGCGGAGGCGGACGAAGACCTCGCGTTCGGCGCTGATCATGTCACGGGACAGACGGCGATAGGTCTCGTCGACCGACTCGCCGGTGATGGGGTTGGTCTGGCCGAGCCGTTCCCAGACGGCGTTGCGGCGGCGTTCCAGGACCGTGCGCAGGCGGTCGGCGAGCGGCGGCGGCAGTTGGTTGCGGTCGTCGGCGAGGAGGTCGTCGAGGCGGTTCTCGGCCGCGCGGGACGCCTGCGCCTGGGCGTTGGCCTCGGCGAGGGTCTCGGCCTGCACGTCCCGGGGCGGGAACTTCATCAGGCGGATCAGCGGAGCCAGGCTGAGGCCCTGCACCACCAGGGTTCCGATGACGGTCGTGAAGGTCAGGAACAGGATCAGGTTGCGCTGCGGGAAGGGGCTGCCGCCGTGCACGGTGAGCGGGATCGAGAAGGCGACGGCCAGCGAGACCACGCCACGCATGGCGGCCCAGGAGGCGACGATGGGGCTCCTCCAGTTGAGGTCCTCCTCGCGTTCACGAATCCGCCGGAACAGCAGGCGCGGCAGGAAGGACGCCGGGTAGATCCACACGAACCGGGCCGCGACCACGACGAGGAAGAGGGCGATCGCGTACCAGGCGGCGTCGATGACCCTGTACGCCCCGAGACCCTTCAGGACGACCGGCAGCTGCAGTCCGATCAGTGCGAAGACCGCCGATTCCAGCAGGAACGCGACCATCCGCCACACCGCCTCCTCCTGGAGGCGGGTGGCGAAGTCGACCTCCCAGGCGCGGTGGCCGAGATAGAGGGCGACCACCACGACCGCCAGCACACCGGAGGCGTGGAACTGCTCGGCGACGCCGTAGGCGACGAACGGGATCAGCAGCGACAGCGTGTTCTGGAGCAGGGGCTCCTTCAGATGGGTGCGCAGCCAGTGGATCGGCACCATCAGCGCCACGCCGACCAGTACGCCGCCGAACGCGGCCAGCAGGAACTCGCCGACCCCGTCGATCCAGGAGGCGCTCTCGCCGAGGGCGGCCGCGACGGCCACCCGGTAGGCGGTGATCGCCGTGGCGTCGTTCAGCAGGGACTCGCCCTGCAGGATCGTGGTGAGCCGGGACGGCAGTCCCACCCGGCGGGCGATCGACGCGGCCGCGACGGCGTCCGTGGGCGCAAGCACCGCGCCCAGCGCCAGCGCCGCGGGCAGCGGCAGCCCGGGCACGATCGCGTAGGCGGCCCAGCCGACGACGAAGGTCGCGAAGAGCACGTACCCCACCGACAGCAGCGCCACGGGCCGCATGTTCGCCCGCAGGTCGAGATACGAGCTCTCGGTGCCCTCCTTGTACAGCAGCGGAGGCAGCACCAGCGGGAGCACGATGTCCGGCTCGAGCGTGTAGTCGGGAACTCCGGGAATGTACGACACCGCCAGGCCGACGGCGACCAGCAGCAGGGGCGCCGGCACCGGGGTGCGCCGCGCCGCGCCGGCGATCGCCGCGCTTCCCGCAACCAGCAACAGCAGTGGCAACACGTCCATGATCCTCGCCCGCCCTCATTTTCCGCGCGGCCACCCGCACACCCGTCGTAATCTGGCAATCATGAAACAGTGCACGCACGCCTCCGCGCTGCCGCACCCGGAACCCGAGCCGCAGAACAAGACCTGCCCGGAGTGTCTGGCCCGGGGCTGGCACCCGGTCCAGCTGCGGATCTGTCTGACCTGTGGCCATGTCGCGTGCTGCGACTCGTCACCGGGAAGACACGCGACGGGTCACCACGAGACGTCCGGTCACCCGGTGATGCGGACCTTCGAGCCAGGTGAGGACTGGCGCTGGTGCTTCGTCGACCACGTCCTCGTGTGACACTGCACTACGGCTGCCGACGGCGGCCGCGGCGACGGTTCGACGGTTCGACGCCGGGGTACGTCAACCCGGCGCGCGCTCTTCCCAATTGGGCAAGCCGGACCCCTAGACACGGAGCGTATCCACAGGTTTACTGTGAGTGACGCCAGGGGGTTGGGGTCCCGGGACAGAAAAGTTCGGAGCGCGGTAGCGTCACCGCTGAAGCATGTAGTGCGTTACCCCGGGGGGCGACCCTCGGCCCCGAAAAGCTTGTACCACCATGGAGGTGAGGGTGTCCCAGATCGCAGGCGAGCCCGCGACCCAGGACTTCGTGGAAGTCCGGCTGCCGGCTGCGGGTGCCTACCTGTCGGTGCTGCGGACGGCCACGGCCGGTCTCGCCGCCCGCTTGGACTTCACCCTGGACGAGATCGAGGACCTGCGCATCGCGGTGGACGAGGCCTGCGCGATCCTGCTCCAGCAGGCCGTTCCCGGCTCGGTGCTCAGCTGTGTCTTCCGCCTCGTCGACGACTCTCTGGAGGTCACGGTCTCCGCCCCGACCACTGACGGTCACGCCCCGTCGCGCGACACCTTCGCCTGGACCGTGCTCTCGGCCCTCGCCGGCAAGGTCTCGTCGGCCGTCGACGAGGACAAGACCGTGTCGATCAGCCTCTACAAACAGCGCGGCGCGGGACCCGGGCCGGCGTGAGGAACGGGGACGGGCCGGTGCGGGACGAAGAGCGCGGCACTCGGGAGCTGCCGGCCGGGGGCGAAGACCCCGAGGCCGGCTCCCGACGCATGGCTGACGGCATCGACGGCATCCCGGAACAGGCCAGGCCGCACCCGGAGGAACCCTCCGGGCGGATCGGGCCGGACGGTGCCGTGCAGAGCGCGCCCCCGGAAGGGCGGAACGGGGTCGCGGCCCCGGACCGGGCCGGGGCGACGGCTCGTGGAAGGGCGACGGGCGGGACGATGAGCGAGCACGAGCGATACGCCGAGGACGAGGCGCTGGCCGCGGAGGTTGTGCAGGCGACCCAGCACGTACCTCAGGACCGCAGCGGGGCCCGCGCCATGTTCATCGAGCTGCGCAAGCTGAACGACGGCAGCCCCGAGTACGCGGAGCTGCGCAACAAGCTGGTCCGGATGCATCTGCCGCTCGTGGAGCACCTCGCGCGCCGCTTCCGCAACCGCGGCGAGCCGCTGGACGACCTCACCCAGGTCGCCACCATCGGCCTGATCAAGTCGGTCGACCGGTTCGACCCGGAGCGGGGCGTGGAGTTCTCCACGTACGCCACCCCGACCGTGGTCGGCGAGATCAAGCGCCACTTCCGCGACAAGGGCTGGGCGGTCCGCGTCCCGCGCCGTCTCCAGGAGCTGCGCCTCGCGCTCACGACCGCCACGGCGGAGCTGTCCCAGCAGCACGGCCGCTCCCCCACGGTGCACGAGCTGGCCGAGAAGCTGGCCATCTCGGAGGAGGAGGTCCTGGAGGGCCTGGAGTCGGCCAACGCGTACTCCACCCTGTCCCTGGACGTCCCCGACACCGACGACGAGTCCCCGGCGGTCGCCGACACGCTCGGCGCGGAGGACGAGGCTCTGGAGGGCGTCGAGTACCGCGAGTCCCTCAAGCCGCTCCTGGAAGACCTCCCGCCCCGAGAGAAGCGGATCCTTCTCCTCCGCTTCTTCGGCAACATGACCCAGTCCCAGATCGCCCAGGAGGTCGGCATCAGCCAGATGCACGTCTCGAGGCTGCTGGCGAGGACGCTGGCCCAGCTGCGCGAGAAGCTGCTGGTCGAGGAGTAGATCTTCCGTAGATCTCCGTAGCTCTCCGTAGATCTTTCCGTCGCAGATCTTTCCGTCAAGGACCAGAGATCAGCCGCTACGCCCCGGCCCCTTGATCCCAAGGGCCTGGGTGGTGGCGGAGTTCACCAGCAGCACCAGCGAGGCAATGGCCACCACGGCCAGCACGATCCCCGCCGGCACGGCCGCACTGTCGGCCTGCAGCAAGCTGTAGGCCACCGGCAGCGCCATGATCTGCGTGATCACCGCAGGGCCACGGCTCCAGCTCTTCCGCAGCAGCAACCCCCGCGCCGCCAGCAGCGGCAGCAGCGCCAGCAGCATCACCGTGATGCCCCCGGTGACCGCCTGGCCCCGGTCGTCCGGAGATCCGGTGAACCCGAGGACGAGCATCCACACCCCGCCGACCGCCAGCGTGAGGCCTTCCAGCCCGTTCAGCGCGGCCGCATACGTCAGCCGCCGAGGACGGGGTCCGTCGGTTACGTCGGCCTTCTCAGCCGTAGGCGCATTGCTCACGCCAGAAGGGTAGCCCTCGCCCGAAAACACCGGCCCCCGCCCCGCAGGACCACGTGTTCAGACTCACGCCCCTTTCTCTTACCGGATCTCTAACGCGCCCTGGGCCCAGTACTTTCGAGTAGGTACGCTGCAATCCATGCGTGCACTTCTCGTGGTCAATCCGGCGGCAACCACCACAAGCGCACGTAGGCGCGATGTCCTGATCCACGCGCTCGCGAGCGAAGTGAAGCTGGAGGCCGTCACCACCGAGTACCGCGGCCACGCCCGTGACCTGGGCCGGCAGGCGGCGGAGAGCGACAACATCGACCTGGTCGTGGCCCTCGGCGGCGACGGCACGGTCAACGAGGTGGTCAACGGCCTCCTCCACGCCGGCCCCGACCCGGACCGGCTGCCCGGCCTCGCGGTGGTCCCCGGCGGCTCAACCAATGTCTTCGCGCGCGCCCTCGGCCTGCCGAACGACCCGATCGAGGCCACCGGCGCGCTGCTGGACGCGCTGCGCGACAAACAGGAGCGGCTCGTCGGCCTCGGCCTGACCGCGGGTACACCCGGTACCGAGGACGAGGCGGTCCCGGCCCGCTGGTTCACCTTCAACGCGGGACTCGGCTTCGACGCCGGCGTGGTCGGGCGGGTCGAGCAGCAGCGCGAGCTCGGCAAGAAATCGACGCACGCACTGTACGTACGGCAGGTCGTCCGGCAGTTCTTCGGTGAGCAGCACCGCCGGCACGGCGCGATCACGCTCGAGCGGCCGGGTGCCGACCCGATCAAGGATCTGGTCGTGGCGATAGTCTCGAACGCGTCGCCCTGGACGTATCTCGGCAATCGCCCGATGTACACGTCGCCTAAGGCCTCGTTCGATAAGGGCATCGACGTACTCGGTCTCAGCCGTCTGTCGACCGCCGCGGTTGCCCGGTATGGCACGCAGTTGCTCAATTCGTCCCCCGAGCGCGGACCCCATGGCAAGCACGCGGTGTCCCTGCACGATCTGGACCAGTTCACCTTGCATTCGAAGGTCCCCCTCCCCCTTCAGATGGACGGCGACCATCTAGGACTGCGTACGAGCGTGACGTTCACAGGCGTACGCCGCGCACTGCGTGTGATTGTGTGAGCGGAACGGGCCAAAGTCCTTTCACTCGAACGTTTAGGCCAGGATCCACCCCATGGAAGTACGGCTGTGACCCAGTCGACACCGAGGAATCAAAAAAAACTTTCCGGAAGGGGTTGTATCCGTCGCTGAGGTTTGCGAGGCTCTACGTGGCGGTCGGGACAGCCCGCAAGACTGGCGTCCACTGATCACCGGAATCCCCTTCAACTCACAGGACCCCTGCCAGGGAACCTGGCGGTCGGCCCTTCACTTGTTGAGGGATTCGTGAAAGCGTTCACATTCACAAGCAACGTGCATGTAATACCAAGGAGAGGTAGCAGCCATGGACTGGCGTCACAACGCCGTTTGCCGCGAGGAAGACCCCGAGCTCTTCTTCCCCATCGGCAACACCGGTCCTGCGCTGCTGCAGATCGAGGAAGCCAAGGCCGTCTGCCGTCGCTGTCCCGTTATGGACCAGTGTCTGCAGTGGGCGCTTGAGTCCGGTCAGGACTCCGGCGTCTGGGGTGGTCTCAGCGAGGACGAGCGTCGCGCGATGAAGCGCCGTGCCGCCCGCAACCGGGCTCGTCAGGCCTCCGCCTGACGCAACCCACCCCGCTCAGCCTGAGCTTGGCGGCGCGTACAGCGAGTACGCATCTCCCGCCCCCGAGCCGCAGCGCGCAGTACCCCCGATGCGCTTGGAACGAGCAGCAACGAGCAGTGAGCCCCGGACCCACCAGGTCCGGGGCTCTTTGCTGTGCCCCGGTACCCGCATCGGGCTACTTCTGTGTCTGCACCGGTACGTCGAGGATCACCCGGGTCCCCCGCTCCGGCGCCGGCACCATGTCGAACGTGCCGCCCAACTCGCCCTCCACCAGTGTCCGTACGATTTGCAGACCGAGGTTGCCGGAGCGGTGCGGGTCGAAGCCCTCGGGCAGGCCGACGCCGTCGTCCTGGACGGTGACCAGAAGGCGGCCCTCCTTGGTGGTGCCGCCACGGACCGCCGTGACCTCGACGGTCCCGGTGTCGCCTTCGCGGAAGCCGTGTTCGAGGGCGTTCTGCAGGATCTCGGTGAGGACCATCGACAGCGGGGTCGCCACCTCCGCGTCGAGTATGCCGAAGCGTCCGGTGCGCCGGCCGGTGACCTTGCCGGGCGAGATCTCGGCGACCATCGCGAGCACCCGGTCGGCGATCTCGTCGAACTCCACGCGCTCGTCCAGGTTCTGGGACAGCGTCTCATGCACGATCGCGATCGAGCCGACCCGGCGTACGGCCTCCTCCAGGGCCTCCCGGCCGCGCTCCGACTCGATCCGGCGGGCCTGGAGGCGGAGCAGCGCGGCGACCGTCTGGAGGTTGTTCTTCACCCGGTGGTGGATCTCCCGGATGGTCGCGTCCTTGGTGATCAACTCGCGTTCGCGGCGCCGGAGTTCGGTGACGTCCCGGAGCAGCACCAGGGAACCGATGCGGGTGCCCTTGGGCTTGAGCGGGATCGACCGGAACTGGATCACACCGTCGCTGGACTCGATCTCGAACTCGCGGGGCGCCCAGCCGCTGGCGAGTTTGGCCAGTGCCTCGTCCACCGGCCCCCTGGTCGGGGCGAGTTCGGCGGTGGTCTGCCCGAGGTCGTGGCCCAACAGGTCGGCGGCGCCGAGACGGTGGTAGGCGGAGAGGGCGTTCGGGGAGGCGTACTGGACGATGCCGTCCGCGTCCACCCGGATCAGGCCGTCGCCGACGCGCGGCGAGGCATCCATGTCGACCTGCTGGTTCGGGAAGGGAAACGATCCGGCAGCGATCATCTGCGCGAGATCGGAGGCGCTCTGGAGGTAGGTCAGCTCCAGCCGGCTCGGAGTGCGCACGGTCAGCAGGTTGGTGTTGCGGGCGATGACCCCGAGCACCCGCCCCTCGCGCCGTACCGGGATGGACTCGACCCGTACGGGGACCTCCTCGCGCCACTCCGGGTCACCCTCACGGACGATCCTTCCCTCGTCCAGGGCGATGTCCAGCATGGGACGGCGGCCGCGCGGGACCAGGTGGCCGACCATGTCGTCCTGGTACGAGGTGGGACCGGTGTTGGGGCGCATCTGCGCCACCGAGACATACCGAGTGCCGTCGTGGGTGGGGACCCATAGGACCAGGTCGGCGAAGGAGAGGTCGGAGAGCAGCTGCCACTCCGAGACCAGCAGATGGAGCCACTCGAGGTCGGAGTCGCCGAGGGCGGTGTGCTGGCGGACCAGTTCGTTCATGGAGGGCACATCTGCGAGCGTACCCGCGGGTCTGTTCATGGCCTAAAAGCGGCTTGGAACACCCGCGGGCCGCGGCGCCTGAGAGGGACCCTCAACCCTCCCGGCACCGCAGCCCGGAGCAGCAACGGCCACGGGGTGTGCGGTCCCGATCGGCCGAAGGTGAGGAGCCGGGGCAGTCAGGGCAGAGAGCTCCGGTTCCTCGGTCCGCCTTCCTGTGCGGGGAAGACGGAAGAGTGTGACTGTGTCGTACGGTCCCGCCGTACTCCTTCAGCCCTCGTACGCAATTGTGGACTAGACCACGGTGTGTGTCCATGCGTTGGAGACTGTTCACAGTTGACGCGATCGCAGCGTAGCCCGCCGGAGACGGTTGTGGGGGCCGGATGGGCGCCGCAATTTCCGACACTCCGGTCCACGGGTGGGAATTTTCCTTGATTCACCCGATCTGACGCATTCACGTAACCTCACACTTGTCCTCTTTTCCTGCGCCCGCTCCGGGGGACGGGGGCCGGTTCTGTTAGATTGGTCCCATCAGATTGGTCTAAACCACATAGACAGAACGGCAGGCCCAGCGTGGAAGTTGTCATCGTTCCGGACGCCGCCGCGGGTGGCGAGCTGGTCGCCGAGACCATGGCCCAACTGCTCCGCCGCAAGCCGGACGCGCTGCTCGGAGTGGCCACTGGTTCGACCCCGCTGCCCATCTACCAGGCGCTCACGGCCAAGGTGCGGTCCGGTGCCGTGGACGCCTCGCGGGCGCGCATAGCGCAGCTCGACGAATACGTGGGGCTGCCGGCCGAGCATCCGGAGTCCTACCGCTCGGTGTTGCGGCGCGAGGTGCTGGAGCCGCTCGGGATCGGGATGGACGCGTTCCTCGGCCCCGACGGCGCGGCCGAGGACGTACAGGCCGCCTGCGAGGCGTACGACGGGGCGCTGGGCCGGGCAGGCGGCGTGGATCTGCAGTTGCTCGGGATCGGGACCGACGGGCACATCGGGTTCAACGAGCCGTGCTCGTCGCTCGCGTCGCGGACGCGGATCAAGACGCTCACCGAGCAGACCCGGGTCGACAACGCGCGGTTCTTCGACGGGGACATCTCGCAGGTGCCGCACCATGTGATCACCCAGGGGATCGGGACGATCCTGGAGGCGCGGCATCTGGTGCTGCTCGCGACGGGTGAGGGGAAGGCCGACGCGGTCGCGGCGACCGTGGAGGGGCCGGTCGCCGCGGTGTGTCCCGCGTCTGCGTTGCAGTTGCATCCGCATGCGACGGTGGTGGTGGACGAGGCCGCCGCGTCGAAGCTGAAGCTTGCGGATTACTTCCGGTACACGTTCGCCAACAAGCCTGCCTGGCAGGGGATCTAGCGGATCTGCCCCTACCGGGGCGCTACTACCTCTGCCGCCGCCGTGCCGCAGACCCTTGCCGCTCCATGGGTGGCGATGTGCAGGGCACCCCTGGGTGGTGCCTGGGGGACGCCCATTTCCACCACGACCGTGTCGGGGCGGGACTTGAGGAGCACGTCCAGGGCCGTTGTCATCCAGGGGTGGCGGTGTTCGTCTCGGAGCACTGCCACGATCCTGCGGTCGCCCGCCGCCGCCAGGGCCTCCTCGCCTGCGTGGTCGCCCGTGAAGCAGGCCGTTTCGGTGCCGGGCAGCCGGCGGGACAGCTCCGCCGTCACCCCCCAGGGGGTCTCCGTGCCCACCGCGATATTGGACTCCGAGGTGAACGCGGCCACGAAGGGGGCCGCGGTCAGCGGCGTGTAGGAGTCGACGCGCGTCACATCGAGTGCGCGGCGGGCCGCCACCAGGCCGATGTCGGTGAACTGCGGGTTCGGGTCCGGAGCCGATGTCGTCGCCGTCCAGCGGGCCAGCGACCGTACCCGGTCCGCCGCCTCCGCCAGGCGTTCCTCGGGGAGTTCGCCGGAGTGGACCGCGGCGACCAGGGCGTCGCGCAGGCGTCGTACCGTCTCCTCGTCCGAGAGGCCGCCGCCGACGCAGATCGCGTCGGCTCCGGCTGCGATGGCGAGGACGCTGCCGTGTTCGATGCCATAGGTGGCGGAGATGGCCTGCATCTCGATGCCGTCGGTGACGATCAGACCGTCGTACCCGAGTTCGCCGCGGAGGAGATCGGTGAGGATCGTGCGGGACAACGTCGCCGGTCGGGCCGGGTCCAGGGCCGGGACCAGGATGTGCGCGCTCATCATGGCGCGGGAACCGGCGGCGATGGCGGCGCGGAACGGGCCAAGTTCGCGGGCGCGCAGGACATCGGCGGTGGCGTCGATGCGGGGCAGGGCGAGGTGGGAGTCGACGGCCGTGTCGCCGTGGCCCGGGAAGTGCTTGGTGCAGGCCGCCACCCCGGCCGCCTGGAGGCCGGTGACATAGGCCGCCGTGTGGCGGGCGACCAGGTCGGGGTCGGCGCCGAAGGAGCGGACGCCGATGACCGGGTTGGCCGGGTTGGAGTTGACGTCGGCGGCGGGCGCCCAGTTGAAGTTCACCCCGCAGGCGGCGAGGCGACGGCCCAGTTCGAGGGCGACCTCCCTGGTCAGCTCCACGTCGTCGACGGCGCCGAGGGCGTGGTTGCCGGGGAAGGAGGAGCCGGTGTGCACCTCGAGGCGGGTGACGTCACCTGCCTCCTCGTCGATCGCCACCAGGACGTCGTCCCGTTCGGCGCGCAACTGGGCTGTGAGGGCGGCGAGTTGCTCGGGCGAGGCGACGTTGCGGCCGAACACCCCCACGGAGGCGAGGCCTTCGCCGAGCCGGCGCAGCAGCCAGTCGGGGGCGGTGGTGCCGGTGAAGCCGGGCTGGAGGACCGTCAGCGCGTCGCGGGTCAGGCCGTCCTTCGGATCGGACGCGGCGGTGCCGCTTGCGAGTGTCGTCATCGGGGGCGTTATCCCTTCACGGCGCCCGCGGTCAGGCCCGCGGCCATCTTGCGCTGGACGAGGAGGAACAGGACGACGATCGGCACGGCCATCATCGTGGAGCCGGCCATCATCGGGGCGTATTCGGTGCCGTGCTTGGTGGTGAAGTTGGCGAGCCAGACGGTCGCGGTCTGGTGCTCCTGGCTGAGCAGCATCAGGGCGTAGATGTACTCGTTCCAGGCCTGGATGAAGGCGTAGACCGAGGTGGCGACCAGGCCCGGGGCCAGCAGCGGGAAGACCACCCGGACGAAGGCACCGGTGCGGGAGCAGCCGTCGACCATCGCGGCCTCCTCCAGTTCCTTGGGGATGTTGACGATGAAGCCGCGCATGGTCCACACCGTGAACGGGAGGATGAAGGTCAGATAGGTGATGATCAGGCCGGTCAGCTTGTCGTACTGCCCCAGGTCGTTGAGGAGCAGGAAGACCGGGATGATCATCGCGACCAGCGGGACCATCTGGACCGCGAGGATGCCGACGATCACGATCCGGCGGCCGCGGAAGGCGAACCGCGAGATGGCCAGGGCGGCCAGCAGGCCGATGACCATGCCGATCACGACGACGGACAGGGAGACGATCAGGCTGCGGCCCACCGAGCCCCAGAAGTCGCCGATGTCCAGGGCGCGGCGGAAGTTGGACAGGGTCAGCCCCGTGGGCAGCAGGCTCGGGTCCGGGTCGATGGCGTCCTTCGCCGGCTTGAACGCCGTGTTCAGCATCCAGTAGACGGGGAAGCCGACGATGACGAAGACCAGGAGGCCGAGGAGGTTCCAGCCCAGATGTGGTCCCCTGCGGGCGGCTGCGGTGCTCATTCGACCTCTCCGATCTTCAGCATCTGGCGCATGTACACGGCGACGACACCGAGCAGGAGGAGCACGGTGAGCAGGGCGATCGCGGAGCCCTGTCCGTAGTCGTTGACCACGAAGGCGCGGTCGTAGGAGTAGGTGGTCAGCAGCTGGAACTCGGGCTCGGGGTGGCCGCCGCGCATCACGAAGACCTGCGGGAAGACGCCCATGTCCCAGATGACCGAGAGGGTCGTGAGCATCACGATGATCGGCTTGAGGATGGGGAGCGTGACGTAGCGGAACACGCCCCAGGCGCCCGCGCCGTCGAGGCGGGCGGCCTCCTCCAGCTCCGCCGGGACCTGGGTCAGACCGGCGCTGAGGGTGATGACCACGAAGGGAACCGCTCCCCAGACCACCAGGAGCATGATCACCGCGAGTCCCTCGGGCCCGCTGGCGAACCAGTTGTGGCCGATCAGCTCGACCCCGGGGATCTTGCTGAGCAGGGCGTTGAGGATGCCGTAGTCGGAGTCGAAGAGCCACTTGAAGAGCGTGGTGGCGACGATGACCGGCATGCCCCAGCTGGCCACCAGCACGATGTTGACCAGCGTCTTCACCCAGCCGGAGACCCGCTGCAGCAGCAGGGCGACGAGCATGCCGACAACCATGGTGAAGCCCACACAGCCGACCGCGAAGACGATCGTGCGCAGCACGACCTGCCAGAACTCGGTGTCACCCAGGACGTCGGAGAAGTTCCCGAACCCGACCCACTCGGCCGGCTTGAACCCCCACAGCTGGGACTGCCCGAACGACTGGAAGGAGAGGGCGACCAGCCGGTAGAGGGGGTAGCCGAGCACGAGCCCGAGAATGGCGAGACAGGGCGCGAGCAGCATCCAGGGGACGGCGGGACCGCCCGAGCGTCGGTTGGTACGTGGTCTGGCCTGGGGGGCCGGGGGTGGCGCCTGCCGCTGCGGCGGCACCTTGGCGGGTGTGGTGGTATCAGCGGCACTCATCGCGAGCTCCTAAGCAGATGAAGAGAGGCCGGCATCAACGCGCCCCTCCAGGGGCGGGCAGTATCGATATGCGACTACCGCCGCGTATGCGCGACCAGCCACAACGCACCGGCACCAACCCACCAACCGTCGCGGCACTTTCCGACTTCAAGCACCGGCCGGACCCGCCCCCGTGGGCCAGGCCCGGCCGCAGGCCACTACGCCTTGTTGATGACCTTGTCGATCGCCGCGTCCGCGGCCTTCGCCGCCGCGTCGACCGTCTGCTTGCCCGTGCCGATGTTCTGCAGCATGGTCTGCAGGACCTGCGCCTTCTCGACCTGGCCCCAGCCCGGCGCCATCGGGACGAACCAGTTGGATTCGGCCGCGGTGGCCGGAACCGCCGTCGCCGGGTCGTTCTTCAGCGTCGCGAGGTCGGTCTTGTTGTTGGGCAGGTTGCCCTTGGCCATCAGGCCCTTCTGGCCGGAGGGACCGGTGAACGCGTTGATCCACTCGGCGGCGACGCCCTGGGCCTTGGACTTCACCGGGATGGCGAGGTCCGAGCCGCCCAGGAAGACCGGCATGTTCTTGCCGGACGGACCGGGCATCACGAAGTTGACGAGGTTGTTCTTCAGCTTGCCGCCCGTCTTGTCGTTCTTCGGGTCGGCCGAGGTCGCGCCCTCCCAGGCGGCACCGAAGATCATGGCCGACTTGCCCTGGCCGTAGACGATGTACCGGTCGGACTCGTCCTTGGTCTTGTCACCGTGCATGTACTTGTCGATGACGTTCTTGAACTCGGTGAGGCCCTTGATGGACTCGGGCGAGGAGAGGTTGCCCTTCCACTGGCCGCCGGACTCCGCGGCGATGGAGCCGCCGGCGTCGTAGACGAAGGACATGGCGGCGTACCAGTCGCGGGTGGGCTGGTACCAGGCGCTGAACTTGTCGCCTTCCTTCTTCTGGATCTTGTCCAGGTCGGCGGTCAGCTCGGTGTAGGTCTTCGGCGTGGTCTTGATGCCGGCCGAGGCGGCGATGTCCTTGCGCCAGTTGGCCACGCGGCCACCGGCGTAGTACGGCACGCCGTAGGTCTTGCCGTCGTAGGTCACCGAGGCCTTGAGGCCGTCGAGCCACTGGCCGGAATTGGTGAACTGGGAGGTCTCGACGGGAGCGAAGGCGCCCTTGACCATGTAGCCGAGCATCTCGGTGTTGCCCATCTCGACCACGTCGGGGGCCTTGTCCGTGGCGAGGACGGCGTCCAGCTTGGTGTTCTTGTCCGGCCAGCCGTAGTACTCGTGCTTGATCTTGATGCCGGGGTGCTTCTTCTGCACGGCCGCGTCGGCGGCCTTCACCAGGTCGGGCCAGTTGTTCTGCGCGTCCACGGTGAGCCAGACGGTCAGCTCCTTGGCGTCCGCCCCCTGCGCCTTGTTGCCGTCCTTGTTGTCACTGCCACACGCCGCGATGGAGACGACCATGCCCGCGATACCAATCGCGGCTATCAGCTTGCGCTTCACGCCACCCTCCTCAGGGATGCCACAAACCCCCCTGCCTCCCCGCGCGAGCGTTGGGCCGGGACCTGGACCAATGGTGTAGACCAGTGCGGGAAGCCTGGCCCAGACCAGCAGGCCTGTCAAGGGGGGCCGAATGGCCTCCGACCAGCCGTTATGCGACCTATATATGCAGGAACCTTTAAGTAAGAAGCCCTCGAAAACCCGGGGCGCGGACGAGACAATTCCGGTAGACCACTCCAGTGGTGGACTAGACCAAAAGGGCCCGCGGCGGTATACAGAGGGGATCACGCAGCGTGCAGGGGAACTCCCGGTACGCTGCCGTGCCACGAGGTGGCCGGATCAGGAGCCGGGAAGGCGGAGCATGAGCACCGACGTCAGCAGTGCGGAGAACGAGAGCGGGACAGCCGTCCGTACCGCGCGTGTGCCCAAGTACTACCGCCTGAAGAAACATCTCCTCGAAATGACGGAGACACAGACGCCCGGCACCCCGGTCCCGCCCGAGCGCACGCTGGCCGCCGAGTTCGACACCTCCCGCACCACCGTCCGCCAGGCCCTCCAGGAGCTGGTCGTCGAGGGCCGGCTCGAACGCATCCAGGGCAAGGGCACCTTCGTCGCCAAGCCGAAGGTCTCCCAGGCGCTCCAGCTCACCTCGTACACCGAGGACATGCGCGCCCAGGGTCTGGAGCCGACCTCGCAGCTGCTGGACATCGGCTACATCACCGCCGACGACCGGCTCGCCGGCCTGCTCGACATCACCGCAGGCGGGCGCGTGCTGCGCATCGAGCGGCTGCGCATGGCCAACGGCGAGCCCATGGCCATAGAGACGACCCACCTGAGCGCCAAGCGCTTCCCCGCCCTGCGCCGCTCCCTGGTCAAGTACACCTCCCTCTACACCGCTCTCGCCGAGGTGTACGACGTCCATCTCGCCGAGGCCGAGGAGACCATCGAGACCTCGCTGGCCACCCCCCGCGAGGCCGGCCTGCTCGGCACCGACGTGGGTCTGCCGATGCTGATGCTCTCCCGGCACTCCCTGGACCGCGAGGGCCAGCCGGTGGAGTGGGTGCGCTCGGTGTACCGCGGCGACCGCTACAAGTTCGTGGCCCGCCTCAAGCGACCGCGGGACTGACGCGGACCGCCCTTCACAGAATCGACATACCGATAGACGGACGGCCACTTCCGCTCCGGTGACACCGTGACCTAGATTACCTGCGCATTACACAGGTGATCGGTGAGGGGACGGAGCCGCGGTATGTCGGATGTACCTGAAGTGAGGCACCCGGTGGTGACACCGCTACGCGTGATCATCACCGTCTGCCTCGTCGCGCCCTTCGTGGCGATGCTGTGGGTGGGCTCCTACGCCAAGACCGACCCGGCGTTCATCGGAATCCCGTTCTTCTACTGGTACCAGATGCTCTGGGTGCTGATCTCCACCGCGCTCACGATGACCGCGTACCAGCTGTGGCAGCGGGACCAGCGTGCCCGCAAGAGCGGGAACACGAGCGGGGGTGCGCAGAAGTGAAGGACGGTGTGAACGGCGTCGCGCTCGGCGTCTTCATCTTCTTCTTCCTGGCCGTCACGGTCATCGGCTTCCTGGCCGCGCGCTGGCGCAAGGCCGAGAACGAGCACTCCCTCGACGAATGGGGCCTTGGCGGCCGGTCGTTCGGCACCTGGGTCACCTGGTTCCTGCTCGGCGGCGACCTCTACACGGCGTACACCTTCGTCGCCGTACCGGCGGCGATCTACGCGGCGGGCGCGGCCGGCTTCTTCGCGGTGCCGTACACGATCCTCGTCTACCCACTGATCTTCACGTTCCTGCCCCGCCTGTGGTCGGTCTCCCACAAGCACGGCTATGTGACGACCTCGGACTTCGTGCGCGGCCGCTTCGGCTCCAAGGGCCTCTCGCTCGCCGTCGCCCTGACCGGCATCCTGGCGACGATGCCCTACATCGCGCTCCAGCTCGTGGGCATCCAGGCCGTCCTCGACGTCATGGGCGTCGGCGGCAGCGACGGCACCAACTGGTTCGTGAAGGACCTCCCGCTACTGATCGCCTTCGGCGTCCTGGCGGCGTACACCTACTCCTCCGGTCTGCGGGCGCCCGCGCTCATCGCGTTCGTGAAGGACGCGCTGATCTACATCGTCATCGCGGTGGCGATCATCTACATCCCGATCAAGCTGGGCGGCTTCGACGACATCTTCGCCAAGGCCGGCGACGCCTTCGCCCAGGTCAACCCGGCGACCGGCAAACCGCGCGGCGCGCTCGCCCCACCGGAGGCGGGCCAGTGGACGTACGCCACGCTGGCGTTGGGCTCCGCGCTCGCCCTGTTCATGTACCCCCACTCGATCACCGCGACGCTCTCCTCCAGGAGCCGTGAGGTGATCCGCCGCAACACCACGATCCTGCCGCTGTACTCCCTGATGCTGGGCCTGCTCGCCCTGCTGGGCTTCATGGCGATCGCGGCCGGCGTCAAGGTCACCAACGGCCAGCTGGCGATCCCCCAGTTGTTCGAGAACATGTTCCCGGACTGGTTCGCGGGCGTGGCCTTCGCGGCGATCGGTATCGGCGCCCTGGTCCCGGCGGCCATCATGTCCATCGCGGCCGCGAACCTCTTCACCCGCAACATCTACCGGGACTTCATCAAGCCGGACGCCACACCGAAGCAGGAGGCCCAGGTCTCCAAGCTCGTGTCGCTGCTGGTGAAGGTCGGCGCGCTGGTCTTCGTCCTCACCATGGACAAGACGGTCGCCATCAACTTCCAGCTGCTGGGCGGCATCTGGATCCTGCAGACCTTCCCGGCCCTGGTCGGCGGCCTGTTCACCCGCTGGTTCCACCGCTGGGCCCTGCTGGCGGGCTGGGCGGTCGGCATGGTCTACGGCACGGTCGCGGCGTACGGGGTGGCCTCCCCCACCCAGAAGCACTTCGGCGGCTCGGCCAAGGAGATCCCGGGCATCGGCGAGATCGGCTACATCGGTCTGACGGCGTTCGTGATGAACGTGGTGGTGACGGTGGTCCTGACGTTCGCCCTGAAGGCGCTGAAGGCTCCGGAGGGCGTCGACGAGACAAAGGCACAGGACTACACGGCGGACGCCGGCGACCCGGGGGTGGAGGCCGAACTTCCGCCGGCTGTCGCGGGAGGCGCCCACTGAACCAACCAGGGGCGGCGACCAGCCACGCACAACCCGCAGCGGGCCACCGGGAAATACCACCCTCGGCGGCCCGCTGTCGTACACACTCACCCGCATGACGATCCTGATCCGGGAAGCGCACCCCACCGAATACGGCCTCCTCGGCGAGATAACCGGCCAGGCCTACCTCCAAGACGGACTCCTGGACTTCGGCGAGAGCGACTCGTATCTCACCGAACTCAAGGACGTGGCAAAGCGGGCAGCCGCAGCCACCGTTCTCGTCGCCGTGAACGGCAACGCCCTCCTCGGCGGCGTGACGTTCGTCCCCGGCCCCGGCCCGACGGCCGACATCGCCGCCCCCGGAGAGGCCGAGATCAGGATGCTCGCGGTCGCGAGGACAGCCCGCGGCCAAGGCGCCGGCGAGGCACTGGTCCGCGCCTGTATCGACCGCGCGCAGGCCCTCGACGGCTGCGGGAAGGTCGTCCTGTCGACTCAGCGCACCATGAGATCCGCCCACCGCATCTACGAACGCCTCGGCTTCGTCCGCACACCCGAGCGGGACTGGAATCCCTTGCCGCAGCTGGACGACATCACTCTCCTCACCTATGAGTTGACGCTGCGACACCGCCGCGACACAACATGTGGGGGTGCCGCGACAGCGCGGCACTAGATGTATGCTCATGCTCGCTGTCGCCGCAGGGGAATCCGGTGCGAATCCGGAACTGTCCCGCAACGGTGTACTTGCGCACATCTGTGCACAAGCGTCAGTCCGAGGACCTGCCGACAGCACGCCCGGCCGTCCGGCCCGGGTGTTCTGACGTCCGGGCCTCGTGGAGTGGGCCGGGGACGCGGCACGCGTGTGTGCGCTCGTGGCTGCTCCCTGCCCTCCGCCAGGCCCCGTGCCGAGCGAGGGAGAGCCCCACGTGACCATCGCGCCAGCCGAACCGGCTTCAGCGACCATCTCTGTGGACGAGGACGGTCCCGGCACCGCGCTGCTGCGGACCCTGACCGGGCTGACCGCCGACCTCCCCGACGCCGACCCCGGCCGGGTCGCCGCCGCCGCGCTGCGCGGCCGGTCCGCGCGGGCCGACGAGTCGGAGTTGCGTGAGCTGGCCACCGAGGCGGCCGCCGGCCTCATCTCCGAGGACCCCGCCTACTCCCGGCTCGCCGCGCGGCTGCTGACGATCTCGATCCGCGGCGAGGCCGCCTCGCAGGGCGTGACGTCCTTCACCGAGTCCGTGGCCGTCGGTCACCGTGAGGGCCTCATCGCCGACCGCACCGCCGAGTTCGCGCGCCTGCACGCGGCCCGCCTTGACGCCCTGGTCGACCCGGACGCCGACGACCGCTTCGGCTACTTCGGGCTGCGCACGCTGCACAGCCGTTACCTGCTCCGGCACCCGATCACCCGCAAGGTCATCGAGACCCCCCAGCACTTCATGCTCCGCGTCGCCGCCGGCCTCGCCGAGGACGACACCCACAGGTCGGTCGACGAAGTCGCCGCGCTCTACGGGCTGATGAGCCGCCTCGACTACCTCCCGTCCTCCCCCACCCTCTTCAACTCCGGCACCCGGCACCCCCAGATGTCGTCCTGCTACCTCCTCGACTCCCCGAAGGACGAACTGGACTCCATCTACGACCGATACCACCAGGTCGCCCGCCTCTCGAAGCACGCCGGCGGTATCGGCCTGTCGTACAGCCGGATCCGCTCGCGCGGTTCGCTGATCCGCGGTACCAACGGGCACTCCAACGGCATCGTGCCGTTCCTGAAGACCCTCGACGCCTCGGTGGCCGCGGTGAACCAGGGCGGCCGGCGCAAGGGCGCGGCCGCGGTCTACCTGGAGACCTGGCACTCCGACATCGAGGAATTCCTGGAGCTGCGCGACAACACCGGTGAGGACGCCCGCCGTACCCACAACCTCAACCTCGCGCACTGGATCCCGGACGAGTTCATGCGCCGGGTGAACGCCGACGGGCAGTGGTCGCTCTTCTCCCCCGCCGACGTGCCCGAGCTGGTGGATCTGTGGGGTGACGAGTTCGACGCCGCGTACCGCGCGGCAGAGGAGAAGGGCCTCGCGCGCAAGACCATCCCGGCCCGTGACCTGTACGGCCGGATGATGCGTACCCTCGCGCAGACCGGCAACGGCTGGATGACCTTCAAGGACGCGGCCAACCGGACCGCGAACCAGACGGCCACCGCGGGCCATGTCGTCCACTCCTCCAACCTCTGCACGGAGATCCTGGAGGTCACGGACGACGGTGAGACGGCCGTCTGCAACCTGGGGTCCGTCAATCTCGGTGCCTTCGTCGACACATCGACAGGTGACCTCGACTGGGAGCGGCTGGACGACACCGTCCGCACCGCCGTCACCTTCCTCGACCGGGTCGTCGACATCAACTTCTACCCGACCGAGCAGGCGGGCCGGTCCAACGCCAAGTGGCGGCCGGTCGGCCTGGGCGCGATGGGCCTCCAGGACGTCTTCTTCAAGCTGCGGCTGCCCTTCGACTCCCCCGAGGCCAAGGCGCTCTCCACCCGGATCGCCGAGCGGATCATGCTCGCCGCGTACGAGGCCTCCGCCGACCTCGCCGAGCGCGGCGGCCCACTGCCGGCCTGGGGGAAGACCCGTACCGCGCAGGGTGTGCTGCACCCCGACCACTACGGCGTCGAGTTCACCTGGCCGGAACGCTGGGCGGCGCTGCGCGCGCGGATCGCAAGGACCGGTCTGCGCAACAGCCTCCTGCTCGCCATCGCGCCGACGGCCACCATCGCCTCGATCGCCGGCGTGTACGAGTGCATCGAGCCGCAGGTCTCCAACCTCTTCAAGCGCGAGACGCTGTCCGGTGAGTTCCTCCAGGTCAACTCCTACCTGGTGCGGGAGCTGAAGGACCTGGGCGTCTGGGACGCGCGCACCCGTGAGGCGCTGCGCGAGGCCAACGGCTCGGTGCAGGACTTCGCATGGATCCCGGCGGACGTACGGGCGCTGTACCGCACGGCGTGGGAGATCCCGCAGCGCGGACTGATCGACATGGCCGCCGCCCGCACCCCCTACCTGGACCAGGCCCAGTCCCTGAACCTGTTCCTGGAGACGCCGACCATCGGCAAGCTCTCCTCGATGTACGCGTACGCCTGGAAGTCGGGCCTGAAGACGACGTACTACCTGCGCTCGCGCCCGGCGACCCGGATCGCCCGCGCCGCCCAGGCGACCGTCCCCGTACAGCAAACGACGGACGCCGTCGCCTGCTCCCTGGAAAACCCCGAGTCCTGCGAGGCCTGCCAGTAATGACCACCCAGCACAAGAACCTGCTCGACCCGGGCTTCGAGCTGACTCTGCGTCCCATGCGCTACCCGGACTTCTACGAGCGCTACCGGGACGCCATCAAGAACACCTGGACCGTCGAGGAGGTCGACCTCCACTCGGACGTCGCGGACCTCGCCAAGCTCAGCCCCTCCGAGCAGCACCTGATCGGCCGGCTCGTCGCCTTCTTCGCGACCGGCGACTCGATCGTGGCGAACAACCTGGTGCTGACGCTGTACAAGCACATCAACTCCCCCGAGGCGCGGCTGTACCTGAGCCGCCAGCTCTTCGAGGAGGCCGTGCACGTCCAGTTCTATCTGACGCTCCTTGACACCTACCTCCCTGACCCGGAGGACCGGACGGCCGCGTTCGCCGCCGTCGAGAACATCCCCTCCATCCGCGAGAAGGCGGAGTTCTGCTTCAGGTGGATGGACTCGGTGGAGAACCTGGACCGGCTGGAGACCAAGGCCGACCGGCGCCGCTTCCTGCTCAACCTGATCTGCTTCGCCGCGTGCATCGAGGGCCTGTTCTTCTACGGCGCGTTCGCGTACGTCTACTGGTTCCGCAGCCGGGGTCTGCTGCACGGTCTCGCCACGGGCACCAACTGGGTGTTCCGCGACGAGACGATGCACATGAGCTTCGCGTTCGACGTGGTCGACACGGTCCGCAAGGAGGAGCCGGAGCTCTTCGACGACGAGCTTCAGCAGCAGGTCACCGACATGCTGCGGGAGGCCGTCGAGGCGGAGCTGCAGTTCGCCCGTGACCTGTGCGGTGACGGCCTGCCCGGCATGAACACCGAGTCGATGCGCCAGTACCTGGAGTGCGTCGCCGACCAGCGGCTCGGCCGCCTCGGCTTCGCTCCGGTGTACGGCTCGGAGAACCCGTTCTCCTTCATGGAGCTGCAGGGCGTTCAGGAGCTGACGAACTTCTTCGAGCGGCGCCCGTCCGCGTACCAGGTCGCGGTGGAGGGCACCGTCGACCTGGACGAGGACTTCTGAGCCTGCCGAGTCTCCCGCTCCCCGCGGGCCTCATGGGCCTCCCTGATCTGCCGGTCGATGCGCCTGTCGCGCAGGATGCCGAGCACGGACGGGAGGACCATGAGGACCAGGATTCCGAGGACCAGGACCATTCCGACGAGACCTTCGATCTGGTTTCCGTTCATGGACACCACTGTCGCGCCGGATACTCCTTACCGT
The DNA here is from genome assembly GCF_055634995.1 of Streptomyces sp. NPDC111744. Classification (NCBI taxonomy): domain Bacteria; kingdom Bacillati; phylum Actinomycetota; class Actinomycetes; order Kitasatosporales; family Streptomycetaceae; genus Streptomyces; species Streptomyces sp. NPDC111744. The sequence continues at coordinate 109,907 of NZ_JBVKCG010000001.1, forward strand.
GAGTGGCAGCACTGCCATGCAGCCTCGAATTACTGCCAGCGGCGAGGCACACTGGCAGCATGCTGAATAACGTGGCCACAGTGCTGCTGGACGGTGTGCACCCCTTCGAGCTCGGGGTGGTCTGCGAGGTCTTCGGCCTCGACCGCTCCGACGAGGGGCTGCCGGTGTACGACTTCGCGGTGGTCTCGGCGGAGGGGCCGGCGCTCGGCACCCATGTGCCGGGCCTCACCGTCTCCACGCCGTACGGTCTGGACCGGCTGGAGGAGGCCGATCTGATCGCGGTGCCGGCCTCCGACGCCAATGTCGACCGGGAGTACCCGCCCGAACTGCTCGACGCGCTGCGCCGGGCGGTGGACCGGGGTGCCCGGGTGCTCAGCATCTGCTCCGGCGTCTTCGTGGTGGGCGCGGCCGGGCTGCTGGACGGGCGCCGGTGTGCCGTGCACTGGCGGCACGCCCAGCTGCTGGCCCGCCGCTTCCCGCGCACCCGGGTCGAGCCGGACGTGCTGTACGTCGACGAGGACCCGGTCATCACCTCGGCGGGCACCGCGGCCGGCATCGACGCCTGTCTGCACATCGTCCGCAAGGAACAGGGCCCCGAGATCGCCAAGAAGATCGCCCGGCGGATGGTGGTGCCCCCGCACCGGGACGGCGGCCAGGCCCAGTACATCGAGCGCCCGCTGCCGGAGGGTCCCTGCGACACGGTCGGCGAGGTGCTGGCCTGGATGGCGGAGCATCTCGACGAGGAGGTCACCGTCGAGCAGCTGGCCGCCCGCGCCCTGATGGCCCCGCGCACCTTCGCCCGCCGCTTCCAGCAGGAGACCGGGACCACGCCGTACCGCTGGATCCTGCGGCAACGGGTGCTGCTGGCCCAGGAGTTGCTGGAGGGGACGGACGAGACGATGGACGCCATCGCGGGCCGCACCGGCTTCGGTACGGCGGCCGCGCTGCGGCACCAGTTCGTGAAGGAACTGGGCACCACACCGAACGCCTACCGGCGCGCCTTCCGGGGGCCGGCGGCCGCCTGAACGCCTACCGGCGCGCGTTCCCGACAACAGCCCTGCTCCGCCTCAGTCGTTGGCGACCACGGGGTAGCGGGGCTCGTTCTCGGCCATCTGCCGCAGGGCGTCCTTGCGCTCACGCTTGGAGAGCCGGTCGATGTACAGGTAGCCGTACAGATGATCGGTCTCGTGCTGCAAACACCGAGCGAAGTAGCCGGTGCCGCGCACCTTGATCGGGTTGCCCTTCTCGTCCTGCCCGGTGACCTCGGCGTAGTCGGGCCGGGCGAGCGGGGCGTAGGCGGTGGGCACCGACAGGCACCCCTCGTTGCTGTCGTCCAGCCGCCGCTTGTCCGCCGGGAGGTCGACCAGCTTCGGGTTGCACACCACGCCCACGTGCCGGGCACCTTCGTCGTCCTGGCAGTCGTAGACGAACACCTTCAGATCGACGCCGATCTGGTTGGCGGCGAGGCCGACGCCCTCGGCGGTCCGCTGGCTGGCGAACATGTCGGCGACCAGCTGCGCCAGCTCGTCCCCGAACTCGGTGACGTCCTTGCACTCCTTGTGCAGCACCGGGTTCCCGACGACGGTGATGGGCCGCGAGGTCCCCCGCGCACGCCAGGCGTTCTCGCGCTCCTCGGTCCCCTCGGTGTCGATGACGAACCCCTCGTCATCCACGGGGAGCACGGCCGCGTGCTGCTGATCGGTGTCCTGCTGCGCCATGACCGACGTAAGCCTTCCTAGGTAAAGCGGGGAGAGATGTTGCAGGTACAGGGTACGGGGATGCTTTCAGGGGCGCGGGGCTGTGACGTATGCGACTCCGCCGCGCGGGCAGCCGAAGCACAAAGCTCAGCAAACCTCTTCCAGATCCCGCCAGTCCCGAGAGTCAGGGCTGTCGGCAACCCACCCGTCCAGCAACCCCCTCACCAGCGAAGCCGGCGCAGCCACCCCGCACTCCCGCTCCGGCACCCACAGCTGCCCGTCCGTCCGGTGCCCCAGCGGCCCCGGATGCCCCGGCTCACTGTGGTCGTGCGGATCGAGATGCACCCCGTCGCCCTCGTCGGACGGCATCCGCGACTCGGAGCACATGCGGCACAGCAACCGCACCGACGACGACCAGTCCTCCGCCGCGAACCCGGCGTCCCCGGCCAGCTGTTCCAGCGCGTCCCGGTCGGTCTCCGTCGCCGCCTCCAGCAGCACCACCCAGGTCGGCACCGGCGACGGCGCCCACAGCTCGATCTCGTCGAAGACGGGGTACGCGTGCCCGGTCGCCGTGGTCCGCTCGCCGTGCGGCACGCCGTCGTGCAGCACGACCTCGCCCCAGCGCCGCCCGGACGACGGCAGCGGAATGGACTGCACCTCGATGCGGGCGGGGTCCAGCCGCCGCCCCCACACCACCTCGGCCTCCCCCTCCGGGGACAGCCGTACAGCGGCACTGCCCAGGTCCATCCCGGTCGGCTCACCGGACGCGGTGGCGCCCCCGGGCACCCGCAGCCCGTACGCCTGCCAGGCCCGCCGGGCCAGCGGCCAGTCCTGCAGGGCGGTCGCGGCGATACCGACGTTCCACCAGTCGGGCGCCCCGGTCTCCCGGTCAAGGAGGGCCACCGCGCGCAGCCCGGCCGCCCGCGCCTGCTCCCAGTCGTGCCGGAACTTGTGCAGCAGGGCGAGGTTGAACCAGGACTCGGACAGCCACGGTTCCAGGTCGGCGGCACGTGTCAGCAGTTCGCCCGCGTCCTCGTACCGGCCGTCGCCGATCAGCGTGAACGCGCGATCGGTGGCCTGCCGCCAGGAGGCGGAGGGCCGGTGCCGTCCCTTGCCGAAGATCCTCACGATTCCCGCCTGCCAGTTCCATTTCCGCACAGTGGGCTGGCTTGTGCCCCCGGACACCCTCTCCCTCGCATCCAACCACGTACGACGGGAGGGCCGCTCATTACCCATGGGTTACCCAGCCGTGCGCAAGGTCAGACAGTCCCTGGAGAGTACGCGTGCCAGGCACTCCACGACCTCGGGAGCGTAGTCCCCCGCAGTGGCCAGGCGTAACTCCTCCAGCGCGGTCAACGGCCCACCGGGCCCGGAATCCCGGGCCTTCTCCTCGTACGCGTTGACGACCCGCACGATCCGCGCGGCGAGCGGCTGCTCCCGGTACGGATCGGCCTGCCGCTCCACGACCACGGCGACCGCCGCGTCCACCCCGGTCTGCCGTACGACGGCCCCGCCGAGCAGGGCTATGCGGCGCTGTTCCGCCGGCGGCAGCGCGGCCGTGGCCCCGGCCGGTACCGGGTCGACCAGGCTCAGCTGGCCGATGTCGTGCATCAGCGCCGCGTACTCCAGCACGGTGAGCTCCGCTCCGGACAGCCCCAGGTCACGCCCGACGGCCTGGCTGAGTGTGGCGACCCGGCGGGCGTGCCCGGCCGGGGTGTACCCCGCTATCTCGGTGGCGCGGGCGAGGGAGGCGATGGTCTGCCGGTAGGTGGCCCGCACGGCCGTGTACCGGCGCAGGGACAGCTGGGTGAGGAGGAGGGGCAGACAGAAGACGGGCAGCGCCCAGAGGCCGACGACGGCGACGGCCAGCGCCATCACCGCCCCGGTGGCACAGACTGCGGACCCGATGCCGAGCAGTCCGCGCAGCTCGTCCCGGAGCAGCGGCCCGAACGGCCATCCGGTGCGGGAGTGCGCCTGCGCGGCGGCGAGTACGGCGTCGCACAGCGCGGTGAGCACCAGCAGCGCGACCAGCAGCAGAGCGTACGCCGGTCCGCCCCACTGCTCCAACACGCCCCTGCTGTAGAGGGGTTGGAAGCAGACGGCGGCGAAGCCGACGGTGAGCACCCGGCGGGCGAGATGGTCGAGGGTGGGCCGGCGGCCGCCGGCTATGTGGGGCACGCTGCCGAGCAGCGAGGCCGCGCAGACGACGGTGACGACCTGAAAGGCCCCGTCGTGCGTGGCGACCCCGCCGTCGGCACCGAGCAGGGCGTAGGCGAGCCCTCCGGCGGCCCCGAGCGGAGCGGCCTCGCGCGCCTCGGCACCGGTCCGGCGGTTCAGCTCCCCGACGGCGACGAGGCCCCCGAAGGCGAGCGCGACCCCCCGGCCGTCGAGCCCTTCCCAGAGGGTGCCGGCGAGACAGCCGAGAGCGAGGAGAAGGGCGGCGAGCCGGATGCACCAGAGGGCCCGGGGGAAGTGGAAACGCAGTCCGACAGGTGGACCGGCGGGGCCACGATCCGCTCTCGGCCCGGTGCCGAACGCCAGGTTGCCCGGTGTCATGGGGTGCCCCGCACGACGCTCTGCGCCTCGCTTCTCGGCCGACCGGAACCGGTGGGGCCGGGTGGGAGGACGTCGGCGGTGACCGCGGGGTGCCAGCCCTCCTTGGCCAGGGCTCGGACCAGGGCGTCGACAGCCCGCGAGTCGAATTGCCGGCCGGCGCAGCGTCGTAACTCCTCCACCGCCGCCCCTACCGGCCGGGCCCGGCTGTAGGAGCGCGTCGAGGTCATCGCGTCGAACGCGTCGGCGACGGCCACCACGCGGGCTGACTCGGGGATCTGACTGCCGACCAGACCGTAGGGGTAGCCGCTGCCGTCGATGCGCTCATGGTGGTGCAGGATCGCGGCGCGGGCCTCGCCGAGGAAGGAGATCCCGCGCACCATCTCGTGGCCGTACTCGGGGTGGAGCTCGATGATCCGGCGTTCCTCCGGGGTGAGCGGGCCGTCCTTGCGCAGCAGCCGGGTCGGGACGCCCAGTTTCCCCACGTCGTGCAGGATGCCCGCGAAGCGGAGCACCTCCACCCGTTCGTCGTCCATGCCCAGTTCACGGGCGATCATCACGGAGGCCTGTCCGACCCGCTCGCTGTGCCCGCGGGTGTAGCCGTCCTTGATGTCGACGGCCTGGACGAGCGCGCGGATGGTGGCCTGGTGGGCGGCCCGTTCCCGGTGGTACTGGGCGAACACCCACCAGGACACGCACATCGGCAGCAGGACGAGCAGCGCGGCGACGGGACCGAAGGGGCTGCGCCACAGCACGGCCATCATCAGCCCGGCGAGCCCGTGCACCCCGATCGACGCGAGGGACCGGGAGAGCAGACCGCGCCAGGCCCGCCGTGCCGGGACGCGCTCGGCCAGGGCGAGGATCCCGCCGTCCAGCAGTGCGAGCACCCCGCAGAACGCCAGGACCGCCGCCGCGCAGGGCAGCAGCGCGTACGGGAATTCACAGTCCACGACGGAGTCCCGGCCGCCCAGCGCCCAGTGGACACGCCCCGCGCCCCAGACGGCGAGCGCCAGTTCGGCGGCCCGCCAGATCCGCCGTAGCGCCTGCGGCCGCTGCTCGACGTGCGCGAGCAGCGCACCCGGCAGCGGTACGAGCGCGGCGGCCGGCGGTGGCAGCAGGAACGCACCGGCGAGCAGCACCGGGTAGAAGGTGCCGCCGAGCCGACGTCGTACGACGTGTTCGCAGCCCGCGTACAGCGCGGCCAGCAGGGCCACCGCCCACCAGGGCGTGCGCAGGGACGGCAGTGGCAACAGACAGCACAGGGCGCCGAGGGCGACACAGGTCACGTACGCGCGCACCCGCGCCGGAACCGCCTCCATCTCGCCCCTCCCCCGACCATGCCTGTCCAGGCTCAGGAGCCTAGGCGGGAGCCGGAGGGTCCGGGGGATATGACCGGAGGATTAGCACATTCGGGTGACGGACCACCGGGGCGGCGACGCCCCGCGGGGAGCACTCGGCGAGGGCCGCTCAGCTCTCCTGCGAAGTGACCGGAGCGGCCTGTTTGGCCGGTGCGGTCTGCGTGGCCGTGACGTCGTGCTCCGGGACGGCCTGGCCGGAGCGGATCAGGTCCAGCCGCCCCAGCACCTTGGCCCGCAGGTCACTCGGTACGTCGTCATGGCCGCAGCACCGCTTGACCAGCTTCTTCACGGCCTGCTCCAGCCCGTACTTCTCCAGGCAGGGCGAGCACTCCTCGAAGTGCTGCTTGAACTTGACGCGATCGACGTCCGGCATCTCACTGTCGAGGAACTCGTACAGATGGTCGAGTACCTCACTGCAGTCCGTCTCGTGCGGCTCTCCGCAGCTCATGAGCCCGAGCCTTTCGCTTCGTTCGACTCTCCGGCGCCGGCCGGGACGAGGCCGCGATCACGCGCGTAGTCCTCCAGCATGCCGCGCAGTTGACGGCGGCCCCGGTGCAGCCGGGACATCACCGTACCGATGGGTGTCCCCATGATGTCCGCGATCTCCTTGTACGCAAAGCCCTCTACGTCAGCGAGGTAGACGGCGATGCGGAATTCCTCGGGGATCGCCTGCAGCGCTTCCTTCACATCCGAGTCGGGCAGGTGGTCGAGCGCCTGCGACTCCGCGGAGCGCAGACCGGTCGACATGTGCGACTCGGCGCGGGCGAGCTGCCAGTCCTCGATCTCCTCGGCCGCTGAGCGCTGGGGTTCGCGCTGCTTCTTGCGGTACGAGTTGATGAAGGTGTTGGTCAGAATGCGATACAGCCAGGCCTTGAGGTTGGTGCCCTCACGGAACTGGTGGAACGACGCGTACGCCTTGGCATAGGTCTCCTGCACCAGGTCCTCGGCGTCGGCCGGGTTGCGCGTCATGCGCAGCGCGGCCGAGTACATCTGGTCGAGGAATTCCAGCGCGTCCCGCTCGAAGCGCGCGGTGCGCTCCGAGGTCGACTCCGCGCTCGTGCCCTGGCCCTCGGGCAGCTCCGCCTGGCCGTTGTCGGTCCCTGCGTCGGTCCCAGTGACCGGACCCACCTCCTCAAGATCCAGGGCAGGACCGAAACCGATCCCACTCGACTCGGAGGATAGAACACGACCCGTGCCTGCCGCCGCTCGAATAGGAGCGGTCTTGGCCGCGTGCAGCACTGTCCAGTCCAGGTCAGCGCTGCTGCTGCGGCTCGGGCAGATGGTCGAACCCATGCGGCGGACTTCCTCTCCTTCGGCGTCGGCGCTGGTGCCCCAGCACTTCTGTCCGCCTCAACAGTGGTCCGCCACTCAACATTCCCGGGTGTCACCCGAGTGGTGCGGTCCACTCGACGACCGCGTTCGTGATGATCGCCACTGCCCGTTCCGGCTCGATGTCTGCCCTTTTGGGCACCGCGAACCCATGATCGCCGTACGGCACCTCGACGAGTGCGTAGTCACCCTCCGGGAACTCGGCCGGCTTCCCGAACGGGTCGTTCCCGCCCTGGACGACGAGCGTGGGCACCCCGGCCCCCAGGAGCTCCTCGGCCCGCGACTTCTCCGGCCTGCCCGGCGGGTGCAGCGGGAAGCTGAGCGCGAGGACGGCGGCCGCGCCCAGCTCCGTGGCCGTACGGCAGGCGACCCGGGCCCCGGCGCTGCGCCCGCCGGACACCACCGGCAGCCCCGGTGCGGCGAGCGCGGCCCACACGCCCCGCCAGCCCACGTCGAGGGTCTTCGGCGCGGGGGCAAGCTTCTTGCCGGCGACCCGCCAGGGCTGCTCCACGAGCGCGACGGTCACACCGTGTTCCGGCAGTACCGCGGCGATCGCCTGGAGGTCGTGTGCCTCGATGCCCCCGCCCGCTCCATGGCTCACGGCGAGCACCAGCCGCGCCTTCTCCGCCTCGTACCAGGTGATGCGGGCGTCCCCCGCCTCCGTACCGACGATCTTCGAAGTGGTCACGCCTGAAGGCTAGGTCACGCCGGAAGGCTAGAAGAGCGTGCTTTCTTCCGGTGCCTCCAGCTCCGTCAGCAGCTCCGGGCTGTTGTTGCGGACGTTGCTGACGGCCGTGGAGACCGGGTAGGCCCGCATCAGGCCCTCCGGGGGCGGGGCGAGCAGCGACCGCAGGTCCTCGACGTCCGTGCGGGCCGGGTCGAGCCAGGCGTCCCAGCGGTCCGGGGTCAGCATCAGCGGCATCCGGGGGTGGATGTCGGACAGTGACCGGGGGCCCTCCGCGGGCGCCACCGCCAGCGGCGAGGTCTCCGCCTCCGTGGTGATCACCGAGCAGGTCACCCACCAGGCCAGCGGGTGCTCGTCGGGGAGCGTGCGGTCCCGCCAGAACTCGTACAGCCCGGCCATGGCGAACACCGAGCCGTCGGCGGGCAGTACGAAGTACGGCTGCTTGCGCGGCCGCTTCTTCCTGCCCTCGACCTCCAGGTCCCGCTCCTCCTTGGCGGTGACCCACTCGTAGTAGCCGTCGGCGGGCAGGATGCAGCGGCGGGCGGCGAAGGCGCGGCGGTACGACGGCTTCTCGTGCACGGTCTCGGCGCGCGCGTTGATCATCCGGGCTCCGCCCTCGGGCGACTTGGCCCAGGAGGGCACCAGGCCCCACTTGAGCCTGCGCAGCTGGCGGACCGGCCGCTTGTCGTCGGCGTCCTTCAGGGGCCGGTCCAGGACCGCGTAGACCTCCTTGGTGGGGGCCACGTTGTAGTCGGGCTCCAGAGTCTCCTCGGGCTCCCACTTCTCGACCTCGAAGATTCCGGCCAGGTCCTCGGGCCTACGACTCGACGCGTACCGTCCGCACATCTTCACAACCCTACATTTCACTCCCGGGACTGAGGACGGGACGGCGGACCGGCCCGCGTCTCGCGCCCAACTCGCCGACGGATCCCGGTGATCCGGGGACGTTCCCTTTCTCCTGGCCGTTGGGATGCCGTCCACACATACATACGTGTCACACTGCCGGTTCCGTACGACGAGAGGGAACGACCGGAGACCATGGACACCAGCACAGCGACCTCTCTCTGGGACGAGCTGACCGGCACCCAGCCCGACCCGGACCTGTGGGTGGTGATCGTGACGCTGGCCGCCGCGGCCGCCGTGGTCGTCCCGCACACCGTGTGGCGGATAGCGCGCAACGCCATCACGATCGCCCACGAGGGCGGCCACGGCCTGGTCGCCCTGCTCACCGGCCGCCAGCTCACCGGCATCCGTCTGCACTCCGACACCAGTGGCCTCACGGTCAGCCGGGGCAAGCCGCACGGCCTGGGCATGATCCTCACGGCGGCGTTCGGCTACACCGCGCCGCCGCTCCTCGGCCTGGGCGGCGCGGCCCTGCTCGGCGCCGGCCGCATCACCCTTCTGCTGTGGGTCGCGACGGCCCTGCTCATCGCCATGCTGGTGATGATCCGCAACGCGTACGGCGTCCTGACGGTGTTCCTGACGGGCGGCGCGTTCCTGCTGGTGTCCTGGCTGGCCGGGCCCCAGGTGCAGGCGGCGTTCGCGTACGCGGTGGTGTGGTTCCTGCTGCTGGGCGGCGTGCGCCCGGCGTTCGAACTACAGGCGAAGCGCTCCCGGGGCGGAGCCGGTGACTCGGACGCGGACCAACTGTCACGGCTGACCCACGTACCGGCGGGGATGTGGCTGTTCCTGTTCCACGCGGTGTCGCTGTGTTCGCTGATCGGTGGGGGCAGGTGGCTGCTGGGGGCATGACCGGCCCTCCTGTTCGGGGGCGCGGGGCCGTGTCGGTCGGCGGCTCCGCCGCGGGCACGGGCGGCCCCCACACAGCCGCACACGAAGGCTCTACTCGCGGCCTCCCACTAAAGTGACCCCATGGCCGCAAACCCCACCGCACCAACCGCCCTCTGGCCCGCCCCCCAGGCAAGCGGAGCCGTCGACGCGACGGTCCACGTGCCCGGGTCCAAGTCGGTCACCAACCGCGCGCTCGTCCTCGCCGCCCTCGCCTCCGAACCCGGCTGGCTCCGCCGCCCCCTCCGGTCCCGTGACACCCTGCTGATGGCCGGCGCCCTGCGGGCGATGGGCGTCGGCATCGACGAAGGCGTCGGCCCCGACGGCTCCGGCGAGGCGTGGCGTGTGCTCCCGGCCGGCCTGCGCGGCCCCGCCACGGTCGACGTCGGCAACGCCGGCACGGTGATGCGCTTCCTGCCGCCCGTCGCCACCCTCGCCGCGGGCGACATCCGCTTCGACGGCGACCCCCGCTCCTACGAACGCCCGCTGCACGGTGTGATCGACGCCCTGCGTGCCCTCGGCGCCCGGATCGACGACGACGGCCGGGGCGCGCTCCCGCTGACCGTGCACGGCAGCGGCGCTCTGGAGGGCGGCCCGGTGTCGATCGACGCCTCGTCCTCGTCCCAGTTCGTGTCGGCCCTGCTGCTCTCCGGCCCGCGGTTCAACCAGGGCGTGGAGGTCCGCCACATCGGCGCGACGCTCCCCTCCCTCCCTCACATCCGGATGACCGTCGACATGCTGCGCGCGGTCGGCGCCCAGGTGGACACCCCGGAGTCGGGCGGCGAGCCGAACGTCTGGCGGGTCACCCCGGGCGCGCTGCTCGGCCGGGACCTGACCGTCGAGCCGGACCTCTCGAACGCCCAGCCGTTCCTCGCCGCCGCCCTGGTGACAGGCGGCAAGGTGCTGATCCCGGACTGGCCGTCGCGTACGACCCAGCCCGGTGACCGGCTGCGCGAGATCTTCACCGAGATGGGCGGTACCTGCGAACTGACCGAGTACGGCCTGGAGTTCACCGGTTCCGGCCGGATCCACGGCATCGACGTCGACCTGGGTGACGTGGGCGAGTTGACCCCCGGCATCGCCGCGGTCGCCGCCCTCGCCGACTCCCCCTCCACCCTCCGGGGCGTGTCCCATCTCCGTCTCCACGAGACGGACCGGCTGGCCGCGCTCACCAAGGAGATCAACGAGCTGGGCGGTGACGTCACCGAGACCGCCGACGGCCTGCACATCCGCCCGCGCAGGCTGCGCGGCGGGGTCTTCCACACCTACGAGGACCACCGTATGGCCACGGCCGGTGCGATCATCGGCCTGGCCGTGGAGGGTGTTCAGATCGAGAACGTGGCGACCACGGCGAAGACCCTGCCGGACTTCCCCGACCTGTGGACCGGGATGCTCGGGAGCGACGGGGCCTAGGGGCGTACGACCATGCGCCGCTACGGCAAGCACACCGACGAGGACGACATCCGCCAGCGCCCCAACCGCAAGGGCACCCGGCCCCGTACGCACATCCGCCCCGCACACGAGGACGCGGCCGAGGGCATGGTCCTCACCGTCGACCGGGGCCGGCTGACCTGCCTGGTCGACGACCGGACCGTGCTGGCGATGAAGGCCCGTGAGCTGGGCCGCAAGGCGGCGGTGGTGGGCGACAGGGTCGCCCTCGTCGGTGACCTGTCCGGCAGGAAGGACACGCTCGCGCGGATCGTCCGGATCGAGGGGCGCGCGTCGGTGCTGCGCCGGACCGCGGACGACGACGACCCGTTCGAGCGGGTGGTCGTGGCCAACGCCGACCAGTTGGCGATCGTCACGGCCCTGGCCGACCCCGAACCGCGCCCGCGCCTGATCGACCGCTGTCTGGTCGCGGCCTTCGACGGCGGACTCACACCGCTCCTGATCATGACCAAGTCGGACCTGGCCCCACCGGACGAACTCCTGGAGCTGTACGGCGCGCTGGACATCCCGTACGTCGTCACGAGCCGCGAGGAGCTGGAGACCGGCGACGCGGCCCAGCGCGTGCGGGAGCAGATCGACGGCAAGATCACCGCGTTCGTCGGCCACTCGGGCGTCGGCAAGACGACCCTGGTGAACGCGCTGGTCCCGAAAGACCGTCGCCGCATCACGGGTCATGTGAACGCCGTGACGGGCCGGGGCCGTCACACCACCACGTCCGCGCTCGCCCTCCCCCTGTCCGAAGACGGCGGCTGGGTCATCGACACCCCGGGCATCCGCTCCTTCGGACTGGCCCATGTCGACCCGTCCCGGGTGATCAACGCGTTCCCGGACCTGGAGCCCGGCACGGTGAACTGTCCGCGCGCGTGCAGCCACGACGAGCCGGACTGCGCGCTGGACGAGTGGGTCGCCGAGGGCCACGCGGACCCGGCCCGTCTCTACTCGCTGCGCCGGCTGCTGGCCACGCGGGAGCGCAGGGAAGGCGACTGACCACCGCGTTGTTTGTCCTGGCCGGCGTTCGGTAAGTGCATAATCGCACCTGGACTTACGGGAGGACGGCACATGGCGTGGCTGCTGGTGATCGTGGCCGGGATTCTGGAGACCGGCTTCGCCGTGTGCCTCAAGCTCTCCCACGGTTTCACCCGCCTATGGCCGACGATCGCCTTCGCGTCCTTCGCCCTGGGCAGCTTCGGCCTCCTGACCCTCTCCCTCAGGAAGCTGGACGTGGGCCCGGCGTACGCGGTGTGGACAGGCATCGGGGCGGCCGGCACGGCGATCTACGGCATGATCTTCCTGGGCGACCTGGTATCCACCCTGAAGATCGTCTCCATCAGCCTGGTCATCATCGGCGTGATCGGCCTCCAGCTCTCGGGCTCGACCCACTAGTCACACGCGGCCCTTCTCACACCGGCTGCCGCTGCAACACCCCCCGCACCAACTCCGCCAACCCGCCCTCCACCGGCGGCGCGGCCACACACGACAGCGCAAGCCGGACGACGAGTTCACAGGACCGGACCAGCTCACCGTTCCCCTTCACCGCTCCCGGCCCGGACAGCACCGCCACCGCGCGATCCCGCACGATCTGCACGAATTCCCCGGGCGAGGGCAACGGCCCATCCGCCCGCCGCTGCGCCGGCACCGCGGAGGACGACGGCACAGCGGTCAACGTCGGCGACGGCAGCCGCTCGCTCCAGCCTCCCGTGAGCATCGCCCGTACCAGCACGCTCTCACGAGCCGCCACCGCCATCCACTCGGCCGTCGCCGTCAGGCGTTCCCGCACCTCGGTATGGCTGCCGAGCGCCCGCTCGACCCCCGCCAGATACCCGTCGGCCTCCCGACGCACCAGCGCCCTCGCCAGGCCTTCCTTGCTGCCGAACTCGTTGTACAGCGTCTGCCGGGAAACCCCGGCCGCCGCGGCCACGTCGACCATCCGCACAGCGGCCCACGGCCGGCGGGCCAGCGCCGTGAACGCGGCGTCCAGCAGGGATTCCCGGGCTGCAGGCATCATCGCCTCCTGGGGCGAGCGAGTCTGCGCCCAGATTTGACGCGCACGATCCCACTGTCAAGGGTTCGCGAAGGCACCGGGGGGCGCCCTTCGGCCAACGCACGCGGGCAGTGGATCCTGCACAAATCCTCGGGCATCCCCCGTATGCGCCTCATCCCTGTGTAGCCCCGCCCCCACCCCGGCAGATAGCGTTCGTCACATGCCGGACTACCACGATGACCTGCGGCTCGCCCACGTGCTCGCGGACGCGGCCGACGCCGCCACCATGGCCCGCTTCAAGGCCCTCGACCTCAAGGTCGAGACCAAGCCGGACATGACCCCGGTGAGCGAGGCGGACAAGTCCGCCGAGGAACTGGTCCGCGGCCAGTTGCAGCGCGCCCGCCCACGGGACGCGATCCTCGGCGAGGAGTACGGCATCGAGGGCACCGGCCCGCGCCGCTGGGTGATCGACCCGATCGACGGCACCAAGAACTACGTACGCGGCGTCCCTGTCTGGGCGACCCTGATCTCCCTGATGGAGGCGGCCGAGGGCGGCTACCGGCCGGTCGTCGGCGTGGTCTCCGCGCCCGCGCTTGGCCGCCGCTGGTGGGCGGCGCAGGGTCACGGCGCCTACACCGGCCGCAGCCTCACCTCGGCCACCCGCCTGCATGTCTCCAAGGTCTCGAAACTGGCCGACGCCTCCTTCGCGTACTCCTCGCTGAGCGGCTGGGAGGAGCGCGGCCAGCTGAGCGGCTTCCTGGACCTCACCCGCGAGGTGTGGCGCACGCGCGCGTACGGCGACTTCTGGCCGTACATGATGGTCGCCGAGGGGTCGGTGGACATCTGCGCCGAGCCGGAGCTGTCCCTGTGGGACATGGCGGCCACCGCGATCGTGGTGACGGAGGCCGGCGGCACCTTCACCGGCCTGGACGGCCGCCCCGGCCCGCACAGCGGCAACGCGGCCGCCTCCAACGGTCTGCTCCACGACGAGCTGCTGTCATACCTCACCCAGCGTTACTGAAACAGGCTTCTGAGGCAGAACAGAGCAGTCTTCTACAGCACATATGAGCGCGTGCGCCCTCAGTTGGCTGCCCGCACCCCCTTGTTGACCCGGGCTTTACCTGCCACCCTGTGAGAATCCCCACTTTGTGCATTTGTGAATCGCTGAGCTATCTCCGCGGTTCCCTAAGGAGGTGGCACCCTTCATGCTCGTCCGTGACGCCATGAGCACGGTGGTCCTCACCGTCGGCCCAGCCCACACACTCCGCCAGGCAGCCGCCCTGATGTCCGCGCGTCGCGTGGGCGCGGCGATCGTCCACGACCCGGACGCCGGCGGCATCGGCATCCTCACCGAGCGCGACATCCTGAACTCCGTCGGCCTGGGCCAGAACCCGGACACGGAGCCCATCCACGCCCACACCACCAACGACGTCGTGTTCGCCGCCCCGACCTGGACCCTGGAGGAGGCGGCCCGGGCGATGGCCCATGGCGGCTTCCGCCATCTGATCGTCCTCGACGGCGGTGAGCCGGCCGGCATCGTCTCGGTCCGCGACATCATCCGCTGCTGGGTCGGGGCCCGCACACCGCAACCCGTCTAGCACTCCCGACCGCACGCCGAAGGGGCCGGACTCCGACCTCCGGGGATCCGGCCCGCATGTTGGACTTAGTCCAAGTCAAGTTGAGTTCCAAAGTCACACCTATTCGGAAAATGGTCCGCCTGCTGTTAAGCTGGTGTCTATGAGTGACCTTCTGGAACGGCTGCGTGGACGCGGATGGCGGATGACCGCGCAGCGACGTGTCGTGGCCGAGGTCCTCGACGGCGAGCACGTCCATCTGACGGCCGACGAGGTCCACGCCAGGGCTGTCGCCAAGCTGCCGGAGATCTCCCGGGCGACCGTCTACAACACGCTGGGTGAGCTGGTCTCGCTCGGCGAGGTCCTCGAGGTCTCGACAGACAAGCGCGCCAAGCGGTACGACCCGAACGCGCACCGCCCCCACCACCACCTGGTCTGCGCCCGTTGCGGCTCGATCCGCGACGTCCACCCCACCGGCAACCCGCTGGCCGACCTCCCCTCCTCCGAGCGCTTCGGCTTCACGGTCTCCGACGTCGAGGTGACGTACCGAGGCCTGTGCCCGGACTGCGCGACGGCCGCCTGACGGACGTCCCCGAAGGGCCCCGGCACCCTTGTGGCGCCGGGGCCTTCGTGGCAACTGGGCTCGACGCCCTTGCGTAGCCGTGCGCGTGCCCATGCAAACACCGAGGGCCGGAGTCCATTTCTGGATTCCGGCCCTCGGCCTTCAGTAGCGGGGACAGGATTTGAACCTGCGACCTCTGGGTTATGAGCCCAGCGAGCTACCGAGCTGCTCCACCCCGCGGCGATGAATGGAACATTACGTGAGGGACGCCAGCAGAAGCAAATCCATTGCTGTCAGCCCGCCTGACCTGCGGAAAGGCTCGGGCTCAGGCCGACAGCTCCTCGCGTAGGGCGTCCCGCAGCCGACCCGCCCGCTCGGTCACCTCGGCCGGTCCAAGCGTCACCGCCCGGTCCGCCCACCGCTGCCCCTCCGCCAGCTCGCCACGACGCGCGTAGACCAGGGCCAGCCGCAACGCCGCCCGCCCGTGCCCCGCGTCGGCGGCCCTCTGCCACCACACGGCGGCCTCCGGCTCGCTTCCCTCCCGGGCCAGCAACAGCCCCAGGTTGAACGCCCCGTTCCGCGACCCGGCCTCGGCCGCGATCCGGTACCACCGCGCCGCCTCCACCACGTCTCCGCGGGCGGCGGCGAGCATCCCGACGCGCACCTGGGCACGCCGGTGTCCCTGCGAGGCGGCCCGCTCGTACCACTCCTCGCACTCGGTCTTGGTGTGCAGCGAGGACTCACCGAGCTCGTGCTCGGACACCGCAGGCCGACGTGCGTCGAGCACGGCGGCGAGCCGGTAGGCGGCCTCGGCGCTCCCGCCGCCCGCGGCGCACCGCAGATGCCGCTCGGCGGTGGCCTCGTCGCCCTCCCGCAGCCGGGCGATGCCGACCTGGAGTGCCGCCTCCGTGTGCCCGGCGGCGGCCGCCTGCTCGTAGCAGCGCAGCGCGACACGGTCCTCACCGCGCCCGGCGTAGAGGATCCCGAGGTTGAACGCGGCGTCCACGCTGCCGGCCTCTGCGGCCTTGGAGAACCACGGTTCGGCGCCGGCCGTGTCGCCGCCCTGGAGCAGCAGGATGGCGAGGGCGTTGGCCGCCTCCCGGTGCCCCGCGTAGGCCGCCCGCCGGTACCACTGCTCGGCCTGCGCGGTCCGCCCCTGCTCGGCGCAGAGCAGCCCGAGGTTGTACGCCC
This sequence comes from Streptomyces sp. NPDC111744, assembly GCF_055634995.1. Lineage (NCBI taxonomy): Bacteria > Bacillati > Actinomycetota > Actinomycetes > Kitasatosporales > Streptomycetaceae > Streptomyces > Streptomyces sp. NPDC111744. Next base: position 126,074 of record NZ_JBVKCG010000001.1, read on the forward strand.
CGTTGTCGTCGCCCGCATCCATCGCCGCCCGGTACCAGCGCTCGGCGGTCTGTGTCTCGCCGCGCTCGGCGTGCAGCGCGCCGAGTGCGTTGGCCGCGTTGCCGTCGCCGTCCTGCGCGGCTCGCAGCCACCACACGGCGGCGCTCTCCGTGTCCCCGGCGTCGCGCAGCAGGAAGCCGAGCGCACAGGCGGCTCGGGCCTCGCCGTCCTTGGCGGAGGTCAGGTACCAGCGCCCCGCCTCCTTGAGTTGGCCGCGCTTCTCCAGGATCGCCCCGAGGTGCAGCGCGGCCCGTCGGTGGCCGCGTGCGGCCGCCTGCCGGTACCACTGCTCGGCCTCTTCGGCCTCCGGAGCCCCGGCGGCGGCCTCCGTACCGACACCGTTGTCACCCCCGGTCTCGCCCTCGCCCGCCAACGCTCTGCGGTCGAGCGCGCGCGCCAGTCGGTACGCGGCCTCCCGGTGCCCGCGCTCGGCGGCGGCCCGCATCCACTGGCCGGCGTCCGCGTCCCCCCGGTGCTCCAGCAGGTCGGCCAGCGCGTAGGCGCCGAGAGCGTGGCCCTGCTCGGCGGACTGGCGCAGCCAGTACTCGGCGGCGGGTTCGTCCCCGCGCTCCCGGTGGTGCCGGCCCAGCGCGTGGGCCGCGGCCGCGGAGCCGGCGACCGCGGCGATCCGCCACCATCCGGCGGCCTCCTCGGGATAGCCGCGCTGGTGCAGCAGGACGCCGAGGTTGTTGGCGGCGGCACGGTCACCGGCGGCGGTGGCGGCACGCAACTGGGGTTCGGCTCCGTCGAGGTCGCCGCGGCGCAGCAGCATGGCGCCGAGGACACTCATCGACTCGACGTCACCGGCCTCGGCATGGAGCCGGCAGCGTGCCTCCTCAGCGGCCTCAGCGGCCTCGTCGCGGGTCGGCTCCTCGCCCGAAGGCTGCACAAATCGCCCTGTCTCGAACAGAGTTGCCTTGTCCCCCATAACGTCCATCGTCGCACCACCTGCAACCTGGGTACATCCGGTATAGCGCAACCCGTAAGGTCACTTCAGCGTTTTGTCGACATGCCCACAGAACGACAAGTCAAACACATCTCCGCCAACTCCCCACAGCGGCACGGCTACCTCACGCATCGGTACATGCGTTCGCCGCCCGTCCGGACACCACGAAGGCCCGGATCCTCTTGGATCCGGGCCTTCGACTTCAGTAGCGGGGACAGGATTTGAACCTGCGACCTCTGGGTTATGAGCCCAGCGAGCTACCGAGCTGCTCCACCCCGCGCCGTTGTGTTCAAACCGTACCACGGCGCGGGGCGGGCGTGATCACCCGCTCGGACTGGGACTGCTGCTCGCGCCGGGGCTGCTGCTCGCGCTGGGACTCACACTGGCACCGGGGCTCGGACTGCTGCTCGGCGATGCGCCCCCACCGGTCTTGTCGGCCTTGGACTGCGCCTTCTCGGCCCGGCTCAGCGCGTCCTGCAGCTGGGCCTGCGCCTTGCCGTACGCCGTCCAGTCACCCTTCTTCAGGGCTTCCTGTCCCGCCTCGAAGGCCTTCTGGGCGTCGTTCAGCGCCTCCTGGACCGTCGGATTACCGGACGTCGGCGGCGTGGTCGTCCCGGTGTCCGAGGATCCGGTGTCCGAGGACCCCGTGCCCGAACCGTTCGAGCCGAACACCTTGTTGAGCGCCTCGTCGAGGGTGTTCTCGAAGGCGGTCTTGCCCTCGTAGGTCACCAACACCTTGCGCAGCAGCGGGTACTTGACCCCGGCACCGCGTACGTAGACGGGCTCCGCGTACAGCAGGCCCCCGTCCAGTGGCACGGTCAGCAGATTGCCGTACTCCACCTCGGAGTCGCCGCCCTTGAGGAGTTTGATCGCGGCGGCGATGTCCTGTTCGGAGTTGAACTTGCTCTGGACCTGTTTGGGGCCGTCGACGGTCGTACTGGTCGGCAGTTTCAGGATTCTGATCTTGCCGTAGTCCTTCGAACCGGCCTCGGAGTCGACCGACATGAACGCGCTGAGGTTGTCCCGGCCGTTGGGCGTGAACGTCGTCGACAGCGAGAACGCCTGCTGACTCTGGTCGGGCATCTTCATGCTCAGGTAGTACGGCGGCACCGCGTTGCCCGACCTGTTGCTCGGGTCGTCGGGCACCTGCCACACCTCGCTGCCGGTCAGGAACGTCTGGGCGTCCGTCACGTGGTAGCGGGTGAGCAGCTCGCGCTGGACCTTGAACAGGTCCTGGGGATAGCGGAGATGGCCCATCAGGTCCGACGAGATGGCCGACTTCGGCTGCACCGTGCCGGGGAAGGCCTTCATCCAGGTCTTCAGCACCGGGTCCTCGGTGTCCCACTGATAGAGCTTGACCTCGCCGGTGTACGCGTCGACGGTCGCCTTCACCGAGTTGCGAATGTAGTTGACCTGGTCCTGCTGGGCCACCACTGCACGCGAGTTGTTGGTCGCGGTCAGCGAATCGGCCGTCGTGTCACCGAGGGTCGTACGGGAGGCGTACGGATAGCCGTTGGTCGTCGTGTACGCGTCTACGATCCACTGGATACGGCCCTGGACGACCGCCGGGTAGGCGTCGCCGTCGATGGTCAGCCAGGGGGCGACCGCCTCGACGCGCTCCTTGGGCGTGCGGTTGTACAGGATCCGCGAGCCCTTGCCGATCGCACCGGAGTAGAGGATCTGCGGTTCGTTGAACGCGACCGCGTACGCGGCCCGGTTGACCGGGCTGGAGAGGCTGACCCCGCTCTTGCCCTCGTAGCTGGTGGTCTTCTCACCGTTGTCGTCGGAGTAGTCGATCTCCTTCTGGGGACCGCCGACGATCGAGTAGGTGTTGGTCTTCTCGCCGTAGTAGACCCGCTGCTGGTATGTCCCCAGGTCGCCCGTGGACGGCAGGTCGGACTCGGTGAAGACCGGCTGTCCCTGGCTGTCGGCCTCGGTGCCCTTGGCGGCGACCACGCCGTAGCCGTGGGTGTAGCGGAAGTGGTCGTTGATCCAGTTGTTCTTCGGGATGCCGGCGAGGTTCAGCTCACGCAGACCGATGACGGTGTCCTGGATCTTGCCGTCCTTGGTGTAGCGGTCCACGTCCAGATTGTTCGGGAACGCGTAGTAGTTACGCATCTGCTGGAGCTGCTGGAACGTGGGCGAGACGATGTTCGGGTCCATGATCCGGATGCTCGCCGTGGCGCCGACGTCGTCGCGGAGCTTGGTCTTGTCCGGGGTGGTGCTCCTGCCCGTGTACTCGGTGACCTTGGTGTCGTCGATGCCGTACGCCTCGCGGGTCGCCCTGAGGTTCTTCTGGACGTACGGAGCTTCCTTGGCCTGCTCGTTGGGCTGGACCTGGAACTTCTGGACGATCGCCGGGTACAGGCCGCCGATGAGGATCGCCGACAGGACCATCAGGCCGAAGCCGATGACGGGCAGCTGCCAGGTGCGCCGCCACAGGGTGGCGAAGAACAGCAGCGCGCAGATGACGGCGATGCAGAACAGGATCGTCTTCGCCGGCAGATACGCGTTCGCGTCGACGTACCTGAGGCCCGTCCAGTTCCCGGTGGCCTTGAAGTCGCTGGACTTGACGGCCAGTCCGTAGCGGTCGAGCCAGTAGGCGACCGCCTTGAGGGCGACGAAGAAGCCGAGCAGCACCGAGAGGTGCCCGGTAGCCGCACCCGTGGCACGCGCGCCGGGGCTGGTGACCCGCAGCCCGCCGTACAGGTAGTGGGTGAGCGCGGCGGCGATCAGGGAGAGGATCGCGGTGGCGAAGCCGAAGCCCAACAGGAACCGGTACCAGGGCAGGTCGAAGGTGTAGAAGGAGATGTCGAGGTGGAACTGCGGGTCCTTCTGGTGGAAGGGCACGCCGTTGACCCACATCAGCCAGGTCCGCCACTGGCCGGCCGCGGAGGCACCGGCGATCAGCCCGACCAGCGCGGTGACCGCGAGCAGCAGCCACTTCTTGTACGGCGCGATGCCCATCCGGTAGCGGTCCAGGCTCTGTTGCTCCATGGACATGGCGCTCAGCGGCGGGCGCAACCGGTGCGCGAGCCAGATGTTGAAGCCCACCGCGGCCGCCATCAGCAGGCCGAAGACGAAGAACAGCCCGATCTTCGTCCACAGGGTGGTGGTGAACACCGAGGAGTAGTGCACCGACCGGTACCAGAGCCAGTCCGTCCAGAAGCCCGCGAACATGGTGAACACCATGCCGAGTACGGCGAGCACGCCCAGTGTCATGAGCAGGGTCCGGACACGCCGCGACGGGCGGGCCGCTCTGATCCGCGGCCCCGTCGGGCCTCCGCCGCGGTCCGGCATCTGGAAAGCCAAGGTGCGCACCTCGAAGTTCGCTGTTGATCCGCTTCTGAATCCGTCAGACCCCCGTGATCGGGGGCCTTTCGTGGCCCCCCGTGATCGTGGGGCCACACCTATGCAACTTACTCACCGTTTACTCGGTTCCCGATTCCGGCCATGAACGAGGCAGGATTGTGACCATGTCCAACACTCCCATGGCAGCCAACCCGCTCACCCGGGCCGTCCTCGAGATCGACGAGTACGCCTCCGGCCTCGGCTGGGACCAGCCCGCTCGCCTCTTCGCCCTTGTCGACACCGCACGGCTGCGCACCCAGGAACCGGCTCTCGCCGCCCAGCTCGGTCTGGAGGAGGAGTCCGTGACCACCGGTCTCACCCCGATCGAGCAGGACGAAGTGCCAACGGACAAAGCGCTGGATGAGTTCCTCGGCACCATCGCCTGGCCGGACGCCGTGGTCGGCTGCGCGCTCACGGTGGAGCGGCTGATGCTGCCGCCGTCCGCCGAGTCCCAGGTCCCGGAGGGGCTGAGCGAGGCCAACCTGGCCAGGTGGGTGGCACAGCACCCCGACCGCCAGGAGGTCCGGATGACGGTCGGCGTGCTGCGGGACGGCAGCCGCGACTCGGCGGTGCGGCTGCGCGAGAAGGACTCGCCTACGGAGGTCCTCACCGGTCCCGACCTGGTCCCGGGGCTGGCGGAGGCCCTGAAGGCGACGTTCGCGGACTGAGACACGCGCACACGGCTCGCACACGGCACCGGGGGCGCCCCTCGTCAGGAAGGGGCGCCCCCGGTCTTCTGGGTCCGCTACGGGCCCTCTTCAGGTTCTCTACGGGTCGTCAGCTCTTGGTGCTGCACTTCGGCAGGGCGCCGGTGTCTCCGCCGCGGATGTCCTTGAGGGCGCCGAGGGCGTCGTTGATCGTCTTGACCCTGACCAGGGTGAGCCCACTCGGGGTGTCCTTGGCTGCTTCGGCGCAGTTGTCGGCCGGGGTCAGGAAGTACTGGGCGCCCTTGCTGCGCGCGCCGATGGTCTTCATCGAGATGCCGCCGATCGGGCCGACCGTGCCGTCGTCCTCGATCGTGCCGGTGCCGGCGACGAACTTGCCGCCGGTGAGGCTGCCCGGGGTGAGCTTGTCGTAGATGCCGAGCGCGAACATGAGCCCCGCGCTCGGTCCGCCGACGTCGGCGAGCTTGATGTCGATGGAGAACGGGAACGTGTGATCGGTCCCGGCGGAGATCCCGACGATGGCGCGCTTCGTGCCGCCGTCGTCGGAGGTGGTCGTGGTGACGGTGACCTTCTCGGTCTTGGTGGCCGTCTTGTTCGCCTTCTCGGCGGCGGCCTGCTCCTTGGCGGGCACGACCGTGAAGACGACGTCCTCGCCGGGCTTGTGCTTGGTCACCAGCATGGCGACGTCGGCCGGCTGCTTGACCGCCGTACCGTCGACGGCCTGGATCACGTCACCGGCGTGCAGCTTGCCCTCGGACGGCGAGCCCTTGAGCACCGTGGAGACGATGATCCAGGACTTCACCGGGACGCCCAGCTCCTTCAGGGCGGCGACCTTCGCGCTCTCCTGGGACTGGCTGAACTCCTCGGCGTTCTCCTGGGTGGACTGCTGCTCGGTCTTGCCGTCCGGGTAGAGCGTGTCGTGCGGGACGACCCTGTTGTCGTGCGAGAGCCATCCGTAGACGGCCTCGACGAGGTTCATCTTGTAGTCGGCGCTGGTGACCCGGACGGTCGTCATGTTCAGATGCCCGGAGGTCGCGTAGGTCTTGTGACCGGAGATCTGCAGCACCGGCTCGCCGCCGTGGTCCCCGAGCGTGTTGACGGTCGGGCCCGGGGACATCTCCGAGTACGGCACGTTGATGAGCACTCCGGCGCACAGGAGCGCGATCAGCATCAGGGTGGAGGCGAGCATCGTCGCGGTGCGGCGTGGCATGCAAAGACAGTACGGGACGTGTCTGTCAGCGCACCGTCAGGGCCACCCGTCAGAGGGGGCTCAGCTGCCGGAGTGGGGCTTCTCCATGGCCTCGCGGAAGCGCGCGTACCCGTCGAGTTCGGGCCCGTCGCTCCGGGCTCTCCTGGTCCGATTGGCCCAGCTGCCCCACAGACCGGCAGCGACCGCGGCCACGAGCGGAATCAGCAACCAGACAAGGGCCCCCATGCCGACCTCCCAACCCCATGAGCGTCCGCGACTGACTGATCAGCAGATTAATCATCCGCACTGACAACGCTCACGCGGGGGGTTCGGTTACGCAACCGGAAGCCGGACAGGGGCCCTTCAGCAGGCCCCGACCCATTCCTCCGTCCCATCGGAGAACTTCTGGTGCTTCCAGATGGGCACCTCGTGCTTGAGATCGTCGATCAGCTTCCGACAGGCTTCAAAGGCGTCCCCGCGATGCGCACACGACACGCCGACGACCACGGCGAGATCACCCACCCGCAGGTCCCCCACCCGGTGCACCGCGGCCAGCGCCCGCACCGGGTACTCGGCGACGACCTTCTCCGCGATCCGCCGCATCTCGCTCTCGGCACTGGGATGGCACGAATAGCCGAGCGCGTCCACGTCGGCGCCCTCGTCGTGGTTCCGCACGGTCCCCACGAACAGCGCGATCCCACCGGCCGCGTCGTCCCCCACGGCCGCGAAGACCTCGTCGACGGAGAGCGCACTCTCCCGGATCCCGATCAGCTTGACGGGATCCTCGGCACCCAGCTCACCAGGATGATCGTTCACAGCAGCCATACCTCCATCGTGCCGCACGCCCGGGACCAGAGGGAATACGCCCAACACCCGGCACACGCGCGTGCGCGTTTGGAGACTCCTCCTACTCCCGGCTCTCGATCGCCGGTACCGGCCCGGGGCCGCTGCCTCCGGTCCGTGGTCAGATCCGCCGCCGGGCCTTCCGTGCCCGCCGTACCACGGCCGCCGCGCCCAGCAGCGCGACCGTCGCACCCGCCGCACCCGCGGCCGTAGCGTCCTTACGGCCGAGCCGCCGTCCGACCACGGTGTGCCGCCCGGACACCTCCTCCAGCAGCTCGGCGAGGACCTCCTCGTTCGTCCACCCCGGCCGCCACCCGGCGTCGTGCAGCCGGCTCCCGCTCACCACCCACGGATACATGGTGTAGGCGAGATCCCCGGCAGGCGACGGCGTCAGCCCGATCCGGTGCAGCCGGGCCGCGGCGCCGAGCGCCACCGCCGACGGCAGCTCCATCCGCCGGATCCCGCTGAGCTCCTCGACCTCCTCCTGCTCCAGCCATCCGTCGCACCCGACGGCGAGTTCCCCGTCGACGTGCTCCAGCACGGCGTACTCCAGCGCGCTGCACAGGTCCTCGACATGGCAGAACTGCCAGGCGGGCCGCGACCCGGCGACGACAAGCAGACGGGGCGACTCGAAATACCTGGTCAGCGCGGTGTCGGTGCCTCCGACAAGCACCGCGGGGCGCACGACGGTGACATTGAGCCCGGGGTGCGCGCGGGGCGCCCGGCGCGCGAGCCGCTCGATCTCCAGCAGGTCCCCCACGCCCGTGGCCTCCGCCGTGGCGCGCAACTCCGCGTCCTCGGACAACGGCAGCTCGTTCTCCGGAAGCGCGCCGTAGACCATCGCGGAGGTGCACAGCACCACGCGGTGCACCCCGGCCGCGGCCGCCGCGGTCAGCACGGTCTGCGTCCCGCGCACGTTGTAGGCCGTACGGGCGACCGGATCGGTCTCCAGATCCAGATCGAGCGCGAGATGCACCACCACGTCGGCCCCGCGGAGCTTGTCCGCGATGGCCGGATCCCGTACGTCGAGGATGTGCCACTGGGCGTCCGCGCACTCCCCGCGCCGCTCGTCGATGGCGATGACCTGCTTGATCTCCTCGGACGCGGCCAACCGCTCGGTGAGCAGCGCGCCGACCCCGGTCGCGGCGCCGGTGACGGCGACGACGGGCCCGCGCACGGCGGCAGGGGTTGACGGGTTTCGCGCTGCGCGAACCTGCGGATCTGGGGAACTCACCGGGCGTCTCCAGCGGTTGTCTTCAGTACGAGCGTGAGTGACGCGTACGTACCAGGTGGCATCCATCCTGCCGCAGGCCGACTGTCGGCGAAGCACCGAGGCCCGATCGCGCCGGGGTGTCTACGCTGGGTGGTGTTGTCGGGCAGCCGCGCCGCCGGAGAGAACCGGTGGCCTTACCAGCCGAGGATTCCCGTGAGTGACACCCCATTCGGTTTCGGCCTTCCGCCGGAGGAGCCGGAAGACGGCGACGAGGGCAAGGAGAAGGACCAGCAGAGCGGTGGTGGGCAGGGACCGGCCAACCCGTTCGGTTTCGGCACGCCCGGGTTCGGCGGCCCCGGCGCCGACAATCCGTTCGCTGCCATGTTCGGTTCGCTGAACCCCACCGACCTGGGCGCGGCCTTCCAGCAGCTGGGCCAGATGCTCTCGTACGAGGGCGGCCCGGTGAACTGGGACATGGCCAAGCAGATCGCCCGCCAGACGGTCTCCCAGGGCACCTCGGACGGCGTCAAGGACGCGAGCGTGGGCCCCTCCGACCGCACGGCGGTCGAGGAGGCCGTGCGCCTGGCCGACCTGTGGCTGGACGACGCGACGTCGCTGCCGTCGGGTTCCGGCTCGGCCGTGGCGTGGTCGCGCGCGGAGTGGGTCGAGGCGACGCTGCCCGCCTGGCAGGAGCTGGTCGACCCGGTCGCCGAGCGGGTCGGCGCCGCGATGGGCGATGTCCTGCCGGAGGAGATGCAGGCCATGGCGGGCCCGCTGATCGGCATGATGCGCTCGATGGGCGGCGCCATGTTCGGCACGCAGATCGGACAGGCCGTCGGTGTGCTCGCGGGCGAGGTCGTCGGCTCGACCGACATCGGTCTGCCGCTCGGCCCGGTCGGCCGGGCCGCGCTGCTGCCGGTGAACATCGAGGCGTTCGGCAAGGACCTCGGTGTGCCGAAGGAGGAGGTGCGGCTGTACCTGGCGCTGCGCGAGGCGGCCCACCAGCGCCTGTTCGCGCATGTGCCGTGGCTGCGCTCGCACCTGTTCGGCGCGGTCGACGGGTACGCGCGCGGGATCAAGGTCGACACGGCCAAGCTGGAGGACGTGGTCGGCCAGTTCGACCCGCAGAACCCCGAGCAGCTTCAGGACGCCCTCCAGCAGGGCATGTTCCAGCCCGAGGACACACCGGAGCAGAAGGCGGCCCTGGCCCGTCTGGAGACCGCGCTGGCCCTCGTCGAGGGCTGGGTCGACGCGGTGGTCCACGCGGCGGCGAAGCCGCGCCTGTCGTCCGCCGACGCGCTGCGCGAGACCCTGCGCCGCCGCCGCGCCACGGGCGGCCCCGCGGAGCAGACGTTCGCCACGCTGATCGGCCTGGAGCTGCGCCCGCGCCGACTGCGCGACGCCTCCCGGCTGTGGGCCTCGCTCACCGACGCGCGCGGTGTCGACGGCCGGGACGCCCTGTGGGCACACCCGGACATGCTGCCGACGGCGAGCGACCTGGACGACCCGGACGGCTTCGTCCACCGCGAGCAGCTGGACTTCTCCGAGCTGGACAAGATGCTCGGCGAGGCGGCCCAGAAGCCCGACCTGCGCAAGAAGGACGACCAGGAAAAGGGCGACGACACCGAGTGAGCCTGTACGACGACACGGTCCTCGTCCTCAAGGGGTACGAGGGCCAGGAAGAGCTGCGCCAGGCCTACCTGGACCATCTCGCGGCGCACCCCGACGGCATGTGGAAGGCGTGTCACGCGGGTCATGTCACGGCGAGCGCGCTGGTCGTCGACGCCGAGCACGGTCGGGTGCTGCTGACACTGCACCGGAAGCTGCGGATGTGGCTGCAGATGGGCGGCCACTGCGAGGCGGGCGACGCCACGCCGGCCGCGGCGGCCCTGCGGGAGGCGACCGAGGAGTCCGGGATCCCCGGGCTGACGCTGCTGCCGGGCGGCCCGGTCCGACTGGACCGGCACCCGATCCCGGCGCCGTGCCACTGGCACTTCGACATCCAGTACGCGGCCGTGGCCCCGCCGGGCGCCGCCCATGCGATCAGCGACGAGTCCCTGGACCTGCGCTGGTTCGCGTACGACGGGGTCGCGGAGGTCGCCGACGACTCGGTCGTACGACTGCTGGAAGCGACCCGCGCCCGGCTGTGATCCCCATGTGCACGTAAGGGGCGCCCGCCACTGCGTGCGCCCCTTACTTTGCGGGTCTTCCTGGCCCGTCAGCTCCAGACGTTCCCCTGGTTCATCCCGCGCGCGCCCTGCTGGCCCATCCCGAACTGCGCGGCGAGGCCCTGGCCGATCTGGGCGTTCTGCGGCGGGAGCAGTTCACTCGGCTGGACCAACGCGAAGCCACTTCCCATGAAGCTGAGCTCCCAGCCCTCTCCGGTGTTGCCGCGACGCCGCCACACGCCCGAGGAATGCGTCTGGGCCTGCATCTGAACGCGCAGCCCGGTGGACCAGGCGACGATCGCGTCGGCATCGCAGTTGACGTACTTGTCGGGCGTGACCTGCATCAGCAGCGGCGCGCCTGAGGTCATCAGGGCGACCTTGCCGCGGCCGGTGATGTTGAGCTGGTACTTCCCGGACCCGGAGATGCCGTAGAGGCTGTCGACGGCGACCACCTCGTGGTGCAGCGAGGAATCCATGGCGAGGACGTAGCCGCTGTCCACGGTCAGGCCGTCCTGTTCGACGTCCAGGACGTGGACGTACTGGGCGAGGTTGGCGAAGTAGACCGTGCCCTGCCCGTGGCAGCGCATCAGGTCCAGGCCCTCGCCGGTGTACGCACGCGCGCGCGACTGCTGGTTGCTCGTGTACTCGGCGTCGAACTCGACGAGCCCCTGGTAGGCGACCATCGTGCCCTTGCGGGCGAGGATGTCGTCGTGGCCCTCCAGGACGACCCGCAGCATCTGCTTGTTCTGCAGGCTGTAGCGGTCCCGGGCCTGGGAGTCGTTGTGCGCGAAAAGCGGGCTCTGCATGATTCTCTGACTCCCCCTCAGCCCCGGAAACGAAGGCGGTCGGTGCTGTCCTCGCTGGGCTGGACGACGACGATGCCCTGCCCGGAGAAGGCCATCTGGTAGGCCTCGCCGCTGCCCCGGCCGATCAGGGACTGCGCCTTGAAGCTGCGCTTGCCCTTCACCTTGAGGTTCGGCGACCAGGCGACCAGCGCGTCCGGGTCGACGTACGTCTCGTCCTCGCCGCCGCCGCAGTCGACGACGATCGGCTTGCCCCGGGAGGTCAGCGCGACCCAGCCCTGCCCGGAGATCTTGGTGTTCCACAGACCCTGCCCGGCGAACTTCGCCAGCCCCTTGACCCGCTCCACGCCCCAGGTGAGGTGCGCGTCGAAGGCGAGCAGGTTGGTGGCGTTGACGGAGATGCCGTCGCCGTTGAGGTTGATGACGACGACATCGGCGCCGTAGTCGGCGAGGTAGAGCAGTCCGTCGCCGGAGCACTTCATCAGGGGCGCGCCCTCGCCGGTCATCCAGTCACGGGCGATCTGGCGCACGGCCGGCGGGTTGGGCTCGTACTGCACGAAGCCCTCGTAGGCGACCATCGACCCCACACGCGCGAGGAGGTCGTTTCCGGTCTGCATGGCGACCTTCAGCATGTGGTTGCCGTGGTTCTCCATGCGGGCGGTGACGGGTGCGGGGGCGTAGCCCGCGAGCGGCTGGTTCATGACGGGCTCCCTCAGACCTCGTACGGCTGGACGACGATGAAGTTGCCGGGGGCGCCCCGGAACTGCAGGTTGACGCTCTCGCCGGTGTCGCCCGGGTAGGCGTTGCGGCGCATCCGGACCTGGCTGGAGACGATCACCTGGGAGGCCGCCGACCAGGCGACCACCGCGTTGCAGTCGGCGAACGTCGTCGGCGTGACGGGCAGCACCACGGGCGTGCCGTGCGTCTTGACGACGATCGTGCCGGTGCCCTGGAACTGCATCGTGAACAGCGCGCCGCCGGGGATGCCGTGGCCCTCGATCCGGCGGACCTCGTACTGGAGGCTCTCGTCGAAGGCGAGGACGCTCTCCGCGGAGACACAGATCGCGTCGCCCTGGAGCTCGACGGGGTGCAGATGTGCGGAGTTCTCGGCGAGGAACACCTGGCCGTGGCCGGTGCAGCGCATCAGCTGCATCTCCTGGCCGGTCGCGTTGCCCACGACCCGGCCCATGAACCCGGCGCCCTTGTAGCTGAAGTCGACCTTGCCCTGGTAGAGCACCATGCTGCCCTGCCGGGCCAGCACCGGCTGACCGCCCATGCCGAGGTCGACCCGGACGAGCTTGCTGTTCTGCTGCGTCCAGCGCTGGCCGGTGGGCGTCTCCTTGAACTGCTGGAGCGCCGCACCGACTCCGGCACCGCCCTGGGGAGTTCCTTGGGGGACTCCGTAGGTCTGCCGGCCTGGGGCCTGCCCGAACGGCGGCTGCTGGCCGTAGCCCGGAGACGGGGTCGGGGGCTGGGGTGCCTGGGGGTGTCCGGGCGGCGGGGCCGGGGCCTGCGGGGCCGCCGGGGGCTGACCGTAACCGGGCGGCATGGGCGCGCTCGGGGTCGGCCGGCCGTAGGGCGCGGGTGCCGGGGCCGGGGCCGGCGGCGGCACGGTGCCGGGGGCGGGCGGGGGCACGGGTGCCGGGGCGGGCGCGTGCGGGGCCGGGGCGGCGAACGCGGGCGGCGCGAATCCGGGCGCAGGGCCGGTCTGCGACTGCTGCGGCTCGGGCGCGGCGGGCGCCTCCTCCTCCATCACCTCGCCGCCGAAGTTCTTCAGCAGCGCATCCAGACCACCGTCGAAGCCCTGGCCGACGGCGGCGAAGCGCCACACGTCCTTCAGGTAGAAGTCGCCCAGCATCACGGCGCGTTCGGTGGAGAACTCCGAGCCGTTGAAGGAGTACCGGGCCACCTCCTCGCCGCCCGCGACGATCCGGATGTAACCGGGCGCGACCTGCGACATCTGCCCGGCGCCGTCGATGGTCGCCGTGAACGCCAGCTTCTGGATCCGCGGCGGGATCCGGTCCAGCGTGACCCGGAAGGACTCCGTGTCGCCCGCCTGCGCACCCAGCAGCTGGATGGACTCCTCTGGAGACTTCGGCTGGTTGAAGAAGACGAAGTACCGGTCGTCCGACAGCCGTTCGTCGGCGTCCAGGCCGAAGCAGCTGATGTCGAAGGTCAGTCCGGGCCCGGCGATCTGCACACCTACGTACAGATCCGTGCCCGCCGTCAGGTCACTGATCCTGGCCTTGTGGCCGCGTTGGAATTCCCTGGCCATGCGCTACGACCGTCCCCCATCCCGAATGTGAGTGCGTCGCGCCAGGCTAACGGCTAACTCGGACATCGGAGGAAGTCGGTACAGACCCGGTACACAACCGCGCTCAGCGGCCCCGAAGCGAGCGCTCGCAGGGCGTGTCACTCATCGCGCGCACCTGGCGCATGGGGCAGCCGGCCGGTGGCGACCACCCCTTCGAGGTAGCCCCGGGCCCGCTCGGTCCGCGGATACGCCTCCAGGAGCCGCCAGAAGTCGGGACCGTGCCCGGGCACCAGCAGATGCGCCAGTTCATGGCAGAGCACATAGTCGACGACGTACTCGGGCATGCCCTGGAGCCGGTGCGAGAGGCGGATGCTGCCCTCGGCGGGGGTGCAGGAACCCCAGCGGGTGTTCTGGTTGGTGACCCAGCGCACCGAGGCGGGGCGGGCCCGGCCGTCGAAGTACTGGGCCGACAGCCGCTCGGCGCGCTCCGCCAGTTCGGCGTCGCCCAGCACCCGCTTGCTCTCCTGGGCGGCGAGTTTGTTGAGCATGACGGTCACCCAGCGTTTCTCCTCCGCCTCGGACATCCGGGCGGGGATCAGCACGACGGTTCGATCGCCCTCGCGGTACGCGGAGACCGTCCGGCGGCGCCGGGCGCTCCTGCGAACCTCGATCGCGCTCACCCCCAAGCCGCTGGGCGGCTGGCTCGTCATGCTGCGCTGTGGCTTTCCGGCGCGGTGCAGTGGGTCGGCGGGCACGCCCCGACGTTACCCGCTGCACACGGGGGAAGTCCCGGGTCCGGGGCGGTTCGATGCCAAGCCCCCACCATGCGTCTGATTTGTACGACGAATACCCACCGCCTGTGGACAACTTTCGATGTCCGTCGAGCGGGCCGGGCATGCTGGCAGTCGTCGGCGGAGCGTGACCGGCTCCACCGGCAGACGGGGACGTTCCATGACCTTTCGACAGCTACGGGGGCCTGTCATGCATCCGTTGGTGAAGCCCGCGCTCCGGCGCGGCTGGCGTGATCTCAACACCGTGCAGTTCGGGATGACCCCGGCACACGCGATGACAGTCGGGCCGATGGACACGGCGACCGGCAGCTTTCTGGACCTGCTCAACGGCACCCGGGGGCTCGCGCTGCTGCGTACGGAAGGGCGGCGCATGGACCTGCCGGACGGGCATGTCGACGCGCTGGTGGAGCGGCTGTCGCGGGCCGGCCTTGTCGACGACGCGTGCGGCGGCGGGCCGGCGGTGGAGACACTGCGCGCGAAGCAGGAGGTCATGGACCGGCTCGGCCCCGATCTCGCGTCGCTGTCCCTGATCACTCCGGAGCCGGGCGGCGCGATCGGCCGGCTGGCGGCCCGGCGTGCGCTGCGGGTGCAGGTGCGGGGCGCGGGCCGGGTCGGTGTCACGCTGGCCGCGCTGCTGTCGGGCGCGGGCGTCGGCGAGGTCGACGTGCGTGACGTGGGCCGCGTCCAGCCGTGGGACGTGGCGCCGGGCGGGCTGCCCGCGGAGGCGGTGGGCGAGCGGCGGGAAGAGGCCGCGCGCAGGGTCGTCCGCCGGGCCGCTCCGGACCGCACACCGCGCCGCCCGGATCCGGCCGCGGAAGAGCCCGGCCTCTCCCTGGTGATCATCGCCCCGCGCGACGACGTCCTGGTGCACGCCCCGGACGCGCGCGCCGCCGAGCCGCTCATGGCCTCCGGGACGCCTCACCTCTACACGGGGGTCGTGGAGGGCACCGGCGTCGTCGGTCCGCTCGTCCTGCCGGGCGGGACGGGCTGCGCCCGCTGTCTGCACGAGCATCGCTCCGACCGTGATCCGGCGTGGCCACGCTTGATCGCCCAGTGGCGGTCCGGGCAGGCCCGCCGAGTGGGGGCCTGCGATCTGACGCTGGCGACGGCCGTGGCCGGGCTGGCCGCCGCGCATGCCCTGGCCTTCCTCGACGGGGAGTCGCCGTCAGGTACGGGAGTGCGCTGGGAGGCTTCTGTGCCGGCTCTGCACTGGCATGCGCGGCCGCTCTGGCCGCATTCCGCATGCCCGTGCGGAGCGGCGGAGAAAGCTAAGGGGGAACACTCCTCAACCAATGAGGCTCGGCACGAGACAATGGTGGTGCAACGGCCGTCGGCGGAGCGACAAGAGCACACGGACGCCGCACGGCCGACTGGGACTTGGAGGGCGCATGTCTGATCTTCCCCGCAAGGCGGTCACCCGGACCGCCAAGCTCGCCGCGCTCCCGCTCGGCTTCGCAGGCCGGGCGACCTGGGGTCTGGGCAAGCGCATCGTGGGTGAGTCCGCGGAGATCGTCGGGCGTGAGCTGCAACAGCGCACGGCGGAGCAACTCTTCAAAGTCCTGGGAGAGTTGAAAGGCGGGGCCATGAAGTTCGGGCAGGCCCTGTCCGTCTTCGAGTCCGCCCTCCCCGAGGAGATCGCCGGCCCCTACCGGGCGGCCCTCACCAGACTCCAGGACGCCGCGCCGCCGATGCCCACCCGCACCATGAACGCGGTGCTCGCCGAGCGCCTCGGCGAGGGCTGGCGGGAGCTGTTCCTGGAGTTCGAGGAGAAACCCGCGGCGGCGGCCTCGATCGGCCAGGTGCACCGGGCGGTATGGCACGACGGCCGTGCGGTCGCGGTCAAGGTGCAGTATCCGGGAGCCGGCGAGGCCCTGCTGTCCGATCTCGGGCAACTGAGTCGTTTCGCGCGTCTGTTGGGTCCGCTGATCCCGGGCATGGACATCAAGCCACTGATCGCCGAGCTGCGCGACCGGGTCTCCGAGGAGCTGGACTACGCCCTGGAGGCGCAGGCCCAGGCGGCGCACGCGGAGGAGTTCGCGGACGACCCCGATGTGGTGGTTCCCGCGGTGGTGTACCAGTGCGAGCAGGTCCTGGTCACGGAGTGGATCGACGGAATACCGCTCTCCGAGATCATCTCGGAGGGTACGCAGGAGCAGCGTGACCGGGCCGGTCAACTCCTGGCCCGGTTCCTGTTCTCGGGCCCGGCCCGTACCGGGCTGCTGCACGCCGACCCCCACCCGGGCAACTTCCGTCTGCTGCCCGGTGGGCCGGAGGACGAGGAGGAGTGGCTCCTGGGCGTGCTGGACTTCGGCACGGTCGACCGCCTCGCGGGCGGCCTGCCCAGCCCGATCGGCGACTCCCTGCGGATGACGCTGGACGGTGATGCCGAGGCGGTCTACGAGCTGCTGTGCGCCGAGGGATTCGTCAAGGATTCCATAGAGCTGGACCCCGACGCCGTCCTGGACTATCTGCTGCCGATCATCGAACCGGCACGGGTCGACGAGTTCACCTTCACCCGCAACTGGATGCGCAGCCAGGCGGCCCGCATCGCCGACCCCCGCAACCCCGCCCACCAGCTGGGCAAACAGCTCAACCTGCCGCCTGCCTACCTGCTGATACACCGGGTGACCCTGAGCACCATCGGCGTGCTGTGTCAGCTGGGCGCGACGGTGCGGCTGCGGGAGGAACTGGAGGCGTGGCTGCCCGGGTTCGTGCCCGAAGGTGCCGACGAAGTCGTGGCAGCCGAGGAGGCGGAGGTGGCCGTAGAGGCGCAGTAGGCGCGGTGACGGCGATCACCACCAGGACGAGTCGAGCCGGCCCTCGATCGCTCTGAGGTTCTCCCTGGAGCAGGCGTCGCAGAAGAACTGGCGGATGCCGTTCTCCACGGAGCAGGTCCACGTGGTGGGCTGGGGGCCGTCGGCCGGGATGCCGCAGCGGGCGCACACAGGAGGGTGGGGCTCCGTGGCGGAGCAACCGTGATCACTGCCTCCGGGAAGACTCGTCACCCGGCGACGATAACGCCGCGGTGCACGGATCCGCGGGCGCAACGCACCGCGGGGGCCGGTCCGTTCGACCGGACCGGCCCCCGCGTGAAGCTTTCGTCTCCCTCAGCCGGGAGGCCACCGCTTCAGGTGTTCGGGATCACTGCATGACGGCCATGGCGAGCGCCCGGCGGGCGCGCATCGAGGCGCGCTCGGCCCGGCGCTGCATCCGGCGAGCGGCCGCCAGGCGCACGGCCCGGCGTTCCTGCTCGGCCTCGTGCAGTCGCTCGTGCATATGCGCACGAGCCAGGGCTTCTGGGATGAGTTGCATCTCGCGGGTCCTGTTCTGACGCGAGCCGGTGGTCGTACCGGCGGTGGTGAAGTCTGGGATCGCGGAGCCTGTGGGCTCGCTGGTGGACGGCTTCATCGGGGCCTGCTTCTTGGGGTCGTGCGTGAGGGGGCGGTCGATCGTTCCTTGGATGTTCATGCCGTAACCGGGTTCTTGCGCGGACGGCCACGCGGCCGCTTCCGGGCGACGACGACACCCTGGACGAACAGCTCGCCACCCCAGACACCCCAGGGCTCACGCCGCTCCTTGGCACCGGCGAGGCAGGCCTCGATCAGCGGGCAGGTGCGGCAGAGGGACTTGGCGTACTCGACGTCCGCCGGCGACTCGGCGAAGAAGACCTCCGGGTCGTAGGAACGGCAGGGGACGGGCACGCCGAGGTTCTCGATGGCGTCGTCGAGCGCGGTGAGCGCGGTGAGCGGAGTCAAGGTGGAGTCCTCCGTGAGGCAGGGCGGGGGGATCGTTTCGGAAGGCGGTACGGACGGGGCGTGCGCTTCGAGTTGCACGGCTGTTCTTCCTCGTCTGGTCGTTCCGGTCCGGTTGGACCGGTTGGCGGCTGGTACCGGGTTCTGCTCTTGCCCCGAGGCCCCTTCGCCCGTCTGTCCCTGTGGTGGGGACAAACAGAAGGGCCGCGGATCCCGGGTGGGGTTCCGCGGCCCTGAAGGCGCCGGCCTGATCGATCAGGCTGGATCACTCCAGGGTTCTGGCCCACGGAAGGCCCACATCAGGTGGTGCTGCGTCGTCTGCTTCCGGCTTCCGGCACCGGCTGCCACAAAGGCATAGGCCTTGGCCTGTGCCCCTACTGCTTCCAGTGCCTTGGTCGGTCGCTCATTGCGCTCACGAACGGGAAGGCCCGCGAGAGAAACGGAGGAGGACGCCGGACGCACGGCACGAATGCCGGACAGACCGGTGCCCAGGTTCGAGACGCCGAGCATGCACACGGAGACGGCCGAGAGATCGGTCATTTTGGCCGCGCTGATGTTGGTCTTGATGCTGATCACTGGACTCGCCTCCTCTCGGCGTCTGGGGGACTGGGATGAGCCAGTCCGCTCGGATATGCAAGTACAACACGGAACTGGGCCTTCGAGAAGGCCGCCGCTTCCGTGCCTAGAACCTATGGGGATTGCCGGGGCATGCGCAAACTATTTTTTCGACGAGTTCGCATCAGTCCCCCTCGGCTGCTCCCCCGGGCTGCTGGCCTGCACAGATGGCCAGAACATCGGCACCGTAACGGTTGAGCTTGCGCATGCCGACACCGGGGATGCGGGCCAGCTCCCGGTCGTCGTCGGGCGCGCTCTCGGCGATGGCCATCAGCGTCCTGTCGGTGAAGACGCAGAAGGCGGGCTGGCCGCTGAGCCGGGCCTGGTCCGCGCGCCACTCCCGCAGCCGCTCGTAGAGGCCCTCGTCCATGTCGGAGGGGCAGTTGTCGCAGCGCATCAGTTTCATCTCGCCGGCGTCGGTGAGGGTGCGTCCGCAGACCCGGCAGCGGGCGGGAGTGCGCTGAGTGCGCCGGGGTGCGGCCACGGGGCCGCCGGTGAAGCCGCGTTCGACTCCGCCGGGGCCGGCACCGGAGCCGCGGCCGACGGCGCCGGTGGAGCCGGGGCGCAGGCCGTCCAGGAAGTGGCTGGGCCTGCGGTTCGGGCGGCCGCCGGGAGTGCGGGAGAGGGACCAGGAGACATGGAGCCGTTCTCTGGCACGGGTCACACCGACATAGAGGAGACGGCGCTCCTCCTCGATCTGCTCGTCGGTCTTCGCATAGGTGATCGGCATCATGCCCTCGGCGACACCGACCAGGAAGACGACGTCCCACTCCAGGCCCTTCGCCGAGTGCAGGGAGGCGAGGGTGACGCCCTGGACGGTCGGGGCGTGCTGGGCGCCCGCACGCTCGTCGAGTTCCGTGACGAAGTCGGCGAGGGTGGCGGCGGGCCGGGCGGCGGCGACGTCGTGTGCCAGGTTGACCAGGGCGGCCAGTGACTCCCAGCGCTCCCGGACCGCGCCGGAGCCGGCCGGCGGCTCGGTGGTCCAGCCCTCCCCCGACAGGACAGCGCGCACCTGGGAGGGCAGGTCCACGGTGTCGTCGAGCAGCGCGTCGTTGCCGCCGAAGCGGGCCGCGGCACGCAGGGCCACGCCCGCCTTGCGCACCTCGGGCCGGTCGAAGAACCGCTCGGCACCGCGCAGTTGGTAGGGCACCCCGGCGTCGGCGAGGGCCTGCTCATAGGTCTCTGACTGGGAGTTGGTGCGGAACAGCACGGCGATCTCGGCGGCCGGGACCCCTGCGTCGACCAGCTCGCGGATACGGCGGGCGGCGCCCTCGGCCTCGGCGGGCTCGTCCGTGTACTCGGTGTAGACGGGCTCGGGTCCCGCGGGGCGCTGGGAGATCAGTTCCAGGCGGTGGTCGGCGGCGCGGCCGTGGGCCTGGGCCAGCAGCCCGTTGGCGAGGTGGACCACCTGCGGTGTGGAGCGGTAGTCGCGGACCAGCTTGACGACGGTGGCCCCGGGGTGGCGGGTGCGGAAGTCGAGCAGATGGTCGGGGGTTGCTCCTGTGAACGAGTAGATGGTCTGGCTGGCGTCGCCGACGACGCACAGGCTGTCGCGGTCGCCGAGCCACAGTTCCAGCAGGCGCTGCTGGAGGGGGCTGACGTCCTGGTACTCGTCGACGACGAAGTGCTGGTACTGGGCGCGGACCTGCTCGGCGATGTCGTGCCGGTCCTGCAGGACAGCGACGGTGAGCAGCAGGACGTCCTCGAAGTCGATGACCCCTCGGTCACGCTTGAGGTCCTCGTAGACCGAGTAGATCTGGGCGATCTCGGCCGGGTTCCGGGGAGCCTCGCGGCCGGCCTTCACAGCGGCGGGCTGATAGTCGGCGGGGACGGTCTGGGTGACCTTGGACCACTCGATCTCGGCGGTGACGTCCCTCAGCTCTCCCCGGTCGAGGCGGATGCGGCAGGCGGCGGCCGCGTCGGCGACAAGCTGGATCTTGCGGTCGACGAGCCGGGGCAGCGAGCCACCGATCGCTTTCGGCCAGAAGAACTGGAGCTGGCGCAGCGCGGCCGAGTGGAAGGTGCGGGCCTGCACCCCCTGGGCGCCGAGCTGGCGCAGCCGGCCGCGCATCTCCCCGGCGGCACGGTTGGTGAAGGTGACGGCGAGCACGCTGGACGGCTGGAGAATACCGGCCCGCACCCCGTAGGCGATCCGATGGGTGATCGCCCGGGTCTTGCCGGTACCGGCTCCGGCCAGCACGCACACCGGACCGTGCAGGGCGGTCGCCACCTCACGCTGCTCGGGGTCGAGCCCTTCGAGCACCGCGTCGGCAGAGTCCGGTGCCTGCGGGAAAAGGGAGGAATGCGTTGCTGCTGTCACACGGCCATGCTGCCAGGTCGCCGGGGGCTGCTGTGCCGGTTGTCCACAGGCAGCCCCTCGCAGTCGTACTAATGCGGCAGGCGCCGTACAGGGCTCGTGCTGCGGGAATGGCGGACGGACCGCATGTGTTCCTCTCCTGGACGACCTTCCCCGAGCTGCCAGAAGGAGCGCGAGCGAGATGCAGGGCACTGTGACGATGTACAGCACCACGTGGTGCGGCTACTGCCGCCGGCTGAAGAGCCAGATGGACCGCGAGGGCATCGCGTACACCGAGATCAACATCGAGCAGGACCCGGATTCGGCCACGTTCGTGGAGAAGGCGAACGGCGGGAACCAGACAGTCCCCACCGTGCTTTTCGCCGACGGCTCGACGCTGACGAACCCCTCGCTGGCTCAGGTCAAGCAGAAGATCGGCGCGTAATCTCCTTCGTGTTTTCTTCGCACTCTTCGCGCAAGGCGGTCCCTGACTCGGTTCAGGGGCCGCCTTCGCGTATGTCACCCGGCTTGTCCCACACAAGGGTGTAACGCCACAGCAGCCGGCGCCGGTACCTGCGTTCGGGGAGCAGGTGTGCGGTGGCCTGCCGGACCTCTCGCCAGTTCATGATGGGGTCCTCGACGGGCATGCCGGACGGACCCCGCTCGCCGCCGCGTCTGCGCGCGCGCAGCAGCAGGTTCACGAGGACTCCACAACCGCTGATCACGCGGTCCAGGAGGGTGCGGTTGTGCGCCATGCCGACGACGACCAGCCGGCCGCCCGGCGCGAGCAGCCCCGCCAGCCGTTCGATCACGTCGTCGAAAGGGGCGTGGTGGATGACGGCGACCGCGCTGACGAAGTCGTAGCCTCCCTCGTCGAGGAGTCCGGCGTCGAGATAGTCACCCTCCAGGAAGGTGACGTTTCCCGCGTCCCGTTTGTGCGCCAGCCGGATCATCTCCGGTGACCGGTCCACGCCGGTCACCGACTCCGCCCTGGTCGCGAGCTTGGCGGCCAGCAGGCCGTCGCCGCAGCCGACGTCCAGGGCGGCACGGCAGCCGTGCGGCACTGCGTCCAGGACCACCGGGTGATAGTGGACGTTGTGGTTCCAGTAGGTGTCGTAGGTGTCGGTCATCAGCCGGGTCGCCGTCTCAGACGAAGCTCCTGGTCGGCAGCGGCTTGCCGTACCACATCTCGATCAGGCGGGCCGCGATGGAGATCCCGTACGGCGGGAGGACGTCGCCGGAGTCGAAGGCGGCGCCCAGTTCGTCGCGGGAGAACCAGCGGGCCTCGTGGATCTCGTCGCCGTCGACGTTGATCTCGGTCGAGGTGGCTCGGGCCATGAAGCCGAGCATGAGGCTGGACGGGAACGGCCAGGGCTGGCTGGCGACGTACTCGACGGGGCCGACGGTGATCCCGGCCTCCTCGAAGACCTCCCGGCGCACCGCCTGCTCGGTGGACTCGCCGGGCTCGACGAAGCCGGCGAGCGTGGAGAAGCGGCCCTCGGGCCAGTGGACCTGGCGGCCGAGCAGGATGCGGTCGTCCTCGTCGGTGACAGCCATGATCACGGCGGGGTCGGTGCGCGGGTAGTGCTCGGCGCCGCAGGCGGGGCAGCGGCGGATGTGGCCGGCCGCGGCGATGACCGTGCGCTCGCCGCAGCGGGAGCAGAAACGGTGGGTGCGCTGCCAGTTCTCCAGGCCGACCGCGTGCACCATCAGGCCCGTGTCGCGTGGTGACAGCAGCAGTCCTGCCTCGCGCAGGCCGGCCGGGCGGGCGGACTGGTCGATACGGCCGGGCAGGGCGTCCTTCTGGAGCGCGAAGTAGCTGACGCCGGCCTCGTCGGTGCCCAGGAAGTAGCGGTGCGCTTCGGTGAGGGGTGCCTCGAAGGAAGGGGTCATGACGAGTTCGGTCCGGCCGTCGGGCGTCTCGTCGATGAGGACCTGGCCGCCGGAGACCACGAAGCAGCGGGTGTCGGGGTGGCTCCACGCCGCCGCGAGCCAGGCCTCGTCGAGCCGGTGGTGGGCAGCGCGGTCGATGCCGCTCGGGGCGGTGAGCGAGATGGGGCGGTCGGCGGTGTGGTCGGTCCAGGTGGTCACGGGTGCTTCCAACTCCCCCAGTGCAACGGATGTTTCAGCGGGCGGTTCAGCGGGACGAAGGGCGGGAGGAGACCAGGTCGGGCGGGGGCGGGGCGGGCGGGGCGGCCCTTCCAGTGTGCCCCGCGCGTGATGCCGCTCCGGACGGCGCCGACGGGTCAGGGGCATGGCGCCAGTTCTCGGCCAGGTCACCCCACAGGTAGGCGCTGGTCTCGACGCCCTTGAGGAGGAGGTCCAGCTCGACCTTCTCGTTCGGGGCGTGCCAGCCGTCGGAGGGGACGGAGATGCCCAGGAAGAGGACGGGTGCGCCGAGGACGTCCTGGAGGTCCGCGGCGGGCCCTGAGCCACCCGAACGGGTGAACCGGACCGGTCCCTCGAAGGCGCGGCCCATGGCGCGGGCCAGCGACTGGAGGCTTGGGTGGTCGAGCGGGGTCAGACAGGGGCGCGTGGCCGGCAGGAAGGTGATCTCGGCGCGGATCCCGGCGGGTATCCGCTCGGTGGCCCAGGCGCGGACGGCCTTCTCGATATGGTCGGGCTCCTGCCCTGCGACCAGCCGGAAGGACAGCTTGACCATGGCCGAGGACGGGATGATCGTCTTGCTGCCGGGGCCCTGGTAGCCGCCGCCGATGCCGTTGACCTCGGCGGTGGGGCGGGCCCAGATGCGCTCCAGGGTGGTGTGCCCGGCCTCGCCCTCGGTGGCGTACGAGTGCGCTTCGCGCAGCCAGCTCTCCTCGTCGAACGGCAGCTCGGCCCACAGCTGACGCTCGCGGTCGCTGAGTTCCACGATGCCGTCGTAGAAGCCGGGGATTGCCACGCGCGCGTGCTCGTCGTGCAGCGCGGCGACCAGGCGAGCCGCGACGGTGGCCGGATTGGGGACGGCGCCGCCGAAGGCACCGGAGTGGATGTCCTGGTCGGGGCCGTGCAGGACGATCCCGCACTCGACGAGGCCGCGCATGCCGGTGCACACGGTGGGGGTGTCCTCGGACCACATGCCGGTGTCGGAGACGATCACTGCGTCGGCGGCGAGCCGGTCCGCGTGTTCCTCGACGAGGGCTCGGAAGTGCGGGGAGCCGGACTCCTCCTCGCCCTCGATCAGCAGTTTCAGGTTGACCGCGGGTGCGATGCGGCCGGTGGCGGCGAGGTGGGCGCGGACGCCGAGTGTGTGGAAGAACACCTGGCCCTTGTCGTCGGCGGCCCCGCGCGCGTAGAGGCGGTTCTCCCGGACGACCGGCTCGAAGGGGTCGCTGTCCCAGCCGTCCTCACGGGCGGCGGGCTGTACGTCGTGGTGGCCGTAGACGAGGACCGTGGGCGCCTCGGGGTCGTCCGCGGGCCATTCGGCGAAGACGGCCGGGGCGCCCGGCGTCTCCCAGACCTCGGCGGTCGGGAAGCCGGTCTCCTTGAGTTTGGCGGCGAGCCAGTAGGCGCTGCGACGGACATCGGGAGCGTGGTCGGGCTGGGCCGACACGGACGGGATGCGCAGCCACTCGGCGAGGTCGTCGAGGAAGGCGGCACGTTGCTGCTCGATGTACGTACGGACGGCGCTGTCCGGGGTCTGGCTCATGGTCATGAGCCTATCGGCCCGCACCGACATCCTCGGCGGGCGGTTCGTCACACTCGGCTTGTCCGACGATCAGCCTTTCGAGGGCGGCACGGTCCGGCAGGCCGTCCGGCCGTTCCACCTCACCGGTGCGGACGTGCACGAACGCGACCGTGACCGATTCGGGCGGCACGCCCTGCTGCTCGGCCCAGCCGATCCGGTAGATCGCGAGCTGGAGCGGGTCGGCGGACCGGGTGCGGCTGGTCTTCCAGTCGACGATCTCGTACGTCGACTCGTCCCCGTGCCCGCTCTTGTATACGGCGTCGATACGGCCCCGTACGACCCGGCCGGCGAGAGCGAGCTGGAAGGGTGCCTCGACGCGGTAGGGCGTGCGATGGGCGTACTCGGTGCGTTCGAAGGCCTCCTTGAGGGCTTCGAGGTCGCGTTCGTCGGCGATCTCTGCGTCGCTTCCGGGCAGCTCGTCGGGTTCCAGCATGGGCAGGGTGAGCTCTTCGAAGCGCGCCTCGACCCAGGCGTGGAAGCGGGTGCCCCGGCGTGCGGCCGGTTGCGGAGGGCGCGGCATGGGGCGCGCGAGTTCCTGGGCGAGCCCGTCCGGGTCCTCGGCCAGCCGCATCAGCTGGGTGGCGGAGAGAGTGGCCGGCAGGGGTACGTCGGTGACGCTCCGGCGGGCGTGCAGCAGCTCGCCGGTGAGGGCGTCGAGGTCGCGGTCCCAGGAGGCGACGGCGCGGGCCTCCTCTGCGGTGAGGAGGGTGCGCTCGGTATCCGGCACGCGCGGGTGCCCAGGTTCCGGGACGCGTTCCTGTTCCTGGTCTTGGGCGCCTTCGTGCTCCGGCGTGCGCGGGGGCGTGCGCTCGGCGGGCGTGGCCTGGTGCGGGACCGTGGGGCGGTGGGCGCTCCAGGCCTCCCAGTCGGCGGAGTCCTCGTCCGGGAGGCCGTCCTCGTCCGGGAGGTCGTCCTCGTACGGCTCGGGCTCCTCGTCGTCGGGCGGCGGGGGCCACTCCGGGTCCTCGTGGGTGACGGGGTCGTGGCCGGCCGCGGGGAGACCGTCCTCCCCAGTCGTGAGCGCGTCCAGGTGGGCGAGGACGGTCTCGGCGGCCGCGCGGCGACGGGCCAGGGCGGCCTCGTCGAGGGGCAGCGGCCACACCTGGTCGGCACTGGCGGTGTGCAGGGCCGGGTTCTCCTCGTCCTCCTCCGGTTCGTCGGCCCAGGCCTCGATCTCGCCCTGTCCGGTGGCGCAGTGGTCGTACAGGGCCTTGAGGAAGTCGGAGGGGCCGCGCGGTTTCTTCTGGCTGGGGCCCCACCAGTGGCCGGAGCCGAGGAGCAGGGAGCGGGGGCGGGTGAAGGTGACGTAGCCGAGGCGGAGTTCCTCGGTGTGCTGGTGGTCCTTCATGGCCTCGTGAAAGGCCTTCATGCCCCGCGAGTCCCAGGCCTCGACATCGGGGAGGGTGTCGGTGTCGCCGCGCAGGGCGTGCGGGAGGACCTTGGCCTGGGCGGTCCACTTCTCGCGGCCCTGGCTGCTCGGGAAGGCGCCCTTGACCAGCCCGGGGACGACGACGACGTCCCACTCCAGGCCCTTGGACCTGTGCGCGGTGAGCACCTTGACGGTGTTCTCGCCGCCTGGCAGGGCGTTGTCGAGGCCCTTCTCGTACTGGGCGGCGGTGCGCAGGAAGCCGAGGAAGGCGAGCAGGGTCGCCTCCTGGTCGCCGGCCGCGAAGGAGGCGGCGACGTCCAGGAAGTTGGAGAGCGTCTCGCGGCGGCGGGCGGCCAGCGCGTGCGGGGACGCGGACAGTTCCACCTCCAGGCCGGTGACGGCGAGGACGCGGTGCAGGACGTCCATCAGCGGATCGGACAGGGAGCGGCGCAGCTCGCGCAGTTCGGTGGCCAGCCGGGCGAAGCGCACGCGCGCGTCCGGCGAGAACGGCAGGCCGTCGTCCCGCTGCTCGGTGTCCATCGGCAGCTCCAGGAACGTGTCCAGGGCGTCCGCGAGCGATATCACCTCGGCCGGGTCGACCCCCTCGACGGCCTCGGCGAGCCTGCGGTCCGGGTCGTCGGCGTCGCCCACGCGCGCGTGGGACACCAGCAGCCGGGCGCGGCGGCCGAGGAGGGCGAGGTCGCGGGGGCCGATGCGCCAGCGCGGGCCGGTCAGCAGCCGGACCAGGGAGGCGTTGGCTCCGGGGTCCTGGAGCACCTCGCAGACGGCGACGAGATCGGCCACCTCGGGCAGGTGCAGCAGCCCGGAGAGGCCGACCACCTCGACGGGGATGTCACGCGCGACGAGGGCACCCTGGATCTCCGCGAAGTCGGTCGCCGTACGGCACAGGACCGCGATCTCGCCGGGTGCCGTGCCGGTGCGGACGAGGTGGGCGACGGAGTCGGCGATCCAGTCCATCTCCTCGGCATGAGTGCGCAGCAGGGCGCAGCGGACCATGCCGTCGAGTTCCGCGCCCGGGGCCGGGCGGAGGGCCGCCACGCCCGCGTGCATGGCGCGCAGCGGCTCGGCGAGGCCGTTGGCGAGGTCGAGGAGGCGACCGCCGCTACGGCGGTTCTCGCTGAGCGCCTGACGGGTGGCGGGGCTCCCGTCGGCGTGTGCGAAGTGCTCGGGGAAGTCGTCCAGGTTGGCGACGGAGGCGCCGCGCCAGCCGTAGATGGCCTGGCAGGGGTCGCCGACGGCGGTCACGGGATGGCCGGAGCCGCCGCCGAACAGGCCTGCCAGGAGTACCCGTTGGGCCACCGAGGTGTCCTGGTACTCGTCGAGGAGTACGACACGGAACTCGTCGCGCAGCAGCCGGCCCACCTCGGGGATGTCGGCCAGCGCGGCAGACAGCGCGATCTGGTCGCCGAAGTCGAGCAGGTCCCGCTCGCGTTTGGCGGTCCGGTAGCGCAGGACGAGCTCGGCCAGTTCGCGGCGGGCGGCGGCCGTCTCGGGGACCTTGCGCAGGTCGGCGTTGCCGAGCTTGACGCCTGCCAGGGTGTTCAGCAGTCCGGCGTCCCAGGTCCGCAGGTCCTCGGGGCGTACGAGGTGTTCGGCGAGTTCGGAGTCGAGGGTGAGCAGGTCGCTGACCAGGTCGGCGAAGGAGCGGGTGAGGGCCGGGTAGGGGCCGGGTGCCTCGCGCAGCACGCGCGCGGCCAGCTGGTAGCGGGTGGCGTCGGCGAGCAGCCGGGAGGCCGGCTCCAGGCCGATGCGCAGGCCGTGGTCGGTCAGCAGGCGGCCCGCGAAGGCGTGGTACGTCGAGATGGTCGGCTCACCGGGCGGGTTGTCCGGGTCCGACCAGAAGGGGGCGGCGCGAAGTGCTGTCGTTGAGGGGTGGTGGCCGGGCGACGGGAGGGCGTCGGGGTCGGTGACGCCCGCCTTGACGAGCGCCTTGCGGACGCGTTCGGCGAGTTCGCCGGCCGCCTTGTTGGTGAAGGTCAGACCGAGGACCTGCTCCGGGGCCACCTGTCCGGTGCCGACCAGCCAGACGACGCGGGCCGCCATCACCGTGGTCTTGCCCGACCCGGCTCCGGCCACGATCACCTGCGGGGCGGGCGGCGCGATCACGGCTGCCGTCTGCTCCGGGGTGAACGGGATGCCGAGGAGCTCCTTGAGCTGCTCGGGGTCGGTGATACGGGCGGGCATGCCGTCGAGGCTAACGGTGACCACTGACAACGGTGGGACAGGCGTCGTACGTCACTCGACCACGTGACGTCCCTCGGGCCGCGCACTGCACGACGCCCGGAAGGCGCAGTGCGTGCAGTGTTGGCCGGTGGTCGGCGTGAAGCGTTCGTCGAGGACCTTGCCGGCGGCGGTGGCCAGCAGGTCGCCGACCCACTCGCCCTCCAGCGGCTCCTGGGCCTGCACCTTGGGCAGGGTCTCACCGCCGTCGCGCTGGGCGGCGCCCTGCCGGAGGTGGATCAGCTCGGCACCGCCGGGCTCGGGGCGTACGCCGTCGAAGGCCTCGTCCACGGCGCCCTCGCGGACCGCGAGCTGGTAGACGGCGAGCTGCGGATGGCGGGCCACCTCGGCCGCGCTCGGGGCCTGTTTGCCGGTCTTGAAGTCGACGACGTACGCGCGGCCCTCGCCGTCCGTCTCCACACGGTCCATCTGGCCGCGGATACGCACCTCGTAGTCGCCCGCTTCGAGGCTGACGTCGAAGTCCTGCTCGCTGGCCACGGGAGTGCGTGCGGTGCGGTCCAGGACGTGCCATTTCAGGAAGCGTTCGAGCGCCACGCGCGCGTTGTCCTTCTCCTGGGCCGACTTCCAGGGGGCATCGAAGGCGAGCGCGTTCCACACCGACTCCAGGCGCTCCATGAGGACGGCGAGGTCGGCGGGGGTGCGTCCGGAGGCGACCTCGTCGGCCAGGACGTGCACGACGTTGCCGAAGCCCTGGGCGGTGGTGGCAGGCGCGTCGGCCTTCACCTCGCGGCCCAGGAACCACTGCAGGCTGCAGGTGTTGGCGAGCTGGTCGAGAGCACTGCCGGAGAGCACTACGGGCTGGTCGCGGTCGCGCAGCGGCACCTTGCTCTCGGTCGGCTCGAACATGCCCCACCAGCGGTAGGGGTGGGCGGAGGGCACCAGGGGGCGGCCGTCCTCGTCGGAGAGCGCGGCCAGCCGGGCCAGACGCCGGGCGGCTGCCTCCCGCAGCGCGTCGGAGGCGCGCGGGTCGACCGTGGTCGCGCGCAGCTCGGCGACCAGGGCGGCCACGGAGAGCGGGCGGCGGGGCCGGCCGGTGACGTCCTGGGGTTCGGCGCCCAGCTCGGTGAGGAACCGGGAGGGCTGGTCGCCGTCGTCCGCGGGGGCCTTCACGGCGGTGACGACGAGGCGTTCTCGCGCGCGCGTGACGGCGACGTAGAACAGACGGCGCTCCTCGGCGAGGAGTGCGCCCGGGGTGAGCGGTTCGGCGAGTCCGTCGCGGCCGATTCGGTCCGCCTCCAGGAGCGAGCCGCGGCGGCGCAGGTCGGGCCACAGGCCCTCCTGGACGCCGGCGACGACGACCAGGCGCCACTCCATACCCTTGGAGCGGTGCGCGGTCAGCAGGCGGACGGCGTCGGGGCGTACCGCACGCCCGGCGAGAGTGTCGGCGGCGATGTCCTCGGCCTCGATCTCGGCCAGGAAGTTCAGCGCGCCCCGGCCGCCGCTGCGCTCCTCCGCGCGGGCGGCGGTGGCGAACAGCGCGCACACGGCGTCCAGGTCACGGTCGGCGTTGCGGCCTGCCGCGCCGCCTCGCCGGGCGGTGCGCTCCAGGCGCGAGGGCCAGGGTGTGCCGTTCCACAGGTCCCACAGCGCCTCCTCGGCCGTACCGCCGCCCGCCAGGCGCTCCCGGGCCTTCCTGAGCAGTGCGCCGAGCCGCTGCGCCCCGCGCGCGTATCCGGGGTCGTGGACGGCCAGGCGCTCGGGTTCGGCGAGCGCCCGCGCGAGCAGGTCGTCCGAGGGCGGCGGCAGCGCGTTGCCGGCCGCCCGCTCCTCGTCGCGCAGGGCCCGGCCGAGGCGGCGCAGGTCGGCCGGGTCCATGCCGGCGAGAGGGGAGGTGAGCAGGGTGAGCGCGGTCTCTGTGCCGAGCCAGCGGGGGGCCGCTGCCACGCCCTCGTCCGGACCAGGGCGTGCCGCTTCCGCCTCCGCCACCGCCCGGAGCGCCGTCAGCAGGGGTGCGACCGCCGGTTCGTGGCGCAGCGCAACGTCGTCGCCGTCGATGTCCAGGGGCACACCGGCCGCGGTGAGGGCGCGGCGGACCGTCGGGATGGTGCCGGACCCGGCGCGCACCAGGACGGCCATGTCGCTCCAGCGGACACCGTCCTCCAGGTGCGCGCGCCGGAGGATGTCGGCGATGTTGTCCAGCTCGGTGCCGGACGTCGGGTACGTGTAGACCTCGACGCTGCCGCCGTCCCGCGCGGCTGTCAGGTCGCGGTGGGCGCGCACCTTGTCGGCGGGCAGCCGGGTCAGCGGCATCCGCTGGGTCAGCAGGCGGGTCGCGGCCAGC
The DNA here is from genome assembly GCF_055634995.1 of Streptomyces sp. NPDC111744. Lineage (NCBI taxonomy): Bacteria > Bacillati > Actinomycetota > Actinomycetes > Kitasatosporales > Streptomycetaceae > Streptomyces > Streptomyces sp. NPDC111744. The sequence goes on from NZ_JBVKCG010000001.1 coordinate 156,599, forward strand.
AGGCCGGCGCCGGAGCGGCGGGAGGTACGCAGTACCCGGACCGGGGCGGAACGGCCGTCCCCGCGCGCGAAGGCCGACGGGAAGTCCAGGATGCCGTTCACGTCGGCGCCCCGGAACGTGTAGATCGACTGGTCCGGGTCGCCGAACGCGACCAGGGTGCGGCCGCCGCCTGCCAGGGCGTGCAGCAGCCGCACCTGCGCCGGGTCGGTGTCCTGGTACTCGTCGACGTACACGGCGTCGTAGCGGCCGGCCAGGTCCAGGGCGACCTCGGGGCGCTGGGCGAGCAGCACCGCGCGGTGCACGAGTTCGGCGTAGTCGAGGACGCCCTGGAGGTCGAGGACGTCGAGATACTCGGCGAGGAAGGCGGCCGCGGCCCGCCAGTCGGGGCGGCCGATACGGCGCGCGAAGGCGTCCAGGGCGGCGGGGTCCAGGCCCAGTTCGCGGCTGCGGGCGAGAACCGCGCGGACCTCGTCGGCGAAACCCCGGGTGGTCAGGCAGGCGCGCAGTTCGTCCGGCCAGCGCACGGGGTCGAGCCCGAGCCGCTCCAGCTCGGCCTGGCCGGCCAGCAGCTCGCGGACGGTGACGTCCTGCTCGGGACCGGACAGCAGTCGCAACGGGTCGACGAACAGGCCGCTGTCCTGGTGGGCGCGGACCAGGGCGTAGCAGTACGAGTGAAAGGTGGTCGCCCGGGGCGCACGGGCCGCGCCGACGCGCAGGGCCATGCGGTCGCGCAGTTCGACGGCGGCCTTGCGGCTGAACGTCAGCACCAGGATCCGCTCGGGGTCGCCGCCACGGGCGATCCGCGCGGCCACCGACTCCACCAGGGTGGTGGTCTTCCCGGTGCCGGGACCGGCGAGGACGAGCAGCGGGCCGTGCCCGTGGTCAACCACGGCGCGCTGTGCGGCGTCCAGAGGAGGGGGATCCGCATCGGCCGGCGGCGTACGCACCAGTCGGTAAGCGCCACGGGTCCCCTGTCGCACCGGGAGGTGCGACAGGCGCCTGGTGGAGGAAGAGGAGCTCACGTGGTTCGCCGGTCCTGGTGGGTGTGCTGGTTGGCTCGCGGGCGTGCGGGCGGTGTGGTGGCCGCGGGGTGAGGGGGACACGCGCAGCCGACGCTACGCCGGCGAACCGGACGGAAGCAGAGCTTCCGCTTCTTCCCGTCCGCCTCGGGCGGCACTCGTGGCACGCGCGCCCCGCACCCCACGAACGTACGTCATGCCACGGACGTCCCGGGTGTCCCTCGAACGGGCCACTGGCTCCCCCCGAGGGCCTCGGATGGCGGAAGCTGTCAGGTGTGAGCCCCTGCGTCCACGCCGCCGTCCCACCGCGCCCGCTTCATGTCGAGCCGCGGCAGGTGACCCTCCGCGGCCCTGCCCGCCTCCTTCAGCGGAGTGCCCTCGGCGCGGTAGTGGTCCAGGGCGCCCAGCTCGTGCCCCGGCAGCAACACCCCGTCGGCGCGCACCACACGCCACCAGGGGGCGGAGCCGCCGTAGAGGGACATCACCCGTCCCACCTGGCGCGGCCCTCCCTCCTCCAGCCACTCCGCGACGTCGCCGTAGGTCATCACCCGCCCGGGCGGGATCCGCTCGGCGACCTCCAGGACCCGCTCGGCGTACTCGGGCAGCTCGTCCGCGTACCCCTCTCGGGTGTCCTCGGGAAGGCTCTGCTCGCTCATTCGCCCCATCCTGCCGCATCCCACCGACAACCCCTGTGGCGCGCGTCAGGCCTCCGCCTCGCCCTCGGGCGGCGCTTGGGGCAGACTGTGCGCCCCCGCATCTGCACCCTGATGCCCTCGTGTGTCGGTGGGGCATGCCACCATCGTGCGGGCGGTGACTGGTGATACGAGACCAAGAAGAGACGAGCGAGCAGCAGGGCGTGCACCCCGACGGAGCGGCGGGCACCTCTGACGCCGCAGCACGCCCGGACGCCGCGGAATCCGGCACCGCAGGTCCGGAATCCACGCGTCCGGACGCCGTGGAGCCGGACGCCGGACACCCGGACCCCGCCGCCGCCCCCGACGCCCCTGAGGCGGAACACGTGCCGGACGAGACCCACACGGACGAGGTGGAGGGCGACGAACCGCTGCTCCCCGCGCGCGTGCACCGCCCCTCCGACCTCATGCGCCTCCTGGCCGGCGTGCTCGCCATCGTCCTCCTGCTCGGCATCGCCGCGTTCGCGCACGGCACCACCTCCGGACTCGAACAGGACATCAACAAGGGCACCGGACAGGCCCCCGACCTGCTGATCAGGATCGCGGGACTGGCCTCCAGCATCGCGATCCTGCTGGTGCCGGTCGCGTTCGCGATCGAGCGGCTGATCAAGCGGGACGGGCTGCGCATCGCCGACGGCGTGCTCGCGGCCGTCCTCGCGCACGGTGTGACCCTCGCCACCGACCTGTGGGTCGCCCGCGCCGCCCCGGACTCCATCCAGGAGGCGCTCACCCAGCCCTCCCCCGGCGACATCCACGCCCTCACCGACCCGGTACACGGCTATCTCGCGCCCGTCATCGCCTACATGACGGCCGTCGGCATGTCCCGGCGGCCGAGATGGCGCGCGGTCCTGTGGATCGTGCTGCTGCTCGACGCGTTCTCCATGCTCGTCACCGGCTACACGACACCGTTCTCGATCATCCTCACGGTACTGATCGGCTGGACCGTCGCCTACGGCACGCTCTACGCGGTCGGCTCCCCCAACGTCCGCCCCACCGGCCGAACCCTGCTGGCCGGCCTGCGGCACGTCGGCTTCCACCCGGTCGGCGCGGCCCGCGAGGAGGCCCTGGACACCGAGAACGGCGACCGGGGCCGGCGCTACTTCGTCACCCTGGAGGACGGGCCGCCGCTGGACGTCACGGTCGTCGACCGGGAACAGCAGGCCCAGGGCTTCTTCTACCGCGCCTGGCGCAACCTGACGCTGCGCGGCTTCGCCACCCGCTCCAGCCTGCAGTCGCTGCGCCAGGCCCTGGAGCAGGAGGCGCTGCTGGCGTACGCGGCGATCGCGGCCGGTGCCAACGCGCCCAAGCTGATCGCCACCTCCGAGCTGGGCCCCGACGCCGTGATGCTCATCTACGAGCACACCGGCGGCCGCACGCTCGACTCGCTGGCCTACGAGGAGATCACCGACGAACTGCTGCGCAACACCTGGCACCAGGTACAGGCGTTGCAGTCGCGCCGGATCGCGCACCGCAGGCTCGCGGGTGACGCCATCCTGGTGGATCGTTCCGGCAAGGTGATCCTCACGGACCTGCGCGGCGGCGAGATCGCCGCCGGCGAGCTGCTGCTGCGCATGGACGTCGCCCAGCTGGTCACCACGCTGGGTCTGCGGGTCGGCGCCGAGCGGGCGGTGGCCTCGGCGGTCGGCGTCCTCGGTCCCGACGCCGTCGCCGACTGTCTGCCGATGCTCCAGCCGATCGCGCTCACCCGCTCCACGCGCGCGACGCTGCGAAGACTGGCCAGAGAGCGCGCCCAACGCGAACGCGACGCGGTCCTGGAGGCGTCCCGGCAGGCCAAGCAGGCCCGCGCGGAGGAGGCCGAGAAGCCTGACAAGAAGACGGTGCGCGCCGAGCAGCGGGCCGAGAAGCGGGCCCTGGACGACGCGCTGGAAGAGGCCCGTGAGGAGGATCTGCTCACCCAGATCCGGCACCAGGTGCTGAAGATCAGGCCGCAGGCGCCCGTCGAACCGGCCCGCCTGGAGCGGGTGCGACCGCGCACCCTGATCAGCCTCATCGCCGGCGCGATCGGCGCGTACTACCTGCTGACCCAGCTCACCCACATCGAGTTCGGCCCCTTGGTCGCGAACGCCCAGTGGGGCTGGGTGATCGCCGCGGTGCTGTTCTCGGCGGTCAGTTACGTCGCCGCCGCGATGGCACTGCTCGGGTTCGTGCCCGAGCGGGTGCCGTTCGTGCGGACCGTGGCGGCGCAGGTCGCCGGGTCGTTCGTGAAGATCGTGGCGCCCGCGGCGGTCGGCGGTGTCGCCCTCAACACACGGTTCCTGCAGCGCGCGGGCGTGCGCCCCGGGCTCGCGGTCGCGAGCGTCGGCGCCTCGCAGCTGTTCGGGCTCGGCTGTCACATCCTGATGCTGCTGTCCTTCGGCTATCTGACCGGCACCGAGAAAACCCCGTCGCTGTCGCCGTCCCGCACCGTCATCGCGGGCCTGCTGACCGTCGCCGTACTCGTCCTCGTGGTGACCTCGGTGCCGTTCCTGCGGAAATTCGTCGCCACGCGCGTGCGGTCGCTTTTCGCCGGTGTGGTGCCGCGCATGCTGGACGTGCTCCAGCGGCCGCAGAAGCTCGTCACCGGCATCGGCGGCATGCTGCTGCTGACCGCCTGCTTCGTGATGTGCTTGGACGCCTCCATCCGCGCGTTCGGTGACCAGTCGACCTCCCTCAGCATCGCCAGCGTCGCCGTCGTCTTCCTCGCCGGAAACGCGCTCGGCTCCGCGGCGCCGACCCCGGGCGGTGTCGGCGCGGTGGAGGCGACCCTGACCGTCGGCCTGATCGCCGTCGGCCTCCCCAAGGAGGTCGCGGCCCCCGCCGTCCTGCTGTACCGGCTGCTGACCCTGTGGCTGCCGGTCCTGCCCGGGTGGCTGGCCTTCAACCACCTGTCCCGCAAGGACGCGCTCTAGGCACGAGGGCGCGAGGCGTTACGGCCGTACCGGGGTCGTACCTCGTACGGCTCGCGCCCCGCGCGCGTGGCCGCGCGCGACCCCAGGATGGGAGCATGCCGAACCCCTTCCGGATCCGTGTCGCCGCCCTGACCGCCGCCCTGGTGCTGTCCTCCCTGCTGACCGGGTGCGGCGACGGCTCCAAGGACGGGGACCTGGCGGCACAGAAGCTGAACTGGAAGGACTGCCCGGCCCCCGACGAGGCCGAGGGCGGGGGCGGCGCCCCCTCGCCGCTGCCCGGCGGCGGCGCCTGGCAGTGCGCCACCATGAAGGCACCCCTGGACTGGTCGAAGCCGAAGGGCGACACCATCGGTATCGCGCTGATCCGTGCCAGGGCCAGCGGCGACGCGAGCAAACGGATCGGCTCTCTCGTCTTCAACTTCGGTGGGCCCGGCGGCAGCGGCGTCACCACGCTCCCCGCGTTCGCGGAGGACTACGCGGCCCTGCGCACCCGCTACGACCTCGTCAGCTTCGATCCGCGCGGCGTCGGCCGCAGCGACCCCGTCGAGTGCGAGAACGACTCCCAGCTCGACAACTACTTCCAGCAGGACGCAACGCCCGACACCAGCGCCGAGCGCACCCAGCTGATCAACCGCACCAAGCAGTTCAACGCCGCCTGCGAGAAGAACTCCAAGACGATCCTGCCGCACGTACCCACCACCGACGCGGCCCGCGACATGGACCTCATGCGCCAGGTCCTCGGCGACAGACAGCTGCACTACTTCGGCATCTCCTACGGCACCCAACTCGGTGGCGTCTACGCCCACTTGTTCCCGAAGAACGTGGGGCGGGCCGTCTTCGACGCCGTCGTCGACCCCACCCAGAACCCCGAGCAGAGCTCGTTGGGGCAGGCCAAGGGCTTCCAGCTCGCGCTCGACAACTTCGCCGAGGACTGCACGTCCAAGAAGACCGACTGCCCGATCGGCAACACCCCGCAGGACGTGAAGGACCGCATCGCCAAGCTCCTCACGGACCTCGACAAGAAGCCGATCCCCGGCATCCTCCCCCGCCAGCTCACCCAGACCGCCGCCACCAACGGCATCGCCCAGTCCCTGTACTCCAAGGACTTCTGGGAGTACCTCACCGAGGGCCTAGAGGAGGCGTACAACGGCGACGGGAAGATCCTGATGCTGCTGTCCGACTCGATGAACGGCCGCAACCAGAACGGCGAGTACAGCAACATCACCGCGGCGAACATCGCCATCAACTGCGCCGACGAAAAGCCGCGGTACACCACCGACTATGTCCAGCAGAGACTGCCCGAATTCCGCGCCGCCTCCCCGCTGTTCGGCGACTTCCTCGCGTGGGGCATGGTCAGCTGCACGAACTGGGCGGTGCCGGGCGCCGCCGACCATCCCGACGTCAGCGCGCCGGGGTCGGCGCCGATCCTGGTCGTGGGCAACACGGGTGACCCGGCCACACCGTACGAGGGTGCGAAGAAGATGGTGGAGTCGCTGGGGAATGGCGTCGGGGTGGAGCTGACGTACAAGGGGCAGGGGCATGGGGCCTACGACAGCAAGAACAAGTGCGTGCAGTCCGCCGTGAACGGCTACCTGCTGGACGGGAAGGTACCGAGGGCCGGCACGGTCTGTTCGTGAGCGCGGGGGCGGAAGAGAGTCGCGCCAGCCTCCAGATCGTCAAGAAACCGCAGGTCAAAGGGTTATCCACAGACTGCAACGGCCTGTGCTCGATCCGCCTACTATGACCTGACCGCTTTCCGCGACGAACCTGCGGAGAGCCTGTGAGGGGGGTGTGGGCGCATGTTGCGTTTTGCACGGTGGGCGGCCGCTGTTGCCGCCGGGTTGCTCGTGGCCGGGTGCGGCGGTGGGTCGTCCGGCGCGGGCGGGGACGAAGGAAAGACACGGTCCGAACAGCCGTCACCTTCTTCTGCCGCCTCGGCCACCTCTGCCGCTCTGCCCTCCTCTCTCACCTCCCAGAAGCTCGACTGGGGCCGCTGCAAAGCCACTTCGGACTCCGTCGCGCCCGGTGGGGAGTGGCGGTGCGCGACGCTCAAGGTGCCGCTGGACTGGGCGAAGCCGGACGGGAAGACCATAGGGCTGGCGCTGATCCGGGCGAAGGCGAGCGGGGGCTCGGGCAAGCGGCTCGGTTCGCTGCTGTTCAACTTCGGCGGCCCGGGCGGCTCGGGCGTCTCGATGATGCCGTACTACGCCACCACCGTCTCCACGCTGCGCGAGCGGTACGACCTGGTGAGCTGGGATCCGCGCGGGGTGGGCGCCAGTGAGGGGATCCGGTGTCGCGGCGACAAGGACATCCAGTCCGCCGAGTCGATCGACGCCACGCCGGACACGACGGCGGAGGAGCAGGCGTACTTCCAGGACGCCGCCGCCTTCGGCAAGGGCTGCGAGACGGCGGCCGGCGAGCTGATCGCGCATGTCTCGACGACCGACACGGCCCGGGACATGGACCTGATGCGCCAGGTTCTCGGTGATTCGAAGATGCACTATTTCGGTATCTCGTACGGCACCGAACTGGGCGGCGTGTACGCGCACTTGTTCCCGAAGAAGGTGGGACGGCTGATCCTGGACGCGGTGGTCGACCCGACCGCGGACTCGGTCGGACACGCGAAGAACCAGGCCCAGGGCTTCCAACGGGCTCTGGACGACTACCTCAAGTCCACCGGGCAGGACCCGCAGCAGGGTTCGCAGAAGATCGTGGACCTGCTGAAGAAGCTCGACGCAAAGCCGCTCGCGACGTCCTCCGGGCGGAAGCTGACCCAGACCCTCGCGGTCACCGGTATCGTCCTGCCGCTGTACAGCAAGGACAGCTGGCCCACGCTGACCAGCGCGCTCCAGGCGGCCGAGGACGGCGACGGCTCGGAGCTGCTGTCGCTCGCGGACCAGTACAACGAACGTGACTCCTCGGGGCACTACGGCACGACCACCCACTCCCAGCGGGTCATATCGTGCCTGGACGACAAGCAGCGGCCCACGCTCGCCCGGACGAAGGAACTGCTGCCCGAGTTCGAGAAGATCTCGCCCGTCTTCGGCGACTTCCTGGGCTGGGACACGGCCGGCTGGTGCCACGACTGGCCGGTGGCCGGGGAATACGACACCCCCGAGGTGAGCGCCCCGGGCGCGGCCCCGATCCTGCTGGTCGGCAACACCGGCGACCCGGCGACCCCGTACGAGGGCGCCCGGAGGATGGCGAACGAGCTGGGCAAGGGTGTCGGCATCGAGCTGACCTGGAAGGGCGAGGGTCACGGCGCCTACGGCAGCGGGAGCGACTGCGTGGACTCGACGGTGAACGCCTATCTGCTGAACGGCTCGGTCCCGAAGGACGGCAAGGTCTGCTCATGACGGAGGCGGGGGCTCCGGGCGCCTGCCGCACCCGAAGCCCCCGCCCACCGCGGAGACCGTCCTCAGTAGACCGGCTTCTCCGGCTCGATCTGGTTGACCCAGCCGATCACGCCGCCGCCGACGTGGACGGCGTCCGCGAAGCCCGCGGACTTCAGGACCGCGAGGACTTCCGCACTGCGGACACCCGTCTTGCAGTGCAGGACGATCTTCTTGTCCTGGGGCAGGCCCTCCAGGGCGGTACCGAGAAGGAACTCGTTCTTCGGGATCAGCTTGGCGCCCGGGATGGAGACGATCTCGTACTCGTTCGGCTCACGGACGTCGATGATCTCGATGTTCTCGCCGTCGTCGATCCACTCCTTGAGCTGCTTGGGAGTGATCGTCGAGCCGGCGGCCGCCTGCTGGGCCTCCTCGGAGACGACACCACAGAAGGCCTCGTAGTCGATGAGCTCGGTGACGGTCGGGTTCTCGCCGCAGACCGCGCAGTTCGGGTCCTTGCGGACCTTGACCTGGCGGTACTGCATCTCCAGGGCGTCGTAGATCATCAGGCGGCCGACGAGCGGCTCACCGGTACCGGTGAGGACCTTGATGGCCTCGGTGACCTGGATGGAGCCGATGGACGCGCACAGCACGCCCAGCACGCCGCCCTCGGCGCAGGAGGGGACCATGCCCGGCGGCGGGGGCTCCGGGTAGAGGCAGCGGTAGCAGGGGCCGTACTCGGACCAGAAGACCGAGGCCTGGCCGTCGAAGCGGTAGATCGAGCCCCAGACGTACGGCTTGTTGAGCAGCACGCAGGCGTCGTTCACCAGGTAGCGGGTGGCGAAGTTGTCCGTGCCGTCGACGATCAGGTCGTACTGGCTGAAGATGTCCATCACGTTCTCGGCCTCGAGCCGCTCTTCGTGAAGGATCACGTTCACGTACGGGTTGATGCCCTTGACGGTGTCACGGGCGGACTCGGCCTTGGAGCGGCCGATGTCGGCCTGGCTGTGGATGATCTGGCGCTGCAGGTTCGACTCGTCGACCTCGTCGAACTCCACGATGCCGAGGGTGCCGACACCGGCCGCGGCGAGGTACATCAGCGCCGGCGAACCCAGGCCGCCGGCGCCCACACAGAGCACCTTGGCGTTCTTCAGCCGCTTCTGCCCGTCCATCCCGACGTCGGGGATGATCAGGTGGCGGGAGTACCTGCGGACCTCGTCTACGGTGAGCTCAGAGGCTGGCTCGACCAGGGGTGGCAGCGACACGGGGACTCCGTTGATCGGTCAATCACTACAGTTGTTCTCCCTGTAACACTGCCACGGCCATCATCATTCCGAGACACCTGTCCCGACCCGCGAGACGATCTCGTCCCAGTAGCCGGGCATGTTCTCCCAGGGGTCCACGCGGCCGCCGTGATCTGTGCGGTCGGTGAAGTAGATGGTGGCGGCGCCCTGCCAGCGGGCTATGCGCAGTGCCTCGTCGAGGTGGCCGCGGGGCACGCTGTGCACGAAGTGGCAGAAGCGGTCCGGCGGGTAGTCCGCGGTCCACTCGGCGACGTGGGACCAGCGGTAGTCGCTCCATGGGCCGGCGAAGGTCACCAGTTGGTCGGCGTTCTCGGCGTAGCCCGGGTGGGGGTGGGTGCCGTGGCCGAGGACGATATGGAGGTCGTCGCCGATGGTGCGGAGCGCGGCGACGGCGCGGCGGATCCCGGGGAGCGCGCTGCGCTCGCTGGGACAGCGGTTCAGCACGAAGCCGTCGACGCGATACCAGTCGTAGTAGCGGTGGGCATCGGAGATCAGGTCGCCCTGAGGGCGGGCGCCGTAGGTGGTGTCCAGGTGGCCGAGGACACGGACGCCCGCGTTGCGGAGCCGGCCGGCCGACTCCAGGCAGTGCGGGTCGGGGCGGCTGCCGGGGCCGTTCGCCACATTGAGGACGACCCAGTGCAGAGGGGTGCCCGGGCGGGTGAGTTCGGCCCACTGCGCCGGGGCGAGGAGGGGGTGGGCGTAGCCGGGGATGCCGAAGGCGGTGCGGACGCCGGTGGTCGCGGCGCCCGCCCTGGTGCTGGTCAGATGCGGCATGCCGCCTCCATCCAGATGTCCGCGAGGGACTCTTCGAGGTTGATACGGGGTCGCCAGCCGAGGCGGTCGCGGGCGCAGCGCACGTCGGCCTGCTGCCAACTGCCGCAGCCGTCCGGGTACGGGTACGCGACCGTGGCCGCGTGGTCGGGGTCCAGGCGGGGGTGGCCGATGGGGCCGCGCAGTGGGCCGGGCGGGCCGTCGAGTTCGTGCAGGGCGCCGCCGTATCCGGCGACCCGGGCGAGGACCCCGGCGGCGTCGCGCAGACGGATGGCGCGGCCGGAGCCGATGTTGATGACGCCCTGGGCGGCGGAGAGCGAGGCCGCGTGGACGGCGCGGGCGACATCGCGTACGTCGATGAAGTCGCGTTGGGCGCCGAGGCCGCCGAGTTTGAGTTCGCCGTCGCCGGACTGCATGGCGCGGCGCATGGCTTCGGCGAGGCGGCCGAGCGGGGAACCGGCCGGGGTGCCGGGCCCGGCGGGCGAGAAGACGCGCAGGACGACCGCGTCCAGGCCCGACCCGAGGACCAGTTCGGTGGCGGCGAGCTTGCTGACGCCGTACGGGCCGCCGGGGCGCGGTACGGCGTCCTCGGCCGTGGAGGAGCCGGGCTGACTCGGGCCGTACTCGGAGCTGCAGCCGATCTGCACCAGGCGGGCGCCGCAGCCGCTGCGACGCAGGGCCTCGCAGACGGTGGCGACGGCGACGGTGTTGTGCCGGGTGAGTTCCCGGGCACCGCCTCGGGTGGCGCCGGCGCAGTTCACGATGACGCCCGGGTGGACCGCGTCGAGGAAGCGGGTGAGCGCGCCGGGGCTGCCGGTGGCGAGGTCGAAGCGGACGTCGGCGTCGTCACCGCGGCCGAGCGCGGTCAGCTGGACGGCCGGGTCGGCGAGCAGCCGGTCGGCGACGAAGCGGCCGAGGTATCCGTTGGCTCCGATCAGCAGAACCCTCATCGCTTGGCTCCCGGGGTGTGCGCTCCGGCGACTCCGGTGGTTCCGGACGCTCCGGGTCCGGGTCGGGAGGTGGTCATCTGGTGGTCTCCTTCAAGGGGTGATGCGGTTGCCTTCGGCGGGGTGCCGGATGCCTGCCGCCGGGACGGCACGGCGAGGCAGACGAAGAGAACGGCGGCTCTGCTCACTCCGGGTCTCCGGTCGGCGCGTGGGCCGAGGCCCGGGTGAGGGTGCGGGTCGCCTGGAACAGCAGCGCCAGGGCGGCGGCGCCGCAGACGAGAGCGGGGACGCCGCCCGCGCCCCACGCGTCGGCCAGGGCCTCGACGGGGGCCGCCAGGAAGGCGCAGCCGGGCAGCCGGCCGACCAGGACCAGGCCCACGGCGGCCGCCTCGGTGGCGGCGGCGAGGGCGAGGGCGGGGCCCTGCGGGACGTTGTGGACGGTGAGGAGGCGGGCGGGCAGGAGGAGGGCGCCGAGGGTGAGGGCCTCCGGGTAGCCGGCGGGTTCGCCCAGGCCCGCGCCGCACAGGGCGAGCAGGACGGTGAGGACACCCAGGTAGAGGGCGAACGTGCCGAGCAGCAGCGGCTGTACGGCCCCGGTGAACTCCTCCAGGCCACGGCTGCCCGTGAGCCTGCGGCGGGCACCCGCCGTGAAGAGGTGGGCGCTCCAGGCCGCCGGGGCGCAGGACAGGGCGACGGCGAGGACGGGCGCGGTGGTCACCGGCCAGGGGCCGTGCGCGGCGCCGGTCGGGAGGGCGTCGGGGCCGCCGTCCAGGACGGCACGCAGGAGGCCGTTGCCGAGGAGGGCGTAGGCGAGGAGCCAGCAGGTCCACACGCGCGTGCCGGTCACGGTGTGCCGGGCGAGGGTGCCCGCAGGCACCGCCAGGGGGCCGCGGCGCAGGGTCAGACCTGCGGCCAGGGCGAGAGCCAGCATGCCGGCGGCCGCCACCAGGAGACGCGGGCGGCCCTCGGTGAGCCGTACGCCGGTCACCACCCCCACGCCGACCGCGCCCGGCAGCAGCGTGAGCAGTGCCCAGTCGGCGCGCACGCGGGGCGCGGGCGCCGGTTCCGGGCGCGGGCGCCGGTCGCCGTCGCGGGGCACGCGCGCGTAGAGCTCCTCGGCGAGTGAGAAGACGTCACGGTGCCGGAAGCGGGCGGCGGTCCGGTCGGTGACGCCGTGTGCTTCCAGGCCGGCCGCGATGTCCAGCGGGTCGACGGCACGCTCGCAGAGCGCGCGGTGGCGGTGCATCAGCGCTTTCACGGGGTCGGCACCGCCACGTCGTTGGGTGGGTCTGCGGCTGCCCGCGGTGTCCTTGGCGGTCGCCATGCCGCCCGAGAAGCCCCCGCCGGACATCGCAACCGGCCTCGGCGACCCGCTCCCGGACAGTGCGTCCTCCGAGCCGCCCTCGGCCACGCCCGGGAGCCATTCCTCCGACCGCGCGTCCCAGGCGTCGGCGCCGCCGGGGCGCCCGGGCCGGTCCAGCTCGCCCAGACCGCCGTTCACGGTGCCGTCCTCGTCGCCGTTCACAGGACGCCCTCCGTGGCCGCGAGCGGGATGGCCCGTACCGGGGTCGGCCGCAGTGGGGCGCCCAGGGCCCAGCCGGGGCCGCCCCGGTTCACGACGCGCGCCGTGGGGCCGGTCCAGCGGCCGGGGACATGGGCCTCGGCCGGAGCGGCGAACGGCAAGGGCTCGCCGGCCTCGTCGAGAACGACCCGGCGCACCGGGCAGTGCGAGACGATCTCCAGGTAAATGCCGTGAAATGCCGCGATGTTCTGCTCGACGGTGAACAGTTCGAGCGCCCGGGCGCGCGCAGCAGCTCCGAGGCGCTCACGGCGCTCGGGGTCGCGCAGCAGCGCCACGCACGCCTCCGCGAGCGCCCGCGGATTGCGCGGGGGTACGACGAGACCGGTGCCGCCGATGACCTCCACCACGGCGCCGACGTCGGTGGAGACGGTCGCGCGGCCGCAGAACATCGCTTCGACAAGGCCGACCGGGAAACCCTCGACGACGCTGGAGAGGACGACGACGGCCCCGGAGGCGTAGGCGTCGGCGAGGGTCAGTGCCTCCGGGCCGCCGATCTCCTCGAAGGCGACCGGGTTGTCGCCGACGGCGTGCACCCCCTCGGCCTCGTCCGGGAAGAGCTGGGCGGCGAGTGCCTTGCAGTGGCCCAGGTAGGCCTCGCCCTCTGGTCCCGCCGGTGCGCCCACGACCCGTAGCCGCGCCTTGGGCTCCTCCTTGCGGACCTCCGCGAAGGCGTGCAGCAGCGACACCAGATCCTTGGACGGCTCAATGCGGCCGACCCACACGAGCGTGTCCGGGTCGGCCCGGTCCGGTGCCTCGCCGACCTCGGCGAAGCGGGAGGCCTCCATGCCCGGGTGGACGGTGCGGATGCGGGCGCGGTCGGCGCCGCAGCGCTCCTGCCAGCGGCGGGCGTGCGCGTTGCCGGGGGTGATGATCGCGGCGCGGGCGTAGACCTCGGCGGCGAGCCGGCCGTGGAAGGCTGCGAGCAGGGCGCGCACGGCCGGGGTGGCCGCGTCGGGGCCGGCGGCGAGATAGTGCGAGCGCAGTTGCACGCCGTACTCGGTGACCAGCAGCGGCACGTCGGAGAAGTGGCGGGCGAGCAGGCCCGGCAGGGCGGCCGGGCCGCCGGCGGTGGCATGGCAGAGGTCGGCTGCGCCGAGGCCGTCGTCGCCGTACCAGTCGAGTGAGAGGGGGCGCAGGGTGCGTTCGAGGTGCGCGGCGACGGCGAGTAGGTCCGGCACGCGCGCGTCGCGCGCCGTACCGAGCGCGCCGGGTGCGCGGCAGGCGCGCTCCAGTGTGCGCACGGCGGCGTCGGAGCGGAGTGCGCCGACCAGTCCGCCCTCGTCACGGGCGAGTTCGGCGAGTCCGTAGAGCGCGCCGCCGAAACGGTCCGCCAGATGGCCGGGGTCGGCAGCGGAGCCGTCCGGACCGCCTGAGCCGTCCAGGCCGCCCGGTCCGGCGGAGCCGGCGATGCCCGGACCGGCGCACAGGACCCCCGCCAGTTCCCCGTAGCACTCGGCGAAGCGCCGGCGTGCGCGCCGGCCGTACCCGACCCCGTCCTCCTCGGCGGTCCACAGGGGTGCGGTCCGTACCCGGCTGACGTGTGGCGGCAGAGGCAGCCAGCCCTCGTCCTCCTGGCGCCTGCTGCGGCTGAGCGCGTAGAGGTCGAACTCGTGCTGCCCGAGCCCGCGCACGAGCCGGTCGCACCAGAGTCTGGCGTCACCGCTCACATACGGATAGCCACCCTCCGTAAGCAGTCCGATGCGCACGTGTGCACCCCCGATCGATCTCCCGTATGGGAGCCACCGTTGCCTCGGTGGCTCGCAGCGGGACGAACGTATGCGGACAAGGCGGCGGCGCGACGGACGGTTGTCCATCGCGCCACCAAAAGGGGTGAACGGTCGTAACTTTCCCGTGCGGGTCGCGTTCGGTCGCGCTATGAGATCAGTTGACAGCGAAACGTCACATCAGGACATCCCCAGGACCAGGAGAAACGTCACGCCGACGCCAGTTCCCGCCGGGCCGCCCGTCGCCGGGCCGCGGCTTCCGGGTCGAGGGCGGGTACGGCGGCCAGAAGTTGCCGGGTATACGGGTCCTGTGGGTTGTCGTAGACCTCGTCGGCGGGCCCGGTCTCGACGATCCGGCCGCGGCGCATCACCGCGACCCGGTCACTGACCTGGCGGACCACGGCGAGGTCGTGGGCGACGAAGACGAGCGCGAGGCCGAGTTCGCGCTGGAGTTCGCCGAGCAGGGCGACCACCTGGGCCTGGGTGGTGACGTCCAGCGCGGAGACCGGCTCGTCGCAGACGATCACGCGCGGGTCGGCCGCGAGCGCCCGCGCGATGCCCACGCGCTGGCGCTGACCACCGCTGAACTCGTGCGGGTAGCGCTCGTAGTGCGCCCCTTCGAGCCCCACGCGCTCCAGCAGTTCGATCACGCGCCCCCGGATGCGCCTCCCGTCACGCTCTCCACGCGCGCGGAGCGGATCGGCTATCGATTCCCCCACAGTGCGCCGGGGGTTGAGGGACGACACCGGATCCTGGAACACCATCTGGACGGCCGGCCGCACGCCCACGCGCGCGTGCCCCTCGTAACGGACCTCCCCCGCCGTCGGCTCCAGCAGCCCGACCAGCATCCGGCCGAGCGTCGTCTTGCCGCTGCCGCTCTCGCCGACGATGCCGAGGGTCTCGCCCCGACGGACGGTCAGCGAGACATCGTCCACGGCCGCGAACGCCCTCCTGCCGCGGCCGAATTCGCGCCGCAGCCCTGACGCCTCCAGCACGACCTCCTCCGACGCCTGTGAGGGCGCGCGCACCGCGTCCACGCGCGGGACGGCCAAGAGCAGTTCGCGCGTGTACGGCTGCGCGGGCGCCCCGAGCACGCCGGCGACCGGGCCCTGCTCGACCACGCGCCCGTGCCGCATGACGAGCACCCGGTCGACGCTCTCGGCGGCGACGCCCACGTCGTGGGTGACGAGCAGCAGCCCCATGCCGGTCTCCGCGCGCAGGGTGTGCAGCAGGTCCAGGATCTGGGCCTGGACGGTCACGTCGAGGGCGGTGGTGGGCTCGTCGGCGATCAGCAGGTCGGGCTCGCAGGCGAGCGCCATGGCGATCAGCGCGCGCTGCCGCATGCCCCCGCTGAACTCGTGCGGGCGGGACCGGGATCGGCGCGGGGCGTCAGGGATGCCCACCCGGTCCAGAACCTCCACGGCACGCGCGCGTGCGGCCCGTCGCGACACGCGCGTGTGCACGCGGTACACCTCGGCGATCTGGTCGCCGATCGCGTAGTACGGGTCGAGGGACGACAGCGGGTCCTGGAAGACCATCGCCGCCTTCGCGCCGCGCAGCCGCCGCAGTTCCTCGTCGGAAGCCGCCTGTACGTCGGTGCCGGCGACCTCGATCGTGCCGCCGACCCGTGCGCCCGTGCCGCGATGCAGCCCGAGCAGGGCCGAGGCGACGGTGGACTTGCCGGAGCCGGACTCGCCGACCAGCGCCAGGGCGGCGCCCGCCGCCAGGCCGAAGGAGAGCCCGTCCACGGCCCGCAGGTCGCCGAACTCGACGGTCAGATCCGTGACTTGGACGAGACTCACGTCAGTACCACCCGTCGGTCGGCCACCGCGTAGAGCACGTCCGCGACGGCGTTGGCGATGACCACGAAGAAGCCGATGACCAGGACCATTCCGACGACGACGGGCAGGTCGACCACGTTGACGGCGTGGACGAGTTCCTGGCCGATGCCGGGCAGTCCGAACAGCGTCTCGGTGAGCACCGCGCCGCCGACGGCCGAGCCGACGTTGTTGGCGTTCAGCGCGATGACCGGCGCGAACGCCCCACGCAGGGCGTGCCGGCCGACGATCGCCCGCTCCCCGACGCCGTACGCGCGGAAGGTGCGGATGTGGTCCTCGGCCAGCGTCTCCAGCATCGACGACCGGGTCAGCCGGGCGAAGGAGGCGGCCTCGACGAGGGCGAGGGACAGCCACGGCAGCAGCAGGTTCCACGCCCATTGTTCGGGATCGTCGGTGAAGTTGACGTACTGCGGGAAGGGCAGCAGTTGCAGTTCGCCGCAGACGACGATCATCAGCACTAGGCCGATGACGAAGACCGGGGTGGCCCAGCCGGCCAGCGTGAGGGCTGTCAGGACGCGTTCGGTGAACCGGCCGCGCCGCCACGCGGAGAGCACGCCGGTGCCGACGCCCAGGACGAGCCAGAGCACCATCGCGCCGAGGACGAGGGAGAGGCTGACCGGGAGCTTGGTGAGGATGATGCTCAGTACCTGCTGGTCGGTCTGGTAGGAGAGCCCGAGGCAGGGCGCCGAGCAGTGCTCCAAGGAGGTGCCGGTCGAGTAGTCCTGGCCGACGAGCAGGCCCTCCAGGAAGTGCCAGTAGCGCACGTACAGGGGGTCGTCGAGCCGCAGTTGCTGGGCCACCTGGTGCACCTGCTCCGGGGAGCAGCGCGGGCCGCAGGTGATCTGGGCGACGTTGCCGGGGGTGGCGTAGAAGACGACGTAGACGATGACCGAGATGGCCAGCAGGGTCACGACGATGCCGATGGCGCGGCGGACCAGGAACCCACCGAAGCCGCTCATGCGGACCCCTCCTCGACGGACGCGGCGGACGTGCCGGAGCCGACGGACCCGGCGGACGTCACGGCCCCGGGTGACCCGGCGGACACGGCGGGCCCGGGCGTCACGGCTCCGGCGGACGCGGTGGCCCTGGCCTCCCGCTTGCGTCCCGTGCCGATGCTCAGCCGGGACGCGGCGCGCGGGTCGAGGGCGATGCGGACGCCGTCGCCGAGGACGGTCAGCGCGAGGACGGTCACGAAGAGCGCGCCGGCCGGGAGCAGCAGGTACTGCGGGGCCGCCTGGTACCAGACGTCGGCGGCGCTGAGCATCTGCCCCCAGGACGGCGTCGGCGGCTTCACGCCGACGCCGAGGAACGACAGGGCCGCCTCGGTACTGATGTTGACCGGGATCAGGATGGACGCGTACGTGATGACCGGCGCGGCCAGCCCCGGCAGGAGCTCACGGCGGGCCACGCGCCAGGTGCCCCAGCCGCTGAGCCGCGCGGCGGCGACGTAGTCGAGCCCCTTCAGCGTGAGCGTCTGGGCGCGCACGATCTTCGCGATGTTGCCCCAGGCGATGAACCCGATGACGAGGGTGACCAGGACGGGCCGCGGGAAACTCTGCGGGACGATCGCGAGCAGCGCCAGTGACATGACCATCAGGGGCATCGCGACGAAGATGTCGGTGAACCGGCTCAACAGTTGATCAACCCATCCACTGCCGAGCGCGGCAGCCACCCCGACGAGGAGCCCGAGAAGGACCTGGATCACGGTCGCCGCCAGCGCGACACCCAGGGAGATTTGGGCGCCGTACACCAGACGGGCGAAGAGATCCCGCCCGGTCTGCGGCTCCACGCCCAGCCAGTGGCCTGCGCCGATGCCTCCGAAGGAGCCGACCGGCACGCCTCCGCGCGCGGAGTCGACCAGGGACGGGTGGTAGGTGGTCGGGTCCTGGCCCTCGATCGCGGTGAGCAGGGGCGCCGCGAGCGCGACCAGGACGAGCAGCGCGACGACGGCCGCCGCGACGAGGGCGGCGCGCCGGGTGCGCAGCCGCCGCCAGAACTGACGGGCCCCCGAGGTCCCCGAGGCGAGCGCCTCGGGGACCTGGGCGGCGACAAGTGCCTCGCTCACGGCGCTACTTCACCGCGACCTGGGAGATGTCCAGGACACCGGTCCAGTCGCTGATCACGACGTTCCTGATGTCCTTGCCGACCAACCGCTTGTAGACGGGGTGGAACAGCGGCACGGTCAGCGCCTGCCCGGCGATCTTCTTGTCCAGTGCGCCCCACCGCTTGGCGGCCGCGTCAAGATCGGTCAACTTGTTGATCGCGTCAATCTCGGCATTGACCGAAGCATCGTTGAGCAGACCCGTGTTGAAGTTCGCTCCATCCTTGACGATCTGCCGGCCGTCGAAGATCGGAGCGAGGAAGGGACCGCCGGACGGCCAGTCGGCACCCCAGTGGGCGAGGAAGAAGCCCGGCTCCGTCCTGACACTGTGGATCTTGTCCTTGTAGTCGTTCTCCTCCAGGCCCTGCAGCTTGACCGTGATGCCGGCCTTCTTGAGCGCGTCCTGGACAGCGGTCGCGATCTCCGGGCTGGTCTCGAAGTCCTTGCTGTTGGAGTGGGTCAGGGTCACGGTGAGCCCGTTCGGGTAACCGGCCTCCTTCAGCAGCTCCTTTGCCTTGGCCGCGTTGCCGGTCTCGCCCGAGGGGAACAGGTCGTACGGCGTGTAGCCGAAGGACTTCTGGTTCGGCAGGAAGGTGGTCGCGGCCTCGGCGAGCGCGCTGCCGCCTGCCGCGTTGATCACGGACGACCGGTCGATGGCGTACGAGATCGCCTGTCGCACCTTGGCGTTGTCGAACGGCTTGACCGTCGGGTTGAACGCGATGTAGTTCGTGTAGCCGAAGTGGCCGGTGCCGACCCGCGCGGCCAGGTCCTTGTCGCCGGTCACCTCGGCGAGTTCGGCCGGACCCAGGTTGGTGTCCGTCGTCACGGCGGCAGCGTCCGCGCCCTGGGACGCCGACAGCCGCTGGTTGATCACGGAGGAGTCGAGCCCGGAACGTACGTCGACGGTGTCCGGGTAGGCCTTGCGCTGGTCGTCGACGGCCGAGGACCAGTACGTGTTGCGCTCCAGCACCAGGTGCTCACCGTCGTTCTCGTTCTTCACGACCTTGTAGGGGCCGGACGAGATCGGGTGCTCCTCGTACTTGGTGCCCGTGTCCTTGGCCTTCGGGACAGGCGTGAACTGCGTCTGCGTGGCCAGGTACGGGAACTCGCCCTCGGGCTTGTTCAGATGGAAGACGATCGTGCGGCTGTCCGGCGTCTCGATCGCCGAGAGCCCCTTCTTGTCCTTGTACGGCCCCTGGTAGTCGGCCGCGCCCACCAGCCAGTCCCGCAGGTAGGGCGCGCCGCCGGAGAGTTCGGGGGCGAAGGAGCGCTCGATGCCGTACTTGATGTCGGCGGACGTGATCGCGGTCCCGTCCTCGTACTTGAGGCCCTTCTTCAAGGTGTACGTCCACACGGTCGCGTTCTCGCTCGGGCGGCCGGTGTCGGTCGCCAGGTCGGGGACGACCTTGGCGCCGGCGGCGCCGTTCGCGCGGTTGCGGGTGGTGAGCGTACGGAAGATCAGGGAGGGCACGTTTCCGCCGCCGGAGGTGTAGAGGCGGGCGGGGTCGAAGTCCGACTGGGGCTGGGAGTTCAGGACCGTGAGCGTGCCGCCCTTGTGCGGCGTGGAGTCGCCACCGGAGCCGTTGGCATCGTTGTCCTTCGGCCCGCAGGCGGCGGCGCCCGCTGCCACGACCAGGCTGACGGATGCCACGGCCATACGGCGCGCTATGGCGGACGGTTGACGCATCGGAATGACGACCTCTCGGAAGGCATGTCTCGGCTAGTGAGACAGATTGACGAGCAGTGAGACGCAATTGAACAGACGTCTGCCCGGGCGTCAGGTCGTCGAAAAAGCCGTGACCGAGTCACGGCGACGGAGAGATCGCGACGCGAACGCCCAGGGGCGAGCGTCAGCGACAGTGAATGTCGGCCACGCAGAGCGCGGTCACGCCGATGAGCGCCAGCTCGATGGCAGCGCGCGCGGAGACGTGAAGGGTCGACATGCCCAGAAATATGTATGAACTTTCCGCTCATGTCAATGTGATGTATGCGCCACCCGTCAACTCCTGGGAAACGGCCAAGGGTTGGGCAGACAGTGGATGCCGTCGTGGTCGAGGAACTTGGTCTGCTGCTGCATGACCGGCGCCAGCTCGCCGTCCTTGTCGCAGGTCACGTGGCCGTAGCCGAGCCGGTGGCCGACCTCGTGGTTGATCAGCATCTGCCGGTAGGCGTGCATGCTGTCTCCGTATGTCTTGCTGCCCTGCGCCCACCTGTATGCGTTGATCATCACGCGTTCGGTGGCGGCCGAGTCGCACGACACGTTGTCCTCGGTCGTGTCGAGACCGGACTTGGCGCACCACTTGGCGGTGGTTCCGGGGCTGGCGAGCGTGATCACGAAGTCCGGCTTGCCGGAGTAGATGCGCTCGAAGGTGCGCGCGCCGTTGTGGGCCCAACTGCGGTCGTCGTTGAGCGTCTTCTGCACGGCCGCGGCGAACAGCTCGCCATCCAGCCCGAGTCCCTGCTCCACGTCGACGCGGTAGGTGTACTTCTGCCCCTTGCCGGACCCCTTGGCGCCCCCGGGCACGGCGTCGAACTTCCCGGACCCGGCCAGTTCGGCGCCGAGCGGGTACTTCTTGTCCATAGCCTGCTCGTACGACAGCGTCGCCACGCTCGGCGAGGCGGTGACGGAGGCGGACGGTGTCGTACGGCCGTTGCCGCGCGAGGCGGGACCGTCGGTGGCCCGTGCGTCGCCGGCGGCCGACTGGGACCGTACGGCGCTGTCACCGCCGTCGGCGACCTGGCCGGCGACGATCACCGCGAGCACGGTGGTGACGGCGGCGGCCGCAACGCCGGCGAGTGCCCGGCCCTTGCCGCCCTTGGGCTGCGCGGGTTCACCGGTGGGCGGAGCGTCGTCATCGCCGTCGTCACCGTCGCCGTACGGCTCGGAGGCGAGCGGGGATGTGGACCGACCGGGGTCGAGCGGGGATGTGCGCGGGCCGGAGCCGGGGGGATACGTTTCCGCGCGCTGGGCGCCGATGCCGACGCCGGGGCGAGGCGTGAAGACGTCGGCGTCCTCGCCGAAAGCGTCGAGGTAGTCCTGCCGGGGCCCACCGGGCCCGCTCCGCCGCTGCCGTGGTATCGACGGCCCGGCCGCCCCCGAGGCGGCGGCACCGGCCTGCCCGCCCACCTCACCCCAGCCACCGCCCGCTTCCCGCTGCTGGGGGTGACCGCCACGGGCCCGGGGGACGCCATGGGCGGGGGTCCCGTCCAGGAAGCGGGGAACACCGTGAGCCGGAGTGCCGTCAGGGAACCGGGGCACGCCGTGGGCGGGCGTACCGTCCGGGAACCGAGGCGCCCCCTGCGCGGGCCTACCGTCAGGGAACCGGGGCACGCCGTGGGCGGGCGTACCGTCCGGGAACCGAGGCGCCCCCTGCGCGGGCCTACCGTCCAGGAGGCGAGTCACCCCACGCACAGGCGTACCGTCCGGAAGACGCGGGACCCCTTGAGCCGGCGTGTCGTCCGCGGGGCGCGGGACACCGCGGGCAGCTGTACCGCCCGCGAACCGCGGCACCCCACCCACTGGCGTGCCGTCCTGCAAACGCGGCACCCCACCCCCCGGCGCACCAACCTGCAGACGCGGCACCGCACCCGCACCCGTACCGTCGGGCAGACGCGGCGCCCCGCCCGCAGGCGTGCCGTTGGCCGGGCGCGGTATCGATCCGGCGCCCCCGCGCTCGCCCTCCTTGAAGTCTCTCTTCCGGCCCGCACCTATGCCCGATATATCCCCGGCGTCGGCTTTGGGGGCCTGGCCGCGGCGACTGTGGCGTCCCACCCGCCCCTCAGCTCCCCACGCCCGGCGCGACCGTACCGCCGCCCAACCCCTCGGCGTCCGCCAGGAGTTCACGGAACGCCCCGGCCACCGCCTCCGGGTACTCCATCATCGCCACATGCCCGGCGTCGGGCATGGACAGCAGCCGGGAGTGGCGGAAGGTGCGCGCGGCCCTCTGGGCCATGCGGTAGCCGACGAGCTGGTCCCGGCCGCCGTAGATCAGCAAGGTCGGGGCCAGGACGCGCTCGGCCTGGCGCCAGAGCCCGTGCTGCCCGCCCAACGTGTACGCGTTGACGATCCCGCGCGCGGACCGCGCCATCGCGTCCCAGAAGTACGGCAGCCGCAGCCGCCGTTCGAGCTCCTCCACCGCGTACTCGAACGCCTCGGGGGTGACCCGGCCGGGATCGCCGTAGCAGAGGGCCAGTACGCCCCGTACGCGCTGTTCGGCGGTCCACCTGCCGGTCGTGCGGGTGAGCAGTCCGGCGACGCCGGGCAGACTGAGCACCACCGTCGGCATGGCCGTGCGCTGCACGCGCAGTTCGGGCAGGGCCGGCGAGACGAGCGTGAGCGTGCGGACGAGGTCGGGACGGACGGCGGCGACGCGCGTGCTGACCGCGCCGCCGAGCGAGTTGCCGAAGAGGTGGACCGGACCGCGGCCTACCGCGTCGAGATAGCGGATGATCGCGCGCGCGTGCCCGGTGACCGAGTAGTCGCCGTCGTCCGGCGGCGGTGAGTCGCCGAAGCCCGGCAGGTCGACCGCCTCGCCGTCCACGACATCTTCGAGCCGCTGCATCAGGTCCGACCAGTTCTGCGAGGAGCCGCCGAGCCCGTGGACGTACAACGCGGACGGCAGGCCCGCGCGCGTGGGCGGCCTGGACCGGATCGAAAGAGTGACACCGGGCAGCCCCACCGACCGCAGCCGCTCGCCCTCCGCGACTCTGACGGCCGCCGCCTTCGGCAGCACGCTGGTGGGCGGCACTGAGGGCAGCTCGGTCGAAGACATGGGCCAATGTTACGAGACGATCACACAGTGATTCGTGTGTTCGCCATCACAGAGCCACCCGGGCGAGCGGCGCCCGAACCGCCGATCGGCCGATCGGCGGTTCGGGCGCCGACGAGCAGTCGACGAGACCGGGTGGGCGGCCGTCGGCGGCATCCCGGGTGAACGGCCGTCGATGACATAGCGTCCGCATCCGGTGTCTCCTACGCTCATAAAGAGGGCACCCGTTTATGACCCCCCGCTTCTGCCAGGGACATTCGAAGGAAGGGAGCCCACCATGGCCTACGACCCCACCCACCCCGACGTGCTCGACGATCTGGAGCCGGAGGCGGAGGACGCCCCGGAGATCGACGTCGAGGCCCCGGAGGGCGACGCAGCCGAGCAGCACACGGACATCGCACCGTCCCAGGACGACCCGCTCACCGATGTGGACAAGGACCGCGCGAACGAGGCCGATCTCATCGAACAGGCGCGGGTGATCTCCCTCGACGAGGACGACTACCGCTGACCACGGGGGGCTCGACGGGTCCACCTGGCCTGTCCGCGTTTCCCGGTGCGGCTTTCGCCGCCGTCCGGTACGTGAAATTCTGCGCTCGCACCGCGCACAGCACGGTTACCGAAAAGTACGATGGCCGGGCGGCGCAATCCGCATGTGGACGATTTAGGGAGGCGGCGTGACAGCCATCGAGCAGACAGAGGCGGCGCGCCCGCGGGGCACTCGCCTGCCGCGCCGTGCCCGTCGGAACCAGTTGCTGGGCGCCGCCCAGGAAGTTTTCGTCGCGCAGGGGTACCACGCGGCCGCGATGGACGACATCGCCGAACGCGCCGGCGTCAGCAAGCCGGTGCTCTACCAGCACTTCCCGGGCAAGCTCGACCTCTATCTGGCTCTGCTGGACCAGCACTGTGACGCCCTCATCCAGGCGGTACGGGGCGCGCTCGCGTCGACGACGGACAACAAGCAGCGCGTCCGGGCCACCATGGACGCGTACTTCGCGTACGTCGAGGACGACGGCGGCGCCTTTCGTCTGGTCTTCGAGTCCGACCTGACGAACGAGCCCGCGGTGCGCGAGCGCGTCGACAAGGTCACCAACGAGTGCGCCGAGGCGATCTGCGACGTGATCGCCGAGGACACCGGTCTCTCGCGCGCCGAGTCGATGCTGCTGGCCTCCGGCCTCGGCGGCCTCGCCCAGGTGGTGGCGCGCTCCTGGCTGCACAGCGACCGCAGCGTCCCGCGCGACCAGGCGGTGCAGCTGCTGGCCTCGCTGGCCTGGCGGGGCATCGCCGGCTTCCCGCTGCACGGCACCGACCACCACTGAGGGGGCACGGACGTGCCGGCACCGCATTCCCGTTCGGTGTTCGCTCCTGGCGTGCACGCCAGGAGCGTGTACGTCCCCTCACCGGGCTAATGTGTGCTGCGTACGGCGCGGAAGGTCGCGCACTTCACTGACCGTCGGAGGGACATAGCCGTGGAGGTCAAGATCGGCGTGCAGCACGCGCCCCGCGAGATCGTGCTGGAGAGCGGTCTCAACGCCGAGGAGGTCGAGCGCCTCGTCGCCGACGCGCTGGCCGGCAAGTCGCAGGTGCTGTCCCTGGAGGACGAGCGCGGCCGCAAGGTGCTGGTCCCGACGGACCGCCTGGCGTACATCGAGCTCGGCGAGCCGACGGTGCGCAAAGTGGGCTTCACCGCGGTCTAGCCACAGCAGCACGGAGGGGCCCGGCGGACACCTCGTCCGCCGGGCCCCTCCGTCGTGTCCGCTCTCCACATCCGGTCCACAAGTCACCCACAGAGGAGGATTGCATTCCGCAGGTCACGGGTATGACGGCCTACGACCGCGAAGCACCCGCCGACCGTGGGAGGGACCCCTCGTGATGCTGCTGGAAGTCCTTGGATCCGCACTGCTCGGCCTGGCTCTGTCATGGGCCGCTGCCAGCCGTCTCTCCCATCGTCTTCCGGCCCGCCCCCTGGTGTTCTCCACGGGCGTCGCGGGAGCCCTCTTCGGTGACTTCGTCACCCACAGCGCGCTGGGCCCGGGCACGGTCCTCGTGAGCCTTCTGGGCGCCGCGATCGTCTCGGCGGCCTCCCTCTCGCTGCTGCTCCGCCCGGCGGGCCGTCATCTGCGCCGACGATCGATCCCGGCGTAGCCCGACGCGCCCGCGGGCGAACAGCCCCGCCCAGGGCGTTAAGCGGCCAGCCCCAGGGCCGCCATCCGCTTCGTGTGCGCCTCGGTGATCCGCGAGAACATCCGCCCCACCTCGGCCAGATCGAACCCGTCGGCCACCCCGCCCACCAGCATGGTCGACAGGGCGTCCCGGTCGGCCACCACCCGCTGGGACTGCGACAGCGCCTCCCCCATGAGCCGCCGAGCCCACAGCGCCAGCCTGCCCCCCACACGAGGATCGGCGTCGATGGCCGCCCGTACCCTGTCCACGGCGAACCCGGCGTGCCCCGTGTCGTCGAGTACGGCCACCACCAGCTCGCGTGTGTCGGCGTCCAGCCGCGCCGCGACCTCCCGGTAGAAGTCACTGGCGATCGAGTCGCCGACGTACGCCTTGACCAGGCCCTCCAGCCAGTCCGACGGCGCCGTCTGCCGATGGAAACCGTCGAGGGCCGCGACGAACGGCTCCATCGCCTGCGTCGCGTCCTCGCCGATCTCCGTCAACCGGTTCCGCAGCCGCTCGAAGTGGTGGAACTCGGCCGACGCCATCTTCGCCAGCTCGGCCTTGTCCACCAGCGACGGCGCCAGCTTGGCGTCCTCCGCGAGACGCTCGAACGCCGCCAGCTCGCCGTACGCGAGCGCGCCGAGCAGGTCCACTACCGCGGCGCGGTACTGCGGGTCGGCGGCTGCCCGCGCCCAGTCCTGGGCGGCGACACCGGTCGGCTCGGCGGAGGCGGTCTCAGGCTTGTCAGAGCTCGTCATGAAGCGCACAATAGCTCGCTCGCCGCCCCAGGGAAGCCCCGAGAAGACCCGAGAAGACCCGGAGAAGTCTCCGGGAAGCCCCTGGTCAACCACTGTGACTACCACGACGTGACCAAATCGGCCATCGCATGTGCACGATTCCGGGGTATGGTGGTAATGCGCCTGCTGGTACGCCGTCGTATTCGGACGTGCCTCGACAGGCCGCACGTATGAGGATGCCCGGTCGGTGGCCCGATCGGCTCCGACCCGACAGCCCTCCCGGCGCGTACGGCACATCGCGTACGACGACCGGAGGGACACCTCAGCGGTACGAGCGCTAGAGCGTCGGCAGAGGTCCCGTGTCATACGGCGTGCCCAAACGGCCCGCCCGTAAGGCAGCCGACGTCCCCCGGCACGGTCCGTCAAAGACCCCCGCGCTCGCCTCGGACCGCGACACACAGAAGAGGCAGCACCCTGACTACGACGTTTCGAGAACTCGGGATCCTTCCCGAGACCGCCGAGGCCCTGGAAGCCGTCGGCATCATCAACCCCTTCCCCATCCAGGAGATGACACTCCCGGTCGCCCTGTCCGGCACCGACGTCATCGGCCAGGCCAAGACCGGCACCGGCAAGACCCTCGGCTTCGGTCTGCCGCTCCTGGAGCGCGTGACCGTCCCCGCCGACGTGGAGGCCGGCCGCGCCGCCCCCGAGGCCCTCACCGACGCCCCGCAGGCGCTTGTCGTCGTTCCCACGCGCGAGCTGTGCACCCAGGTCACCAACGACCTGCTGACGGCCGGCAAGGTCCGTAACGTGCGCGTTCTGGCGATCTACGGCGGCCGGGCCTACGAACCGCAGGTCGAGGCCCTGAAGAAGGGCGTCGACGTGGTCGTCGGCACCCCGGGCCGGCTCCTGGACCTCGCGGGCCAGAAGAAGCTGAACCTGAAGCACATCAAGTCGCTCGTCCTCGACGAGGCCGACGAGATGCTCGACCTGGGCTTCCTGCCCGACGTCGAGAAGATCATCAACATGCTTCCGGCCAGGCGCCAGACCATGCTGTTCTCGGCGACCATGCCGGGCGCGGTCATCGGCCTCGCGCGCCGGTACATGAGCCAGCCCACCCACATCCGTGCCACCGCGCCGGACGACACGGGCGCGACCGTCGCGAACACCAAGCAGTTCGTCTACCGCGCGCACTCCATGGACAAGCCGGAGATGATCGCCCGCATACTGCAGGCCGACGGTCGCGGACTGGCGATGATCTTCTGCCGGACCAAGCGCACGGCCGCCGACATCGCCGAGCAGCTCCAGCACCGCGGGTTCGCCTCCGGCGCGGTCCACGGCGACCTCGGTCAGGGCGCCCGCGAGCAGGCGCTGCGCGCCTTCCGCAACGGCAAGGTGGACGTCCTCGTCTGCACCGACGTCGCCGCGCGCGGCATCGACGTCGAGGGCGTCACCCACGTCATCAACTACCAGTCCCCCGAGGACGAGAAGACGTACCTGCACCGCATCGGCCGTACGGGCCGCGCGGGCGCGAAGGGTACGGCGATCACCTTCGTCGACTGGGACGACATCCCGCGCTGGCAGCTCATCAACAAGGCGCTGGAGCTGGGCTTCCCCGAGCCGGTGGAGACCTACTCGACCTCGCCGCACTTCTTCGAGGAGCTCAAGATCCCGGTCGGCACCAAGGGTGTCCTGCCGCGTTCGGAGCGCACCCGCGCCGGGCTCGACGCGGAGGAGCTGGAGGACCTGGGCGAGACCGGCGGCCGCGGTGGACGTGGCCGGGGCGACCGCGGTGACCGTGGTGACCGTGGCGGGGCCCGCTCCGAGGAGCGCGAGCGCCAGGCCCGCACCCCGCGCCGCCGCCGTCGCACCCGCGCCGGTACGGCGACGGATCCGGCGTCCGGTACGACGTCCTCGGCGCCGAGCGCCGAGTCCGTGTCCCCCGCCCCCGCCGCCGAGTCCGTCACGGCGTCGGAGCCCGCGGGCACCCGCACCCCGCGCCGTCGACGCCGTACGCGCGGCGGGGCAGCGCCTGAGCCGGTGGCGGCCGCGGCCGCCACCCCGGAGATCGTGACGCCGGAGGCGGTCGTCGAGGCCGTCGAGGCCCTGGCGGAGCCGGTCGCTCCGGAGAAGCCGCGTCGCCGCCGGACCCGCAGGTCCGCTGAGGCAGCGGTGATGCCGGCCGAGGCCGCCGAGGTCACGGAGGCTCCGCAGGAGGCCGCCGAGGCCCCGGTGACACCGGTTCGCCGTCGCACCCGCAAGGCCGCTGAGCCGGTCGAGGCGGTGGTGACCACGCCGGAGCCCGAGGTCGTCGCCGACGCCGAGGAGGCGAAGCCGCGCCGCACCCGCAAGACCGCCGCTGCCGCGGAGACGGCGGTGGACACGGCCGAAGCCACCGAGCCCGAGGCCAAGCCGCGCCGCCGCACCCGCAAGACCGCCGCTGCCGCGGAGACGGCGGTGGACACGGCCGAAGCCACCGAGTCGAAGCCGCCCCGTACCCGCAAGACCGCGGCCGCGGCTCCGGAAACGGCCGCCGAGACGGAGACGGAGGCCGTCAAGCCGCGCCGCACCCGCAAGACGGCAGCCGCCGCCGAAGCGGCCGTCGACACGGCCGAGGCCACCGAGTCGAAGCCGCGCCGCACCCGCAAGGCGGCAGTCGCCACCGAGACGGCCGCCACCCCGGAGACCGCCGAGGTCGCGGAGGCCAAGCCCCGCCGCACCCGCAAGACGGCAGCCGCCCCGGAGACCGCCGAGGTCGCCGAGGCCAAGCCGCGCCGGACCCGGAAGGCCGCCGAGGCCGCTGTCGACACCGCCGAAGGTGCGGAGGCCAAGCCCCGCCGCACCCGCAAGACGGCTGTCGCCGCCGCCGCGGAGATTCCGGCGCAGGCCAGTGACGAGCCGGACGTCAAGCCGAGGCGTCGTACCACCCGCAAGGCGGCCGAGTCCGCCGCGACGGTCGACACGACCGACGCGGAGGCGAAGCCGAAGGCCCGCCGGACCCGGAAGGCCACCGCCGCGGCTCCCGAGGCCTGAGCACGCGTCAGGACGGCCCGGCCCACCCTGTGTGGGCCGGGCCGTCGGCGTTCCCGGCCCAGGACCGCCGCCCGCCGGCTGCCCCGCTGTGGGATTCATCCACCGGCCTACGGCCCGTCGCCGTCCGCCGGATAACCTCTCCCCATGAGCAGGCCTCGCACCTTTGTCCCGCCCGCCGGTGCCCGCGCGTACGCGCTCGCCACCGCGCGGGGTGAGTTCGCCGTCATCGACGCACCCGCGGCCGCAGGGGCCGAGCTCAAGGGGATCGCGCTGTTGCTGCCCGGGTTCACCGGCAGCAAGGAGGACTTCAACCCGCTGCACGAGGCACTGGGCGCGCGCGGATACCGGACCGTCGCCGTGGACGGGCGTGGGCAGTTCGAGTCGGACGGCCCGGCGGACGACGAATCGGCGTACGCCCAGGAGGAGTTGGCGCGGGATGTGCTCGCGCAGGCGGCGGCGGTCGGCGACGGCCGGCCCGTGCATCTGCTGGGGCACTCCCTCGGCGGTCAGATCGCGCGCGCGGCCGTGCTCCTCGACCACACGCCGTTCCGCTCGCTGACGCTGATGTCCTCGGGCCCGGCGCAGATCTCCGTCCCCCAGCAGCAGCGGGTGAAGCTGCTGCGGGACGCGCTCGCGGTGATGCCGATGGCCGAGGTGTGGGAGGCCATGCGGGCCATGGACGCACCTGAGGAGCTGGACGAGGGCGGTGTGGAGGACCAGGAGGACCCGGAGGATCTGCGGCGTCGCTGGCTGGGCAACAAGGCGGCCCAACTCCTGGCCGCCGGACGCCAGTTGTGCACCGAGCCGGACCGCGTCGGTGAACTCGCCGCCGTACCGCTGCCGTTCCATGTGCTGTCGGGCGCGCGGGACGACACCTGGCCGCTGCCGCTGCTGGACGACATGGCCCTGCGGCTGCGGGCGCACCGCACGGTCATCGAGGGTGCGGAGCACTCCCCCAACGCCGAAAGGCCGGCCCCCACCGCAGAGGCGATCGCCGCCTTCTGGGACAGGATGAACGGCTAGTACTGCGTCTGGAGGTGCTCCCAGAAGCCGTCCCGGAGGGCCCGGCGCAGGTCGGCCTGGCCGCGCAGGGAGTACTGGAGCAGGCTCTCGGCCGCGACGAGAAGGTCCTGGTCGACGGAGCCCGGCAGGTAGGGATGGCCGGGCAGCAGCTCGACCAGTGCTTCGCTGCCCCGCGAGGACAGCCACTTCGCGGCGATCTGCGCGCCGACGAAACGGACGTCCTCGCGGCTGGGTCTGGTGGCGCCGGCCTCGTAGGCGTGGGCGGTGCGCCGGGCGACGTACGGTTTGAAGAACTCGAGGTCGAGGGTGCGCTGGCTGTCGACCTCCCAGAGCAGCGGCTCGGCCTGGTTGCGGCCCTCGGGCGCCTCGATGCCCCACAGGTGGACACGGGCGCCGTAGCCCTGGGCCGCCTCGACCGCGGAGACAAGGTCCTCGTCGCCGCCGAGCAGGGCCGCGTCGCTGATGGCGCGGTGCCGGGCGAGTGACTCCAGGTCCGTGCGGATCAGGGAGTCGACGCCCTTCTGCTGGTTGTTGGCGTTGAGGTTGCCGAGCCGGACCTTGACGTCGGGCAGTTCGGCGATGGTCTGCTGCTCGGCGGTGTGGATGCGGCGGCGGGCGCCGTCGTACCAGTAGACGCGCAGCAGCCGGCTGTCCGCGAAGATCTGGCGTGCCTTGTCGATGAGCGCCTCGATCAGCCCCTCGGCGTCGAGGTCGAAGGCGCGGCGGTCCTCCGTCCCGGCGACGAGCCGGCCCGTGGCCGCGTAGAGGTAGCCCGCGTCGACGAAGATCGCGTGTGTCGAAGGTGTCTTCGCCACTTCGGCGAGCATGCGGGTGAGCAGCTCGTTCGTGCGGTCGATACGGGCCTTGAGGGCGGCGAGGTCGTCGTTCATCGCCTCCATTGTCCCGGCGGTCACGCTGCGAACACAACCGGTCCCGGTCAGTCTCCTGAACAACCCTTACCGCTCGGTAATTAGACGTTCGAAAATTTTCTTTAGCCAAGGGAATGTTTGTAACACGCAGGCCGTTGACTGCTACGGAACACAAGACGAAGGGAGAGGCAGATGCGCTTCGAAATCAGGCGACTGGACGAAGTCGACGGCACCACCGTGGACTGCACCGTCGTGGACGCCGCCTCCGTCAACAGGATCGTCCAGCAGGCCGCCGCCATCGGGCAGCGACTGTGGATCCGACCGGCCGAGAACCAGGCTTCGTAACCAGACGACAACCGGGCTTCGAGACGAGCTACGAGCCCCGGGCCACGACACACGACCCACACCGACGCGCGGAGCACCGCAGAGTCTTCGGAGCCCCCGTACGGCACGACGCCGTACGGGGGCTCCGCGTCTGTCCGCCCGCCCCGTCCCGTCTACGCGCCCTTGATCACCTGGGTGACGCCGTTGATGATCTGCTGGACGGCGATCGCGGAGAGCATCATGCCCGCGAGCCGTGTCACCAGGACCACGCCACCGTCCTTGATGACCCGGATGATCAGCAGCGAGTACCGCATCACCAGCCACAGCACGACATGGATGGCGAGGATCGCGGTCCACACGGACACCTGGGCGGAGACGCTGCCCGCCTTCTGTACGGCGAGGATGACCGACACGATCGCACCGGGACCGGCCAGCAGCGGCATGCCCAGGGGCACGAGTGCCACATTGACGTCCTTGGTCTGCTTCGGCTCGTCGTTCTTGCCGGTCAGCAGATCGAGGGCGATCAGCAGGAGCAGCAGCCCGCCCGCGATCATCAGCGCGGGCACGGAGACATGCAGGTAGTCGAGGATCTGGTGTCCCAGGAGCCCGAAGACGGTGATCACTCCGCCTGCCACGCACACGGCCTGGAAGGCCATCCGCTTCTGCACCTTGCCGGGCCGGCCGGAGGTGAGGGCGAGGAAGATCGGGGTGATCCCCGGGGGATCCATGATGACGAAAAGGGTCAGGAAGAGAGAGCCGAAGACGGCGACGTCGAACATGCGTGGGCCTTGTGCGTTGGTCGGCGGTGCGGGCGGTCGTGCCGCAGGGCGATGGGGGTCCCCGCGCGTGGGCGGGGCCGGCCCAGGAAAGGGCGGCCGCGGCGTGCTGCGCAGGGAACCGGGGAAGGGGGGCGAGCCTCAGCGTCCGCCGGTGCCCGGGACGGGGAACGCGCCGGTCGCGCGGCGCGTGATCTCCCCGTACACCTCGGGGTCGGTCGTGTACTCGCCCAGCGCCACCGTCTTACGGCTGCCGTGGTAGTCCGAGGACCCGGTGACCAGCAGCCCCAGCTCCGCGGCCAGCCCGCGCAGCCGGACGCGGGCGTCGGCGTCGTGGTCCATGTGGTCGACCTCGATGCCGTCGAGGCCGGCCGCGGCCATCTCGGCGATCGCCGACTCGGGCACCGTACGCCCGCGCTTGGCGGCCGCCGGGTGCGCGAACACACACACCCCGCCCGCCTGCTTGACCAGCCGGATCGCCTCGAAGGGGTCGGTCTCGTGCTTCTCCACGAAGGCCCGGCCGCCGTCGGCCAGCCACTCCTCCGTGAAGGCGTCGCTCACGGTCGGTACGACACCGAGCTCGACGAGCGCGGAGGCGACATGCGGCCGCCCCACGGAACCGTCGCCGGCGATCCGCTTCACCTGCTCCCAGGTGACCGGCACGCCGAGCCCGTTCAGCTTGGCGACCATGCCCTGGGCCCGCGGCACCCGGTCGTCCCGGACCAGCTCACGCTCGGCGAGCAGATCGGGCTCGTCGGGGTCGAAGAGGTAGGCCAGCATGTGCATGGAGACGCCGTCGATACGGCAGGACAGCTCGGCCCCGGTGACCAGGGTGAGCCCCTCGGGCAGCGCGGCGATGGCCTCGCCATGGCCCCGGGTGGTGTCGTGATCGGTCAGCGCGACAACATCCAGCCCGGCAGCGGCGGCGTTGCGCACCAGCTCGGCCGGGCTGTCCGTACCGTCGGAGGCGGTGGAGTGGCAGTGCAGATCGATACGCACGGTGCGGACTCCAGGCAGGACGGAAGGGACGGGACCGCTTAAGGGTACGGCACACCTACAGACCGAACGGGCGCGGACCGGTCATGGCTCGAGCAGGCGCGGCGACAACGCCCCGCACGGCACCAGATCCACTTCCGCCCCCGCGTCCCGCAGGTCCGTGAGCACCAGCTCGTCGTACATCAGCAGCCCGGTCTGCTCGGGCCACACCACCGCCCAGAGCCACAGACCCCGGGCCTCGCCCGCGAAGACGGCCCTGTCGTCCGGCGCCCCGGCCACATGCCAGAGCGGCGCCGGCCTTCCGGCGGCCAGCACCTTCGCCTGCGGTGGCTTCTCCACGTTCATCGACGGCCCCGGATCCGGCCCGTCGATGCCCGCATAGCGCGCCCCGAGGCCGACCCCGAGCTCCTCGGCGACCAGGATCATCTCTCCTATGCCGCCGAGCGGCGCGGGTCCGGAGCAGGCGACGGCGGTCCCGCGCCCTCCGCTGCGGTCGTCCCCGGCGCATGCCACACCCGTGAACAGCCAGCCGACCGGCAGCGGCCAGGGCATCCACACCGGCACCTGGGTGCGGTGCACCACGACATCGAGGGCCTCGACGCTGGGCGGGATCACGGGCTGTACCGGATGCACGGTCCCGTGCACATCGCACTGCCAGGTGTCGGCGAAGAGTCCGGGAGCCCTGACCCGGCCACCACACTTCGGGCAACTGGGTTCGCCCCTCATAGGGCCCCACGGTCCTACCCGGAATCGCCCACGTCAAGGACGATCACCCGTCCGGGCGGAACCGGTTACGGGGCGAAGTTAGATGTACCTCGCATTAATTAGCCGACCTACTTACTATGTGTATACGCCAACCAAATAGGTGGTGGCGGCGGTCACCGCCGTGCTGGGCGCGGTGGTGGTTCTCGTACGACGGAACGCGCTCGCGCTCCCCCACTCTCGGCTTCGCTCGGGCGGGGGAACCCCCATGGCCGAGGAGCTGGAGCCGGGGCACGCGACGGAGGACGGCGTCACCGTCTTTGCCAACTGACCGGTTCACAACGGCGCTTGGTAAGCCTGCTCACCCTCGTGCATCAGTCCAGTGGGACGGAATTCCGGTGCGGGTCCCGGAGGTCGGTCCCGCTGGCGAGCCAGCGGTCCTGGAGGGCCTGGGCGCCGTGCACGCGTTTCCAGGCGGCCTCGTTCGGGGTCATCGGCAGCAGCGGCAGGAACCGTACGGGATCGAGCGGCTCGTCCAGGGTCAGATCCTCGACGAGACCGCCCGGCTCGCCGACCAGGACCGAGGTGAAGGGAGCGCCGGGCCACAGCGGCTCGCCGACGTCCAGCGACGCGCCCGGCGTCACGATCAGGCCCTCCACCTGCGGAGACGCGGCGAGGACGGCCAGCGCGCGGAGCACCTTGTCGGTCTCGGCGAGGCCGGCGCGGACCGAGAGGACCAGTTCGGCGCGGGGTCCCTTGACGGGGTCCGCGAGCATCGCTGCGGGGTCGGTCATGGGCTGCGCGGACATGCCGAGCGTGGCGTAGCGCAGGACGTTCTCGCCCTGGAGATCCTCCTGGAAACGGAGCACCTCGATGCGGTCCGTACCGAGGAAGGTGACCGCCGCCCGCGCGTCCGGTTCGCCCAGTGCGGTGGTCAACCGGGCCTCGACCAGAGGAAGAACATCAGCCATGTCGAGAGCATAGAACTCGTAAGTACCGGGCAAAGCAGCACCTTGACACTGAGGGCTGCTGCTACTCTGACCGCGGTGGTTCGGGGCAGCACGCAGAGCGTCGCGGTCAGACCCCGACGCCATGAGCACTCCCTTACGAGGGACCGGCTGGAGGAGGTGGGGCTGTCATGGATCGAAGTCACCCGTGCAGTACCACTCGCTCTTCCGCCCGCTGATTTCGTCTACTGGCTGGCTGCCGCCTTCACGTTCGCGTTGTCGTTCGGAAGAGCACTTTGTTCTCGCTTGCCTGACCCCTCTGACCGACCCGTTCCCGGGTCTGTCTGGATCCGTTCGTCCGATCCGAATCAGTAGCGAAGTCGCCACCGCAACGGTGCGGTGCTCCCCGCTTTGTGGACGTGCCAAACATCCGCAGTCAGGACGTCCCCATTCCGGGTAGTTCCACCCGTTCGCCGCGGTCTTCCGCTGCTCGTCGCGAAGGAGCCTGCCCATGTCGATGATCCGCGACCTCCGTGCCGTGGTCCGCCCGACCCGTCCCTCCCTGCGCAAGAGCCTGCGTGCGGAGACCGGCGCGTACGACACCACCCGCGACCCCGGTACGCCGTCGGCGGTCGTCGACTGCGCCGTCTACCGCAACGGCGCGCGGGTGGAGACGCCGAAGCCGCTGACCCCGCAGGAGGCGATGCGCCAGGTGCGCCGGGACGGCGGGTTCGTGTGGATCGGCCTGCACGAGCCGACCGAGGCCGAATTCGCCGGTATCGCGGGCGAGTTCGGGCTGCACCCGCTGGCCGTGGAGGACGCCGTACAGGCCCACCAGCGCCCCAAGCTCGAACGCTACGACGACTCCCTCTTCACCGTCTTCAAGACCATCCACTACGTCGAGCACGACCAGCTCACCGCCAACAGCGAGGTCGTGGAGACCGGCGAGGTGATGTGCTTCACCGGCCGGGACTTCTTCATCACCGTCCGGCACGGCGGGCAGGGCTCGCTGCGGGCGCTGCGGCACCGGCTCCAGGACGACCCCGAGCTGCTCGCCAAGGGCCCCTCGGCCGTGCTGCACGCCATCGCCGACCATGTCGTCGACGGCTATGTCGCGGTCGCGGACGCCGTGCAGGACGACATCGACGAGGTGGAGACCGAGGTCTTCTCGCCCGGCCGCAAGGGCGGGGTCTCGCGTGGCGTGGACTCGGCACGCATCTACCAACTCAAGCGCGAGGTACTGGAGTTCAAGCGCGCGGTGTCACCGCTGCTGCGTCCCATGCAGCTGCTCAGCGAGCGCCCGATGCGGCTGGTCGACCCCGACATCCAGAAGTACTTCCGGGACGTCGCCGACCATCTCGCCCGCGTCCAGGAGCAGGTCGTCGGCTTCGACGAACTCCTCAACTCCATCCTCCAGGCCAACCTCGCGCAGGCGTCCGTGGCGCAGAACGAGGACATGCGGAAGATCACGGCATGGGCCGCGATCATCGCCGTACCGACGATGGTGTGCGGTGTGTACGGCATGAACTTCAAGCACATGCCGGAGCTGCACTGGAAGTACGGCTACCCGGTGATCATGGGCATCACGGTCTGCATCTGCCTCGGCATCCACCGCACCCTGAAGCGCAACGGCTGGCTCTAGGCTGGGCGCCATGACAAGCGAGCTGCTCAGCCAGGCCCTCGTCGAGGAGGCCACGAAGAAGTCCGGCCTCATCTGGGTCCGGGGCGCCGGGGCGCCGGCCGCTCGTGCGGTGTGGCATGCCTGGGCCGACGGGGGCGTGTGCCTGGTCGGCGACGGAAGCGAGCAGCCGCTCACCGGGCTGACCGACGGGGGGTCGGCCGAGGTGACCGTCCGCAGCAAGGACAAGGGCGGCCGGCTGGTCACCTGGACGGCGACGGTGACGGAGCTGTCCGCCGGTTCCCCCGAGTGGGACGCGGCGGTGGCGGAACTGAAGGGCAAGCGCCTCAACGCACCCGACGGCGAGGCCATGACGGACCGCTGGGCGAGGGAGTGCAGGGTGCTCCGCCTGCGCCCGACGGGAGCGACGGCACCCTTGCCGACGGGCAGCCTGGCAGAGCGGCCACCGGTGTCCCCGGCCACGACCCGCCGGCCGATCCCGGCGGGCCTGCCGAAGCTCCTCACGAAGCGCCGGAAGTCCAAGTAACCGAAGCACGGGTCGGGTCCAGCGCGGCCGAAACATCGCGGCCGTGAACCCCGCCCCGGTGGCCGCCCCCTACGACGAGGGCAGCTTCTTGCCGTAGTCCACCGTTTCGCCCTTCTCCGGCTCGACGACGCTGAAGGTCTTGCCCCAGTCCGAGAAGGTGAGGGTGCCGGCGCCGCCGCCGCGCTCCAGGCGAAGCGGATACGGCTTGCCCTTCAGTGAGACGTCCAGCGTGCCCCCGGAGCCGCTGTCGCCGGCGATGCGGACGGTGGGGGTGCCCGCCTGTTCGTGGTGACCGTCGGTCGAAAGGGATCCGTGCAGGGTCAGCAGGCCCGAGAGGAGGACGTCCTTGTCCGTGAAGCCGCTGAACTTCTTGTACGAAGGGTCGCCCTGCGGCACCTTGACGTACTTGCCGTCGAGCGAGGCCGCCGCGCTGGTGTCGCTCCCGTCGGCATGGTTCCAGAACTCCGCGTCGGCCTGCAGATACAGCGTCTGGCCCACCCGGAGCAGATGGAAGGTCGACCCCTTCGACGTGACCGACCCGGTCCCGCCCTCCGCGTTCAGGCGCATGTCCAGCTGGTACGTGCGCCCGCTCGTGACCACCGTCCCCGCCATCCGTACCGTCGCCGCCGACGTCGCCGCCGCGCGGGTCTTCGACTGGATGACGTCCGGGGCCAGCTTGCCCACCCCGTTCGTGCCCGCGTCCGGATCCTCACTGCACGCTGTGAGGAGGGCCAGCGCACACATCGCGGTCACCAGTGCGGCGCGGCGAGTACGGGTAGGGCCCGGAGCAATCGCGGTCACGGACAGGGCCACCTTTCTGACGGGTCCGGCACGGCGTACCGCAGCGTACCGGGGCCACGCCCACCCGGCGGAGCCAGTCCGGCCGGCCCCCCCCACCAGGGCGTGTCCGATCAGTACGGGCTAGCCTGATCCCCACCGGGCAGGCGAAAAGGACAGGAAGGCCTCCAGTAGGCACTTCGGCAGACAGCGGCACTTCGGCAGACAAAGGAAGCGAACCCATGGCAGCCGGTGCTCCCCGGATCTTCGTCTCGCACCTCGCCGGCATGGCCGTCTTCGATCCCAACGGCGACCAGGTGGGCCGGGTCAGGGACCTCGTCGTCATGCTGCGCGTCGGCCGCAAGCCTCCTCGGCTGCTCGGCCTGGTCGTCGAACTGTCCACCCGGCGCCGTATCTTCCTGCCCATGACCCGGGTGACGAGCATCGAGTCCGGTCAGGTCATCACCACCGGCGTGCTCAACGTCCGCCGCTTCGAGCAGCGGCCCACCGAGCGCCTGGTCTTCGGTGAACTCCTCGACCGCCGCGTCCGGCTGGTCGAGACCGGCGAGGAGGTCACCGTCCTGGACCTGGGAGCCCAGCAGCGGCAGGCCCGCCGGGAGTGGGAGATCGACCGCGTCTTCGTCCGCAAGGGCCGCACGGGCACCTTCCGGCGGACCAGAGGCGAGTCGCTCACCGTCGACTGGTCGCAGGTCACCGGCTTCTCCCTGGAGGAGCACGGCCAGGGCGCCGAGAGCCTGCTCGCCACCTTCGAGCAGCTGCGCCCCGCCGACCTCGCCAACGTGCTGCACCACCTCTCCGCCAAGCGCCGCGCCGAGGTGGCCGCCGCACTGGACGACGACCGCCTGGCCGACGTACTCGAAGAGCTCCCCGAGGACGACCAGATCGAGATCCTCGGCAAACTGAAGGAGGAGCGGGCGGCGGACGTCCTGGAGGCCATGGACCCGGACGATGCGGCCGACCTGCTCGCCGAACTCCCGGAGGAGGACAAGGAGCGGCTGCTGAGCCTGATGCAGCCGGCGGACGCGGCCGAGATGCGGCGCCTGATGTCGTACGAGGAGCACACGGCCGGCGGTCTGATGACGACCGAGCCGATCGTGGTGCGGCCCGACTCCACCGTCGCCGACGCCCTCGCCCGGGTCCGCAACCCCGACCTCTCCCCGGCCCTCGCCGCCCAGGTCTACGTCTGCCGGCCGCCCGACGAGACCCCGACCGGCAAGTACCTGGGCACCGTCCACTTCCAGCGCCTGCTGCGCGACCCCCCGTACACCCTGGTCAGTTCGCTCATCGACGACGACCTGCAACCGCTCGACCCCGAGGCCACCCTCCCGATCATCGCCGGGTTCTTCGCCACCTACGACATGGTCGCGGCGCCCGTGGTGGACGAGACCGGGTCGCTGCTGGGCGCGGTGACCGTGGACGACGTACTGGACCACATGCTGCCGGAGGACTGGCGGGAGACCGAGTTCCAGCTGGACGAGGAGGACAAGCTGGACGAGGAGGACAAGGGGGTGGGGAACCGTGGCGCCTGAACGGGAGAGCACCCGCGAGCGCACGCCGTCCGGCGCCACCGCCGCCACCCGGCCGCGCGGGCCCCGCCTGGACCAGCCGCGTCCGCCGCGCCGCAGGCTCCTGCCCGAGTGGGACCCGGAGGCCTTCGGCCGGCTGTCCGAGCGCATCGCGCGTTTTCTGGGCACCGGGCGGTTCATCGTCTGGATGACGTTCGTGATCATCGCCTGGGTGCTGTGGAACGTCTCGGCGCCCGGGAAGCTCCGCTTCGACCAGTACCCGTTCATCTTCCTGACCCTGGCCCTGTCCCTCCAGGCCTCCTACGCGGCCCCGCTGATCCTGCTCGCGCAGAACAGACAGGACGACCGCGACCGGGTCAACCTCGAACAGGACCGCAAGCAGAACGAGCGGTCCATCGCCGACACCGAGTACCTCACCCGGGAGATCGCCGCGCTGCGGATGGGCCTGGGCGAGGTGGCGACCCGGGACTGGATCCGCTCCGAACTGCAGGACCTGCTCAAGGACCTGGACGAGCGGAGGGACGGGCACGGCGTATTCCCGGCAGAACGGTCGGCAAGGCGTGACGTAGACGACCGGTGAGGGGCGTTATAGGGGCCTTGCGCCTCGCCGTACCATCGTCTGTATGGCTAGCGAAGACGCGGTGCGCGAGGCACTGGCGACGGTGAACGACCCGGAGATCAACCGACCCATCACCGAACTGGGGATGGTCAAATCGGTGGCGATCGGGGAAGACGGCGCGGTCGCGGTCACCGTGTACCTGACGGTCTCCGGCTGCCCCATGCGCGACACGATCACCCAGCGCGTCACCGAGGCGGTCTCCCGCGTCGACGGCGTCACCCGCGTCGACGTCACCCTGGACGTGATGAGCGACGAGCAGCGCAAGGAGCTGGCGTCCGCCCTGCGCGGCGGCCAGACCGAACGCGAGGTGCCCTTCGCGAAACCGGGCAGTCTCACCCGCGTCTACGCGGTCGCCTCCGGCAAGGGCGGTGTCGGCAAGTCGTCCGTGACGGTCAACCTGGCGGCGGCGATGGCGGCCGACGGCCTCAAGGTGGGCGTGGTCGACGCGGACATCTACGGCCACTCGGTCCCGCGCATGCTCGGCGCGGACGGCCGCCCCACCCAGGTCGAGAACATGATCATGCCGCCGTCGGCGAACGGCGTGAAGGTCATCTCGATCGGCATGTTCACCCCGGGCAACACCCCCGTGGTCTGGCGCGGCCCGATGCTGCACCGCGCCCTCCAGCAGTTCCTCGCGGACGTCTACTGGGGCGACCTCGACGTCCTCCTCCTGGACCTCCCGCCCGGCACGGGTGACATCGCCATCTCGGTCGCCCAGCTGGTCCCGAACGCCGAGATCCTGGTCGTGACGACGCCTCAGCAGGCGGCGGCGGAGGTCGCCGAGCGCGCAGGCTCCATCGCGGTCCAGACCCACCAGAAAATCGTCGGCGTGGTCGAGAACATGTCCG
The DNA here is from genome assembly GCF_055634995.1 of Streptomyces sp. NPDC111744. Taxonomy (NCBI): domain Bacteria; kingdom Bacillati; phylum Actinomycetota; class Actinomycetes; order Kitasatosporales; family Streptomycetaceae; genus Streptomyces; species Streptomyces sp. NPDC111744. The sequence goes on from NZ_JBVKCG010000001.1 coordinate 197,110, forward strand.
GCCTGCCCTGCCCGCACTGCGGCGAGATGGTCGACGTCTTCGGCACGGGCGGCGGCCAGCTGGTCGCCGACGGCCTCACCCGCACGACGGGTACGAACGTCCCGGTCCTCGGCAACATCCCCATCGACCTCCGCCTCCGCGAGGGCGGCGACGAGGGCAAGCCGGTCGTCCTGACGGACCCGGACAGCCCGGCGGGAGCAGCGCTGAGGGGCATCGCGGGGAAGCTGGGGGGCCGGCAGCGGGGCCTTTCGGGACTGTCCCTGGGGATCACCCCGAAGAACAAGTTCTAGGGCGTAGTCGCACACGACCCGCAACCCCTACGGCGAAGGGGCGCCAAATCCACCGGCGCCCCTTTTCTCACGTCTCACGCGTACGCGACGATGTCCTTGACCACCGCGAATCCCAGCCCGTACGCGGACATCCCCCTGCCGTACGCCCCCAGATGCACCCCCTGCGACGTGGACCCGGCGAGCACCCACCCGAACTCCGACTCCCGGTAGTGGAACGGCGTGGCCACGCCGTCCACCGGCAGCGAGAGCGTGGACCACTCCGGCCCGCTCAGCTCGTCGGCCAGCTCCCACGCCGTCTCGGTCTGCTGCTCCAGCCAGTCGTCCCGCAGACTGTGGTCCATCTGCCCGGGCCAGGTGAAGGACAGCAGACCGACCCCCGCCAGCCACGCGGCCGACGACACGGACGTGGCCTCCAGCAATCCCGTCCCGTCGGCGCTCCTGCGGGACGGACTCGCCGCGACGGTCACGACCACCGCGAACTTCTCCCTCGGCTCCCCGACGGACGCGGCGAGGTGCTCGTTCCGCACCGACGGCTCGTCCCCGTGTCCGATCGACCCGTGCTCGACCGCGCCGTCGGCCGCCGTACCCACCTGCATCAGCCAGCGGGGCCCCGTGAACGCCTCGTCGAGGCCGTACCAGGGGAAGGGCGCCTCCAGGTAGCCGCCGACCGTGCGACGGGCGGAGGGGACCTGCTGTCCGTCCTCCGCGACCGGCGTCTGTCCGCCCACCCGACTTGTCGTCTCCATCTGCCCGGACGCCTCCTAGCTCTCGTCGGTCCGGGGCGGCCCGCCCCCCTTCGGGCGCACTCGTCCGGTCCGCACAACAACTCGGCAGCATATCCACACCGCTGGGAGCAGCAGCGAAACCGCCCGGCGCGTGGGTCGCGCGGGCGGCGGGATCAAGCCGTGAGCGGCGCGGACGCGGTATGAAACGCGTCACGTGCGCCGCTCAGGTCCGGGTGTCCGGTAAAGCTCAGGTGGCGTCCGCGTCGAACGGCGGACGGTCGTCCTCGCCGGAGTCGTCGGGCTTCTTGGTCATGTCGATCCGGCCGCCCGCCGTACCCGTGGAAGGGGACGAGTCGGTCTCGCGGCTGTGCACCGCGTCCGTGACCTCGGCCATCTCCTTCTTCAGGTCGAAGCCGTTGCGGATCTCCTTCAGCCCCAGCTCGTCGCTGTCCAGGTGCTTGCGGACGAAGGTCTTGGGGTTGAGGTCCTCGAACTCGAAGTCCTTGAACTCCGGGCCGAGTTCCTCGCGGATGTCCGCCTTGGCGCTCTCCGAGAACTCCCGGATCTTGCGGATGGTCCGCATCACGTCCTGGATGACCTTCGGGAGCTTGTCCGGACCGAAGACGAGCACGGCGAGCACAATGATGGTCACCAGCTCGAGTGGTCCTATGTCGTTGAACACCTGAAGCTCCTTGCGATGTCCTCGGTCCTCGGCCCTCCGGTCGCTGTTGCGGATGTTCCGTGGTCCGGGCCGGGTCCACGGTACCCGGCGTACCGGTCCGACCGGTACCGTCCCGAGGTGTCCGACTGCGTGTGTACGACCGGTTTTCCGGGTTGTTTGCCTAGTCGGGGCACGAGTGGGGTGCCGCCTGTGACGTTCCTGTCAGTTGCTGTCCGAGGAGCCGAGGACCAGCGTGAGCCGTTTCTCCGCTCCGGCGCGCTCGACGGTGAGGCTCAACCGGTCGCCGGGCCGGTGTGCGCGGGTGCGGACGATCAGTTCCTCACCGGAGTGGACGGGCTGCCCGTCGAGCCCGGTGACCACATCGCCTGCCCGCAGTCCGGCCCGGGCGCCGGGGCCGCCCTCGGTGACCGCGGGCCCGCCGTCGGCGGCCTTGTCGTCGATACGGGCGCCGTCGCCGGTGTGGTGCAGGTCGAGGGTGATGCCGATGACCGGGTGGGTCGCCTTGCCGGTGCTGATCAGCTCCTCGGCGACCCGCTCGGCCTGGTTGATGGGGATGGCGAAGCCGAGCCCGATCGACCCCGCCGGCCCGCCGTCGAGACCGCCCGTGCCGTCGGCGGAGCGGATCGCCGAGTTGACCCCGACGGCCCGGGCGTGGAAGTCCAGGAGGGGGCCGCCGGAGTTCCCGGGGTTGATCGGGGCGTCGGTCTGCAGGGCGTCGACGTACGACACGTCGCTGCCGTCGCCGCCCGAGGTGATGGGCCGTTCCTTCGCGCTGATGATCCCGGCGGTGACGGTGCCCGGCAGGTCGAAGGGGGCGCCGATGGCGACGACCGGGTCGCCGACACGGATGTCGTCGGAGTCGCCGAGCGGCAGGGGCGTGAGGCCGCGGACCCCGTGCACCTGGACGACGGCGAGGTCGTAGCCGCTGTCCCGGCCCGCCACGGTCGCCTCGGCGGTGGCTCCGCTGCTGAACGTCACGGATATCCGGCCGCCGCCGGAGACCGCGGGCGCGACGACATGGTCGGTGGTGAGGATGTGCCCGTGGGTGTCGAGCACGAAGCCGGTGCCGGTGGCCTGTTCGCCGGTGCCGGTGCCGGTGACATGCAGGGTGACGACACTGGGGAGTGCCCGCGCGGCGATGGCGGCGGCGCTGCCCGGCGGCCGCCCGGGCGGCGGTGGGCCGGGCGGCGGTGGGCCGGGCGGCGGTGGGCCGGGCTGGGGCAGTTGTACGGCCTCCACGCCGCCGGTGCGCTCCAGGTAGGCCCCGATCAGCCCGCCGGCCGCCCCGGACACCACCGCGAGCAGCAGCGCGCCCACGACGACCGTGCGCCGGCTCCGTGTCCGCCGCCGTTGCCTCGCCTCCGTCGTCTCCGTCGCCGACTCGGCCGCACCGGTCTGCTGGAGGGGCACCGGCTCGGTCCACGGGTCCTGGCGCGGCCGGTCCTGCTGGGCGGCCGCGAGGGCGGCCGGGTGCTGTACGGGCCCTACGGCCGCCCAGGGGCCCGGGCGGCCGTAGGGCGGGGTGCTGTAGGGGTCCGGGGTGCGCCGGGGCCGCTGGGGCTCTTGGGGCCGGTCGGCGGCCGGGACGGGCGGCCTCAGCGCGAAGTCGCCGTCGGTGTCGCCGTCGGCCTCGGTCTCCGTGTCGCCGTCGGTCTCGGCCCCGGTCTCGGCCTCGGTCTTGGAAGCCTCCTGTGTCTCCTGGGCCTCCTGGACGTTCCCGGCGAGGGCCGCCGCCGGTCGCGCGAGTGCGAAGTCGCCGTCGGTGTCGCCGGGCGCCCGACTCGGCGCGGCCGGTGTCACTTCCTTGGCCCGCTCCCCCGCAGCGGCCACCGCGTCGCCGAGTGTCTCCGGTGACGTCGGTATCCCCTCGTCCATGGTCTCCTCACGGGCGAACCGCGGCCCGCGCTCAGGGGCGGGCCGCGGAAGGGCGAATCCGCGCCCGGGGCAGCCGCCACGGGCATGGTTGGCTCACAGGATTCAACCAGGTTCGCGAGTCACCGCGCAGTGGCCGTTCAGCAGGTGGTCAGCGGGCCGCGCGGGCGGAGGAAGGGGAGGGAGCGGAGGTCGGGTGGGGGGCGGGTGCGGCGAGCAGGGCGGCGCCGGTCGCCTCGGGGGTGGTGGTCCACGAGGTGAGGGCGAACGGCGAGTTGGCGCTCAGCGGCCGTATCAGCGGGGAGACCGCGGCCGCGCCGGCCAGTACCGGTGCGGTCAGTTCCCGCAGTGCCTTCTCTCCGGCGGCCGGGGAGGGCACCCCGGGCAGCAGCGGCGCGGAGACCGAGGTGGGCGCGGCGGTGGTGCCCAGCAGGGTGCCGGAGGCCAGCAGCGGGGTGAGCGAGCGGCGGCGCTGCGAGTCGGCGGCGCCCGCGGTGCCCGTGCCCGTCGTACCGGCCGGTGCGACACTGCCACCGCCGGTGCCGGTGCGGGCGTCGGCGGCCGGGGAGCCGGGCAGTCCTGCGGTGACCCCGCCGAGGGCGACGGCGGCCAGCGAGACCGCGCCGGCGGCGACGAACGCGAACCGCATGCCGCGCGAGGCGGAGCGGTCGGCGTCCGGACGGCCGACGGCGTGGATACGGAAGCCCCGGCCGGCGGCCACATCCGAGTCGTGCGGGTGGGCCGGTACATAGCCGAACTCGAAGCGGTCCTCCTGGCTCACGCCGAAGATCCCGCTGCCGGACCGGCGTCCCGAGGGGCCTCCGCCGCCGAACGGCGAACCGCCGCCGTCCGTGTCGCCGCCCCCGGGCAGCCCCTGGAGACGGGCCAGGAAACTCTCGGAGGGCGGGGGCGGGGCGGCCTCCGCGAAGACGTTCTTCAGCGCGCGCTGGGCGTCCGCCTCCGCCTTGCACCTGGCGCAGGTCGCCAGATGGGCCAGGACGCGCTCACGCGACTCATGACCGAGCTCTCCGTCCACCAGGGCGGAGAGTCGGTCTCCCAGATGCTGCTCGGCGAGCTGTCGCTCGGCGGGTTTCGGTCGGGAACCACTCACGCGGACGCGCCCCCTCCTCCCAGTGCGGGAACACGGGGCACGAAGGAGCGGCGCTCGGCCTTGCGGGCCTCCGGGGAGCGGTGCGCGAGGGCCTTGCGCAGCTGGGAGCGGCCACGGTGGATCCGGGAGCGGACGGTGCCGAGCTTGACGCCGAGGGTCGCGGCGATCTCCTCGTACGACAGCCCCTCGATGTCGCACAGGACGACGGCGGCGCGGAACTCGGGCGCGAGGGTGTCGAGGGCCTGCTGGACGTCGGCGTCGAAGTGCGCGTCGTTGAAGGCCTGGGACGGGGTGGGCTCACGGCTGGGCAGGCGCTCGGCCGCGTCCTCGCCGAGGGCGTCGAAGCGGATGCGCTGCTTGCGCCGGACCATGTCGAGGAACAGGTTGGTCGTGATGCGGTGCAGCCAGCCCTCGAAGGTGCCCGGCGAGTAGGTCGACAGGGAGCGGAAGACGCGGACGAAGACCTCCTGGGTGAGGTCCTCGGCGTCGTGCTGGTTGCCGGTGAGGCGGTAGGCCAGGCGGTAGACGCGGCCGCTGTGCGTGCTGACGATCTCCTCCCACGTGGGCGGAGTCCATGCCTGCCCGTCCGCGTCGGTGGAGAAGGTCGCGGTCCGGTCCTCGCCCATGGCGAGGGCGTCGGCGTGGCTGGGGTCAGCAGCGGTGTCGTTCACGGATTTCGGCCTGCCCGCCGATCCGAGGAAGCGCCGTAGCACTCCTCCCCGATCCCCAGGCGCGGCCGCACCTCCCCTGTCGGCTCTGGTGGTGTCCAGTGGAGCCCCTACCATAGCCACCTCGCCCGTTAGCACCGGATAAGCGGTTTTACAAGAACTTGATCTGTGCTGATACGGCTCGTCCGGCCGCACCAGCGGTTGCTCGACCAGTGTCTCGTCGTCGTGATCCATTCGTGTCCCCCCGCCCTGTCTTCCATCCCTCTGAACGCCTGGTCCCATCAGCAGGTTCCCGGCGCCAACGGATACAGTCACGCCCAGGCAACCACGGGGACAGGAGAGGGTCATTACCGGCAACCGGCAGACGAGCTGGGCGTTCGCCGACGCCTTTGTCGCCGAGGACGAAGCGCTGCGGTGGGCCCGTGACCGGGCCCGCGAGGCAGGGCTGCGCTCGGTGTCGCCCGGCACGGGCGCCGCGCTGCGTATGCTCGCCGCCTCCGTGGACGCCAAGGCGGTCGCCGAGATCGGTACCGGGTGCGGGGTGTCCGGGATGCATCTGCTGCACGGCATGCGCGCGGACGGTGTCCTGACGACCGTCGACCCCGAGCCGGAGCACCAGCAGTTCGCCCGGCAGGCCTTCCGTGCCTGCGGCTTCGCAAGCAACCGGGCCCGTTTCATCCCCGGCCGCGCCCTCGACGTCCTCCCCCGTCTCGCGGACGCCGGCTACGACCTGGTCTTCTGCGACGGCGACCGGCAGGAGTACTGCGACTATCTCGCTGAATCGTTGCGCCTGCTGCGCCCGGGCGGCCTGGTGGTGTTCGAGGGCGTCTTCGCCAACGGCCGCACGGTCGACTCCGGACCGCAGCCGACCGAGGTGCTGCGGCTGCGCGAGCTGCTGCGCACGGTCCGGGAGACCCCGGAGCTGGTGCCGTCGCTGCTGCCGGTGGGCGACGGACTGCTCTGCGCCGTCAAGCGCTGACCTCGGCGGGGAAGGACCGCGGGTACGGCAGCGCCCCGGCAGCGCATACGATGCCGGGGCGGCCGAAAGGGTGTGGTCGCTGACGCCTCAGACGACGACGTTCTTGAGGGCGTCGGCGAGCGCCGCGGCCTCGTCAGGGGTCAGCTCGACGACGAGCCGACCGCCGCCTTCGAGCGGAACGCGCATGACGATGCCCCGCCCCTCCTTGGTCACCTCGAGCGGGCCATCACCCGTCCGCGGCTTCATGGCCGCCATGCTGGTTCCCCTTCCTGAAAACAGCTCATCGTCTGCCGACGGCCCGCGTGGGCACGCGCGATCCTGACGGGACACGCGTCACCGGCATCGAACACATTGCTTCCAAGCCATTATCCCGCATCTCAGGACCCGATGACCAACATCAGTCGGCATCGCTTGGGCAACGCGCGCGAGCAAAACCACTCAATTCGGCGATGTGACTGCGATACTGCGCCGCCCCGCGTCCTTACGCCGACCGAGTCGGCTCCGGATTTCTTTGACGCAGGTCACACGACGGGTCCGGTCCCCGGACCGCGATCTCCGCCATGCTGTCCTTCGGACATCGACGTACTGAGCGGTACGTCAGCCGCGACGACGGAGACGACGGAGGGGACGCACCATGACCGACACCGTGCTCTACGAAGTGAGCGACGGACTCGCGACGATCACGCTGAACCGCCCCGAGGCGATGAACGCGCTGAACATCGCGACGAAGGTCGCGCTTCGTGAGGTCGCGCAGGAAGCGGCGGCCGACACGGCCGTCCGGGCGATCCTGCTGACCGCCGCCGGGGACCGGGCGTTCTGTGTGGGCCAGGACCTCAAGGAACACATCACGCTGCTCGCGTCCGACCGGGAGACGGGGTCGGGGCAGACGATGACGACGGTCCGGGAGCACTACAACCCGATCGTGCGGGCGCTGGCCGGGGCGCCGAAGCCGGTGGTGGCCGCGGTGAACGGCGTCGCCGCCGGCGCCGGGTTCGGGTTCGCACTTGCCGCGGACTACCGCGTGGTCGCCGATACGGCCGCTTTCAACACGTCGTTCGCGGGGGTCGCGCTGACCGCGGACTCCGGGGTGTCGTGGACGCTGCCGCGGGTGGTGGGGCCGGGGCGGGCCGCCGATCTGCTGCTTTTCCCCCGGAGCATCAGCGCACAGGACGCGTATGACTGGGGGATCGCGAATCGCGTCGTGCCCGCGGCCGAGCTGCGCGCCGAGGCCGAGAAGACGGCGCGGAAGCTGGCCGAGGGGCCGACGGTGGCCTATGCGGCGCTGAAGGAGGCGGTGGCTTTCGGGCTCACGCACTCCCTGGACGAGACGCTGGACAAGGAGGACGAGCTGCAGACCCGGGCCGGGGCCTCCGAGGATCACGGGATCGCCGTGCAGGCGTTCGTGAACAAGGAGAAGCCCAAGTATCTGGGGCGGTGACTCGTCGTGGGGAACAGCCCCGCGCCTCCTAAGAGGCGCTACGGGCGACGCACGTCTCCAAGTGGTCGTTCACCAAGCCGCACGCCTGCATCAGGGCATGGGCCGTCGTGGGGCCGATGAAGCGCAGGCCGCGTTTTTTCAGGGCCTTGGACAGGGCCGTCGACTCCGGCGTCACCGGCAGTACGTCGGCGATGGTCTTCGGAGCCGGGTACATACCCGGCTCCGGGGCGTACGACCAGATCAGCTCGTCCAAGTCGCCCGGCGCCCACTCCGCGAGGACCTTCGCGTTGGCCATCGTCGCGTCGATCTTCGATTTGTTGCGGATGATGCCCGGGTCCGCCAGTAGCCGCTCCCGGTCCTCGTCCGTGAAGGTGGCCACCTTTTCGATACGGAAGTCGGCGAACGCGGCCCGGAAGCCGGGGCGGCGGCGGAGGATCGTGATCCAGGAGAGCCCCGACTGGAAGGCCTCCAGGCTGAGGCGTTCGTAGAGGGCGTCGTCGCCGTGGACCGGGCGGCCCCACTCCTCGTCGTGGTACGCCACGTAGTCCGCGGTGGACAGGGCCCAGGGGCAGCGCAGCTTGCCGTCCGGCCCGGCCACCACCGCTCCGTCGGTCACGGCCGGTCCTCCGGCTCTGGCTTGGCCGGCGAGGTGTGGGGTGCGGCCTGGGCGCCGGCCAGCGCGGACTCCAGGTCGGTGATCCGGGCGTCGCGCTCCGCGAGCTCGGCGCCGAGGCGGCTGAGCGCGTCGTCGACGTCCGCCATGCGGTAGCCGCGCGGGGCGAGGGGGAAGCGGAGGCTCTCCACGTCCGCGCGGTTCACCGGCCGGTCCGGGGGCAGCGGGTCCTGGAAACGCTCGGGCGCCACCTCAGGCAGCGGGCCGCTCTCGCCGCCGCTCACCACGGAGAGCGTGACCGCGGCGACCACGACCGCGAGCGCGACGACCAGGAACAAGAACATAACCATCGCGGTGGCCCCCAGGCTCGATGAAGCTCGGTGCAGCACTCCTGGCGCTCAGAGTGCTCGGAGTGCTCAGTGTGCTCGGTGTCGAATGTGTCTGTGTCCGATCGTGCCATGCGAGTCTGACAGTTAGGGTCGCAGGCGGTGTACCGAGGGACTTACTACGAGAGGTCACAGGCGATGCTCAGGTTGGGCAGGCGGGAGTTCGCACCGCACGAACCGGTGATCATGGCCATCGTGAACCGGACACCGGACTCCTTCTACGACCAGGGTGCGACCTTCCGCGACGAACCGGCCCTCGCGCGCGTGGAGCAGGCGATCGCCGAGGGGGCCGCGATCATCGACATCGGCGGGGTGAAGGCCGGGCCCGGCGAAGAGGTCACGGCCGAGGAGGAGGCACGGCGGATCGTCGGCTTCGTCGCGGAGGTGCGCCGGCGGTTCCCGGAGGTCGTCATCAGCGTGGACACCTGGCGGGCGTCGGTCGCGGAGGCCGTCTGCGAGGCCGGGGCGGATCTGCTCAACGACGCGTGGGGCGGGGTCGACCCAGGGCTGGCGGAGGTCGCGGCGCGGTACAGGGTCGGGCTGGTCTGCACGCACGCGGGTGAGGCGGAGCCGCGGACACGGCCGCACCGGGTGACGTACGACGACGTCATGGCCGACATTCTGCGGGTGACCCTGGGGCTGGCCGAGCGGGCCGTGGCGCTGGGGGTGCCCCGGGAGTCGGTGATGATCGATCCCGGGCACGACTTCGGGAAGAACACCCGGCACAGCCTGGAGGCGACGCGACGGCTGGGCGAGATGGTGCAGACGGGGTGGCCGGTGCTGGTCTCCCTGTCCAACAAGGACTTCGTCGGCGAGACGCTGGACCGGCCGCTGAAGGAACGGGTGATCGGCACGTTGGCCACGACGGCGGTGTCGGCGTGGCTGGGGGCTCAGGTGTACCGCGTCCACGAGGTGGCGGAGACCCGCCAGGTCCTCGACATGGTGGCGTCACTCGCGGGCCACCGCCCCCCGACGGTCGCCCGACGGGGCCTGGCGTAGCCCGCCGTCCACCCACCACCCGGACTCGGTCGGTCGAGAAGTGGGCGGGCAGGACGTCGGCTTCAGCGGGCCGCTTCCTTGGAGACCAGCGCCACCGCCTCGTCCACGTCGTCCGTCACGTGGAACAGGAGGAGGTCCTTCTCCGAGGCCTTGCCCTGGGCTACCAGGGTGTTGCGGAGCCAGTCCACCAGGCCGCCCCAGTACGCGCTGCCGAACAGCACGATCGGGAAGCGGGTGACCTTCTGCGTCTGGACGAGGGTGAGCGCCTCGAAGAATTCGTCGAGGGTGCCGAGGCCGCCGGGCAGGACCACGAAGCCCTGCGCGTACTTGACGAACATCATCTTCCGCACGAAGAAGTAGCGGAAGTTCAGGCCGATGTCGACGTACGGGTTGAGGCCCTGTTCGAAGGGCAGCTCGATACCGAGGCCGACGGAGACACCGCCCGCCTCCAGGGCGCCCTTGTTGGCCGCCTCCATCGCGCCGGGCCCACCGCCCGTGATGACCGCCCAGCCGGCCTCGACCAGGCCCCGGCCCAACTGCGCAGCGGCCTCGTACTCCGGCGAGTCAACCGGCGTCCGCGCGGAGCCGAACACACTGATCGCGGCCGGGAGTTCGGCGAGCGTGCCGAAGCCCTCGATGAACTCCGACTGGATGCGCAGCACCCGCCAGGGGTCCGTGTGGACCCAGTCGGAGGGGCCACCGGCGTCCAGCAGACGCTGGTCCGTCGTGCTCGCGGTCACCTGACCGCGCCGTCGGAGGACCGGTCCCAGGCGCTGCTCGTCCGGCGGCACCTTCTTCCCCTCGGGGTTCCCGGTAGGCATATGTGCGCTCCCTCCGCTTGCAGGTATATCTGCCTCAGCGTAGATCCACCCGGGTTACAGGCGCGGGACGTCGGCATGTCGGGTGCGAAGCGCCGTCGTGTGGCTCAGCCGGCCAGCCAGGCGCGCAGACGCTCCTCGCCCGCCAGGATCTTCCCGGTTTCGACCCTTTCGTCCCGCTTGTGCGCCAAGTGCGGATTGCCGGGACCGTAGTTGACCGCCGGGACGCCGAGGGCCGAGAAACGGGAGACGTCGGTCCAGCCGTACTTGGGCATCGGGGTACCGCCGACCGCCTCGATGAACGCGGCCGCGGCCGGGTGGGAGAGGCCGGGCAGCGCCCCGGGGCTGTGGTCGTCGACCACGAACTCCTCGACCCCGCAGTCGGCGAAGACCTCGCGGACATGCGCGATCGCCTCCTCCTCGGAACGGTCGGGGGCGTACCGGAAGTTGACGGTGACCACACACGCGTCGGGGATGACGTTGCCCGCGACGCCGCCCGAGATACCGACCGCGTTGAGGCCCTCGCGGTACTCCAGGCCGTCGATGACCGGATAGCGCGGCTCGTAGGCGGCGAGGCGGGCGAGGATCGGGGCGGCCCGGTGGATCGCGTTGGAGCCCATCCAGGAGCGCGCGGAATGGGCCCGCTCGCCCGTGGTCTTCAGCAGGACGCGCAGGGTCCCCTGGCAGCCGCCCTCGACCTCACCGTCGGAGGGTTCGAGGAGGACCGCGAAGTCGCCTGCCAGCCACTCCGGGTGGGCTTCGGCGACATGCCTGAGGCCGTTCAGGTGGGCGGCGACCTCCTCGTTGTCGTAGAAGACGAAGGTCAGGTCGCGGTTGGGGGCGGGGACGGTGGCCGCGATGCGCAGCTGGACCGCGACGCCGGACTTCATGTCGCAGGTGCCGCAGCCCCACAGCACGCCGTCGTCGTCCAGCCTGGACGGCACGTTGTCGGCGATCGGAACGGTGTCGATATGGCCGGCCAGGATCACGCGCTCGGAGCGGCCGAGGTTCGTCCGGGCGATCACGTTGTTGCCGTGGCGGTCGACCGTCAGATGCGGCAGGGCACGCAGCGCGGCCTCGATGGCGTCCGCGAGCGGCTTCTCGGTGCCGCTCTCCGAGGGGAAGTCGACGAGTCGCGCGGTCAGCGCGGCGGCGTCCAGCGAGAGGTCAAGCGAGGTGTCGGCCATGGTCCCGACCCTAGCGCGCGCCACCGGGCGGCCGGGTTCACAGGCTTACGGGCCCGGCGGTGAGCGCCTCGTACTGTCCAGTATGTTGTACGCGTGCCAGAGCCGTCCCACATCCGCCCCAAGCGTCGCCGCCGTGTCCTGCGCTTCGTGTCGGGCTTGCTGATTCTGTGCGCCGTCGCGGCCTATCTGGTCGTCCAGTACGTCACCGGAGGCGGCGGCACCGAGGGCTGCAAGGTCGTCTCGGACCGCAGCGGCGGCGAGTCGTACCAGTTCACACCCGAGCAGGCGGTGAACGCGGCGACGATCGCCGCCGTCGGCACCGGGAGAGGTATGCCCGAGCGGGCGGTGGCCATCGCCCTGGCGACCTCGATCCAGGAGTCGGGACTGCGCAACATCCAGCACGGCGACCTCGATTCGCTGGGCCTGTTCCAGCAGCGGCCCTCGCAGGGCTGGGGCACCGCGAAGCAGATCCTGGACCCGGCGTACGCGGCGGGCATGTTCTACGCCCACCTGGCCAAGGTGCCCGACTACGAGACCCTGCCGCTCACGGTGGCCGCGCAGCGCGTGCAGCGCAGCGGCTACCCGGAGGCGTACGCCAAGCACGAGACCGACGCCACGCTGCTCGCGGCGGCGCTGACCGGGCAGGCGGCGGCCACGCTGACGTGCGACGGGCGCCCGGCGGCCACCACCGAGGCGACGGGCCCGGACGCGGTACGGACCGCGCTGGTACGGGACTTCGGGCGGGACGCGGTCGAGGAGGCCGGTGCGGAGGTGAACGGCTCGTCCACGGGTTCGCCGGCACCGACGCCGAGCGTGACCGCGACGGCGCACGGGAGGACCGTGACCGTGCCGGTGCCGGAGGGCGCGAAGACCGACAGGTCCGGGCGAACCGAGAGCGAGCGCGGCTGGCAGCTGGCGCACTGGGCGGTGGCCAACGCCTCGGCACTGCACATCCAGCGGGTGTCGTACGCCGGCCGGGAGTGGTCCGCCGGGAGCACGGACAGCCGGTGGCAGCCGACGGCCGGTTCGCAGGGAACGGGCGGTGCCGAGAAGCCCGCCGGGTCGGTGCGGATCGTGACCGGACAGTAGTTCGGACTTTCACTCCGACGGGTCGGCCCGGGCGGGTCGCGCACCTGGTGTGCCCAGGTGTTCGCACGGCCGCTGGCGCATGCGCGAAGCCCCTTGGAAGCACAGGGCCGTAAGGATTCTGCGGGTTTCGGCGGGGGTCTCGACCCAGGCACTCTTTGCCCGTTTTTATCCACACCCGATAATGCGATGCGTTATCAATTCTTTACCTTCTGCTTCCGCAACCTTCGCGGGCTTCGAGCGGTAGTCACGGCGATCACGTTCCCTCCCGTCGAATGGAGCATCATGTCCCTCCCTCTGACCCGCCGGATCGCCCGTGCCGCGCTGCTCGTCGCAGCGGGAGCGGCTGCCGGGGTCGGTGCGGCCGGCTCCGCCAGCGCGGCCCCGAGTCTGCCGGCCGCCCCGAACCTGGGTGGTCTGACCGCCCTGGACGGAGCGAGCGTCGGCAACACCGCCGACGCTGCGGCGCAGAACGTCACCGGGGCCGTCGCCCACACCGGTGGCAAGGCGGTCGAGTCGGCGCTGCCGGCCGCGGGCAAGACCGGCGGCAAGGCCGTCAAGGTGGCGGCGCCGGTGGTGCAGCACGCCGCGGGCGACGCGGCCGGCTCCGCCGGTGGGCTGCTGGGCGAGACGGCGGCCACCGCGACGAAGGGTGGGCTGCCGACGGACGGGCTCGCCAAGGGGGGGCTGCCCGTCAAGGGCCTGCCGCTGGGCGGCTGACGCCGCGGCGCCGGTGATGTGAGAAGGGACCCGGGTTTCCCCGGGTCCCTTCTCGTTGTGCGTTGGCTGCGGACCCTCGGGCGCGTCACTCAGGAGAGCCGCTCCACGGCCGTCCGCACGCGCTCGTCCGTCGCCGTGAGCGCCACGCGTACGAACTTTCCGCCCGCCTCACCGTAGAAGTCGCCCGGTGCCACCAGAATGCCGCGCTCGGCCAGGTGGGCCACCGTCTCCCAGCAGGACTCGTCCCTGGTCGCCCAGAGGTAGAGGCTCGCCTCGCTGTGCTCGATGCGGAAGCCGTGAGCCACCAGCGCGTCGCGGAGGAGGCCGCGGCGGGCCGCGTAGCGCTCGCGCTGTTCCCGGACGTGGGTGTCGTCGGACAGGGCCGCCACCACCGCCGCCTGCGTCGGTGCCGACGTCATCATGCCGCCGTGCTTGCGGATCTCCAGGAGGGGGCCGAGGACCGCCGGGTCGCCGACCAGGAAGGCCGCGCGGTAGCCCGCCAGGTTGGAGCGCTTGGAGAGGGAGTGGACGGCCACGATGCCGTCGTACGAGCCGCCGTTCACGTCCGGGTGCAGGACCGAGACCGGGTCGGCCTCCCAGCCCAGTTCGAGGTAGCACTCGTCGGAGAAGACCAGGACGCCGTGGGCACGGGCCCAGGTGACGATCTCGGTCAGCTCCTGCTGGGACAGGACCTTGCCCGTCGGGTTCGACGGGGAGTTCAGCCAGAGGAGCTTCAGGCCGCTCGGGTCCAGCTCGCGCGGGTCGTCGTAGACCTCGTACTCCGCGCGGGCCAGACGGGCGCCGACCTCGTACGTGGGGTACGCGAGGCGCGGGTAGGCGACCCGGTCGCCGGGGCCGAGGCCCAGCTGGGTGGGGAGCCAGGCGACAAGTTCCTTGGAGCCGACGATCGGCAGGACATGGCGGTGGGTGACATCGCGGGCGCCCAGGCGGCGCTCGACCCAGCCGGTGATCGCGTCGCGCAGCTCAGGGGTGCCCCAGACCGTGGGGTAGCCGGGCGAGTCGGCCGCGTCGATCAGGGCCTTCTGGACCAGGTCGGGGACCGGGTCCACCGGGGTGCCGACCGAGAGGTCGACTATGCCGTCCGGGTGCGCCGCAGCCGTCTTTTTGTACGGCTCCAGCTTGTCCCACGGGAAGGTGGGCAGACGGTCGGAGACTGCGGACACGGTCACTGGCTCACTTTCTTCGGTACGACCGGTACGGCCATACGACTGGTACGGCCGGTACGGGAAACGCCTCGGTCCCGCAGGCGCCGATCGGGTGTGATCAGGCCGTACGGGACCGAGGCGGCACGGTGGTGCGGCGGGCCGCCGGTATGGGTTACTCGGCCTGCGGGGGCAGCGCGGCGACGAAGGGGTGGTCGCGCTCGATGAGGCCCAGCTTGCTGGCGCCGCCGGGAGAGCCGAGCTCGTCGAAGAACTCGACGTTGGCCTTGTAGTAGTCCTTCCACTCCTCCGGAGTGTCGTCCTCGTAAAAGATCGCCTCGACCGGGCAGACCGGCTCACAGGCACCACAGTCAACGCATTCGTCCGGGTGGATGTACAAGGACCGCTGGCCCTCGTAGATGCAGTCGACCGGGCACTCCTCGATGCACGCCTTGTCCTTCACGTCGACACAAGGCTGCGCGATGACGTAGGTCACGCTGTCGTTCCTCCTCGATTGGGCGCTGGCGGGCCTCCGTAGGCTCCGCCGCCTGGCGCGCGGGAGCGCGGCGTCGTCGATGCCCGCCTCTAGTATCTCCGTTCTTGGGCATGATCCGAACAGGAGGGGTGAACTGACCAGTGGAAATCTCGGCCGCAGGACGCTTCGAGGTCCGTATCACCGCTGCTGACGTGGGTAAACGGGTCTCAGTGCGCCGTTTGACAGGAAATGGTGTCACCGGGGAGAAGTTCACCGACACGGTGGGTGTTCTCACATCATGGGACGACGCCGGCATGCTGACCATCACACGGCGGGACGGTGAGACCGTCCGGATACCGGAGTCCGCGCTGGTGGCGGCCAAGGTCGCCCCGGCGGCCCCGGCGCGGCGGCGCGGACCGGCGGCGACCTATCGGGAACTCGCGCGTGTCGCCTCGCGCGGCTGGCGGCCGGTGGACAGCGAACAGCTCGGCGAGTGGGAGCTGCGGGCCGCCGGAGGGTTCACCCGGCGGGCGAACAGCGTGCTGCCGCTCGGCGAGCCGGGGCTGCCGCTCGACGCGGCCCTGGACGTCGTACGGCGGTGGTACGGCGAGCGGGGGCTGCCCGCGTATGTGCAGACCGCTACCGGCGCCGAGGGCACGCAGGAGCTGCTCTGCGCGGAGCTGGAGCGGCGGGGCTGGGTGCGTGAGGTGAGCGCCGAGCTGTGGATCGGGGCTCTGGCGCCCGTGGCGGACCTGGCGGAGGGGGCCGGCGTTGTGCTCTCCCGGACGGCCGACGAGGCCTGGCTGGCGCGCTACCAGCGCAAGGGGTTGAGCGAGGTCGCGTTGCGGGTGCTGGGGGGCGGTCCTTCGGTGTGGTTCGCGACCGTTCCCGGCGAGGGCGCCCCGGCGGCCGTCGGGCGCCTGGTGGTGGACGGCCGGTGGGCGGGGTTCGCCGCCGTCGAGGTGGATCCGGCCCTACGGCGGCGGGGGCTGGCCACCGAGGTCATGGCCGCGCTCGCCCGGCGGGCGCTGGAGGAGGGCGCTTCGGCGGCCTGGCTCCAGGTGGAGGCGGAGAACGCGGGGGCGCGGGCGATGTACACCGGGCTGGGGTTCGGGGCGCACCACGCGTACCACCACTACAGGGCGCCGGAGGCGGACGGCTTCTGAGGCCGCCGCGGTACGGATCATTCCGGAAGGGCACGAAACAGCTATGCATCCCCCTTTTCCAGACCCAGACCCGGATCCACGTCCGCATCCGCGTCCGCCGTCGCCGGAGCGGGCCGCCGACGTGGGGCGGCGGTTCGCCGAGGAGGCGCGGTCCGAGCGGCCCGATCTGGCGACGCTGTGTCTGCTGCTGGGCGCCGCGGCCGACGGCTCACTGGACGAGGCCGGGATCGACGCGGCGCAGATGGAGCTGGACCGGCTGGCCGGGCAGCTGCCGTACCGGCCGGGCGGCCCGCTGGCCTGGGCCACGGCGGCTCACCGGGTGCTGGGCGAACGGTTCGGCTTCCACGGCGCCGCAACGGACTACCGCCGGCTGGAGTCCTCCCTGCTGCACGAGGTGCTGCGCCGGCGGCGCGGGCTGCCGATCCTGCTGTCCGTGGTGTGGCTGGAGGTGACGCGGCGGGCGGGAGCGCCGGTGTACGGGGTCGCGCTGCCGGGGCACTTCGTGGTGGGGTTCGGGCCGGCCGAGGACCAGGTGCTGGCCGATCCGTTCGACGGGGGGCGGGTGCTGAGCGGGGCGGACGCGCAGACGCTGGTGGTGGGCGCGGCGGGGGTGCCGCTGGAGCCGGAGATGCTGGAACCGGCCGATCCGCTGGACGTCCTACGGCGGATCCTCAACAACGTACGGGCGTGGGCGGCGGCCCGGCCGGAGCGGTCGGACGTGGGTCTGTGGGCGGTGGACCTGTCACTGCTGATGCCCTCCCACCCGGCCCGGCTGCGGTACGACCGGGCGCGGCTGCTGGTGCAGCGGGGTGACTTCGTCGACGGCGCCGAGGAGCTGGAGGAGTACGCGGGGTTGATCGACGCGGTGGACGAGGGGGCGGCGGAGAAGGTCCGGGGAGAGGCCCGGGCGGCGCGGGCCCGTCTGAACTGAGCGGGACCGCCGCCGGGCGGCGGGGGCGACCCCGCACGCCGGAGATCCGTCAGGCCGATTCGGGCTGGGTGAGACCGAGCAGTCCGGGGGCTGTGGGCCTCGGCGCGGGCCCGACCGAGGAGGAGCTGGCGGCGCGGTCCGCGCTGATGGCGCCGGCGGGTATCGATGGTCTCCCTCACCGCGCACGGCCGCGCTCGGCGCGGACCAGCGCGAGGTCTTCGTCGGCGTGCTGCGCGAGATGGCCCGGGTGCTCGACCAAGTCGACCAGCAAGTCCCCGACGAGTAGGCGGCCGGGCGCTACAGCCAGCCCTTCTCCCGCGCGATCCGGACCGCTTCCGCCCGGTTCCGTACCGCCAGCTTCTGGATCGCCGTCGAGAGGTAGTTCCGTACCGTCCCCTGCGAAAGGTGCAGCGCCGCCGCCAACTCCGCGTTCGTCGAGCCGTCGGCCGCCGCGCGGAGGACCTCTCGCTCGCGGTCGGTCAACGGGTTGGCGCCCTCCGCCAGGGCCGCCGCGGCCAGGGTCGGGTCGATGACGCGCTCGCCGGCCAGGACCTTGCGGACGGCCTCGGCGAGTTGGGCGGCGGGGGCGTCCTTGACCAGGAACGCGTCGGCGCCCGCCTCCATCGCGCTGCGGAGGTAGCCGGGGCGGCCGAAAGTGGTGAGGACGACGAGTCTCACCGTCGGCAGCGCCTTGTGGAGCTGGGCCGCCGCCTCGATGCCCGTGCAGCCCGGCATCTCGATGTCGAGCAGGGCCACGTCGATGGCGTGCTCCCGCGCGGCCGCCAACACCTCGTCGCCGCGCGCTACTTGGGCCACGACCTCGATGTCGTCCTCCAGGCCCAGCAGGGCGGCCAGCGCCTCGCGGACCATCGACTGGTCCTCGGCGAGGAGGACCTTGATCGTGCTGCTCATGCCCCGGATCCTACGGCCACGCCGACGCCGAGCGGGACCCGGGCGACCAGCCGGAAACCGTGCTTCAGGCGGCCCGCCTCCAGCGTGCCGCCGGCCTTCTCCAGGCGCTCGGTGAGCCCGGTGAGGCCGTTGCCGGGACCCTTGCCGGAGCCGCCCGTGCCGTTGTCCTCGACGGAGAGTTCGAGGACCGGGCCGTCCAGGGTCTGGCGGCGCAGCAGCTCCACCGTGCAGGCGGTCGCGCCGCTGTGCCGTACGACGTTGGTGATCGCCTCCCGGAGTGCCCACGCGAGGGCCGCCTCGCCGTCCTCGGGTACGCCGGTGAGGTCGGGGTCGGCCGGGACCTCGGCGGTGACCGTGGCGGCGGTCAAGGCGACCTGGGCGCCCGCGAGTTCGGCGGCGAGCCGGGGACGCCGGTAGCCGGTGACCGCCTCGCGGACGTCCACCAGGGCCTGCCGGCTGACCTGTTCGATGTCGGAGACCTGCTGGGCCGCCTTGCCGGGGTGGTCGGGGAGCATCCGGCCGGCCAGTTCGCTCTTCAGGGTGATGAGGGAGAGCGAATGCCCCAGCAGGTCGTGCAGGTCGCGGGCGAGCCGCAACCGCTCCTCGTTCGCGGCCAGTTGGGCGACGGTGGCGCGGGCCTTGCGCAACTCGACGGTGGTGGCGACGAGTTGCCGTACACCGGTCATGGAGTAGCCGACCAGGAGCACCACCAGGAACAGGCCCCAGGCCTCGCCCAGGTCGTGGGCGTGCCAGCCCGCCAGCATCATGGCGGCGGTGGTCAGCGGGATCGTCCAGTAGGCCACCCGCAGCGGAAAGGTCACCCCGCACATGACGGACACGTACACGAACAGGCCGAGCCAGGAGCTGCCGAGACTGAGCGCCAGGACGACCGCGAGCGTCCACTCCACGGCGATCGCGGCGGAGACGACCCGGCCCCGGAAGGGCCGGCCCATGGAGCGGAACACGATGGACAGGTAGATCCCGACGAAGGCCGTCAGGCCCGCCCAGCCGGCCACCGTGGCCCCTGTGGTGTGGTGGCCGGAGGCCAGGTCGTCCGCCGGGGAGGCGAGGAAGACCAGCCAGGGCAGGACCCATACCAGCTTGCGCATCGCCTCGCCCCGGTTGCGGGGCGGCAGGCCGATCCGCACCAGCCGCTCCGCCCTGGCTTCGTCGCCGGGCCGCAGGTCTTCCGTCATCGTGCTCACGCCTTCAGCGTGTCCTTCCGGTACAGCCAGGCCGCGCCGCCGACGAAGAGGGCGAAGAAGACGACGAGGATGGCGATGTCCTGGGCGTGCGGGGCCTGACTCTGTTCGATGGCCCGCCCCAGTGCAGCGTACGCGTGCGTGGGCAGCCACTTCGCGATGTCCTGGAGCCAGGTCGGGAAGGCGGAGGAGGGCCACCACAGGCCGCCCAGGATCGACAGGCCGAAGTAGGTGATCATCGTGATCGGGCGGACCGCGTCCCCGGAGGCGAGGTAGCCGATGGCGACGCCGAGGGCGGCGAAGACCAGGCTGCCGGCCCAGATGGCGCCGGTGAGGGCGAGCCACTGCCAGGCGTCGAGGCGTACGTGCTTCACGGATGCGGCGACCAGGAAGACGACCACGATGGACGGGAGGCTGACCACGGCGGCGCTGGCGGTCTTGGCGAGGACGTATCCGCGCCCGGGCAGGGTGGTCAGCCGCAACTGCCGTACCCAGCCGCTCTCACGCTCCTTGGCGATGCGCTCGCTGTTGCCCATCAGGACAGCGGTCAGGGCGCCGAAGGAGGCCATGGAGACCATGACGTAGGCCGCCAGGGAGAGCCCCGAGTTGTCGACGGTCTGGCTGGTGCCGCCCTGGCCGGCGACCAGCAGGAAGATGATCGACGGGTAGATCACCGAGAAGAACAGGAACTTGCGGTTGCGCAGGGCCCGGGCGAGCTCCAGCTTGATCAAGGCGTTCACGACTGCGTGGCCTCCTTGGCCTCTTCGGCCTCCGTGATGGCGACGAACGCCTGCTCCAGGCCGAGCCCGGCGACTTCGAGGTTGCGGGGGTAGACGCCCAGGCCGTAGAGGGCGTGGACGGTGGCGTCGGCGTCGGACGACTGGACGCGGACCGTCTGGCCGGAGACGTCGATGGCGGTGAGGAACGGCAGCGCCCGCAGCGACGCCTCGTCGATCTCGCCCTCCAGGTCGAAGGAGATCCGGCGCGCGCCCGCCTTGGCCTTGATCTCGGCGGCGGTGCCGTCGGCCAGCAGCCGGCCCCGGTGCAGCACCAGCACCCGGTCGGCGATGGCGTCGGCCTCTTCGAGGTAGTGGGTGGCGAAGAGGACGGTACGGCCCTGGTCGGCCTGTTCGCGCATGGTGGCCCAGAAGGCCTGGCGGGCGGAGACGTCCATGCCGGTGGTCGGCTCGTCCAGGACGATCAGGTCGCTGTCGCCTGCGGTCGCGAGGGCGAAGCGGACCCGCTGGGACTGGCCGCCGGAGAGCTTGTTGACCTTGCGGTCGGCGATCTGCGAGATGCCCGCGCGGGCGAGGACGTCGGTGACCTTGTAGGGCCTCGGGTGCAGCCGGCAGGCCAGCCTGACGAGTTCGGCGACCGTGACCTCGTCCATCAGGCCGCCGCTCTGCAGCATCGCGCCGACCCGGCCGGCGACGATGGCCTCGCGTGGGGTCATGCCGAAGACGCTCACCGAGCCGGTGTCGGCCTGCTTGAGGCCAAGCAGCAGATCGAGCGTGGTCGACTTGCCCGCGCCGTTGGGCCCGAGCAGGGCCACGGTCTCCCCCGGGTGCAGCCGCAGCGAGAGCCCGTCGACGGCCCGCACCTTCCCGTAGGTCTTGCTCACCTGGTCGAACCCGACCACCACCGGGGTGCCGGTGGTGGTCGTCGCCGCTGTCGTTGTCATGCCGTCCATGCTGGCGGCGAGCCCCTGGCCGGGGGCAGTGCCGACCGTCCGGAGTGCCGTATGACAGATGTCATCCGCACGGCGTGACACGCGAGAGGGGGCGTCCGGTGCTCACCGGGCGCCCCCTCTCGGAGTGGGCGTCAGCTGGGGTTCGTGTCGATGACTCCGACCCGCTCCGCCGTCGTCTTGCCGACCAGCGCCTTGCGCAGCGCGGAGGCGACGTCCTGCGGGGTGACGGCCGTCTTCTGCCCGGTGCCCCGGGTGATCAGCACGCCGTCGAAGGTGCTGCCGTACGCCTCTTTGAGCGCCACCAGGTCGTACGTCTCCACCAGCTTGCCGTCCACGGCCTTGAAGCCGAGGATCTTCGGCAGGGACACGGGCCCGAACGGGATGCTGTGCGCCGCGTCCGTCTGCACGTACACCTTGGCGGACATCGCCGGCTCCGCGAACGCCTTCATCTCGCGGTCGACCTCCGCGTTGGAGACCGTCGGCTGCACGGTGGCCGTCGGTACGACGACCGCGGAAGCCGCGTTCGTCTCCACCATCGACTCGTACGCCTGCTCGACCGCCTTCGTGGAGGCGGCCGCGTCGATGCCCTTGCCCGCCTTGCCGTAGACCGCGACGGCCTTGCCGGAGACGAACTTGATCGTGCCCTCGGTGACCGAACCGGAGCTGCCGCCGAGCCCCTTGAGAGCGGCCTGGAGCTTCTCCTCGTCGACCGGCATGACGGGCTGGACGACCCTCTTCTGGCCGAACAGGGAGCCGATCACGGAGACCGGGTTGTAGTCGCTCTTGGCGGCCGCCCCGACCGTGGACTGGATGTCGAACTGCAGGCCCGCCTGGTCCGGCGGCAGCGAGACGGCCTTGCCGTCGACCGACAGCTTCAACGGCTTGTTCACCCGCGAGCCGAACGCGTCGTCGAGTTTCTTGACGGCGTCGTCGCGGGTGCCACCGCCGATGTCGACGCCGAGCACGGTGGTGCCCTTGGGCACGTCGGAGTGGTTCATCAGGAGCCCGGCGCCGTAGACACCGAGGCCGGCGACCACCACGACACCGACGAGCAGCGGCAGCTTGCCCCGCTTCTTCTTGGCCTTGGCCTTGGCCTTGCCCTTGGACTCGGCGGGGGGCGGCGAGACCGGCTCGGGCAGCTTCGGGGGCGTGTGCGGCAACGGCCCGTCGGTGGGCGCGCCCGGCCCGAACGGGGAGTTCGCGCCCGGCGGTACGACCGGGATGCCGCTGGTGACGGTGTGTCCGGAGACGTTGTCCGCCGGGGTGCCGTAGCCGGGCGTGCCCGGTTGGCGGGCGGGCTTCTGCGGGGTGAGGATGGCGGTGTCGTCGCTCAGGCCCCCGCCGGGGCCGAGGCCGGGATCGGCGGGGGCGGGGCGCGCGCCGGGTCCGGCCAGGGCGGCATGTCGGGCGGGGCCGCCCGGGCCGGCGGGGGTGCTGGGCGCGCCGAAGGGCTCGCCGCCGTTGAAGGACGCGCCGCCCGGACCGCCGGGGCCGCCGAAGGAATCGCCGCCGTTGACCGGCGGTACGAACGGGCCGTCGCCGGTGACCGGGCCGCCGGTGGGGCCCGCCGGGCCCTGCGGGCCGCCGGGTCCACCTGGGAGACCGGGGCCGTTGAAGCCGCTGGGGCCGCCGGGACCGGCCGGGCCGCCACCGGGCGCGCCTGAACCGGGCTGGGCGCCGTTCTGGCCGCCGTTCTCGGAGAAGTACGGCAGTTCGTCCCGGCGGGGCTCGCCGGGGTCCTTCGCGCCGCCCCGGGGGCCGCCGAGCGGGCCCGCGGCGAGCGCCTCGGTCACGTCGAAGGAGCCGGTGCCGCCGCCGTGCCCGGGAGCCACCGGGCCGCCGGTCGCGCCCGTGGGCATCCCCGCGCCGTTGGTCGCGCCGGGCCGGGACGTGCCGGGCACGCTCATGGAGCCGACGACACCGCCGGGGCGGCCGCCGTTCGGACGCGGAGCGCCCAGGGCGCCCTGCGCGGCCGGGCCGTTCGGCGCCGGGGCGGGCGAACCGGTGGGCGTACCGGCGCCGTTGCCGGCGCCACCGCGCTGACCGCCCTTGGCCGGGCCGGACTTGCGCGGCGCGAACCAGTCGCTGGGCTTCTCCCCGGTGGCGGGCGCGGTGTCGGCGGGCGGCTCGACGGTGCCGGTGGACATGGCGGCGCCCGTCGGCTGCGCGTGCGTGCCCGTCTCCTCGCCGGCGCCGCCCTCGGCGTCCGCGACAGGGGTACGGACGACCACGGGCGGAATCGGCCGGGATCCGGGGATGTTGATCCGGATCCGGGTCGTCAGCGTGGTCTCGGTCTTGCGCTCCTCCGGCCGCGCGGCCGGACGGCCCGCGGCCTTACCGTCGTCGGAAGCCATGGGGGTCCCGTACGGCGGTGTGCCCGAGGGGTATGCGGCTCCGCCGTGCCCGTCGGGCCCGGAGGAAGGAGTGTCAGTTTCACGACTCAAGGCAGGTTCTCCCGGTTGGCTCCGCCGCCCGTACGACCTTGCTCGGGCGGCTCGGCGGCGCGCACCACCATACTGGCCACTTCTGGCGCTTATCCCATGACCGCCGGGGAAACCCACACCGGACTCGCACGCGCGGCCCACGGCGAAGTGGTACGTCACTTGCCAAGTCGGGCGCCGTCCGCGTCGGGTTGCCGCCCCAAACCTGTTGTGGCGCAGATCACAGCAAGCGCCATGCCGCCGAGCAGGAAGAGGTAAGAACCGCTTCCCGCACCGAACAGGAAGTCACCTTCGGGTCTGCTGGCGGTGAGCAGGATGACGGCGACGACCCAGCCGAACGCGGGCGCCACGGCCCCGGACCGGCTGCCCACCGCCCGCGACCCGCCGAGGAAGAGCCCGGCGGCGCCGGCCAGGGCGAGCAGCAGTCCGCCGGGGAACCAGGCGGCCTGGACGAGGGCCCCGGCGAGGCCGACGACCACGCCGAGCACGATCAGCCCGAGCAGGCCCGCGATCCGCCCGGCGGAGGGCCGCTGCAACGGTTGCGCGAGCATCGAGCCGCGTCCGGCGGAACTCATGACGCCTCCCCGATACCGGCGAAGAGGTCGGTCTCGCGTCCGGCGCCCGGCTCGCCGCCCGCCAACTCGTAGTACTCCGTGGTGAACACGGGCTGCGCCAGCTCGTTGGAGAGCGCGAAGTAGGGGGCGCCGTGCGGGGCCACCTCGACCTGGGTGGCGTGGGCGGCCATCGCGGCGGTCTTCGCGGCGGCGTACGCGGTGCCGTCGATCTCGGTGGTGACCCGGTGGTCGTCGACCACACCCGGTACGTCGTCGACGGCGGCGGCCTTCTCGAACGGCAGTCCGGGCAGATCGTCGTGGAGCCGGGAGAAGGCGGCCTGGGCGACCGTGCGGGGGACGCGGTTCCAGTAGACCTTGGAGACGCGGTGGCCGGCCTCGGCGGCGAGCTCGACGGCCCGCATGGCGACGCGGTGGGCCTGGATGTGGTCCGGGTGGCCGTAGCCGCCGTTGTCGTCGTAGGTGACGAGGACCTGGGGTCGGATCTCCAGGATCACCTCGACCAGATGCCCGGCGGCCTCGTCGACGTCGGCCTGCCAGAAGCAGCCGGGTGCGTCGTTGTCGGGCAGGCCCGTCATCCCGGAGTCGCGGTAGCGGCCGGGGCCGCCGAGCAGCCGGAAGTCGTCGACACCCAGCTCACGCGTGGCGGCGGTGAGTTCCCCCATCCGGTACTCGCCGAGCGCGACGCCGGTCAGATGCCGCAGCTCGGGCGGGATGACCTCGCCGCCCTCGCCGAGCGTGCAGGTGACCAGCGTCACATGGACACCTTGGTCCGCATAGCGGGCCATGGTGGCGCCGTTGTTGATCGACTCGTCGTCCGGGTGCGCGTGCACGAGCAGCAGACGCCGGGCGGGTAGCGGTCGGGCGGGCGGTTCCGTCATGTGCCCACCCTACGAAACGGCACCGACAGCGCCACGCAGACCCGGTCGAGAGGTCGACGAGGTCGACCGGGCCGGAGGGTGATCCGGGTCAGAACTTGATGCTGCCGATCATGCTGGCGACGTTGGTCGTCAGATCGCTGATCGTCGGTGCGATGGTCGACGAGGCGAGATAGAAACCGAGCAGCATGCAGACGACCGCATGCCCGCCCTTCAGACCCGACTTCTTGATCAGCAAGAAGACGATGATCGCCAGCAGCACCACCGCCGAAATCGAGAGTGCCACGGCGGCTCACCTCCAAAGATCCCAGGGACGCGGGGGGTTCGGGTATGGGGGTTGTAGATCGGGACAGCAAATCCATGCGTAAGCCAGCAGGTTCATACCCACTCAGCGGTAGTGATCATAACTATGCGTGCTCGCGCATCGCTCGGCGCACGGCCGCACAAGGGGGCGCATGGCCAATATGGTCGGGGCATGAAGACCGAAGCTGTCTCATTCCCCCGCCGGCACGCCCGCACCCAGCGTTTCACGCTCGGCGCGCCGCGCGCGTTCACCGTGGCCCCCGACGGCTCCCGCGTGGCGTTTCTGCGCTCCGGTTCCGGTACGGACCGGGCCAATTCCCTGTGGGTTCTCGATGTGCCGAGCGGCGAGGAGCGCCTGGCGGCGGACCCGCGCACCCTGCTCGGCGGCGCCGAGGAACACCTCTCGGCACAGGAGCGGGCCCGTCGCGAACGCAGCCGTGAGGGCGGTGCCGGCATTGTCGCCTACGCCACCGACGCGACCCTGGAGCTGGCGTCTTTCGCCTTGTCAGGGCGGCTTTTCGCGGCGGAGCTCAGAGCCGGCACCACACGCGAACTCGCCGTCCCCGGGCCGGTGATCGACCCGCGCCCGTCCCCCGACGGCCGCCATGTCGCGTACGTCGTGGAGGGCGCCCTGCGGGTCGTGGGCACCGACGGCGAGGGCGACCGGGCGCTGGCGGAGCCCGAGTCGGCACAGGTCACCTATGGACTGGCCGAGTTCATCGCGGCCGAGGAGATGGGGCGTTCGCGCGGCTTCTGGTGGTCGCCGCGGTCCGACCGGCTGCTCGTGGCCCGCGTGGACGACACGCCGGTGCAGCGGTGGTGGATCGCCGACCCGGCCCACCCCGAGCGTGAGCCACACCATGTCGCCTACCCGGCGGCGGGCACCGGGAACGCGGACGTACGGCTGTTCGCCTACGACCTCGAAGGGGAGCGCGCGGAGATCTCCTGGGACCGGGCGCGCTACCCGTACCTGGCGCATGTGCACTGGTCAGAGGCGGGTGCCCCCCTGCTGCTCGTGCAGGCGCGCGACCAGCGCAGCCAGCTGTTCCTCGCCGTGGACCCGGTGTCGGGGGCGACCCGGATGGTGCATGCGGACGAAGATCCAACATGGCTTGAACTGTTCGGTGGAGTGCCCTGCTGGAGCCCCTCCGGACAGCTGGTCCGGATCATCGACGAGGGCGGCGCCCGAGTGCTCGCGGTGGGTGAACGGCCGCTCACGGGTGCCCAGTTGCACATCCGTGCGGTTCTCGACGTGACCGCCGATGACGTGCTGGTTTCCGCCTCCGCCGGCGAGGAGGCCGAGTCCCCCGAGATCGGCGAGGTACACGTCTACCGCGTCAACGAACTCGGCGTGGAGCGGGTGTCGCAGGAGCCCGGCGTGCACACGGCCGTGCGCGCCGGGGGCGTGACCGTTCTGGTGTCCGCCGCGCTGGACAGGCCGGGCGCCCGCGTCCAGGTGCTGCGTGACGGAAAACATCTGGCAACTGTCATGTCGTACGCAGAAGATCCTGGTCTGTCCCCGCGCGTGACACTCACCGAGGGGGGCGCACGTCGAATTCCGTGCGCCGTGCTTATGCCACGGGACTACCACGGGGACACTCCCCTTCCGGTTCTGCTCGACCCCTACGGTGGCCCGCACGGCCAGCGTGTGGTCGCCGCGCACAACGCCCACCTCACCTCCCAGTGGTTCGCCGACCAGGGTTTCGCGGTGATCGTCGCCGACGGGCGGGGCACTCCCGGCCACTCCCCGGCCTGGGAGAAGTCCATCAAGGACGACCTCGCGGCGATCGTCCTCCAGGACCAGGTCGACGCGCTCCAGGCACTCGCCGCCGACTTCCCGCTCGACCTGACCAAGGTGGCCGTCCGCGGGTGGTCCTTCGGCGGCTACCTCGCCGCGCTCGCGGCCCTGCGCCGGCCCGACGTCTTCCACGCGGCGGTGGTGGGCGCCCCGGTGACCGACCTGCGGCTGTACGACACCCACTACCAGGAGCGCTACCTCGGCCACCCGGGCGAGCAGCCGGAGGTGTACCGCCGCAACTCGGTGATCGACGACGCGGGCCTGGTCGACGCGGCCGACCCGCACCGCCCGATGATGATCATCCACGGCCTGGCGGACGACAACGTGGTGGTGGCCCACTCACTGCGCCTGTCCAGCGCCCTGCTGGCCGCGGGCCGCCCGCACGAGGTACTGCCCTTGTCCGGCGTGACCCACATGACCCCGCAGGAACAGGTGGCGGAGAACCTGTTGCTGCTCCAGCTGGACTTCCTGAAGCGTTCGCTGGGCCTCGCGTAGGCGCTGCGCGCACGGCAACGGGCCGGGGCGACATGGCGCGCCCCGGCCCGTTTACGGCACCCGCACGGCCGTACGCTGACAAGCGTGCCGCGTCCGTATATCGAGACCGGGTCAGAGAAGTTGCCTGTGTGTTAACGCGATTGACCCCGGCTCATACCGTTATGTACCCCCGTCGACAAGATCGCCCGGGGGCTCTTCCGGCGGAACCACCTGCTTCTCCTCCGCGAAGTGACAGGCCGAGTCATGGGCGGCCGGCCCCGGCTCCAGCCGGAACGCGGCGGGCACCGCGAGCGCCGGCACCTCCACGGCGCACCGCTCCTCGGCCTTCCAGCACCGCGTGCGGAACCGGCACCCCGACGGCACGTTCGTCGGCGACGGGACGTCCCCGCTCAGAATGATCCGCTCCCGGTGCTCCCGGGCCTCCGGGTCCGGTACCGGCACCGCGGAGAGCAGGGCCTGGGTGTACGGGTGGGTCGGATGGTCGTAGATCTCCTCGTCCTTGCCGATCTCCACGATCCGCCCGAGGTACATCACCCCGACCCGGTCCGAGATGTGCCGCACGATCGACAGGTCGTGGGCGATGAAGACGTACGACAGGTCGAAGTCGTTCTGGAGCCGGTCGAGCAGGTTGATCACCTGGGCCTGGACGGAGACGTCCAGCGCGGACACCGGTTCGTCCGCGACGATCACCTCGGGGCGGAGCGCCAGGCCCCTTGC
Source organism: Streptomyces sp. NPDC111744 (assembly GCF_055634995.1). Lineage (NCBI taxonomy): Bacteria > Bacillati > Actinomycetota > Actinomycetes > Kitasatosporales > Streptomycetaceae > Streptomyces > Streptomyces sp. NPDC111744. The sequence goes on from NZ_JBVKCG010000001.1 coordinate 225,427, forward strand.
GATGCCGATGCGTTGCCGCTGGCCACCGGAGAACTGGTGCGGATAGCGGTTGATGTACTCGGGGTTGAGACCCACGACGTCCAGCAGTTCCTGCACCCGCCTGCGCCGATCGCCCTTGGGAGCCACCTCGGGGTGGATCTCGTACGGCTCCCCGATGATGTCGCCCACGGTCATCCGGGGGTTGAGGGAGGTGTACGGGTCCTGGAAGACCATCTGGATGTTGCGGCGGACGGCCTTCAGCGCCCGCCCGCTCAACCTGGTGATGTCCTCGCCCTTGTACTTGATCAACCCCGCCGTCGGCCGCTCGAGATTGACCAGCATCTTGGCAACTGTTGATTTGCCGCAGCCGGACTCCCCGACGATGCCGAGGGTCTCTCCTTTGTTGAGCACGAAGTCAACACCGTCAACAGCCTTGACCGCACCGATCTGTTTCTTGATCAAGACGCCCTGGGTCAACGGGTAGTACTTGACCAGTCCACTCACTTCCAGGATCGGCTCAACCACCGCGTCAACCATTGACACACTCCCTCCAGAAGTGACAGGCACTGCCCCGGTGTTGATCCACCTGGTACAGCGGTGGTTCGTCGGTGCGGCACACGTCCTGGGCCATGGGGCAGCGCGGGTTGAAGGCACACCCCGGCGGGATGTCCATGAGGTTGGGCGGCAGGCCCTTGATGGCGTAGAGCTCCTGCCCCTTCTGGTCCAGGCGCGGGATGGAGTCGAGGAGTCCGCGCGTATAAGGGTGGGCGGGCGCCTTGTAGATGTCGTGCACCGGCGCGGACTCCACGATCCTCCCCGCGTACATCACGGCGATCCGGTCGGCGACGTCCGCGACCACGCCCAGGTCGTGGGTGATCAGGATCAGCCCCATGTGGTACTCGCGCTGCAACTCCGCGAGCAGATCCATGACCTGGGCCTGGACGGTCACGTCCAACGCCGTGGTCGGCTCGTCGGCGATGATGAGCGCCGGTTCCAGGGCCAGCGCCATGGCGATCATGATGCGCTGGCGCATGCCCCCGGAGAACTGGTGCGGATAGTCCCGCACGCGCTGGGCCGCGCCCGGGATCCGCACCCGGTCCATCAGCTCGACCGCCCTGGCCCGCGCGGCCTTCCTGGACATCCCCCGGTGCACGACGAACATCTCGCCGAGCTGGTCGCCCACGCTCAGCACCGGGTTCAGCGCCGACAACGCGTCCTGGAAGATCATCGCCATCTCGGCGCCCCGGATCTTCCGCCGCTCCTCTTCTTTGAGCTTCAGCAGATCCCGCCCGCGGAAGAGGATCTCGCCCCCGCCGATCCGCCCCGGCGGCATGTCCAGGATCCCCATCACCGCCTGGGCCGTGACCGACTTCCCTGACCCGGACTCCCCCAGCACGGCCAGCGTCTCCCCCGCGTCGACTGCGTAGGAGACCCCGTTGACCGCCTTCGCGATCCCGTCCCGGGTCCGGAACTCCACGTGCAGGTCGCGCACTTCGAGCAGCACGGCGGCGCTCACCTCAGCTTCGGGTCGAGGGCGTCGCGCACCGCGTCGCCGAGCATGATGAAGGCCAGGACGGTGAGTGCGAGGGCCCCGGAGGGCCACAGCAGCGCGTGCGGGGCGTTGCGGATGTAGGGCGAGGCGGCGGAGATGTCGATGCCCCAGGAGACGCTGGGCGGCTTCAGGCCGACGCCGAGGTACGACAGGGTCGCCTCCAGCGCGATGTAGGTGCCGAGCGCGATGGTGGCCACGACGATCACCGGGGCCACGGCGTTGGGCGCGATGTGCCGCAGCAGGATCCGGGAGTTGGAGGCGCCGAGCGCGCGGGCGGCCTGGACGTAGTCGTTCTGTTTGGCGGTGATCACCGAGCCGCGGGCGATCCGGGAGATCTGGGGCCAGCCGAGCAGCACCATGAACCCGATGACCGGCCAGACCGTGTTGCTGGTCACCACGGAGAGGAGGACGAGACCGCCGAGGACGACCGGGATCGCGAAGAAGACGTCGGTGATCCGGGACAGGATCGCGTCCCAGGCCCCGCCGAAGAACCCGGCGAGCCCGCCGAGCACCGACCCGAACAGCGCGACCCCGAGCGTGGCGCAGACGCCCACCGTGACGGACGTACGGGCCCCGTACACGGTCCGTGTGTAGACGTCGCAGCCCTGACCGTCGTAGCCGAAGGGATGGCCCGGCTGGGAGCCCTCCTGGGCGTTGGCGAGGTCGCACTTGAGGGGGTTGCCGGAGGCGATCAGCGACGGCCACAGGGAGATGACGAAGAGGAAGAGGATGACGAGGGCGGAGACGATGAAGACCGGGTTGCGGCGCAGGTCCCGCCAGGCGTCGGACCAGAGCGAGCGCGGCCTGCCGGCCGGACCCGTGCCCAGTGGGCCCCCTGGCGTCCTCTCCAGCGTCTCGGCTTCGGTCGCCGCCAGGTCCATCGCCCCGCCCATGCCGGTGCCGGCGATGGCCCGGTCCTGCTCGAACGGCCGTTCAGGCATAGCGGATCCTCGGGTCGAGTACGGCGTAGAGGAGGTCGACGAGGAGGTTGGCGACGAGGAAGACAAGGACGAGGACGGTCACGAAGCCCACGACCGTCTGGGTGTTCTGCCGCAGGATCCCCTGATAGAGCTGAAAGCCCACGCCGTGGATGTTGAAGATCCGCTCGGTGACGATGGCGCCGCCCATGAGTGCGCCGATGTCGGTACCGATGAAGGTGACCACGGGGATGAGGGAGTTGCGCAGCAGGTGCCGTGCGATGACCCGGCGCCGGGGCAGCCCTTTGGCAATGGCCGTACGGACGTAGTCGCTCCGTCTGTTCTCGGCGATGGAGGTGCGGGTCAGCCGGGTGACGTAGGCGAGCGACACGGAGGCGAGGACGAGTCCCGGCACGATCAGTTCGCCGAAGGCGGCGTCCGGGGAGACGGAGGGTTTGATCCAGCCCCATTCCACCCCGAGCAGGAGTTGGAGCAGCAGGCCGGTGACGAAGGTCGGTACGGAGATGACGACCAGGGTCGCCAGCAGCACCCCGGTGTCGACGGGCCGCCCACGCCGCAGACCGGTCAGGACTCCGAGGGTGATGCCGATGACGACCTCGAAGAGGACGGCCACGATCGTCAGCCGGATGGTGACGGGGAACGCGGTGGACATCAGCTCGGTGACCGGCTGCCCGTTGAACGCCGTACCGAAGTCCCCGGTGAAGACGTTCCCCATATAGGTGAGGTACTGCTGCCACACGGGCTTGTCGAGCCCGAAATCCCTCTTCAGCTGGGCGGCGGTCGCCGGATCGCAGGCCCGCTCTCCGCACAGCCCCGCGATCGGGTCGCCCATGACATTGACCATCAGGAAGATCAGCAGCGTGGCCCCGATGAACACCGGGATCATCTGGAGCAGCCGCCGGACGACATAGCGCCCCATGCCGCGTCAGCTGACCTTGATCTCGTTGTACACGGGGACGCTGAACGGATTGAGAGCCACGCTGGAGAGCCGCTCCGAGTAGCCGGCGCTGCCGTTCTGGTACCAGAGCGGAATGGCGGCCATGTTGTCGCGGACGACTTCCTCGGCCTTCTGGAAGGTTCCGACGGCCTTGTCGGTGTCGGCCTCGGCGTTGGCCTGGTCGACGAGCTTGTCGAAGTCCTTGTTGGACCACTTGCCGTCGTTGGAGGAGGCGTTGGTGTAGTAGAGCGGCTGGAGGAAGTTCTGGATGAGCGGGTAGTCCATCTGCCAGCCCGCGCGGAAAGGTCCGGTCAGCTTGTGCTGGCTGATCTGGTTGCGGAAGTCGGCGAAGGTGCCCACCGGATTCCCGACGCACGCCTTGTCGTTGCCGAGCGCGTTGTTGATGGAGTTGCACACGGCGTCCACCCACATCCTGTGCGAGCCGGTGTCGGCGTTGTACGTGATCTTGAGCTGTCCGCCGGGCAGTCCCCCGCCCTCCTGGATGAGCTTCTTGGCCTGCGCGGGGTCGTAGTCACAGGCGCTCCCGCACAGCCCCTCCTTGAAGCCGCCCACCAGGCCGAGCACCGGCGAGGTCCAGTCGGTGGCCGCGGTGCGGGTGTTCTGGAAGATGGTGTCGGTGATCTGCTTCCGGTTGATGGCCATGGAAAGCCCAGTGCGGACCTTGTCCGATCCGCTCCGGTTCCAGGCGCTGTCGTAGTAGGGGAAGGCGAGGGTCTGGATGATGCCGGCCGGGGTGTTGATGTACCGGTCGCCGAGGTCGTTCTTGACGTTCTTCAGCTGTGGGGCGGGAACGTCGTCGACGAGGTCGAGGTTGCCGGCGAGGAGGTCGGTGTAGGCGGTGTCGCTGTCCGTGTAGACCTTGAGGGTCACTCCGCCGTTCTGCGCCTTGTCGGCACCGGGGTAGCCGTCCCACTTCTTCAGGGACATCTGCGATCCCTTGGTGTACGACTCGATGGCGTACGGCCCGTCGCCGACCGGCTGCTTCAGCCAGCCGGCGTGGTCGGTGAAGAAGGCCCGGGGCAGCGGGGCGAAGGCCGCGTAGCCGAGCGTGTCGGGGAAACCGGAGAACTTCTGGTTCAGCTTCACCGTGAAGGTCCTGTCGTCGACGACCTTCAGACCGGAGAGCGCCTCGGCGCTCTGGCCGCCGCTGTCGGGGTGGACCTTGTCGTACCCCTCGATGTACCCGAAGAAATAGGCGTTCTTCTGGTTGTTCTTGAGGCTCGCCCCGTAGTTCCAGGCATCGACGAAGGACCTGGCGGTCACCTTCTCCCCGTTGGAGAAGGTCCAGCCGTCCTTGACGGTGATCGTGTAGTTCTGCGAGTCACTCGTGTCGATCTTCTGAGCGAGCATGTCCTGGGCCTTGCCGGTCTTCGGGTCGTACTTCTTCAGGCCACGGAAGATCATGTCGAGGACCTTGCCGCCCTGGACCTCGTTGGTGTTGGCGGGCTCCAGGGGGTTCTGCGGGTCGCCCCAGGAGGAGCTGAGTACGGCGCTGCCGCCGCCTCCGCCGCTGCTGCCGCCGCCCCCGCAGGACGTGGCGGCGAGCGCCGTCACCACCGCGCAGGCCGCCCATCGGGCGTGCGTGGCTGAACGCATGGCGTGCCTCCTCCGTGAAGGGTGATCCGCGAGTGATCCGTTACCGGTCAATATCGACCCAATCGGTCGATAACGCTCACCCACTGCCCCGAACGGCGGCCCCCCGGGAGCCCCATGACGACCTTTAGAGGGACACGTCACCCGATTGCAGGCGGACCCTTGAGAGCCGCTCGAGGATCTTGAGTCCACGACGCAATGGATCTACGCGTAACGATGCCGAAACGTTGGATTGCAACCCGCCGATGTACGCATTTCGGCACACTCGAGTCCGCATATCGAACTCCTTGCCCGTTTGGCGCAGTTCGCCCGAACTAAAGCACGGACCGATCACAAGGTGCTACCCGCGTAGCTACGGAACGGTCAAGCCAAGGCAAAGAAAGTAAATAGAAACCCAAGCCGCCCGAGAATTTATTGACCTTGAGTGAATTGCGTTGAAAAAGTCCGGCGTAGCCCGTAGGGGAGTGCCCTGCGGAGTCATCAGACCCTCCCTTGGGCCAGGAGCACCATGACCCCCCCAACTCCATCCGCGGCTGCCCCGCTCGAGGTGACCGACGAGACCGAGAAGAAGTCGACGACTTCGGACGGCTCGAAGGGCAGCGAGAGCAGGTCGCCGGGCCGTCTGGCCTGGAAGCGTTTCAGGCGCGACCGGACGGGCGTTATATCCGCTTACCTCGTGATCTTCTTCTTCGTGATCGGCATAGCCGCGCCGCTCATCGCGAAGCTGTACGGGAAGGACCCGTACACCACCTACACCACCCAGCACCCCGAGCTCCTCAACGCCTTCTCGTACCCCGCAGGGCCCAACGGCGGCATGAGCTCGGAGTACTGGTTCGGCATCGAGCCCCAGCTCGGCCGGGACGTCTTCACGTTCCTGCTGTACGCCATCCGCAACTCCCTCGGTATCGCGACGGCCGCCGCCCTGCTCACCACGGTCCTCGGCGTCGTGATCGGTGTCACGGCGGGTTACCTGGGCGGCAAGACGGACTACCTCGTCAGCCGGGTCATCGACATCCTGCTGTCATTCCCGTCCACGCTCTTCTTCATCGCGTTCATGCCGGTCGTCTTCGGCTTCTTCGTCGCTCCCGACGAGAACATCCCGACCTGGCTCCGCGCCACCGCGCTGATCATCGTGCTGTCCGCCTTCGGCTGGGCGTCGATCGCGCGACTGCTGCGCGGACAGGTGCTCGGCCTGCGCGAGCGGGAGTTCGTCGAGGCGGCCAAGGTCACGGGCGCGTCACCGATGCGCGTCGTGTTCAAGGAGCTGCTGCCCAACCTCTGGACTCCGATCATCATCCAGTCCACTCTGCTGCTGCCGGCCTTCGTGACCGCAGAGGCAGGCCTGGCCTTCCTCGGCGTAGGCATGATCGATCCGACCCCCGACTGGGGCGTGATGATCGGCCGAGGCGCGCAGTTCTACACCGAGGACATCACCTTCATGCTCTTCCCCGGCATCTCCATGGTGATCTTCGTTCTCGCCTTCAACCTGCTCGGTGACTCCGTGCGCGACGCGCTCGACCCGAAGTCCAAGCGGTAGCGATCCCTGCACCACCCGGCCCGGTTCGATGACGTCCGGCTGGTTCCGACCATCCGAATTGACCCCTATAGGCAGGCTCAGCATGTCTTTTTCTCGCAGAAACTTCCTGATCGCCACCGGTGTGGCTGCGGCTTCCACGACCGTGCTGAGCGCTTGCAGCAGCGGTAACGACAGCAAGGGCTCGTCCCAGGTCCCGTCCGTTTCCGGCGCGAAGACCATGAACATCCCGGTCGGCACCAAGGCGGACTCCACGGGTCCGGCGCCCGAGGTCCCGGGCGCGGTCAAGGGCGGCACGGTCTACTCGCTCGACCAGTTCGACATGGACCACCTGGACCCGGCGCAGATCTACGTCTCCACCGAGGGCGCCATCACCCGCCCCATCCTGCGCGGTCTGACCGGCTACAAGGTCGACGACAAGGGCGGCGCCACGCTCGTCGGCGACGTCGCGACCGACGCCGGCACCATGAAGGACGGCGGCAAGACCTGGTCGTTCACGATCAAGGACGGCATCAAGTGGGAGGACGGCACCGACCTCTCCATGGACGACGTCCGCCACACCTTCGAGCGCCTCTTCGCCTCCTTCGTGACCGAGGGCCCCCGCTACGTCCAGCAGTGGCTGGTCGGCGGCGACAAGTACAAGGGCCCCTACGACGGCAAGAAGCTCTCCTCGATCGAGATCTCCGGCAAGACGATCACGTTCAACCTCACCGAGCCGCGCACCGACTTCAACTACACGCTCGGCATGCCGGGCTACGGCCTCGTCAACAAGAAGAAGGACACCAAGGAGAAGTACGACAAGCGTCCGTACTCCCTCGGCCCCTACAAGATCGACAGCCGCAGCATCGGCAAGTCGATGACCTACGTGCGCAACGAGCACTGGGACGCCGCCACGGACTCGATCCGCAACGCGTACCCGGACAAGTACATCTTCCAGTTCGGCTTCCAGCCGGTCGCCTCCACCGACCGCTACATCGCCGACAAGGGCAACGACCAGTACGCGATGTCGATCTTCAACGAGGTCGCCGCCGAGCGCACCGCGCAGGTCCTCACCAACGCCTCGCTGAAGAAGCGCGTCCTCACCCAGGTCGACACGGTCACCTACTACTGGCCGATCAACATGACCCGGATCAAGGACGTGAAGGTCCGCCAGGCGATCAACTGGGCGTGGCCGCACCAGCAGCTGCAGACCATCCGCGGTGGCGCCTCCACCAGCGAGCTGGCCAGCACCATCCTCAGCCCGGTGACCCCCGGCTACAAGAAGTTCGACCTGTACGGCGTGACCACGAAGCCCGGTGGCGACCCGGTCAAGGCCAAGGCGCTGCTGAAGGAGGCCGGCAAGGTCGGCCAGAAGCTGGTCATCGCCTACCAGCAGTCGGACAACGCGGTGAAGCAGGCCGTGGCCATCAAGAACGCCCTTGAGGCGGCCGGCTTCCAGGTCGTCAACCAGCAGGTCGACAAGACGACCTTCTACACCCAGATCGGCAAGATCGACAACGGCTACGACCTGTTCGCGGCCGGCTGGAGCCCGGACTGGCCGAACGGCTACTCGGTCTTCTACCCCTGCTGGAGCGGCAAGAACATCGGCGACGGCCGCAGCAACTACGCCCAGCTGAACGACCCGAGCGTGAACAAGGCGATCGACGCGGCCGCCAAGATCGCCGACGTCGCCGAGGCCAACAAGGCCTGGGGCGCCATCGACAAGCAGATCATGGAGCTCGCGGCGGTCGTCCCGGACTACCACTCCATCCGTAACTGGATGTACGGATCCAAGATCGGCAACGTCGTCTACGACGCCGGCAACACCTGCGTCGCGCTCTGCAAGCTGTACGTCAAGAAGTAAGCGCACAGACCCTCGGGGGGCGGCCGCGACCTGGCCGCCCCCCTACGGCCCACCCCTCACCCCCGGCGACGGCGCCCCGTCCGGAAAGTCACGCCCCATGTTCCGCTTCCTTGTCCGCCGAGTCTTCGGCGCGCTGGTCATCTTGTTGATCATCAGCGCCGTCACCTTCTGGCTCTTCTACGCCATCCCGCGTGACCCCGCCACGATGTCCTGCGGCAAGAACTGCACGCCCGACATGCTCGCGCAGGTCCGGCGCAACCTGGGCATCGACCACCCGGTTCCGGTCCAGTACTGGTACTGGCTCAAGGGCATCTTCGTCGGACGCAGCTACGGCGACTTCGGCAACTGCAGCGCGCCCTGCCTCGGGTACTCGTTCGCCAACCGCGAGCCCGTCCTCGGCACGATCATGGACCGGCTTCCGCTGACCCTGTCGCTCGCCTTCGGTTCGGCAGCCGTCTTCCTCGTCTTCGGCATCGGCTCCGGCATGCTGGCCGCCGTGAAGCAGGGCAAGTGGCAGGACAAGGTCGCCAGCTCGGCGTCGCTGATCGCCTCTTCGATGCAGATCTACTTCGTCGGCTACATCGCGATGTACTTCTTCGTCGCCAAGCTCGGCATCCTGGACAACCCGTCGTACACCCCCCTCACCCAGAACCCGATCGAGTGGGCCTCCGGCCTGCTGCTGCCGTGGCTGGTGCTGGCCCTCATCTGGACCGCGAACTACACCCGTATGACGCGCTCGCAGCTGGTCGAGACGCTCAGCGAGGACTACGTACGCACGGCTCGGGCCAAGGGCCTGTCCCGGCGCAACGTCTTCTTCCGGTTCGCCTGGCGCGGCGCCATGGGTCCGATCGTCACGATCTTCGGCATCGACCTCGCCACGCTCATCGGCGGCGCGATCATCACCGAGACCGTCTTCAGCCTCCAGGGCGTGGGCCAGCTCGCGCTGAAGTCCGTGGACCAGAGCGACCTGCCCATGGTGCTCGGCGTGACCCTGCTGTCCGCCGGCGCGATCGTGATCTTCAACATCATCGTCGACGCCGTCTACGCCCTCATCGACCCGCGGATCCGGCTCGCCTGACCTCCGCCCCACCCCCGACCTCTCGCATCACCCCCCAGGAGCGTCACCGTGACGAGCACCGATCAGCAGCCGTTCCTCTCCGTCAAGGACCTCAAAGTCCACTTCTCCACCGAGGACGGCATCGTCAAGGCCGTCGACGGGCTCAGCTTCGACCTCGTCAAGGGCCAGACACTCGGCATCGTGGGCGAGTCGGGCTCCGGCAAGTCCGTCACCAACCTGACGATCCTGGGTCTGCACGACCCTGCCCGCACCCAGATCGACGGCGAGATCCTGCTCGACGGCAAGGAGCTGCTCACGGCTTCCGAGCGGGAGCTGGAGAAGCTGCGCGGCAACAAGATGGCGATGATCTTCCAGGACGCGCTGGCCTCGCTGTCGCCGTACCACACCATCGGCGCTCAGATCTCCGAGGTGTACCGCAAGCACACCGGTGCCTCCAAGAAGGAGTCCCGAGCGCGGGCGATCGAGATGCTGAAGCGGGTCGGGATCCCCCAGCCGGACGTGCGGGTGGACGACTACCCGCACCAGTTCTCCGGCGGTATGCGCCAGCGCGCGATGATCGCGATGGCCCTGGTCTGCGACCCCGAGCTGCTGATCGCGGACGAGCCCACCACCGCGCTCGACGTGACGGTCCAGGCCCAGATCATGGACCTCCTCAAGGACCTCCAGCAGGAGTTCGGCACGGCGATCATCTTCATCACCCACGACCTCGGTGTCATCGCGGACATCGCGGACGACGTCCTGGTGATGTACGGCGGCCGGTGCGTGGAGCGGGGCACCAAGAAGGAGGTCCTGGGCTCGCCGCAGCACCCGTACACCCTGGGCCTGCTCAACTCCATGCCGAGCCTCGACGGGCCGGTCGACGTCCCGCTGTCGCCGATCCCCGGCTCGCCGCCCTCGCTGCTCAACCCGCCCACCGGCTGCCGCTTCCACCCGCGCTGCGCGTTCGCGGACAAGGTCCCGGGCAACAGGTGCTCCACCGAGAGCCCGCTGCTCCAGCTGACCGAGGGCCGCGGCTCCGCCTGCCACCTGGAGTTGAGCCAGCGTGACGATCTCTTCGCCGACTACGCGGCGACCAGCCACAACTGACGGACAAGACGGGACTTCACGATCATGAGCAACACGAACCCCCTCCTGGACGTCTCCGGGCTGACCAAACACTTCCCGATCAAGGGCGGCTTCCCGATCAAGCGGACGGTCGGCGCGGTGCAGGCCGTGGACGGCCTGGACTTCCAGGTCGCCGAGGGCGAGGCGCTGGGCCTGGTGGGCGAGTCGGGCTGCGGCAAGTCGACCACCGGCCGGCTGATCACCCGCCTGCTGGAGCCGACGGGCGGCAAGATCTCCTACCGCGGGCAGGACATCACGCACGCGGGCCGCAGGCAGCTGGCGCCGATCCGGTCCGAGATCCAGATGATCTTCCAGGACCCGTACGCGTCCCTCAACCCGCGGCAGACCGTCGGCAAGATCATCGCGGGCCCGATGGAGATCAACGACATCAACCCGCCCGGCGGCCGTGAGGCCCGGGTCCGTGAACTCCTCGAGATCGTCGGCCTCAACCCGGAGCACTTCAACCGCTTCCCGCACGAGTTCTCCGGCGGCCAGCGCCAGCGCATCGGCGTCGCCCGTGCCCTCGCGCTGGAGCCGAAGCTGATCGTCGCCGACGAGCCGGTCTCCGCCCTGGACGTCTCGATCCAGGCGCAGGTCGTGAACCTCCTCCAGAAGGTTCAGAAGGAACTCGGCATCGCGTTCGTCTTCATCGCCCACGACCTCGCGATCGTCCGGCACTTCTCGCAGCGGGTCGCGGTGATGTACCTCGGTAAGATCGTGGAGATCGCCGACCGCGAGGACCTGTACGACAACCCGCGCCACCCCTACACGCGGGCGCTGCTGTCCGCCGTGCCCGAGGCGACGGTGGATGTGGAGCCGCGCGAGCGGATCCGCCTGGTCGGTGACGTCCCGTCCCCGATCAACCCGCCGTCCGGCTGCCGCTTCCGCACCCGTTGCTGGAAGGCGACGGAGAAGTGCGCGACGGAGGCGCCGCCGCTGGTCCAGGCCGACGGCAACAAGCCGGGCCACCTGACCGCATGCCACTACCCTGAGGTGCGGGACATGGTTCCCGCCCCGCGCCTCTCCAAAGACCCCGAGGCCGCGGCCTGACACACCCCTTTCCGTCAGCCGCCGCCTGCGGAACGGACCTTCACCGGCCCATTGACCCGAGCCCTGAACGTCCGCTCCAGGGGAGCAAGGGCCCGCACCTCCCCAGGTGCGGGCCCTTCTCATGGCCGCCGTCGTCAGGAGGGCGGGGCGTCGGCCGCGCCGGTGTCGGGCAGCGACGCGTCGGTCCGCGGCGGGGCGGCCGGCGTCGCCGTACCGGCCGCAAGGGGCTCGGGTCGGTCCGCGTCCGGCGCCCGCAGCGACCGCACCGCGGGAGACAGGAGCGCGGCGAGAGTCGCGGTGACGATCAGGACCGCGCAGACCTCCAGCATCCGGTCGGTGCCGAAGGCGTCGGCGGCGGGTCCCGCCACCGCCAGGCCGAGCGGCGCGAGGGTGAGCGAGCCGAACCAGTCGTAGGAACTGACCCGGGACAGCGCCTCCTCGGGGATCTCACGCTGGATGGTGGTGGACCACAGCACGCCGAAGAAGTCCAGGCTGACGCCGGCGGCGAAGGCGCCCACGGCCACGACCCACAGCGGCGCCCCGACCCCGAGGAGGACCGGCGGCAGGGCGACGGGCAGGGTGAACAGGACCGCCGCCAGGATCGGCCGGCCCACCCGGGTACGGCCCGCGATCCCGGCGCCGGCCACGGCCCCCAGAGCCTGCGCCGCCACCACCAGCGACCAGGCGCGGGCCCCACCGAAGTGGGCACCTGCCGCCAGTGGCCCGAGGACACCGGCGTTGGCGTTCATGGCCGCGACGACCACGGAGAACTGGACGACGACCACCCACAGCCACTGGCGGGAGGCGAACTCCTGCCAGCCCTGGCGTAGATCGGCCCAGCCCGAGGTGGCCTTCCGTGGCCGACGGCTCAGCCGCAGCGGGACGGTGAGTGCCGCGCTGACGACGAAGGACAGGCTGTTGAGGGCCAGCGCCCAGCCGGCCCCGACCCATGCCACGGTCACGCCCGACAGGGCCAGCCCCAGCAGCAGTGAGGTGTTGGTACCGACGCGCAGCAGGCCGTTGGCTCGCTGGAGCACCTCGGACGGCACCAGCCGCGGGATGACCCCGTCCATCGCGGGCCCGAAGAGGGCGGATGCGATGCCCGCGGTGACGGCCAGGGCGCACAGGGCGACGACAGGGGCGTGGCCGCTGAGCACCATGGCCGCGAGTCCGCCGTAGGAAAGAGCGCCCAGCACGTCCGACGCGGCCATCAGCCCGGAGCGGGAGACCCGGTCGGCGATCACACCGCCCACCAGGACCAGAACGAGCTGCGGGACCGCCTGGCAGGCCACGACCAGCGAGAGCTCTCCCGGAGTCGCGCCAGGCAGCGAGAGCACCGCGAAAGCCAGCGCGATCCGGGCGAATCCATTGCCCAGGACGGAAATGATCCGGGCCAGTGCCAGCCGGACGAAGCCGGCGTTGCGGAGTAAGGAGGGGCTGCGGTCAGCGACAGACATGGACGGGGACACTACGCCCCCGCCGCCTCGGGCCCCGCTCTCCGCCCCTGCGGTCACTCTTCGACGAACAGCTCCGCAGTGTCGGCGACATGCATCGCCCGCCGGGCCCAGACCTCAAGCTGGTCCGGGTTGGTGCAGGCCTGCACCTGCTCGCGTACGGCATCACTCACCGAGATGCCGCGCCACTCCAGGATGCGGAGGATCATCTCGGCCTTGGCCTCGGCCCGGCCCTCCTCGCGGCCCTCCTCCCGGCCTTCCTCCCGGCCTTCCTCGCGCACCTGCTCCGCCAGCGGGTGTCGCCAGAAGTACTGGATCGCCGTCATCAGGTCCCTCCACATCTGCTTCGCCTGAGGATCAACCAGGCACGAGTCGACGAACTGCACGAAGACCGCGGCGCTGTCACGGTCAATGGTTTTCAGGGCGGCTGCCAGCGATTCCAGTATGGCCGGGGCCTGCCGACCCCGCCCGTGTGTCATCGCCGAAAGCACCGCAAGGGGTACGTCGCTCTCGGCCTCCCGCACATCCGCGATCACCGGCACGTTGTCCGGCCCCAGCACCAGCGGACGCACCGTCAGCGACTCCCACCCCCGCAGCCCCAGCCGAATCGGCTGCGCCGCCCACCGCGCCGTCGCGCTGCTCTGTGTGATCACGATCAGCACCGGCTCACACCGGTACTTCTCATACAGATACGACAGGTAATACGGCCAACTCCCCCGCTTCCGCTCGTCCGTCTTCCCCTGCGACTCGACCACGAGGAGGTACGTCCCCTCGTCCGTCTCCGCCCGCAACAACGTGTCCACCCGACGCTCGACCGGCTCGATCTCCGTCAGATCCACGTTCATCGCCGCGATCTCCCGCGGCTCGGGAAACGGCACACCCAGCACCCGCTGTAACGCGTGCGTCAGCAGCCCCGGATCCTTCTGGAAGATCCGGTGCAACGCCTCATGCGTCGACCCCACCATCACGCCACCCCCAACTCACACCACACGTACTTGCCCCGGTCCCCGAACCGGGACGACGGCTGCCAGCCCCAGCAGTCGGCACATGCCACCACCAGCCCCAACCCCCGCCCCGCCTCATCGAGACCCGCCACCACCTCCAACGACCCCGGCGGCTCCGGAGGCACGGGATCCGCATCCCACACCCCGATCCACACGACGCCCTCCGGGGAACACCGGACCCTCAGTGCGGCGGGTCCCTTCGTGTGCCGTACGGCGTTGGAGACCAGTTCCGCCGCCAGCAGTTCCGCCGTGTCGGCCAGGCCGATGAGCCCGTGCATCGTCAGGATCAGACGCAGGGTGCGGCGGCAGATCGTGACGGCTCTGAGGTCGTTGGGGATCGACAGCGTGTAGTCCCAGGTTTCGGGCATGGCTCATCAACTCCGGTCGGTTGAAAGGGGATTCACGCACGGTGGCATCGCCGCACGACAGGTGCGGTGCACTTCCTCAGCGTGTACGTTCCGTCACCGACGGTAGGTCATAAATTTCATTCATCGCAAGCGGATCCCGTAACCTGACCTCCGAACGAGTGGACTCACCAGGGACGTTGAGGAAAGAAGGACGCCGTGCCAGCACGTCGGCATCCCACCGCACGCCAGGTGCGCCTGGGGACCGAGCTTCGGAGGCTGCGGGAAGCCGCTGGGCTCAGGGCGACCGAAGCGGCGAGCCTGCTCGGGGTGAACTCAGTCCAGATGAGCCAAATGGAATCGGGGATCGCCGGAGTGAGCGAACAACGAGTTCGTCGGCTCGCAGCCAACTACGCCTGCGTGGACTCGGAGTTGATCGGAGCCCTGGCCGCGATGGCGACCGACAGGACGCGCGGCTGGTGGGAGGAGTACCGGGATCTGCTACCCAGGCCCTTCATGGATCTACCCGAACTGGAGCATCACGCAAGTTACCGCTGGGACGTGGAGTTCCTGCATATTCCCGGCCTCCTCCAGACCGCCGAATACGCCCGGTCGCTCTTCTCCTATGTGAACCCGGAGTTCCCCCAGAACGACGTCGATCGCTGGGTGGAACACCGTATGAAGCGTCGGGTCATCATCGAGCGCCCGGATCCGGTCCCGTACAAGGCGCTGATCCACGAGGCGGCACTGCGTATCCGGGTCGGGGAGCGGCAGGCGACGCGGGCGCAGCTCACCCACCTCCTGGAACTCGCCGAGGCCGACCACATCAGCGTCCACGTCGTCCCCTTCGATCTGGACGGCTTCGGCGGGGCAGGGAGCGCCATGGTGTACGCGGGTGGCGCCGTACCCAAGTTGGACACCGTCGTCCGGGACGGGCCCAACGGTCCCGTTTTCGTAGACGCAGAGGCCCAGCTCACCCGCTATCGAACGCTCTTCCGTAGGGTGGAGGCGGTGTCACTCGAATCCGATCAATCGCGTGACTTCATCCACCGAGTGACGAAGGAGCTGTAACCATGCCGACCACTGACACCTGGCTGAAGTCCTCCTTCTCCGGAGGCGGCCAGGGCGACGCCTGCGTCGAAATCGCCCACCGCCCCACCCACATATCCGTCCGCGACTCCAAGGCCCCCACCAGAGCCACCCTCACCTTCCCCGCCGCCGCCTTCACTCCGTTCCTCGACGCCCTGAAGGGCACCGCCCCTCACCCCTCCTGAGCCACCAGCTCCACCTCGAAGCCGTCCCCGTTCTCCAGGTAGGCCGCGTAGTGCCCGGGCCCGCCCGCGTACGGATGGCGGTCGGTGAAGAGCAGTTCCCAGCCGTGTCCCGCGGCCTCCTCCGCCAGCGCATCCACCGTCGCCCGGTCGGCCGCGTGGAACGCCAGGTGGTTCAGGCCCGGGCGCATCCGGTCGTGCCCGGCGTCGCCGTCCCGCAGTTCCGGCGACCGCTCGATCACGACGTACGTCGTCCCCAGCCGCCAGCTGCGGCCCGCCGGCCAGTTCTGGTACGGCGTCCAGCCCAGCCGTTCGAGCAGCCAGCCCCAGGACTCCGTAGCCTGGTCCAGGTCCGCCACCCACAGCTCTATGTGATGAAGCACCCTTGCTCCGAAGGAAGTTGATAGAAGGTCAAGAAGAAGTCCGTTCCTGACCCTTCGTTCAACATCATGTGGCAGACTGCCGCGGTGGTCGATCATTCGTTCGCGGATCCTGAGCTCGCCGCGCTGTACGACAGCCTCAACCCGTGGGGGCCGGGTGACGACTTCTACCTGGATGTCGTCATGTCCGCAGGCTCCGTGCTCGACGTCGGCTGCGGCACCGGGCGGCTGCTGCGGCAGGCCCGCGAGGCGGGGCACGAGGGACGGCTGGCCGGGCTCGACCCGGCGGCCGCGATGCTCGTGCAGGGGCGGCAGGCCGACCCGACCGTCGAATGGATCCTCGGCGATCTCCGTACCCGGCTCTGGGACGGACCCGGCTTCGACCTCGTGGTGATGACCGGTCACGCCTTCCAGGTACTGCTGGGCGACGAGGAGTTGCGTGTCGCGCTGACCGCCGTACGGCGGGCGCTCTCCCCCACCGGCCGCTTCGTCTTCGAGACCCGCAATCCCGCCGCCCGCGCCTGGGAGAGCTGGACCCCCGACCGCGTGCACCACGTCACCGACGCGGACGGCCGTGAGGTCCGGGTCTGGCACGAGGTCGAGGGCGCGGCCGGGGACCAAGTGACCTTCACGGAGACCTACGACGGCCCCCACTGGCCCCGGCCCCGGGTGTGCCGCGCCACCCTGCGCTTCCTCGGCCCCGACGCCCTCGCCGGCTTCCTCACCGGAGTCGGTCTGAAGGTCGTCGAGCAGTACGGCGACTGGGCACGCGGCCCGGTCACCCCCGACAGCCCCGAGATCATCACGGTCGCGGGGCCCGCGCACTGAACCCGGTCAGCCCAGCGGCAGCACCAGGTGTGAAGCGCTGCTCTCCGGTGACGAGATCGTCGTGGTGCTGGCGTCGACGCTCTCGTCCGAGTACAGCTGGTCCTTGCTGCCCACGACCAGCATCAGGCGGTGGTCAGTTGCCACGTCGTAGCCCGCGGCCTGAAGTTTCCAGGTGACCGTTCGGTCCTGGCCGGAGATCAGGTCGGCGAGGGTGAGCGGCTCGTGTGTGACGATGCGGGCCGTGTTGTCGGGGCTCACGTCGAACAGGTAGGCCACCAGGGTGGTGGAGTCGGCCGTACTGCGCACCGTCAGCGTCAGTTCGGGGATGCCCCGGATGCGGCGGGCCGCCGCGCCCTCGCGGGCCGCCGGGAGCGGGTCGCTGGTCCAGACGGCCAGGTACTGGCGGTCGAACTTGTCCGTGGCGTAGCTCTTCGGGTTGCCGTTCCACTCGGCCTGGCCGGTGGTGATGACGGCGTCGACGGCCGTGGCCTCGGTCAGCTGACCGGCCGTGAACTCCCGCTGCCAGCCCGTCTCCGGTTCGATGCCCAGACCGCCGTCCCTGCCGGTCGACGCTGCGGCGGTCAGGTACCAGCGTTCGGTCGAGGTGGTGACATCTCCCCAGGACGGGCGGGGCTCGCGGACCGCCGGCTCGATGATGACGTTCTTCCCGGTCTCCGGATCGGTCCGGGTCTGGTACGTGAACATGATCTGGCTATTGACCGGGGACCAGGTGGGTACCGCGTTGTCGGCGCCGAGCACATGGTGGTCCAGCCAGGCGAACGCCTCCTCGACCGGCACGTTCGGGCCGCTGAACGGGACGGTCAGACCGGCGCTCTCGGGGGCGGCGTGGTCGCCGATCCAGAGGTTGAGGTGCTTGGGTACCGTCAGCCGGTCGAAGAGCTCGATGACCTCGTTGACCGGGAACAGCGTCTCGTGCCAGGTGTTGGAGATGAACGTGGGGACGCCACGGGCGTTGGTCTCCTCGACGTATGCCGACGGAGCCCGCTCCTTGCCCCACGCCACCACGTCGTCCATGTTCCGGCCGGCCTGGAAGTCGTCCAGGATCTGTTGGGTGGCCGCGTCGAACTTCCGCTCGACGGGGCCGCCGGTGAAGTTGACCAGGGCAGTCACCGCGGCCAGGTGCCGGGTGTCGTACTGGTAGAGGCTGTCGGCCAGGTCGCCCCAGGTGCTCAGCGCCACGACCGCGTCCACACGCTCCTCCGGATCGTGCGCGGCGACCAGCTGGCTGATGCCCGAGCCGTACGACTCACCGAGGAACGCGATCTTGCTCGGGTTGAAGTGTCGCTGGGCGTAGCCGATGACGGTCGAGCCGTCGGCCCAGTCCGCGGGCCCGCCCACGTCGATGGTGCCGCCGGAGGTGAACGGGCTGTCGATGTAGCCGCCGCCCGGGATCCGCAGCGTGAGGCCGATACCGCGTGGGGTGTAGGCCAGCACGTGGTATCCGCGCAGCGCCAGTTGGAGGTACGTGTACTCGAACAGGACCCAGCCGAAGGGCGTCCAACCGGCGGGGACGATCACCACCGGCCGGGGTTCCGTGGTCCTCAGCTTGATCGTGTGCGCAGACAGCCGTACGCCGTCGTCCGCGGTGATCCAGGGGAAGCCGACGGTGGCCGCCTGCCGCACCCGTTCGGTCAGCTGCTGGAGGTCAGCGGTCAGCAGCGTCCTCTCGGCCGTGCCGCTCAGGGTGGCCACCAGGGCCTCGGCGAGGTCGGCGGCGGCCGGGTCGATCGAGGTGGGCGAGGTGTAGACGCCTCGGTCGGCGATCTCGGCTAACTGTGCCGCGGTGACCGCGCCGATGGTGTCGTCGTCCTGCGGGTTGCTCACGGAGCGCTTCCTCTCTGCGCCGCCGACCGGGAGGGATGGGACGGTCGGCGTGTGCCGTACGCCGGGAACCCGACGCCCCATAGGCCTTTCCATCCCCGCGTCGGCATCCACAAGCGTGCGGAAGCGCGGCTACCGCTTAGGCGTGAACCGGGCGCTCACCGGGCGAACGCCCACGCCGGTCGCCCAACGGCAGAGCCCCCCTACTCGCCCCTCTCTTCCCTGTCCTCCAGCGCCGCCAGCGCCGGGTCCAGGATGATGTCCTCGTCCCTCGCCTCCGTCGTCGGCTCCTCCGGGAAGTGGCACGCCGTCAGGTGGCCCTCCCGGTTGCCCGAGATCCGGACCAGCGGCGGTTCCTCCGTCGCGCACTTGTCCTGGGCCTTCCAGCAGCGGGTGCGGAAGCGGCAGCCGGACGGCGGGGAGATCGGGGACGGGACGTCGCCGGCCAGGCGGATCCGCTCACGGCCGGCCGCGTCCTCCTCGCCCGAGAGGTTCACCTCGGGTACCGCCGACAGCAGGGCGTGGGTGTAGGGGTGGCGGGGGCGGTTGTAGATGGCGTCCCGGTCACCGACCTCGATGATCTTGCCGAGGTACATCACCGCGACCCGCTGGGAGAAGTGCCGTACCACCGCCAGGTCGTGGGCGATGAAGAGGAAGGCGATGCCCAGTTCCTTCTGGACCTGCTGGAGGAGGTTCACCACCTGGGCCTGGATGGAGACGTCCAGGGCCGAGACCGGCTCGTCCGCCACGATCAGCTTCGGCTCCAGGGCGAGGGCGCGGGCGACGCCGATGCGCTGGCGCTGGCCGCCGGAGAACTCGTGCGGGAAGCGGTTGAAGTGCTCGGGGTTGAGGCCGACGATCTCCAGCAGCTCCCGTACGCGCTTCTCCCGGCCGCCCTCCGGCACTATCCCGTTGATCTCCATCGGGCCCGAGATGATCTTGCCGACCGTCTGGCGCGGGTTCAGCGACGAGTACGGGTCCTGGAAGATCATCTGGATCTCGGAGCGGATCGGCGCCAGCTGCTTGCGCGAGGCACGGCTGATGTCCTGGCCGCGGTACGAGATCGAGCCACTGGTCGGCTCCAGCAGGCGGGTGATCAGCCGGCCGGTGGTCGACTTGCCGCAGCCCGACTCGCCCACCAGGCCGAAGCTCTCCCCCACCCGCACGGTCAGGTCGATGCCGTCCACGGCCTGGACGTGCCCGACCGTCCGCCGGATCGGGAAGCCGCCCTTGACCGGGAAGTACTTGGTCAGCCCGGAGACCTCCAGCAGCGGTTCTCCGACGGCGGCCTCGCGCTGGGCCGGAAGGATCGTGTCCTGGGTCATGACGTGTCGTCTCCTAGCCCAGTCGGGGCTTGATCTCTTCGATGAAGATGGTTCGCTTCTGGTCCGCCGTGAGGTGGCAGGCCGAGGCGCGGTCGGGGGCCAGCAGTGGGCGTTCGGTGACACAGCGGGCGCCGCCGACCCGGTCCTGGAAGGTGCAGCGAGGGTGGAAGCGGCAGCCGCTCGGAGGGTTCAGCAGCGAGGGCGGAGCGCCGGGGATCGGGCTCAGCGGGGCGGCCAGGTCGGAGTCCAGGCGGGGCATGGAGTTCAGCAGGCCCCAGGTGTAGGGGTGCTGGGGCGCGCGCAGGACCTCGTTCACCGTGCCGCGCTCCACCGCGCCGCCCGCGTACATCACCATGATGTCGTCGGCCATGTCGGCGATCACCCCCAGGTCGTGGGTGATGAAGATGATGCCCGATCCGAACTCCTGTTGCAGGTCCTTGAGGAGGTCCAGGATCTGGGCCTGCACCGTGACGTCCAGGGCCGTGGTCGGTTCGTCGGCGATCAGCAGGTCGGGGTCGCAGACCAGGGCCATCGCGATCATCGCGCGCTGGCGCATACCGCCGGAGAACTGGTGCGGGTAGTCCTTCGCCCGCGCCGCCGGGTTGGGGATGCCCACCTTGCCGAGCATCTCCACGGCCCGGTCCCAGGCCGCCTTCTTCGAGGCGCCCTTGTGCTTCATGAACGGCTCGGCGATCTGACGGCCGACCGTGTAGTACGGCGACAGTGCGGTGAGGGGGTCCTGGAAGATCATGGCGACCTTGTTGCCGCGCAGTTTCTCCATCTCGGATTCCCTGGCGGTGGTCAGTTCCTTGCCGTCCAGGAGGATCTCGCCCTCGACGGTGGTGAACTGCGGGTTGTGCAGGCCGAGGATGGTGAGGTTGGTGACGGACTTGCCGGAGCCCGACTCGCCGACGATGCCCAGCGTTCTGCCGCGCTGCACGTCGAACGACAGCCCGTCCACGGCCCGCACGATGCCGTCCTCGGTGCGGAAGCTGACGTACAGGTCCCGCACGGAGAGGAAGGCGCCCGCGTCGGCCGGAGCGGGGGCGCCGGCGTTCTTGGTCAAAGTGGTCACGACGGTTCTCCTCTTACCCGGCTAGGCCAGCCGGATGCGCGGGTCGATGAACGCGTACGCCGCGTCGACGATGATGTTGAACAGCAGGATCATGCTGGCCGAGAACAGCATCACGCCCAGCAGCAGCGGCAGGTCGCTGAAGTACACGGACTGCACGGCGAGTTGGCCGAGGCCCGGCAGGCCGAAGGTGTACTCGGTGATGATGGCGCCGCCCAGCAGGGCGCCGAGGTCGATGCCGAAGATGGTGACGATCGGGATCAGCGAGCCGCGCCCGGCGTAGCGGAAGAAGACGTACCGCCGGGACATCCCCTTCGCGCGGGCCGTGCGGACGTGCTCCTCCTGCAGCTGTTCGATCATCGACGAGCGCGCCATACGGGTGTACTGCGCGGCGAAGATGGTGGAGAGCACCACCCAGGGGATGATCAGCCCGGTGAACCAGGTGACCGGATCGTCGGTGAAGTTGTTGTACGCCGGCTTGTCGAACCAGTGGGTCTGGTAGACGAGGATGGCCAGGGCGAGCGGGCCCAGGAAGTAGATCTGCATGGAGCCGAGCACCATCGACCCGGCGGTCGCCGTCTTGTCGATCAGTGTGCCGCGCTTCCAGGCGGCTGCCAGGCCGGTGCCGAGACCGATGGCCAGGAAGCAGACCGCACCGCCCAGGGTGAGGGAGACGGTGGTGGGCAGCCGGTCCATGAGCGTCTGCCAGACCAGGTCGTTGGTGTGGTACGAGTACCCGAAGCAGGGCGCGGGGCAGGGCCCCTGGTCGAACTGGTTGCTCCCCAGCACCAGGTTGTGCAGGAAGATCCCGTACTGCTCGGGAATGGACTTGTCGAGGCCGAGCACATGGTGGATGTTGGCGATTGCCGTCGGGTTGCACGTCTTTCCGCACATCAGCAGCGCCGGGTCCCGGGGCACGCCGAAGAACAGCAGGAACGTGACGATGCTCAGCAGGAAGAGGATGACGATCGCACTGAGGGTCCGGCGGACGAGGAAGCGCAGCATGAGGGGGCAGCTCTCAGACGTCAACGGGCCGGGCGGTACCCGGCACGCCGTCACCCGCTCGGAGCGGACGGACGTACCGGGTACCGGACCGACGGCAGTGGTTACTTGATGTAGAGGCGACGCGGGTCGATGCCACCGATGACGTTGTCGTAGACGAGGCCGCCCACCTTGGAACCGGCGATCTGGACCTGCTTGTAGTACGTGGTGGGAACGACGTTGATGACGTCCTTCACGATGTACTGGTCGAGCTTCTCCCACTCGGCCGCCGACTTGACCGGGTCGGTGATCTTGTTGATCCGGTCGATCTCGCTGTTGACGTGGTCGTCGTTGACGTGCGAGTAGTTCGGCGAGCCGTCGGCGATCGCGCGGCCGTCGTACAGCGGCGGGATCACGGTCGAGGAGGACGGCCAGTCGGCGCCCCAGGCGGACGAGTAGATGTCGTAGTTGTTGTTGACCTTGCCGATGTTGTCGTAGTACGTCTCGGCCGGGATGTCCTGGCGCTGGACGTCGAAGCCGGCCTTCTTCAGGGCGGCGGCGATGGCCGTGGAGATCTGCTGGCCCTCCGGCGTGTTCTGGTAACCGTAGGTGAGCTTCATGCCGACCTTGCCGGCCTCCTGCAGCAGCTTCTTGGCCTTGGCCTGGTCACCGCCGGGGTTCTTCTTCTTGCCCCAGGGGTCGAAGGAGGCGTCGTAGCCGCTGACGGTCGGGGAGATCAGGCCGCCGGCCACCTCCATGGCCGCGTTGCCGCCGTAGGCGCGCACGATCGGGGAGACCGGCAGCGCGTACGCGATCGCTTCGCGGACCTTCTTGTCCTGGAGCGGCGCGTGCGACTGGTTGATGTTGATCTGACCCACGTACGGCTGGTAGCCGGCGACCGTGCGGGCCTTGAGGGTCGAGTCGGCGAGGACCTTCGACAGGTTGCCCGCGTCGACCTGGTTGTTGAAGCTGACGCCGGTCTGGTCGGCACCGCTGTCCGCGAGGAGCGCCTTGGTGGACGTCTCGAACTGCTGGTTGAAAGTGAAGTCCAGCTCGTCCAGGTACTGGTGGCGGATCGGGTCGGTCTTCGGGTCCCAGTTGGTGTTCTTGACCAGGACCATCGACTTGCCGGACTTGAACGACTGGATCTTGTACGGGCCGCTCGTGACCGGGTTCTTGTCGTACTTCGCCTGGGTGTCGCCCTTCTTGGACACCACCGCGTAGCCCGCCATGGCGAGCGCGTACGGGAGGTCCGGGTGGGCCGTCTTGAAGTGGAAGACGATGGTCTTGGCGTCGGGCGTCTCCAGGACGCTGTCCGGCAGGTGCTTGCCCTTGTACGGGCCGTCCGGCAGCAGCTTGCGGTAGTCGGCGCCCGCGGTGTCCGCCAGCCACTGCTGGAGGTAGGTGGGACCCTGGTTGATGAACGGTGCGAACAGCCGCTCGTAGGTCTGCCGGAAGTCCGCCGAGGTGATCGGCGTGCCGTCGGCGAACTTGATGCCGTCCTTGAGGGTGTACTTCCAGGTCTTGCCGCCGTCGGTGGTGGTGCCGGAGTCGGTGGCCAGGTCACCGACGACCTCGTGGCCCACGCCCTTGTCGTCGGTCGACTTGTACCCGGTGAGGCCTCTGTGGATCAGGTTGGCGAGCGAGCCCTCGTCGGAGACGTAGATCTGGCCCGGGTCGAGGTGCGCGTAGGAGTCACGCTGGAGCACCTCGAGCTTGCCGCCGGTCTTCGCGCCCGGGACCTCGGCCGCGGGGCCCGTCGAGTCCGACGCGTTGCCGAACTTGATGGACGCCTGCTGCTCCTGGGCGCTCTTCTGGTCCTTCTTCTTGTTGTCGCCACCGGTATCGCTGCCCCCCTTGCTGCAACCAGTGAGCACAAGAGCTCCGGCCGCGAGCACTGAGAGCGCCGAGTATGCGTGGCGTCCGCCCCTACTCATCACTGAATTTCCACCTATCTCTGGTGTCACCGGTACACAAAGGGATATGCCGTGCGGTATTCGGGCTCGGACGCCCACCATCCGTCGGTCAGCGAGCCGTCTTGGGATCGAAGGCGTCGCGGACCGAGTCCCCGAGCAGGTTGAAGGCCACGATGAAGATGATCATCGAGACACCGGGGAAGAACATGTAGGTGATGTCGTTCTGCAGAACGAGCTCGGTGGAGGCCTTGGCGAACATCTGGCCCCAGTCCGGGGTGGGTTCGATGATGCCCACCCCGAGGTAGGACAGGCCTGCCTCCGCGGTCACGAACCCCGGCAGCATGTACGTCGACTGGACGAGGATCGGGGTGACGACGTTCGGCAGGATCTCCCTGCGGATGATCCGCCAGGGCGAGGCCCCGCTGACCCTGGCCGCCTCGATGAACTCCCGTTCCCGCAGGGCGAGCGAGGTGCCGCGCAGGATGCGGGCGAGGCTCATCCAGCCGAGGAACCACTGCACCATGATCAGGGCCAGCACCCGCACATAGGTGGGCGTCTCGTCGCGCGGGTTCACGAAGAGCGAGACCACCACCGGCATGCTGGCGATGAAGAACAGCTGGGCGGGGAAGGCGAGGAGGAAGTCGATGACCCGCCCGATCCAGTAGTCCGTCTTGCCCCCGAGATAGCCGGCCGCGATGCCCAGCAGGATGCCGGTCAGCACCGTCGCGAGCGTCACCGCCACCGAGATCATCAGCGAGGTCCGGATGCCGTAGATGAGCTTGGTGAACACGTCGTAGCCGTTGCCCGGTTCGAGACCGAACCAGAAGTCACTGCTGATGCCGCCGTTGGGCTGCACCGGCACGCCCGCGCTGTCGAAGAGTTCGGGACGCTCGTCCGCGTAGACGGTGTACGGGTTCTTGCCGTACAGCATCGAGATCAGCGGGGCGATCAGGGCGATCAGGAAGAAGAAGCCCACGACGTAGGCCGAGATGACGCCGGTGCTGTCGCGCTTGAAGCGCATCCACATCAGCTGGCCGGGGGACCTGCCTTCAAGCTGCTTGGCCTCGGTCTTCGTGTCGGGTTGCGGTCCGCCGTCGATGACGGCGGACCTTCCGCCACCCTCTATGTCCGTAGGACTGGTCACAGTTCGTCCAATTCACAGGTATGGGTGTGCCGAACCGGCGACCGGCATGGGTGAGCGCGGCCGCGGGGGCAGGATCTGAAGGCGTGTCAGGGCGTCCCGGAACGTGCGGGAAACCCACAGCCGGACGCGCGTAGGCGAACGACGGCGCTACGCGGCCGGCCGGTTCTTCAGAACCAACCGCCGGACGAACAAGGGCATTCGGGGACGGCCGACGATGGAACCCACCTGGTGCCTGTGACACTGCACATGGGACCCCTCCTCATAACTTCACGTGTTCACCGAACAGGAGGCTTCCGTCCGCCCTCCGACACCCCTGACGGAGGGTCAGACACCCCCTGATGCTCGTGAGTCGGGCGCTGTCCCCACAGCGCGAGACCCATTGACCCGAGCGCTACGCGGCTAACTATCTGCCATGAGCCAGGTGCCGACCACTGTCTTTAAATCTCAATTCAGTCACAGCTGAAGAGAAGTTCTTCCGAAAAATGGACAAACTGTTCGAGGGGAGAAGGCCACGAAACGGACTTGTTACATGGCTATCGGGCAAGGATCTCCGCATTTCGGACACTGGCCGAGGATGGCTCACTCGTGGCCCCCCGAAAATGGGTTGCAAAAAGCCCGGATGCCCCCATGATGGGGGCACCCGGGCTCGGATGTCCTGCGATCAGCCGTGCTTGGCGCGGCTGGCGGCGCGGGCCCGCTCACGGGCGTCCAGGTTCACCTTGCGGATGCGAACGGCCTCCGGGGTCACCTCGACACACTCGTCGTCACGGCAGAACTCCAGCGACTGCTCCAGGGAGAGCTTGCGCGGCGGGACGATCGCCTCGAACGAGTCGGCCGACGACGACCGCATGTTGGTGAGCTTCTTCTCCTTGGTGATGTTCACGTCCATGTCGTCGGAGCGCGAGTTCTCGCCGACGATCATGCCCTCGTACACCTCGGTGCCGGGGTCCACGAACAGCACGCCGCGCTCCTGGAGGTTCGTCATCGCGAACGCGGTGACGGCGCCGGCGCGGTCGGCGACGAGCGAGCCGTTGTTACGGGTCGTCAGGACGCCGAACCATGGCTCGTGGCCCTCGTGGATGGAGTGGGCGATGCCCGTGCCGCGCGTACCGGTCAGGAACTCGGTACGGAAGCCGATGAGACCGCGGGACGGCACCACGAACTCCATGCGGACCCAGCCGGAGCCGTGGTTGGACATGTTGTCCATCCGGCCCTTGCGGACGCCCATGAGCTGCGTGACCGCACCCATGTGCTCCTCGGGGACGTCGATCGTCATGCGCTCGACGGGCTCGTACGTCTTGCCGTCGACCTGCTTGGTGACGACCTGCGGCTTGCCGATGGTCAGCTCGAAGCCCTCACGGCGCATCTGCTCGACCAGGATGGCGAGCGCGAGCTCACCACGGCCCTGGACCTCCCAGGCGTCCGGGCGGTCGGTGTCGAGCACGCGGAGCGAGACGTTGCCGACCAGCTCGCGGTCGAGGCGGTCCTTGACCTGGCGGGCGGTGACCTTGCGGTCCTTGACGGCCGACTTCGCGTCGGCGCCCTTGCCGGTGCCGCCGCGGCCGACCAGCGGCGAGGTGTTCGTACCGATGGTCATCGAGATCGCGGGCTCGTCGACCGTGATCAGCGGCAGCGGGATCGGGTTCTCGGGGTCGGCGAGGGTCTCGCCGATCATGATGTCCGGGATACCGGCGACCGCGCAGATGTCACCCGGGCCCGCCATCTCGGCGGGCTTGCGGGTGAGCGCCTCGGTCATCAGCAGCTCGGTGATACGGACGTTGGCCATCGTGCCGTCGCGCTTGATCCAAGTGACGGTCTGGCCCTTGCGCAGCTCGCCCTGCTCGACCCGGAGCAGCGCGATACGGCCGAGGAAGTTGTCCGCGTCCAGGTTGGTGACATGCGCCTGGAGCGGGGCCGCCTCGTCGTACTCGGGAGCCGGGACGTGGGACAGGATCGTGGAGAAGAACGGCTCCAGGCTGTCGCTGTCGGCCGGGACGGTGCCGTCCTCCGGCTTGGTCAGCGAGGCCACACCGTCACGCGCACAGGCGTAGACGATGGGGAACTCGATCTGGTCCTCGTCGGCGTCGAGGTCGAGGAAGAGGTCGTAGGCCTCGTTGACGACCTCGTCGATGCGCGAGTCGGGGCGGTCCGTCTTGTTGATGCACAGGATGACGGGGAGCTTGGCCTGGAGCGCCTTGCGCAGCACGAACCGGGTCTGGGGCAGCGGGCCCTCGGAGGCGTCGACGAGCAGCACCACCGCGTCCACCATCGACAGACCGCGCTCGACCTCGCCGCCGAAGTCGGCGTGGCCCGGGGTGTCGATGATGTTGATGGTGACGACCTCGCCACCGTCCTTCGGGTGGTACTTCACGGCCGTGTTCTTGGCCAGGATCGTGATGCCCTTCTCACGCTCCAGATCGTTCGAGTCCATCATGCGGTCGTCGAGCGACTCGGCGGCGTGCGCGGCGAAGGCACCGGCCTGCTTCAGCATGGCGTCGACGAGGGTCGTCTTGCCGTGGTCGACGTGGGCGACGATGGCGACGTTGCGGATGTCGTGGCGCGTGGCCATGGTGCGGCGTACTCCCGGAGTATGAGGAAGGGGCTTGCGCGTACATCGGTGTTACGCGCACCCTGCCGGGCAAACACGCCACGGCCTCACCCCATGGTACGGGCACTATCCAGCGTGGGCTCGCCGGGCCGACCTCCTGAGAGCGCGGGCAACGGCGCGACCAGCAACAATGCGGCCGCACCCGACCGCGAATCCGCTCCCCACCCTCTGGCCTACCCCTTGCTGGGGCTCGCCGACACCTTCGCCCCCTTCTTCAGGAAACCCATGTCCTGGTAGACCGGCGTCTGGAACCCGAACGCCCCCACGTTCACCAGACTCTTCCGGACCCCCACGATCTGCGGCCTCTGGTACAGCGGCAGCGACCCGGCCGACGCCCAGATCCGCGAGTCCGCCTTCCGCAGGAGCCCGTCCGCCTCGTCCTCGTCCAGCGTCCCGAGGGCCTGGTCGAAGAGCTGGTCCACCTGGTCGGTGCCCACCCTCGTGTAGTTCTGTTCGACGTTCAGCGACCCGTCGGCCGCCGGCACCGGCTTCGCGTAGATCGGCCGTGCGTCCGTCGCCGGGAACGCGGACGACGGCCACGAGTACAGCGCGAGGTCGTACTGCCCGGACGCGATGTGGTCCTTGAAGTAGCTGTCGTCGGAGACCTTGCTGATCTCGGCCTGGATCCCGACCGTCGCCAGCATCTGCCGGATCCGCTCGGCGACCTCCTGGAGCGTCTCCGACCCCGGGCCCGACGGCAGCACGAACCGCAGGCTCAGCGCCTGGCCGTCCTTGGCCAGCGGCGCGGACGCGGCCTGCGCCCCCTTGGGCGCGGCTGTGCCCTTCGGCGCGTACGCCCCGGGCGCCCCGTGGGCGTGGTCCTTCTGGTGGTCGCGGGTGTCCTTGCCGTCGGGACCCTTGTCGTCCTCCCCGACGATGTACTGCCCGTCGCTCCCGCCCTCGGAATCGTCGCTCTTGTCGCCCTTGTCGCCCTTCTCTCCCTTGGCGCCGTTCTCGTTCTCCGCGCCGGCCGCCTTGCCCCCGGCCTTGATCGGCCCGCCGGCCACCCATCCCGCGTCGGCGAGCAGCGCCTGCGCCTCGTGGGTGTCGAGGCCGCCGATCGCCCCGCTGCTGTCGGCGTAGGCGGACTGCCCGGACAGGGCGAGGTGGCTGCCGACCGGGACGGCGGGCAGCCCCAGCGGGGTGAGCACCAGCTTGGCGAGCGTCTCGCGGTCGAGGGCACGGGCGACGGCCCGGCGCACCCGCTCGTCGGTGAGGGGGCCCTCGGAGCCGTTCAGGGAGAGCTGTGTGTAGGCGGGCTCCAGGGACTTGCGGACCTCGACGTCGCGCAGCTCCTGCTGCTGCTCCAGCCACTTCGCGATGGTCTTGCGGAGCTTCTTCGGCCCCTTGGGCAGCTTCTCCTCGTCCATGCCGAGGGTGAGCGCCCAGGAGCGCAGCTTCTTCGCCGAGGTCTTCCCGGCGCCCTGCAACGGCGTGCCGGTGCCCTTGTCCCGTCCGGCGATGATGATCCGCTGGGCCTCGGAGGCGTCGATGTCGGCGACGTCGGCCGTGCCGGCGGCGAGCGCGGTGGCCCGCTTCTCGCGGGACACGGCGTGCAGGTCGATCTCGTCGAGCTTGGCCGGGCGGCCCCACCAGCGCGGGTTGCGGGTGAGGATCACGTCCTTCTTGGCTGTGTCGACCTTGTCGACCTTGAAGGGTCCCGCGGTGACCGTGAGCTTCCTGCGGGCGCCGTCGTTGAAGGCGTCCGGGGTGCCCATGACCTCCTTCGGGTAGAGCGGCGAGAACAGCGACTTCCAGTCGGCGTACGGCCGCTCGAAGGTGACCCGGACCTCCAGGTCGTTGGCGCCGCGCTCGATCTTGGCGATGCGGTCGTAGCCGGCGTTGCGGGCGGTCCAGTAGGCGGAGTCCTTGCCGGACAGGGCCCGCCACTGGGCGGCGAAGTCGGCGGCGCCGATCTCCCGGCCGTCGCTCCAGACGGCCTGCTGGTTGAGCTTGTAGAGGACGACCTGGCGCGGTTCGGTCTCGATGACCTTCGCGGACTCCAGGTAGTCGGGGTTACGGACCGGCCGGCCGGTGGCGTCGATGGTGAACATCGACGGCAGGACGGCCTGGGCGACCCGGGTGGTGCCCGCGTCGGCGTCGGCCTGGAAGGTGTTGAGGGTCTCCGGTACGGCGTCCACGGCCCACTTCAGGGTGCCCCCCTCGGCGACCGCGTCACGGGCGACCGCCGCGATGTCCTGTCCGGCCAGCGGCTTGCTCCCCTCGTCGTCGGAGCCGCAGCCCGTGAGGAACGGCACCGCGAGCGCACCCGCGGTCAGGAACGTGACCGAGCGCATGACCGCACTGCGGCCAAGCCTGGGTCCGACGCCGTGGTGAGACATCTCTGCTACCTCCGGGAGCCCCGGTGACACGGGTGGGGTCTGTTCGCATTTGGGGGTATTTTGGAGTTGATCACATGTACTCAGAAGTACGGACCCCACTGAAATGGACGGGGTCCGTCGGCTGGGGACGACACGGCGGCGAGGGCTGCCAAAGGCCACCCGTACGGCGCAACGGCCACCCGGGCGGCGCATGAGCCGGCACCCTCCGCACCGGCGCCCTTCCCGGCGCACACAGAGCGCGTGCGGGCGTGCGACGGAGGCGCGCAATCCGCCAATCGCTGCACATGCCTTCACATCAGCAGGTGTGACGCGCAACACTCGCAGGCGCATGAACGTTGCCACCTTGGACAGTGAAGTCCGCGGAAGTGAGGTCACGTCATGTCCGTGCAAGACGACCTGACGTCAGTTCAGCGCTGCCTGGAGGACCTGAACCGGTCCGTCGGCCGCCTGGAGCAGCAGCTAGGGAGCGGCGGACTGGAGATGCGCCGCGTCCGCACCGACGCCGATCACCTGCGCGAGAGCGTGGCCCTGCTGCGGGAGACGGCCAAGGCCGGCGCCCCTGGCAAACGCCCCGAACTCGTCACCATCTCCGACGACCCGTACGACATCAACCTGTGGACGGACACGGACGACGAGGGTCTCGGCGCCCGCGACCGGCGCGCACCGTAGCAGCGCTCCCCGCAGGCCCCCGATCCCCGAACCGACCGGAGTCATCCGTTGGCCACTGGTACGGAACCCCATCCGAACAGCGGCGGCGTACGCACCCGTACGCGTGCCGCGATCTCCGCCCCGCACCTGCGGACCGACCGCTGGTGGCTGGCACCCGCCGTCACCGCGGCCGGTCTGTTCGCGTTCATCGTGTACTCGACCTGGCGCGCCTTCGCGAACGCGGACTACTACTCGGCGCCGTACGTCTCGCCGTTCTACTCGCCCTGTCTGGCCGAGAACTGCAAGACCATGCCCTCGGGCCCGAACGCCGACCTCTTCGGCAGCTGGTGGGCGATCTCCCCGGCGATCATCATCCTGATCTTCCCGCTGGGCTTCCGCCTGACCTGCTACTACTACCGCAAGGCGTACTACCGCAGCTTCTGGGCGTCCCCGCCGGCCTGCGCGGTGGCCGAACCGCACGCGAAGTACACCGGTGAGACCCGCTTCCCGCTGATCCTGCAGAACATCCACCGGTACTTCTTCTACGCCGCGCTCCTGGTCGCCTGCGTACTGACCTACGACACGGTGCTGTCCTTCCGGGACACCCACGAGAACTGGGGCCACATGGGCCTCGGCACCCTGGTCTTCCTGGTCAACATCGTGCTGATCTGGGCGTACACCCTGTCCTGCCACTCCTGTCGGCACATCGTAGGCGGCAAGCTCAAGCACTTCTCCAAACACCCCGTGCGCTACAAGGCGTGGCAGTTCGTCGGCCGGCTCAACGCCCGGCACATGCTGCTCGCCTGGGCGTCGTTGGAGAGCGTGGCGCTCGCCGACTTCTACGTCTTTCTCGTCGCGTCCGGCGCCTTCGACGATCCGAGGTTTTTCTGATGCCCGTGGTGGACCGGCAGGAGTGGGACGTCGTCGTGGTCGGTGCCGGCGGCGCCGGACTGCGCGCCGCGATCGAGGCACGCGAGCGGGGTGCCCGTACGGCGGTGATCTGCAAGTCGCTGTTCGGCAAGGCGCACACGGTGATGGCCGAGGGCGGTATCGCGGCGGCCATGGCCAACGTCAACGAGCACGACAACTGGCAGGTCCACTTCCGCGACACCCTGCGCGGCGGCAAGTTCCTCAACCAGTGGCGGATGGCCGAACTGCACGCCAAGGAGGCCCCGGACCGGGTCTGGGAGCTGGAGACCTGGGGCGCCCTGTTCGACCGTACGAAGGACGGGAAGATCTCCCAGCGCAACTTCGGCGGCCACGAGTACCCGCGCCTCGCCCATGTCGGCGACCGCACGGGCCTCGAGCTGATCCGGACCCTGCAGCAGAAGATCGTCTCGCTCCAGCAGGAGGACGAGAAGGAGACCGGCGACTACGAGTCCCGGCTGAAGGTCTTCCAGGAGTGCACGGTCACGAGGATTCTGAAAGACGGCTCGCGTGTCTCCGGTGTCTTCGCGTACGAGCGGGAGTCCGGCCGTTTCTTCGTCCTGGAAGCGCCCGCCGTGGTGGTCGCGACCGGTGGTATCGGCAAGTCCTTCAAGGTGACGTCGAACTCGTGGGAGTACACCGGCGACGGGCACGCGCTCGCCCTGCTGGCCGGGGCGCCCCTGCTCAACATGGAGTTCGTGCAGTTCCACCCGACGGGCATGGTCTGGCCGCCGTCGGTGAAGGGGATCCTGGTCACGGAGTCGGTGCGCGGCGACGGAGGGGTGCTGCGCAACTCCGAGGGCAAGCGGTTCATGTTCGACTACATCCCTGACGTCTTCAAGGAGAAGTACGCCCAGTCCGAGGAGGAGGGCGACCGCTGGTACGAGGACCCGGACCACAACCGGCGTCCCCCGGAGCTGCTCCCCCGCGACGAGGTGGCCCGCGCCATCAACTCCGAGGTGAAGGCGGGCCGCGGCTCCCCGCACGGCGGGGTCTTCCTCGATGTGTCGACGCGGATGCCGGCCGAGGTGATCCGGCGCCGGCTGCCGTCCATGTACCACCAGTTCAAGGAGCTGGCGGACGTCGACATCACGGCGGAGGCGATGGAGGTCGGGCCGACCTGCCACTACGTGATGGGCGGGGTCGCGGTGGACTCCGACACGGCGGCGGCGCGCGGGGTACCGGGGCTGTTCGCGGCCGGTGAGGTGGCCGGCGGTATGCACGGCTCCAACCGGCTCGGCGGCAACTCCCTGTCCGACCTGCTGGTGTTCGGGCGCCGGGCGGGCTGGCACGCGGCCGACTACGCGGCGGATCTCGACGTACGGCCGACGGTGGACGACGTCCAGGTCGACTTGGCGGCCGCGGAGGCCCTGCGGCCGTTCTCCGCCGAGAGCGAGCAGCCCGACGCGGGCCCGCCGGAGAACCCGTACACCCTCCATCAGGAGCTCCAGCAGTCGATGAACGACCTGGTCGGCATCATCCGCCGGGAGGGCGAGATGGAGCAGGCCCTGGAGCGGCTCGCCGCCCTGCGGGTACGGGCGCGCCGGGCCGGGGTGGAGGGGCACCGCCAGTTCAACCCGGGCTGGCATCTCTCCCTGGACCTGCGGAACATGCTGCTGGTCAGCGAGTGCGTGGCCCGGGCGGCCCTGGAGCGCACCGAGTCACGCGGCGGCCACACCCGCGAGGACCATCCGACGATGGACCGCGACTGGCGCCGGATCAACCTGCTCTGCCGGCCGGCCGACCCCACGGGCGGGCCGGCGGCCACCGACCCGGTGCGCGGGCAGATCACCCTCACCCGCGAGACCACCGACCCCATCCGCCCCGACCTGCTCGCCCTCTTCGAGAAGGAGGAGCTGGTCAAGTACCTCGCCGAAGAGGAGCTGTACGAATGAGCGGCTACACGGCCCACTTCAGGGTGTGGCGAGGCGACGTCGAGGGCGGCGGCCTGGAGGACTTCAAGGTCGAGGTCAACGAGGGCGAGGTGGTCCTGGACATCATCCACCGCATCCAGGCCACCCAGGCGCCCGACCTGGCCGTCCGCTGGAACTGCAAGGCGGGCAAGTGCGGTTCGTGCTCGGCGGAGATCAACGGCCGCCCGCGTCTGATGTGCATGACCCGGATGTCCGTCTTCGAACGGGACGAGACCCTCACGGTCACCCCGCTGCGCGCCTTCCCGGTGATCCGCGACCTGGTCACGGACGTCGGCTTCAACTATCAGAAGGCCAGGGAGGTCCCGTCGTTCGTACCGCCGGCCGGAGTGGGGCCCGGCGAGTACCGGATGTTCCAGGAGGACGTGGACCGGTCGCAGGAGTTCCGCAAGTGCATCGAGTGCTTCCTGTGCCAGGACACCTGCCATGTCGTCCGCGACCACGAAGAGAACAAGACCGCGTTCGCCGGGCCGCGTTTCCTCATGCGGGTCGCGGAGCTGGACATGCACCCGCTGGACGCGGCCGAGGCGTCCGGCCTGGACCGCAAGCGCACGGCCCAGGACGAACACGGTCTCGGCTACTGCAACATCACCAAGTGCTGCACGGAGGTGTGCCCCGAGGGCATCCACATCACCGACAACGCCCTGATCCCCCTGAAGGAGCGGGCCGTCGACCGCAAGTACGACCCGCTGGTGTGGCTCGGCTCGAAGATCAGGAGGCGCCCCGCAGGAGGCTGAGCGCCTGCCGGAGGTTGAACTCGGCGATGTCCCGCATCGGTTCGCGCTCCGGGAGGTCGCCGTCGAGCAGCCTGAGCGGCCCGGCCACGAGGTTGAGGTGCATCGCGAGCCGGTACAGCTCCACGCGGTCCTCGTCGAGGTCGGCGGCGTGCAGCACGTCGTAGGCGGGTCCGAAGCGGTGCTGGAGGAAGACGTGCTCCCACTCGGCGTCGAAGTACATCAGGCCTTCGATGTCGATGAGTGCGGGATCGCCCTCCTCGGTCACCAGGACGTGGTCCGGGCCGAGTTCGCCGTGCACGAGGGAGGCGTGGTCGCGCGGCTCCACCGCGTCGTAGAGCTGCCTGACCCGCTCCGACAGCGCCTCGCGGACCTCCCGCACCCGGGGGTCCCGCTCGGCGATCTCCGCGATGTCGCGCACCGCCCGGTCCGCGACGACCTGCTCGCAGGAGCTGCCGAGCGGTTTGCCGCCATCCTCCACCAGGGCGGCCTTGCCGTACCCGGGGGAGACGCACTCCCGGAGCACGCCGAGCGTCCCGGCCAGCCGGGCCAGCGGCACCCGGGCCGCGCCCGGGTCGCTCCGCAGCAGCATCTCCAGGCTGCCGCCGCGGACGTCCTCGACGACCGCCGAGTACATGGGCAGGTGCTCGGCCTCCTCGTCGGCGAACAGCAGGTGCGGGGTGCGCACACCGAGCTCGGTCAGCCGGTCGTGGGCCGACAGGAAGAGGCCGAGGCCCGAGGTGTGCGAGAGGGGGTCGCGGATGTCGGCGTCGGCGGGACCCCAGTAGTCCTCCTCAGGGGACCAGACGTAGGCGATCGCGGTCCTGCCGTTGTCGAGGGCGAGCCGGTAGACGCCTTTCTTTGAGCCGCCGCGCAGCCGGGTGGCGGTGGCGGGGGCACGGCCGAGGGCCTCGCGGGCGAGCGGAGCGAGGTCGTCACGGGTGAGGTGGGCACGAGCGGTTGTCATGACGTACGAACCCAGTCCTTCCGATAAGAGGTCCAGTCATCCTCGGTGGCGGCGAAGTCGACGTACAGGGCGACGCCGAAGTTAGCGCGATCCGCGTCCGTGCGGGACAGTCCCAGCCGAACCCCTCGCACGGCCGCCGGCACGGTCTCCGCGTGCGCCCGGTGACCGAAACGGTTCTCGTGGTAGAAGGGCAGCCCCATGAGGAGCTCGGTGTCCGCCGGGGTGACCTCCAGCGCGAGGCTGGTCTGCTGCGCGACGTACCCGCCGTACAGGCTCTGCAGCGGCTGCATGGTGTCGTACGACATCACCGCGATCTGGTCCACCCGATGGGCGACTTGCCCGAAATACTCCTGTGACCACCACTTGGGATGGTCGGTGACGGTACCCCAGAACGAGTGAAGGGCCGGGAGCGGGTCGATCTGGTGTGCGGCGACGGACAGCAGCGGGGTCACCGGACGCAGGGCGTCGAGAAGGGCGAGGTAGTTCCGGTCGCCGGAGTGCAGGGGCTCCAGGTCGAAGTGGACCCCGTCGAAGCCGGCGGTGATCACCTGCCGGGCCGAGTCGACGACAGCGGCACGCGTCTCCTTCTTCTCCAGATGCATGGCGTACGGCTTCTCGGGCGCGACCTCGTCCCCGAGCCAGGCCTGGACGCGGACGCCGGGGAGTTTTCGATGCACGGCCGTTATCAGCCAACGGGCCTTGGAACAGGCCGTTCTGGGCAGCGTGCCGTTGTGCTCCAGTGGTCCGGCATGGACGTAGAGGTCGCGTATGCCGGTGTCCGCGAGCCGGGCGGCGAGGGCGGTGACGTCGGCGTCGGTCCTACGGCCGTCGACCCAGGCGTGGCCGAGCCAGAGAGCGTCCCTGTGCCGGGTGTGGGTGCCCGGCTTCGGGTCGCCGGTGTAGTTGACGCGGAGGGCGGTCTCGGCGGTGAGGAGAGGGAGGACCAGGAGCAGGGCTGCGGCGAGCGCGATACGTCGGGCCCGGCGGACCCAGCCGGCTCCCTTCCGGATGCCGGGCGCCTCCGGCGTGCCGTCGTCCGCCTCCTCCGCTCCCTCCGGCTCCTCCGGTTCTGATTCCCGTGCCATCGATGGTCCCCCGGTTCTCGTCGTCCCCCGCCCGTCCCCGCCCCGGTCGCGAAGCCGACAGGCTGCCCATACGCTCCGAAATGTGACGTCATCCTTGATCCGGGGCCGTCCGAGGCACGCCACCGGGCACATAGGTGTGCGGGTGGGGCATGCCGTGCTGGGCGGGATGGCCGGAGCGGTCTGGCTGGTGTTGCCGGTGACGACGACCACCGCTCAAGATCCGGTTCCCGCGGCGGCGCGCGAGCCGGTCGCGGTGACCCAGGCGGACGGGGCGTCCACCGCCGACTACGTGCTGCCGCTGGTCGCCGTGGCGGCCGCCGGTGCGCTGGGCGGCTACGGCTACATACGGCGGGTACGGAGGTCCCGCACGCGGACCACCCCCGGGATCATCTCCGCCGCCCCGCCGACGCCGTCTCCCGTCGATTTCGAGCGGCAGGCCCGGGCCGCCCTGGTCCTCGCCGACGACTGCGTCCGCGCCAGCCGGGAGGCGCTCGGGTACGTCGACGGCGGCGAGTCCGTCGTACGGGCCCTGCGGGCGGCCGAGACCGAGCTGTCGGCCGCGTTCGCGATATGGCGGCGGTACGAGGAGGGGATACCGGGGGACGACACCGGCCGGCGGCAGGCGCTGGTGGGCGTGGTGGGGCGGTGTGCGGAGGCGGGGCGCCAACTGGACGCGGCGGCGGAGGTGTTCGACGCCGAGTGGGGTGCGGGGGATGCGCTGGCGGTGGCCGAGGGGCGGTTCCGGGAACTGGCCGCGCGGACGAGCGGGGTGGCGGGTGCGCTGACGGAGGCGGGCGAGCGGTACGGGAGCGGGGCCGTCGCCTCCGTGGTGGGGTACGTCGAACAGGCGAAGGACCGGCTGGTGTTCGCGACCGGACGGCTCAACCAGGCCCGCCAGGACGCCGATTCGGGCGACCGCGACGGGTTCCGCCGTGGCTTGCGAGCCGCCGAGGGGGCGGTGGCGCAGGCCGGGGTGCTGCTGGACGGGGTGGCACGGCTCACCGAGGAACTGCGGGCGGCGGCGGGACTGGTGCCGGCCGCGCTCACGGGGGCGGAGGCGGAACTGGCGGGCGTCCGGGCGTCCGGCCCGCCGCCACGCCTGGGCCACGCCGACGCCGTACTGGCCGCCGTGCGGGAGGAGTTGACGGGTGGTCCGTACGACCCGCTGGACGCCCTGCGCCGGGTCGTGCGGGCGGTGGAGGGGACGGGGGGCGGGCGGTCCGGGGCGATCGCCGCCGGGGCGGACCTGGTGGCGCGCAGTGCGCTGGGGGTGGCGGACGACTTCGTGGGGGTGCATCGGGGGGCGGTGGGGGCGGAGGCGCGGGCGCTGCTGGCGGAGGCGGGGCGGGCCGCTGCCGCGGACGCGGACCGGCTGGCGCGGAGGGCACGGGAGCTGGCCGGGCGGGACGTACGGGCGCACGGGAACCCGTACGCCGGGGAGGCGGCCCATGAGAGCGGGCTCGCGGGGGCGGTGCTCGGGGGTGTGCTGCTGGGTGAGGAGGGGGACGGGGGGCCGGTGGTGGCGTTCGGGGGGCCGGAGACACGGACGCGGTTGCACTAGCCGCGAGAGGCCGTCGGGCGACTGCGGGTACGTGGGGGCTGGTCGCGCAGTTCCCCGCGCCCCTAAAGGGGCGCTACAGCGGCGCCGCCTCCAGGTGCAGGGAACTGCGCGGGCAACCACGACCGGCCGCACCAGCAAACCCGCCGCGGCCTCGAAGCGGTCCGCGGTGCCCCTTCTCAGAACAGGCTGAGCAATGCCTCCGCGGGGTCCGTCAGGCCTGTCTCGCCGTCTGGCAGGGGCAGTTCGAACCAGACGGTCTTCCCGCGTGGCGTCCGGCGTGAGCCCCACGCCGCGCTCAGCAGCCCGACCAGTTGCAGCCCCCGGCCGCCCTCGTCCGTGTCGCGGGCGCGCCTGCGCCTCGGCTGGACCAGGCCGGAGTCCCACACCTCGCACACCAGCGTCCGGTCCAGCAGCAGCCGTAGCCGTATCTCCCCCTCGCCGTACCGCAGCGCGTTGGTGACCAGCTCGCTGACCAGCAGCTCCGCCGTGTCGACCAGCGGCTCCAGGTCCCAGGAGAGCAGCTGGCCGCGCGCGTACTCACGGGCGCGGCCCACACTGCGCGGCTCGCGCGGCAGCGTCCAGTCGCCGACCGACTCGGCCGGCAGCCCCTGCACACGTGCCATCAGCAACGCGATGTCGTCCTCGCCGTGGTGTGTGTCGAGGGTGCTCAGGACGTGGTCGCAGACGTCCTCGAGGGGTTGGGAGGGGTCGGTGAGCGCCCCTACGAAGGCCTGGAGTCCCTCGTCGAGGGGATGGTCGCGGGACTCGACCAGACCGTCCGTGTAGAGGGCGAGAAGGGCGCCCTCGGGGAGTTCGACCTCGACCTCCTCGAAGGGCTCGCCGCCCACGCCGAGTGGCATGCCGGGGGGCACGTCCAGCATCAACGCGTCCTCGCCGGGCTCCACGAGCACCGGGGGCAGATGGCCGGCGTTGGCGAACGTACAGCGCCTGGTGACCGAGTCGTAGACGGCGTACACGCAGGTCGCGAGGTAGACCTCGGAGAGGTCGGCGTCGCGGGGCTGGCGGGCCGTGCGGGTGGCCTGCTGGACTCCGCCGGGGGTGCCGAGGCCGCGGGCGATCTCGTCCAACGCCGAGAGGACTTCGGCGGGTTCGAGATCGAGAAGGGCCAGCGTACGGACCGCCGTGCGGAGTTCGCCCATCGCGACCGCCGCGCGCAGGCCTCGGCCCATCACGTCGCCGACCACCAGCGCCGTGCGGTGGCCGGGGAGTTCGATGACGTCGAACCAGTCGCCGCCGACCTCGGTGGCCGCGTTGCCTGGAAGGTAGCGGCAGGCGATGTCCAGGCCGGAGGCCTCGGGGTCGCCGGGCGGGAGCAGGGACCGCTGCAGTATCAACGCGCGTTCGTGCTCGCGGCGGTAGAGGCGGGCGTTGTCGATGCAGACGGCGGCGCGGGCGGCCAGCTCCACGGCCAGCTCGCGGTCGCGGTCGCCGAACGGCTCGCTGCCCTTGGTGCGGGCGAACTGGGCGAGGCCGACGACCGTGTCGTGGGCGACCATCGGGACGGCGAGGGTGGACTGGACGAGGCCGCCGTCCTCGGCCGGCACATGCTGCGGGCGGGCGGTGCGCAGGGCGTCCGCACAGGGCGAGTTGAAGGGGTAATGGTGGACGGCACCGACGGCGACCGGGGCGCCGCCGCCCACGAAGGGCGCGTCGGAGACCGCGCTGGCGAAGGCGACCCGGCGCAGCTCCGCGCTGCCGTCGGAGAGACCTGGCGGCCTCTCGTCGCCCGCCAGCAGGCCCTGGTAGAGGTCGACGGTGGCGAGGTCGCAGAAGCCGGGCACGACCACGTCGAGGAGTTCGCGGGCGGTGGTCTCCAGGTCGAGGGAGTTTCCGATACGGGCCCCGGCCTCGTTGAGGAGGGCGAGATTCCGCCGGGCCGCGGCGGCCTCGCGGGCGGCGGCACGGCGTGCGGTGATGTCCAGGCCGAGCCAGGCGATGCCGATGGGGCGGCCGGTGCCGCTGTGCACCCGGTAGAGGTTGATGGACCAGTGCCGGC
Organism: Streptomyces sp. NPDC111744; assembly: GCF_055634995.1. Taxonomy (NCBI): domain Bacteria; kingdom Bacillati; phylum Actinomycetota; class Actinomycetes; order Kitasatosporales; family Streptomycetaceae; genus Streptomyces; species Streptomyces sp. NPDC111744. Next base: position 265,437 of record NZ_JBVKCG010000001.1, read on the forward strand.
GCTCGTCGGAGCCCGGGACGAAGCCCGTGACGTGCATGTCCGTGATGGAGTTGCCGGTCTCCAGGACCCGTCGCAGGGTGGCCGCGACCCGCTCGGCCTCGGAGCGCGGCAGATAGTCGTGGACGCCCTTGCCGCGGTGGTCGTCGGGGCTGCCGCCGAAGATGGAGGAGAACCGCACGTTCACGCGGCGGATCCGCAGGTCGGTGTCGATCAGCAGGAAGCCGAACGGAGATTGACCGAATATCGACTGCGAGGCGGCGAGGTCGGTCTCGATGCTGCGTAGGGTGCGGACGTCGACCACTATGCACACGGCCGCGTTCTCGCCCTCGGCGGTGCGGGTGGGCATGACGTAGACCTCCGCGAGGCCCTCCTCGCCGCGCTCGCCGTCGGCCGTGCCGGGCATCCGGAACGGGACCACACCGGTCCACTCCCGCCCGTCCAGGATCTCGGCCATCTTCCGTTGGCCGCGCTCGCGCAGGTCGGGGTCTATGAACGCCTCGATGGGGTCCATGCCGACGGCACGCTCGGCGGGGATGCCGAAGATCTGCTCGGCGCGCAGGCTCCACTGGTCGACCAGGCCGCCGGCGCCGATGGAGAACGAGGCGACCTTGATGTAGTCGTAGATCGAGCCGGGCGGACTGCTCTGCCACATGGCGTCGCCGGGGGCCGCGGCTGTCTCCGCGGTCCCCGCACTCGCACCGTCCGACGGGTCCTCGGACTCCGTGGCCTTAGCTGGTATCTCGCTCACGCGAACCGTCCCCTCCAGCTCACCGCTCCCGGCACCGGTCACCGGGTGCGGCTGCCCGCAGTATCCAGCACTACGGTGCCGCCTGACACGGTGTTCACGATCACAGCACGGTCCCGACGATTTCCGGACGGGGCCGTGCCAACACTGCCAGTCTTCTAACCAGGGAACACGCCGTCGAATCACGCACTCCGGCACCCATTCCCCGGCCACTCCCGCGAGTGGACGAGGTAGCGCTGCGTGTACACCCCGTTCACCCGGTTCGGTCGGGTACCGCCAGCTCGAACCAGACCGTCTTTCCGGTGTCGCCGGGCCGGCTACCCCAGCTGCGCGAGGAGCCGGCGACCAGCTGGAGGCCGCGGCCGCTCTCGTCGTCGGGGCTGGCGGCGCGCTCGCGCGGCGGGTCCGGGAGCGGGTCGGAGACCTCCACCCGCAGGGTGTCGCCGAGGTCGGCGGGGCGGACGAGGCGGACGCCGATGGGGCCGGTGGCGTGCCGGAGCGCGTTGGTGACCAGCTCGCTGACCAGCAGGGCGGTGATGTCGGCGAGGGTGCCGAGCCCCCAGTCGGCCAGTTGGTCACGGACCGCGGTCCGGGCGGTGCGCACGGCGCCCGGCTCCGCGGGAAAGGACCACTCGGCGGTCTCACCTTCGGTGTTGATCACACCGATCACTTCCCAGTCGCATCGCTGGCCGCGAGCCCACCCATGTCCGGTTTCGTGGGGTTAATGGGCACATACCCGATTACCGGGAGGCAGTACCGCGCGAGAGGGCGCACCGTGGCACGAACGGCGTCCGCCGAAGGGCCGAGCGCCTAAGGGGGAGGGGGTGCGGGTGCCGGGCGGCTGCGGCGCCGCCGTGGCCGGTAGCGCCCACGCGGCGGTGGCCGCGTATTCAACGCAGCCCCGCACCCCTTGTGGGGCTGGGGCTGCGCCCCTCGCCCCACCATGCGACTACCTCACGCACCGCCGGGACATCCTGGTCCAGCCAGTTCACATCCCAGAGTTCCTCGGGGGTCAGCCAACGTAGTTCGTCGTGGTCCTGGACGGGGCTGGGGGCGCCGGAAACGGGCAGGAGGCGCGCCGTCCAGACCTGGAGGACGTACGGGGGACTCAGGGGCCACTCCCCCGGTACCCGTGCCAGCGTTTCCGCCTCCACGCCGAGTTCCTCGCGCAGTTCGCGCACCAGGGCCTGCTCGGGGGTCTCGCCGGGCTCGACCTTGCCGCCGGGGAGCTCCCAGCGGCCGGCCAGCTCAGGGGGTGCGCTGCGGCGGGCCGCGAGCAGGCGGCCGGCGTCGAGCAGGGCGGCTCCGACCACCACGATCCGTTCGCTCATGGCCCGGAGCCTACGGGAGGCGACGGAGGGATCAGTTACGGGCGGAGCCCTCCCCGTTGCCGTTGCTGTGGCCGACGCGCTCGACCCAGTAGAGCTGCTTGTGCCCGCGGTCGTCGAGACTGTCGGCGATCTTCTGCGCCTCGGCCCGGGTCGCGTACCGGCCGACGCGGTAGCGATTGCCGCTGTCGTCCTGCCGTATGACGAGCCAGGGGAGAGAGACCGTGCCCTCCGTCATCGCACCCCTCCGTTTCTCCCGGCTCCCGCCCATCCCCGCCCCGCTAAGGAAACCGCAGTCCGCATATGCCCGAGCGTACGCCCAACCTTTACGCAGCGAATACGGCTTTTCACAAAGAGGTACGCAACCAGCCAGAACGGTGGGGGCGCACGAGGACGAACGCGCCGGTCGTGCACCCGGTGCATCGAGTCGGAGGCATACCGCGGACAGCCGGGGCCACCTGGGAGAACGGCCGGATTGCAGCGGTCGGGCCCGAGGCCTGACAGAGGCCGTGGAGGCGTCAACTATCGCAAGGGTGTGCGCTACTTCACGGGCAGGTGGTACGCGGCACGGTACCGGTCGGCCGGGATGACGACGTCCGCGGTCTCCACGGGGCGGCCGGAGGCGTAGTACGTCCGCTGGATCACCAGGACCACATGGCCGGGGACACCGCCCAGGGTGAGCAGTTCCTCGGCGAGGCCGGGGCGGGCGCCGACCTCCTCGGTGACGTTGTCCACGATGACGTCGATGGCGCGCATCCGCTCGACCACGCCCATGCCGCCGAGGGGGCCCTCCTCGGGCAGCATCACGGGGGTGCGGCCGGTGACGGCGAGGGGCTCCCAGGAGGTGGAGAGCATCATCGGCTCGCCGGCGTCCCGGAAGAGATACCGGGTGCGCATCACACGGTCGCCGACGTGGATGCCGAGCCGGTCGGCGATCACCACGCCGGCCTCTGCCTGCTCGCTCCTGGACTCCCAGGTGCCGCGCGCGGTCGCGTCGGACTGCTCCTGCCGGAACGGGGTGGCGCCGCCGACCGGGCGGAACCCGGAGCGGGCCACCCGCCGGGGCACGGGCCGCTCCCGCACATAGGTCCCGGAGCCGGAGCGGCCCTCGACCAGCCCCTCGGCCATCAGCACCTTGCGGGCCTCCAGGGCGACGGTGTCGGAGACGCCGTACTCCTCGCGGATGCGGGCCTGGGAGGGGAGCCGGGTGTGGGGGGGCAGCGAACCGTCGACGATCTTCTTACGGAGATCACCCGCGACACGCAGATACGCCGGCTGCTCACCGAAAGTCACTGGCCACTCCCATCAGGTTCTACAGACAGCAACAGCCTGGCAACCGTGGGTTGTGCCATGCAAGCAAAGGCCAGAGAATCACTCGATGTGATGACATGTGACCGGGGAAGGCTTTACGCAGGCACTTTCTCCCCCGTTATGGCCGCGGTCACACCTCCATTCCGGAGCCACTTCCTCCGCTGCCGGAGTCGCCGCCTCCGTCGTCGTACGAGGGCGGGGTGATGGCGAGGCCCAGAGCCTTGCGCGCGGTGACCGTCCGCTTCGGGTCGAGCAGCGCCGAGCCCTTGTCGTAGTGGCTGTAGTAAGTGTCCGAGTCCGTGGCCGCGGCCGCCTTCGCCCATTCCGAGCGGGCCTTGTCCAGGTCCGCGACCAGGTCGTTCACCGTCTGCTTCGCGTCCGGTTGCCAGTGGTGTGCGCCCAGCATCGCGGTCTGCCGGGTGATGGCCTTGCTCACCCGGCCCGCCCAGGCCTGGTACCCGGGCAGGTCGTCCTCGACGTACTCCGCATCGGGGACCGTGCCGAGGGCGGTGTTGAGGACGTGCGCGGCGTCGAGGTAGGCGACCTGGTCGGCGTCCAGCATGCTCTCGTCGTTGCGCAGCGAACCGGACAGCGTGCGGCCCTCGGTCGTGTTGCCGAAGACGCAGGTCACCTCCCTGTCGCCGTACCCCCAACTGTCCTCGCTGGGCGTGAAGTAGTACACGTCGACGTCGTCGGGGACCGCCCAGCCGTCCATCGCGTAGCCGTCCTCCAGGGCGTAGCAGCGCGCGCCTGCGGAGTCGCCGATCCGGGCGTCGCCCGGGTAGGTCGAGCCCTTGAGGTGGTAGGTGGCGAAGACCTCGCCGTCGTGCGCCTTCTCGCAGTCCACGGTGGTGACATCCGAGACCAGGTCGCCGGTGAGGGTGCCGTCGGGGGTGTCGAAGCAGTCGCCGGTGGACAGCGAGAGGCTGGAGCTGTCGTTCGCGCCCTCCTTGACACCCTCCCAGAAGCCGGACGCGCCGCCGGTGGCGAGCAAGAGCACCCACAGGGCCAGTCCGATCCCGGAGAACACCGACCCGGTGACCGCCATCGCCCTGCCGCGCTCCCCCCGCCTGCGGATCTGGCTCAGCGCGACCAGCCCCAGCACCAGCCCCACCCCGGGCAGACAGCACAGCAGCCCGAGCACGAGGGAGGCGATGGCGAGGCCGTTGACGGGCTCCGGGACGGCGTAGGGGCCGTAGCCCTGGCCCCAGGGCTGGTACGGCGAGGGGTACGGCGGCTGCTGTCCGTACGGGTACTGGGGGTGCTGCGGGTACTGCGGCAGGCCCGCCTGGGGCGGCTGGTACGGCCCTTGTGGCTGCTGGGGGCCGGGAGGCGGAGGTATGGACACCGGTACCGTGCTCCTGAGGGGGCGTCTGGCCGCGTGAAACGGACGGCTGAACTGATGTACGACTGCGCGCATCGTAAGCGCGCCGTGAACGGGGGCGGAATGAGGGTGGGGAGAGCGGCCGTGCGTACGGTGAACGCGCTCACCGCGCGCTGGGCGACCGCTTCGCGGGACGGCGCGGTGTTCTCGGCGGCCGGGGTGTGGCAGAAGCAAATCCCGGGCGGTCAGCTTCCCTACGGGGAGCCCGGTCCGGGCCTGAGCGTGGAGAAGCCGCGGTGCGCCGGCCCGACGCCGCCCTTTCTCGACGTGACGACAGGGGCGTACGACATGACGACCGGTCACAGCCTGCCGGAACCGGACCGACTGTTCCGCTCGCCCTGCACCGGCACTCCCCGCTCGCCCTCGCGGCGGGCCGGGTCACGGATCCCCTGCCCTTCCCCGAGTACTCCTGGGAGGACGACCAATGAACGACACCGTCAGCGCCGTCAACGCGCTCACCGCACGCTGGGCGCAGCGGACCAGACAGGGCACGGTCTTCTCGGCCGCCGGTGTCTGGCCGCTGCTGGCCTTCCTCGCCGACGGGGCGGCGGGCCCCGCCCGGGACGAACTGAGCCGGGCCGTCGGGATGCAAGCCGACCAAGCAGCGGCCGGGGCGCGGGAGTTACTCGGCGACCTCGACTCGATGCACGGTGTCGGGGCGGCCCTGGGACTGTGGACCGACCGTGCGCTGGAGCTGCGCGAGCAGTGGGCGGCGGGACTGCCCGCCGAGGCGCACGGGGTGCTCGGCGCCGACCCCGCGGCCTCCCAGGAGGCGCTGGACGCGTGGGCGGCCAAGCGCACCGAGGGGCTGGTCGGGCGGATGCCGGTCAAGCTGACCGAGGGCGCCCGGATGGTGCTCGCGACCGCGCTGGCCCTGCACACGGACTGGCGGCAGCCGTTCGAGGAGACCGTGCTGCGGCCAGGCTCCGGGCCCTGGCAGGGCCGTACCCTGGCCGGTCTCAGCCGCAGCAGTGTCCGGACGGACCGGATCGGGGTGACCGCGGGCCCGGACGGGCACGTCACCATCCTGAAGGTGCTGGGCGGCAACGCCCTCGACGTCCATCTCCTGCTCGGCGAGGAGGGGATGGCGCCCGGGCAGGTGCTGCATACCGGCATCGGCGTCCTGGAGCGCGCCCTGCCGGTGACCACCGGCGGCCAGCTGCCCTACGGGCAGGCGGGACCGGGGGTGGCCGTGGAGCGGCTGCCGTCGCTCACCCCGGACCCGGTACGGCTCGATGTGACGACCGTCGGCTTCGAGGTGCGCGCGGACCACGATCTGCTCCAGCTGCACGGTCTGTTCGGGCTCTCCACGGCCGCCGACGCCCGCGAGGGGCACTTCCCGGGCATCAGCGCCGCGCCGCTGGCCATCGGGGCGGCCGGGCAGTCCGCGGTCGCGGAGTTCGGGCCGCTGGGCTTCCGGGCCGCCGCGGTGACGGCCGTCCTCGCGGCGCCGGGCGGCGGGCCGCCGCAGTACCGGCACGAGTCGACTGTCGTCCGGGCCACCTTCGACCGGCCGTTCGGCTTCCTCGCCGTGCACCGCGACAGCCGGCTGGTCCTGGCGGCGGGCTGGGTCGCGGACCCGACCGAGGCGGGCTAGTCGAAGTCGGTGGCCCGGGTGCGCTTCTCCCAGACGGCGATGTCCCGTCGCACGACGTCCAGTTGCGTCAGTACGGCGGTCACCGCGTCGTCGCCCAGGGGCAGGTGCAGCGGGGTCTCCTCGGCGTCCAGGGCGGCCAGGATCAGGGCGGCCGCCTTGGCCGGGTCGCCGGGCTGGCTGCCGCGGCCGCCCTCGACGGCGCCACGGGTCTGGGTGACCTTCGGGTACACCCCGGTGTCGGGGCTGGTCCCGGCCCGGCTGGTGTCGAAGAGGGAGGTACGGAAGGCGCCCGGCTCCACGATCAGCACCTTGATCCCGAACTCCCGCACCTCGTCGGCGAGCGCCTCGGACATGCCCTCCAGCGCGAACTTCGTGCCGCTGTAGGCCGAGAAGCCCGCGAAGGACATCTGCCCGCCCATGCTGCTCATCTGCACGATCGCCCCCGAGCGCTGGGCGCGCAGCTGCGGCAGGACCGCTCGCACCAGCGCGGCCGGGCCGAGGACATGCAGGTCGAACAGGTCGCGCAGTTCGGCGTCGGTGGTCTCCTCGAAGGCGCCGACATGGGTGCGGCCGGCGTTGTTGACGAGGACGTCGATCCGTCCGTGCCGGGCCACGACGTCCCGTACCGCGGGCTCGATCGCGGCGATGTCCGTGACGTCCAGACGGACCTGGTCCACCCGCCCGGGATGGGCGGCGGCCAGGTCGTCCAGTGCCTCGGGGCGCCGGGCCGCCCCGAGGACGGTGTCACCCGCGGCGAGCGCGGCCTCGGCCAGCGCACGGCCGAAGCCGCTGCTCGCCCCGGTGATCAGCCAGATCCTGGTCATGTGCGGTCTCCCTGCTGTCGCGGTCGGTCCAGCCGACCACCTTCACCCGGAAGGGAGTTCACGTCCAACAGGTTTTCCGGGACGGGTTCACCTCACCGGCGTACGCCGTGGGTGATGCGCAATCTGAGGGTGCGTGCTTCGGGGCGCAGCGCGAACTCGGGCCACACGTCCGGTCCGCAGGCCCGGGAGCCGAGGCCGTGCTGGGCCGCGTCGATGATGAGGTGGCTGGTGGTGGACTCCGGGAGTTCGAAGGGGTGGGCGGCCCGGGCGAGCTGTTGGGGGGTGTGGCGGGTGAGGGTGAAGCCGGGGCGCCGGCCGCGGGTGTCGGGGAGGGCCGTGAGGTGCAGTACCTCGGTGTCGGCGCCGGTCAGGGTGAGGTGGCGGAGCCGGGAGCGGTGGCCGGTCTCCTGGGGGCGTGCGTAGCCGGCCGAGAGGTCCGGGACGGCGGCGGAGAAGCGGCCGGTGCGGGCCGCACGGAGGCTGTCGGGGTAGGACTCGTGCGGGCCCAGGCCGAACCAGTCGGCGCCGTCCACCGGGGCCGTCCCGTCGGGCAGTTCGAAGCGCACCCCGATCCGCGGCCACACCGTCCGCCAGCCGCGCGAGGGCTCGATCTCCACGCGCAGTTCCAGCTCGCCGTCCTCGATGGACCACACGGACTCCACCGTCACCGACAGCGCGGAGTGCGCGGCGGAGACCCGGTCGACGGTGCGCAGGGCGTCCGTGGCCTCCTCCACGGTGACCCGCCGTGCGGTGAGGCGGTCGAGTCCGTCGCGGCGCCACAGCTCGGCGCTGGACACCCCGGCGGCACTGGCGTCACTGCCCTCCAGCCGGTCGGACGTGCCCTCGTCGTTGTCGGTCGGCGCCCGGAACAGCTCAAGACGCGGACCGGTCACCGCGCGCCCGGCGAGGCGGGTGAGGGAGCCGCCGGCGAACTCGGCGATGCCGAGGGTGAGCGTGCCCTCGCCCGGCCGCCAGCCGGTCCGGTGCCGGACGGCGGGCACGGGCCGCCGCACCGAGCGGTCGAGTTGGGCGGTGGCGACCTCGTGTCCCGCGGGTGCCCAGGGGGTCTCCGCCGCCAGCACCGCCTCGACCGTCAGCCAGGTCTCGGCGTCCGCCGCCACCGGGACCGGCGGCAGCGGCACCCGCTCCGACTCGCCCGCCGCCACCACCGGGACCTCCAGGTCCCCCGACTCCACGAGGGTGCCGTCGTGCTCGACTCGCCAGCAGAACCGCAGGTCGGAGGTGTCGGCGGAGTGCCGCAGATTGGTGATCGCGAGCTGGTCGTCGTCGAACACGAAGCGGATCGGCTGAACCACCGCCTTGAACTCGTGGAGGCCGGGCGTCGGCACGTCGTCGCTCAGCACCATGCCGTCCATGACGAAGTTGCCGTCGTGCACGACCTCGCCGAAGTCGCCGCCGTAGGCGTAGTACGGCGTCCCGTCCGGGGTCCGGGCCAGGATGCCGTGGTCGCGCCACTCCCAGACGAAGCCGCCGTGCAGCCGGGGGTGGCGGTGTACCAGTTCCTCGTACTGGTCGAGGGCGCCGGGTCCGTTGCCCATCGCGTGGGCGTACTCGCACAAGAGGAACGGCCTGGTGCGCAGCCGGGTGCCCTGGGCGGGGGTGCAGCCGAGCAGCGGGGCACGGGAACCGTCCGTGCCGATCTGCTCGGTCTCCGTCACCGTCGCGTACATGCGTGAGTAGACGTCGGTGTACTCGCCGGTGTGGTCGCCCTCGTAGTGCACGGGACGCTCGGGGTCGCGGGCGTGCACCCAGGCCGCCATGGCGGCGAGGTTGGCGCCGGTGCCGGCCTCGTTGCCGAGCGACCACATGACGACGCCGGGGTGGTTCTTGTCCCGCTCGACGGTGCGCTCGATACGGTCGAGGCAGGCCGCGCGCCAGGCCGGTTCGTCGGTCGGGTTGCCGGTCCAGCCGACGTGGTCGAAGCCGTGGGTCTCCAGATCGCATTCGAGGACGACCCAGAAGCCGAGTTCGTCGGCGAGGTCGAGCAGCCGGGGGTGCGGCGGGTAGTGGCTGGTGCGGATGGCGTTCACGTTGAACCGCTTCATCCGGGCCAGGTCCTCGCGGGCGTGCGCCTCGTCGAAGACCCGGCCGCGCCCGGGGTGCGCCTCATGGCGGTTCATGCCGTGGAAGACGACCCGGCGGCCGTTGACCAGGAAGCGGTCACCGCGAATCTCGACGGTGCGGAAGCCCACCCGCAGGGCGATGCTCTCGGCGGCCGAGGACACGGTGACGTCGTACAGGCGGGGCCGCTCGGCCGACCACGGCTCGATGCCCGGGATGTCGAGGGGTGCCACGTCGGCCGCCGTCTCCCAGACCCGCTCGACGCCCAGTTCGGGGATGCGCAGGGTGACGGGGAAGGCCGCCGGGTCGGCGGTGACCTCGGGGTCGATCCGCCCGTGCCCGTCGTCGTAACCGGTGCGCAGCCAGACGTCCTCGATGCCCCCGGCCGGGCGGGCGAGCAGGGTGACGTCCCGGAAGATGCCCGGCAGCCACCACTGGTCCTGGTCCTCCAGGTAGCTGGCCGCCGACCACTGGTGCACCCGGACGGCGACGACGTTGTCACCGGGGCGGACCGCGGACGTCACGTCGAACTCGTGGGCCAGCCGGCTGCCGCTCGCGCTGCCGATCTCGACGCCGTTCACCCACACCTTGAACAGCGACTCCACCCCGTCGAAGCGCAGCAGGACCCGCTCGGCGTCCGACCAGCCGTCGGGCAGGCCGAAGTGGCGGCGGTAGTCGCCGGTGGGGTTCTCGTCGGGGACGTGCGGCGGGTCGATCGGGAACGGGAACTGGATGTTCGTGTAGATCGGCCGGCCGTAGGCCCCGTCGCCCTCCAGCACCCAGTGCGCGGGCACCGGGATGCCGTCCCAGCCCTGGTCGTCGAAGTCCTCGGCCGCGAACTCCTCGTCGACGGCCGCCGTCGGCGACAGCCGGAAGCGCCAGTTTCCGTTGAGCGGGAGGGCGGGGGCGTCGGAGTGCAGCCAGGAGCGGGCCGGGCGCAGGGCGCCACGCCACGGGGCGGTGTCCGATACGTACGCGGAGTGCTCGGAGGGCAAGGCTTCACAACTTTCTGGGTGTCGGGGGGGGTGTTGTGCCGCTATCGGAGGACGACGGTGCGGATCTCCCAGGGGCCGAGGACGAGGGCGAGCCCGTCCTCCGTCACCGGCTCCGCGGCGATCGGCCGGCCGAGCAGGTCGACCGTCGTGGCCTCGGTGAAGGCGCCGGTCACGCGGACGGCCGACGCGGTGTCGCGCAGCGCGGCCAGCCGGACCTCGGTGCCGGGTCCGTGCTCGGGGTCGGTGACGCGCCGGATGCTCGACACCTGCACGTCCCGGCCGTCGACCTGGACACCGGTCGCGTCAGGGGGCAGCGGGCCACCGCCGGGGGCGGTCCCGCGGGCGACCAGGACGTCGGCCCGGAACTCCTCCGCGAGGGCGACCGCGTTCGCTCCCTGCCAGCCGCTCTCCCAGGGCAGCACGGCGAACCGGTTCTCGATGCGCATGCCCAGCTCCTGTGCGCCCGGGACGGGGATCTCGCTCGCCGCGGGTTCGTCGCGCAGGGGGTGGATGTTGACGCTGATCGAGCCGATGGCGCGCAGCAGGGTGAGGGCGAGGGCGGAGCCGTCGTCGACGAGTTCGTACTCGACCGAGTGGTCGAGCAGGACGGTGGCCGGGGCCGCCGACACGAAGGAGCCGGCGGGGAAGGTCGGGATGGGGTACTCGCCCCAGCCGCCCTCGGCGGTCAGTCCGCGCTCGGTGACGGCGAACTGCCCTGCCGACGCGGAGGTGGTGACGGGCACGGGCAGCGGGACGTGGAAGCGGAGACGGTGGTCGGCGCTCCGGTTGAGGAACGCGGTGGCGATCCGGACGAAGGGCTCGCCGGCGCGGACCTCCACCAGCGTCTCCACCGGTGTCGGCACGGTCCGGGCGCTACGCCGGTCACGGTCGTCGGTACGGAGCGCATCGGGCCAGTCGTAGACCCGGGTGACGCGCAGCCGGGAGCGCAGGGGGCCGGTTTCCAGGAGTTCGACGTCGACCCGGACCGGCTCGTGGACGAGCTGGTCATGGGCCGGGGGCGCGTAGTTGTAGCTGTCGCCCCGGTCGCCGCCGTCGACGAGACGCCCGACCCCGGACAGGACGGTGCCGTCGGCGCCGGTCATGTCGAGGGTGCCGTCGGTCGCGACGGCGACCGTGACCAGGCCGTTGGACAGGGTGTCCGCCGTCCCGGACGCGGGCCGCGTCGCCGGGGCGGCGGGCCGGTCGCCCGCCGCCACCCGGAAGGTGGTCAGTCCGCAGGCAGGGACGGGCACCGCCACCAGCGCGGTGGCCCGGGCCTGGGCCAGGGTCCGCACCCGCCACTCCCCCGGGTGCGCGGCCGCCGCGGCGGCGACCTCGCCGCGGAGGGTCATCAGGTCGAAGGGGCCGCCGACGGGCACTTCGGCGAGGTGGAAGACCATTTCGTGCGGGGTGAGTTCATAGCGGTCGATCAGCAGGCCGAACAGCTCACGGCGGTGGATGCGGCGCAGTACGCGTTCGAGCTGTGTCGCGTCCAGGCGCTCGTCGCTCAGGACGGTCGGGGCGTGCGAGACCAGCTGCACCGGATGCGCCGTCCCGTCGGCGCTGGTCGCGACCAGTGTTCCGTCCTCGGGCGGGGCGACGACGTCCACCTCGACCAGTGCGGTACGGGGTACGGGCAGCGGGTTGGCGACCAGGTGGCCGTCGCTCGGCACCAGAGCGGCGGGCTCGGCGAGGGCCGCGTCCCGGACCGCCCGGGCGGTCTGCGCGGCCTCGGCGAGGCGGGCGGCGACCTGGTCGCAGGTCTCGTCGGTGCCGGAGCCGACCACCGAGTCATGGGCGGTCGACTCGATGATCTTGTGCCAGGCGAGGGCGAGGAAGTGCGACTCGTCGCGCCGGGACCACAGGGCGTTCATCCGCTCGGCGTGGTCGACGGTCCGCTCGGCGAGGGCCATCCGCTGCTTGAGCCCGAGCCGTACGGACAGCACGCCCGGCAGGATGTTGCCCCGGACATGGCTGCGCAGTTCACCGGTGACGACCGCGGTCACCTCGTCCCGTACGTGCTTGCGTATGTACTCGTCGAGCGTGGCGACGGTGATCGGCCGCTGCTCGCCGGAGGCCTGCCGCAGCCAGTCCGCCAGCCGCGGGTCGGGCGCGTTGTGGTCGGTGCCGGCCATGGCCAGGAGCGGGTCGCCGCCCCAGCGTCCGGCGGTCAGCTCGGCGTACTCGGCGAGCGCCTGCCGGATCCGGTCCGGTACCAGCAGGACGTCGAGGCCGTTGTCGTACCCGTCGAAGAGGAACTCGGTGCGGACCTCGGAGCCGTCGGGGGCGCGCCAGCGGAAGGCGTGGCCGTCGACCGCGCCGGGCACCCCGCGCCACAGGGCCGCGTGCTCGATGCCGGCGCGGGCCAGGATCTGCGGCATCTGCGCGATGTGGCCGAACATGTCCGGCAGATAGCCGATGGGCATCGCCCCGCCGAGGCGCTTCGCGGCCGCCCACCCCATCTGCAGGTTGCGGACGATGGTCTCGCCGGAGCAGAGGAACTCGTCGAGCAGGATCAGCCAGGGCCCGACGGCGAGCCGGCCCTCGCGGACCAGGGCCGCGACCCGGTCGCGGTTTTCCGGGCGCATCTCCAGATAGTCCTCGACCGCCGCCATCTGCCCGTCGACGGTGAACCGGAAGTCCGGATCCGCCTCGGCCGTCGCCAGCACGGTGTCGAGGGCGGTGACAAGGCGGTGCCGGAACACCTGGAACGGCTCGTACCACTCCCGGTCCCAGTGGAAGTGGGGCACGAAGACGGCGGAGTCGGGCATGACGAAGGGCACCTTCCGGGTGGTCACTTGAGGGAGCCGGCGGCGAGTCCGGTCCGCCAGAAGCGCTGGAGCAGGATGAACACGATGATTACGGGCACGATCGAGACCAGTGAGCCGGTGATGATGGACTGCTGGAGCGCCGGGGCGCGGGCGGTCTGGCCGTTCCACTCGTACAGGCCGAGGGTGATCGGGAAGAGGGACTCCTTCTGCAGCATCACCATCGGCAGGAAGAAGTTGTTCCAGATGGCCACGAACTGGAACAGGAAGATGGTCACCAGGGCCGGTGTCATCAGCCGGAACGCCACCGAGAAGAAGGTGCGGAACTCGCCGGCGCCGTCCAGGCGCGCCGACTCGATCAGCTCCTGCGGTACGGCCGCGTTCGCGAAGATTCGCGCGAGGTAGACGCCGAACGGGCTGACGATGCTGGGCAGGAACACCGCGAGATAGGTGTTGACCAGCCCAGTGGCCGAGAACAGCAGGAACAGCGGCAGGGCGAGCGCGGTGGTGGGCACCAGGACGCCGCCGAGGATGACGGAGAACAGGAACTCCCGGCCGCGGAACCGGAACTTGGCGAGGGCGTAGCCGCACAGCGCGGAGATCAGGGTGCCGACGCCCGCGCCCAGCACCGCGTACACAACGGTGTTGAGGGCCCAGCGGCCGAAGATGCCGTCGCTGCGGGTGAACAGGACCCGCAGGTTGTCGAACAGGTTGAAGTGCGAGAACGCCAGCCCGTTGGTGGTGGCGAGGTCGCCCTGCGGCTTGGTCGCCGCGACCACCAGGAAGTAGACAGGCAGCAGGAAGTACACGGCCAGCAGCAGCATCAGGCCCATGGCGGCGGTCCGGCTGACACGGCTCTCTTTGATCAAGGAGGGGTGATTGCTCACAGTGCTCACAGTCCGGCCTTCTTCGAGGTCAGTCGCATGAACCCGAAGCTCAAGACGAAGGTGATGACGGCGATGACGACGGAGATGGCCGCGGCCTGCTGGTAGTTGTTCCCGGAGGCCACCGTGTAGGCGAGCATGTTCGGGGTGAACGTGCTGGAGATGTTCGAGGAGATCTGCCGCAGTACGGCCGGCTCGGCGTACAGCTGGAGCGTGCCGATGATCGAGAACACCGTGGTCAGGACGATCGACGGGGCGATGATCGGGACCTTCACCCGCCAGGCGATCGTCCAGTTCGAGGCGCCGTCGATCTTCGCGGCCTCGTAGAGCTCCTGCGGGATCGACTGGAGCGCCGAGAACATGATCAGCATGTTGTAGCCGGTCCACAGCCACGTGGAGACGTTCGCGGCCGACCAGAGCACGGCACCCGGGCCGAGGAAGTCGGGGTGCAGCCCGACGCCGTTCAGCAGGTCGACGACAGGGCTGAGCTGCGGCGAGTAGAGGTACGACCACATGATCGCGGCGATGACTCCGGGCACCGCGTACGGCATGAAGGCGGTGATCCGGAAGAAGCCCTTCGCCTTCAGCAGCGGGGTGTCGAGGAGCAGCGCGATGACCAGGGCGACGAACAGCATGACGGGCACCTGCACGATGCCGAACAGTCCGATGCGGCCGATGCTGGACCAGAACTCGGTGTTGTGGAACACCTGTACGTACTGCTCGAAGCCGCCGAAGGTCGTGTACGACGTCCCGTACTGCCCTCCGCTGCGGCGCACCACGCGGACGCTCTGCCAGAGCGCGTAGCCGACCGGCACGAGGTAGAACAGCAGGAACGGCAGGAAGAACGGTGTGACGAAGGCGGCGACGGTGCCCAGCCGGGGGCCGCCGCCGTCGAGACGACGACGGCGGCCCCCGGTCGGCGGCACCGCGCGGGTCGGGCGGGTGGCGATGTCGGTCATACGGCGGTCACTTGCCCGCCGCGGCCGGGATGGCCTGGTCCTTCATCGACTTCAGCGCGGCGGCCTGGGCGGCCGCGAGCGCGTCGGTGAGGGTGCCGTCACCGCCTGCCGCCTTGGCCATCGCGTCCTGCAGCGCCAGGTTCACCGTCTTCTGGGTGGGGCCCCAGGAGAAGCTGGTGTCGATCTTCTTGGACGAGTCGGCGAAGACGTCGAAGATCTTCTCGTTGCCGTAGTACGGCACGCCCTTGGAGAGCGCGGGGAGCTCAAGCCCGGCGTTGGCCGCCGGATAGAGGCCGCCCAGTTCGTTCTCCATCGCCAGCGCCTGCGGGTCGCTGTTCAGCCAGGTGTTGAACTCGACCGACTCGTAGAGGTGCTTGCTGCCCTTCATGAACGCGACGGTCGAGCCGCCCCAGTCACCGGAGGAGCCGTTGGTGCCCCAGGTCGGCATCGGGACGATCGACCACTTCCCGGACTGCTTGGGCAGGTTGTCGCGGAACATGCTGTAACCCCAGGCGGCGCCGACGTAGCTGGCGATCTGGTCCTTCTGGTACGCCGCGTACATCTGCGTCGACCCGTTGGCGAGGTCGGTGCGCACCAGCTTCCCGGAGATCAGCTTCTGCCAGTAGTCGGCGACCTGCCTGCTCTGCGCCGACTCGACGCTGACCTGCCACTTGTCGCCGGAGTAGCCGTACATCTGGGCGTTGTTCTGCCAGAGCAGCCCGTTGAACCACTCGGCGTTGTTCGGGTCGAAGAACGTGATGTCGAGGTTGGGGTCGGCCTTGTGCAGCTTCTCGGCGGCCGTCGCGTACTCGTCCCAGGTCGTGGGGACGGCGACGTTGTACTTCTTGAAGATATCGGTGCGCACGAACAGGGCCATCGGGCCGGTGTCCTGCGGCAGGGCGAACACACCGGTGCCGCCGAAGCTGGTCTGCGACCAGGTCCAGGGCACGAACTTCGACTTGGCCGCGGTGGCCGCCTTGCAGGCGGAGGCGTCCACGAAGGCGTTCTGGGTGCGCAGGTTCGGCAGTTCGTCGTAGCCGACCTGGGCGAGGTCCGGCGCCTTGCCCGCCTTGAGGGCGTTGCCGAGGGTGCCGTACTGGTCGTTGGAGATGTTCTTCGTCTCGACCTGGACGTCCGGGTGCTGCTTGTTCCACAGGGCGACGACCTTGTCCATGCCCGGGACCGTGTTCCAGTACTGGAGGGTGACCTTGCCCTTCGCGGGAGCGCAGGACGAGGCGGACGACGCCTTGTCCGACGAACCGGACGAGGAACATCCGGCGAGTACGACGATGCCCGCCGTGGCGGCCGCGGCGGCGAGGCGGGTGCGTGTGGCTGTGCTGCTCATATCTTCCGTTCCAGAGAACGCCTGGCCGAGGGCGGCAGGCGGGTCGACGTTGACACCTGGAGGCGGATGCCTTCTGGTTGGAATCAGGTTCCGTGAGCGGTAACGTGAGCGCTCACGGGAGCGGTAACGGGAAGTGATTGGGAGTGTGAACTTCGGCCCGCCGGAGTGTCAAGACTCAATACGTCGGACCCGGCATACTCGGTGTCCCTGCGACGCGGTCGCGTCGGCAACTGCACGGAGGTGAGTGATGGCGCCGTCGGGGACCGGACCCCGCAGGGTGACGATCGACGATGTGGCCGAAGCCGTGGGAGTGTCCCGGCAGACCGTGTCACGTGCGCTCAACGACAAGGGGGAGATCGGCGCCTCCACCAAGCAGCGCGTCCTGGACGCCGCCCTTGCCCTTGGCTACCGGCCGAGCCGGTTCGCCCGCGGGCTGGTGCGGCAGGACACGATCAGCGTCGGACTGGTGATCCCCGACCTGCTCAACCCGTTCTTCACCGAGGTCGCCGCCGCCGCGCTGGACGCGGCCCGGGGCCGCGGCTGGCACGTCGTGGTGTACGACACCGGCGACCGGATCGAGGAGGAGCGGGGCACCCTGGAGGTGATCGCCTCGCAGGTGGACGCCGTGGTGGGCTACCTGAGCCTGCCGGAGGACGAGATCGCCCGGCTCACCCGGGGGCTGCCCGTCGTCCTCATCGACCGGAAGCGCCCCACCGAGCGGTTCAGTTCGATCCGGATCGACGGCGAGGCGGGCGTGCACGCGGCGATACGGCACCTGATGGGGGCCGGGCACCGGCACATCGGCATGCTGGATCACGCGGAACGCTCCGAGCCGAGCGTCCGGCACGAGTGGTTCGACAGCGCGATGTCCGCGTGCGCGCTGGACGCCGGTTCGGTGGCCCGCGCCGACCAGAGCGTCGACGGCGGGGAGCACGCGCTCCAGGAGCTCCTGGTCCGGTACCCGCATCTGACCGCCGTGTTCACGTTCAACGACATCATCGCCTTCGGGGCGTTGCGCGCCGCCCGTCGGCTCGGCCGCCAGGTCCCCGGGGATCTCGCCGTGCTGGGCTTCGACGGCCTCGGCCTGGGCACCCTCGTCGAGCCGGCGCTGACCACGGTGGCCCTGGACACCCGCCGCCTCGGCGCGCTCGCCGTCGAACAGACGGCCAGGCTCCTGACCGGAGCCGGGCCGCTGCGCCCCGACGAACTGACCGTGGGGGCGGAACTGCGGCTGCGCGAGTCGGCGTAGCCAGGGGGCGGGAGTGGCTGTGCGTGGGCAGAGCGGCTGACCGAGTCGGGGGCGTCGGCGCGCCTTTCGCGCGCCCCTGAGCGGCCTGCCGTCCGTGCTGCCCAGGCGTGCCGGGGTACGCGGCTCGCCGGCCCGGCGGAGGTACGCGGCCCGGTGTCGCGGAGGCGGACGTACTCGGCCCGCTGTCCCGACGGCGTCGGCGCAGGTGGCGGGCCGCTCTCGGTGCGGCGGCGCGGGGGCCCGGTCGCGGGCTTCGTGCTTCAGGCCCGTCCCGCGGACCGGCGTGCGCGGCGGTCGCGCCAGCGGGTCACCAGCCACAGGACGTTGACGCCGCCCAGGGTGACCAGCACGGCCGCCGAGTCGGCGTTGCGCGCGAGGCCGTGGTCCGGGCCCAGTCCCCGGGCCGCGCGGACCAGCAGGGTGAGGTCGGCGGGAAGGGTGACGGCGGCCATGAACGCCAGGCAGGCCACCGTACCGGCCACGAGGACGACGCTGTAGAGCCGGACGGCCCGGCGCTCGTGCGGGGGCAGCCGCGTGCTGGGGTCACCGGCCCCGGCAGGGCGGGGGGTGCGCAGCAGCCGTCGGAACCGGTAGCGGGCGTAGGCCAGACCGTCGCCGTACAGGTTCCGGCAGCCGGTGACGTCCTGGAGGACGAAGTAGAGGTCCGTGCGCGTGAACACCATGCATTGGAACGGCAGCGGCAGCAGGGCCAGCAGCAGGGCGGCGGCGAGCACCCGGTGGGCCGTCGTCCCGGTGGGCGTCAGGGCGAGGACCAGGACCAGGGCCGAGGCGACGGACAGGTTCAGGGCGATACCGGCCAGGTAGGCCGTCAGCCGCTGGCGGCGGGGCGCGAGCTCGATGCCGCTGATGTCGGTCTGCATGACCAGGAACTGCAGCCGGGTGCCGAGCCGCATCCGCCCCGGCACGCCCGCGGCCCGGGCGGTGACCAGATGCGCCAGCTCGTGGGCGAACAGCAGCGCCCACCCGGCCGCCGCCCCGGTGAGCAGGACCAGGCTGCCGTGCCGGCTCCACAGCAGGTCGCGGTAGCCCGGGACCAGGTCGGGACGGTGGGCCAGGACGGCGACGGCGGCCGTCAGCAGCACTCCGACGAGCACCGCGAGGGCCGGGTGCAGGGCGAACCGGACGGCACGGGGCCGCAGCCACGGCAGTGACGCGCGCGGCGGTACGGCGTCCTGAACCGGGCAGTCCCCGATCCGCGCCACGAACCCCAGGGCGGCCAGGTCCCGGACGAAGTCCGTGATGTCGAGTTCCTCGCCCGTCTCCTCGTGCAGTAGTTCCGCCGTGCGGGCGACGCTCAGTCCCTGGCCGAGGAGCTCCACCGCCCGGGCCCCGGCCGCGGGCAGGGCGACGAAGGTCCGGGTGGCCATGCGGCCCACGATCCACTCGTCCCGGTCCCGCCGTATCCCGAGGTCGTGCAGCAGGACCCGGGTCGACGGCTCGATCCGGGTCCGGTCCGTCGCCGCGGTCTCCGTCACGTCAGGTCCCCGGCCGTCCGGGCCGTGCGGGCGGCGCCGCAGGCGGGGCAGTCGGGGCGGCGCTCCGAGCGTTGCATCACGGGCTCGCCGGGCAGCATGAGGTTGAGGCCGAACCGGCAACCGGGGTCGACCGGCGGGATCCCGCACAGCAGCATCAGCGCGGCATGGGCCAGCAGGCTGCCGGACAGGCCCGCGGTCACCGAGTTGACCGGGTTCCACGGCATCCGGGGTGAGGCGACCTCCTCGTCCTGGCCGGGCGCGAGCCGCAGGTCGCGCCGCTCGACCTCGGCGCTGCGCAGACACTCCCAGCACGCGCCCCGGCCGGGCGCGAACACCCCGACGCTCACCAGCGGGCCCCGGTACCCGGCCTCGGCCCACGACGTGCCGGTGGCCAGGCAGACCTGGTTGGCCCATCTGCGGATCGCGGCGGGGCGGTCGGCGGCCAGGAGGAGTACGTCGTAGCCCGAGCCGTCGGCGGAGCCCTCGGTCAGCAGGTGTTCCAGGTCACCCGGCCCGTGCACCTCCCGGCGTTCGCCCGTGACCGTCGTGTCGGAGTTCAGGGCGTGCAGTGCCGTCAGCGCCGCGTCGATCTTCGGTGTGCCGAGGTCGCGCTCGCCGAAGAGGGTCTGCCGGTTGAGGTTGGACAGTTCGACGACGTCCGGTTCGACGCAGTGCAGCCGCCCCACCCCGGAGGCCACCAGGTCCCGCGCGGCGGCCCCGCCGGTACCGCCGACGCCGACCAGCAGCACCCGGGCCCGGCGCAGCCGCAGCTGCGGCTCCCAGGCGCTCTCCCGGGGCCGGAGGTCCATCCAGCGCAGCAGGGTCATGCCCCGGCCGTACCGCTCGCGTTCCCGCTCGGACAGCTCCGCCGGCGGCGCGACACCGGCGTCCTCCACGTACCCGGCCATGGTCAGGTCCGTGATCGCCTGGGCGATGTCCGGGTCGGGCAGCCGTAGTCCGGGGTGGCGGCGGGACACCTCGGCGACGATGTCCGCGGCGCTCCGGGTGCCGTCCATGGTCTCGACCAGCGTCCACACCCAGCCGTCGGGATCCGTGACCTCGGCCCCGATGCCGTGCACGACGCTCCCGATCCGCACATGGCCGTCGACGGTCCGGTAGGCCCGGTGTTCCGGCTTGATCCGAGGCCGCCGCATCGCGGGTACCGTCATCTTCGCGCCAATCTCCCGAGCCTCAACCAGCCGATGGACCAAGGACGTTGACAAGGGTTACCGGTACAGCGAACTCTGGCAAGAGCACGTCAATCACTGCACGCCACAGCCACCACCGGGAGGACATGGCATGCCGAACAAGATCGAGATCCGGCCGCTGGACAAGAAGGAGACCACCGGCGACAGCGGTGGCAACGGCGGCAGCTGACCAGACGCCGATGCTGGACCGTTACCTCACGGTCGCGGAAGTCACCGACTCGGCCAGGCGGTTGGTCTCGCGGTTCCCGGGGACCGGCCGGCTGCGCCGGATCGGCACGTCCCGGGCCGGCCGCCCGATCCTGATGCTGTCCGTGGGACACGGTCCGCACCACGTCCTGGTGGTCGCCCGGCCGCACCCCGACGAGCCGGTCGGCGGCACGACCGCGATCGCCCTGGCGGAACAGGTCGCGAGCGCACCGGTGGCACCGGGGCCGCACGGCGACCGGTCGGCCACGGCGACCGACCTGTCCCTCGTCACCTGGGACATCGTCCTGTGCCTGGACCCGGACGGGGCCGCGCTGAGCCAGGGCATCGAAGAGGCGACGGCCAAGGCCGGCCACACCCTGGCCGACTACTACCGCGCCGCCTACCGCCCGGTCGCGGCGGAACAGCCGGAGTGGGCACCCATCGAGTCCCGGCACCTCCCCGAGAGCCAGGCTCTGTTCGACGTCATCGACGAACTGCGGCCGGTCCTCCAGTGCTCCCTGCACAGCGTCGAAGCGGGCGGCACCTGGGTCCAGCTGACCCGTGCCCTCCCCCCACTCACCACGCCGTTCGAGAAGTCCGCCGCGGCGCTCGGCATCCCGCTCCAGCACGGCACGTTCGACGCCCTGCACTGGGAGAACCCCGGCCCCGGCGTCTATGTCCTGCCGCCGCCGGAGAGCACGGCCCGGCTGGCGGCCGGGTCCGAGAACATCGGGGCGTCGACCTGGTGCGCACCCGGGCGGTACGGCGGGGTCACGGCGATCGTCGAAGTACCGCTGTGGGCGACCGACCTGGCCGACGACCCGTCCCCGCACCCGGACGCCGGTGCCGTCCTGCGCGGTCTGGCCGCGCTGGTACGGGACGGCGGACGCCAGGTGACCGCGGTCCTCGACCAGGCGCGCCCCTTTCTGCCGGCGGCCCGGGACAACGCGCCCAGACGCGTCCTGGAGTGGATGGCCGGCGGCCTCTACGACCTGGTCGCCGACTCCTGGGAACCACTCGCCCGGCAGGCCGCCGACGGGCCGCCGGGGCTGACCACGGCCCAGGTCTGCGCCCTGGACATCGTGGCCCGCCGACAGCCGCTGCGCGCCGCGGGCCTGCTGCTACGACTGCTGGAGACGGCGGACGACAGCGCCGCGCCGGGGCTGCACCGCGACCTGGACCACCTCTTCACCACCTGGTGCACGGACTTCGAGAAGACCCTGCGCCTGCGCCCGGTGCCCGTGCCCCGGCAGGTGGCCCACCAGACCCGCACGGTCCTGGCGGCGGCCGAGAGCACACTGACCGCCCTCGGCTGACCGGGAGGCGGGCGGCCGGTTCGACGTGTTCGTCGCCGACCGGGGGGGTGGTCAGGTGGGCCGGGGGCGGCGGCTCGGCACGTACCTGGAACCCTCGGCCTGGATGTGCTCGGTGTCCAGCGCGTCGGCGAGCACCGGATTCGGGACGGGACTGTGCAGCATGTCCCCGACGGAGACGGCGCGGCCGGGCGCCGGGCGAGGACAGAAGCGGTCTCATGGCTCCGGCTTCGCCGGATCGCTACGGTTGAGCCATGACCGCACTGCCCGAGTGGATGCGCCCGCCGCGCGCGGAAGGCTGGTTCGCGGAGGACCTGGACCGCCTCCCCGAGGCACCCCGCCACACCGAGCTGATCGACGGAGCCCTCGTCTTCATGATGTCGCCCCAGCGGTCCTGGCACGGCCGCCTTGTCACCTCCCTCACCACGACACTCACGGCCGCCGCACCAGCCGGTTTCGAGGTCGAACGGGAGATGACGATCCGCCTCGACCAGCGGAACCGTCCGGAGCCGGATCTGCTGGTGACGACCGCGGCTTACGACCCGGACCGCACCTGGTTCGCACCTGACGAGGTACGACTCGTCATCGAGGTTGTCTCACCCGAGTCCGCGCACCGCGACCGTACGGTCAAGCTCCGCAAGTACGCGGAGGCAGGCATCCCGCACTACTGGTGCATCGAGGAAGAAGGCGGCAGCCCCGTCGTCCACGTCTACGAACTCGACGAACCGACTGGCGCCTACGCACCGGCCGGCATCTTCCGGGGCGCCCTGAAGCGCCCGGTGCCTTTCGAGATCAGCCTGGATCTCGACAAGCTCACCCCGCCCCGAGGCGACTGAAGCCGGCACCCGGTCGGCACGGGAAGACAAAAGGGGTCGGGCTCATCGGAGCACGACCCCTGCTGTTCAGACGTTGAAGCGGAATGTCTGCGGACTGGTCCTGACCTGCGGCGGAGCCCCCTCTAGGTCCCTGACCTGGGATTTCCTTGTTGACGTGCGTTGGCTCCAGACGGCTGTTTACGGGTGTCCTGCGGACTGGCTGCGGACTGTCCGGGGGGCCCGAGGCCGAGAAATCCATGGCGCACCGGCCGGACCTGCAACGAGACTGCGCAGGTGAGCGACCGCTACCCCTGTCCCTGCTGCGGGCACCGCGTGCTCGACGCCATGCCCGGCTCGTACGAGATCTGCCCCGTCTGCTTCTGGGAGGACGACGGGGTCCAGTTCCGCTGGCCGGCCATGCCCGGCGGCGCGAACAAGGTCTCCCTGATCGAGGCTCAGCGCAACTACCAGGACTTCGGAGCCTGCGACCAGCACGGCCGTCGGTACGCCCGCCCTCCGGCCGAGGACGAGCCGCTCGACCCAGCCTGGCGCCCCATCGACCTGACACGCGACTCCTTCGAGGACTGGGAAGCCGAGGACCGAGCCCCGTGGCCCGACGACCGCTCGGTGCTCTGCTGGTGGCTGCCCACCTTCTGGCGCCGCGACCACCCGGCGTCATGACCTCCCACATCAAGCGACTCGTCCAGCAGCTCGATGGCGAAGCCGGCGCGTCCTACGACGCCCGCGCCGAACTGATCTGGATCGGCTCCGAAGCCATCCCCGCCATCATCGACGGACTCCCCTCCCTCGGTGGCTTCGGCCAGCTGACCGCCATCGAGGTCCTCGAGGAGGTGGGAGATCGCCGCTGCGGCCCCGCCCTCATCGGACTGCTGGACAGCGACAACCCGACCGTCCGCGAATGGGCGGCCATCGCCATGGCGAGCCTGAAAATCGACGGCGCGATCGAACCCCTGCGCCGCGCCTACCGCGCCTGCCTGGAACGGGCGACCCCGCCCGACTGGACCGAGCCGGGCGGCATCCGCTGGGCCTTGACGGAACTCGGCGCCCGCATCCCTGTAGTCCCACCGCTCACAGCGGGCCTACGCGCCACCGCGGCGGACGACGCCCCTGGCTGGCCCTCGGCCCGCTGCATCGAGATCATCAACGACCTGGCCGACCACGCCCAGGTGATCCTCTACTCCCAGTTCTGGCGGGTGGAGGCGGGCGGCACGTACGGCATCTCCGACACCTCCCTGGACTGGGAACTTGACTGGACTGCGCCCTGGGAGCACCTCGTCGAAGAGGCCCGCACATGGTCCCTGCTGGAAGCGTCCGAAGCCCCCGTCGGCGACAAGATCTTCGTCGCCCCCACCTGGATCGACCGTACCGACCTGTACCCGGAGAGGTGACCGATGCCGTTCCAGCATCCCGAGGAGAGCGGCTACGGCTACGTGATCGAGCGCTACGTGACGAGGAAGGACTCGGATCACCCGCGCTACCGCGACCTGAAAAGCGGTCGCGTCCTGCGGCCCGGGTGGCCACACGCCGAACGCTTCGCCCGTCACCTCATCGACGACTCGGCCACGATCACCGACGCCGAGCTGGAGGCCCTCCTCGGCTACGAGTGGCGCTCACGTCTCACCAGTGCCTGGCTGATCGGCGTAGGCCGACGAGCCACGTTCCGCGAACGCATCGGCGACCTGCTCCTGGCCAGCGAGTTCTGCTTCTCCGGGCGCGGCTACTGCTTCGCTCTGGCCCGCTTCGGCACCCACTCGGACGCCGAGATCCTCACCGCCTACCTCGACCACTACCTCCCCCGCACCGACCTCCGCTACGACCAGCCCGCAGCCCTCGGTGCCCTCCTCCGCCTCGACGCCCACCTCGGCACCCACCACGCCGGCCGCTTCACCCAGCCCAACGGCCTCTGGGACCAGTGGGTCAATGCCCTCGTCCACCTCCGCGACCAACCAAGCTACACAGCCCACGAGCAGCGCCGCTGGACCGACCTCCACTGCGACTTCGCCAACAGCTGGACCCGGCCGTAGCCGCAGCCGCCTGACTGCTGCTACGTGAAGTCCGCGTACGCCATGTATCGGCCGCAAGTGCGGCACATGAAGAGGTAGCCGGTGGGCTGACTGTCCTTGTCCAGAGCACCCAGATAGCTCTCCACTGTCTCGGCAGACCACCCCCACGCGCCGGCCTCGCTGCGCAGCTCCTCCCAGGCATCTGGGAACGTGGCCAGCTCAGCCGCCCCCACCGCCCCCATGAACGCCGTACCGTCACCGCAGTGAAAGAACCACCGCGGGTCCTGCCAGGAGGAGAAGCCCGGCGTACACGCATCGACGGACATCACGACCTCAAGCGGGACATCGTCCCCGACCGGGTCACCGATGAAGTGCGCGTCGTACTTCGCAGCCGCGCTGCCATCCGCGATGCACCACGGGCACAGCAGGTTGGAAAGTTCCTCGACCGCGTACACCGGGCCCGTGTAGACGAACCCCCGCGCCCTCCCGCAGCAGAGGCACGTCGTGCTGGACGCAACGACCGCCCCGGTCGCCAAGGGGTCGGGGTGGTAGGGAAAACCGGGCAACTCCTCGGACATGCCGGTCACGCTACCTGCGCACAAGAAGGTCGTGCCGGACTGCACCCGCCCTCGGTCCGAAGGCGGTCACGGCTGCAGCAGCCGAGCCTGCGGGTCATAACAAACGAGCCCCATCGATGCCGCGAGATCGGTGGCGTAGGCCGAAGCCTCCTCGGCCATGCTGTACCGCATCGGGAAGTAGATGAACGGCCCGGACGCCTCGCCGATCAACGGCCCCGTCGACCAGGGGGAGGTGTCCTCCTCGTCCTCCGTGAGATCCACCCATCGCGCCAAGAGCCCAGCAACGTACTCCGCGATACGCGGTGACGGTGGAAACACTTCCTCCGTGTCGATATAGCGGTCGTACAGCTGGGTGAGGACCTCGCCCGCGATCACATCGTCAGCGGGCTTGCTGCCTTCCCACACCGCCAGGTCGTAGCTCATGGCCGAACTGTGCCATGCCCCACTGACAGCACCCCTTGAGCGTCGATCAGCATGCCAGCCGCACCAGATGTCCGAGGGCGCTGTTACGTTCCACCCATGACCGCACCAGACGATCTACTCCTTCGGATCGAGCAGGAGCCTTCCCTTGCTGCCGCGCTCGCCTGGCCTGGCGATTTCGACGTCGAACGCCGGGACCCCGTTGAAGACCTTGCCCTTCCCACCGGTATCCCCCTACACCCGATAGCCGGCTGCGGCGCCGGCGGCACGTACTTCCTGTGCGGGGAAGCCGGGGCCGAGGAGAGGCCCGTCCTGTACGCCGACTCGGAGGGCCAAGCCACACTGATCGGCGCCGACCTCGTCGAGGCCATCACACTCATCGTGGTGCTGCCCTTCTGGCGCGACCTGGCGAAGGGCTTCGCGATCAGCGAGCTCGGCTCGGACCTTCGGGCCGACCACCCGGACTTCGACGCCGAGCGCGACCGCCTTCTGCACGCCCTCGGGCTTGCCTCCATCTCCGAGGAGGAGGCTGCCGCTCGCCTGCTGGCGGTGGCTGCACGCACGGCCCCGGACTACGTGCCGCGCGTGCCGGACGACGATTACCTGCCGTACGAGCTTCTGTTTCCGAGCGACCCTGCATAGCGAAGCCAGCGCTTGACGTCAGTACCGGGCGATGACCTGTCGCAGGTCCGTACCCAGGAGGCCCTCCAGCGCCTGGACGCTAGCTGGCGGTAGCGGCAGCTCGCATTCTGGATCCGTGGTCACGAGGCTGTACCTGGCGAAACCCGCAGCCTCCACGTAGTCGAGGGCGTTCAAGTCCGTCTGGGTAGAGCAACAGGGCACCGTCACGGCAAGTGAGTCGAAATAGCCGTCCGGAAGGGCCGCCATGTCCATCGCGTTGCCCCACCAGTCTTGGATGTCGGAGCTGCACACGGGGCACCGAACACCGCACCAGTTCTCCCCGGGGTCGATGAAGGCTGTGCCGGGGATGTCCCAGACGTCATAACCGCCCAATGCTTCAGGAACCAGTTGTTGCAGCTGGGCCTGCGCAGCCTTGCTCGCAGCCGTCGTAGGCGAAAAATGCGGATCCTTGGGTATGAGGTGGAGCAGCGTGATGCTCACGCTGCCGACCAGCCGTTCAGCGAGACCTCCGAACCGTCATTCAGGTAGTGATGGAGGGCGCTGGCCGTGGTATCCACAAACACTTCGGGGATGGCGTTGGCTTCGACCCAACGGACCTGGGAATGCTTGCGGGGTTCGCGGTTTTCGGGTTCGCCGGTCCATTCGTGGGCGGCGAAGACGACCGTGAGGAAGCCGTTGGGGGCTTCGACGCCCCAGGCGCCGTGGATGATGTGGGCGATCTTGAGAGACTCGGGCTTCACGGTGAGTCCCGTCTCCTCGTAGAGCTCGCGCACGGCAGTTTCGGTGATGGGTTCGCCCGGCTCGCTCTTGCCGACGGGGAGGTCCCACAGGCCCTGGGCGAACTTGGCGTTTTCGCTGCGTTGGAGGAGGACGACGCGGTTGGTGGCCTTGTCGTGGACGATGACGGCCGCGACCAGCAGGGTCATCGATTCGAGCGCCGGCTTGAGGGCTTGGGAGCGGTCGTCGGTCTGCTGGGCCACGGTGTTCCCTTCGTCGGGCGGGTTGTTGGGCATGTTAGGCGAGGGCCTCGCGGGCGCGGCGAGCGAGATCGGCGGCGCCGGGAACGCGGCGGCGCTGGTAGACCGCGAGCGTGGAGCGGATCGAGGTGATCGCCTTGCGGGTGCGGTCGGAGGTCATGCCCTCCATGAGGACCAGGGCTTGGGTCCAGGCGGCGACGGCTTCGTCAGCGCGGGCCTGGGCGGCGAGGCTGTCGCCGAGGTCGGCGTGGGTGAGGGCGTGGACGCGCTTGTACTTTTCGGGGTCCCAGCGGGTAAGGGCATCGCGGTGCTGTTGTTCGGTGCCGATGTGGTCGGCGAGGTCGGTCAGGGTGCGGGCGGTGTGGCTGGCCACGGTGCCAGCGGCCGGGCCGCTCACGCGGGAGTAGCTGGGCTGGGGGCCGTCGTCCCGTAGGAGGGCGTCCTCGGCGGCGAGGAGGGCGCGTGCGGCCGACGGGTTCTCGTCGGTGGCCGCGTAGGCGCGGGCGTGGGTGATGTGGAGGAGGGCCTCGGTCTGGCCGTCGACGTGGCCGAGACCTGTGCGTAGGGCGCCTTCGACGAGGTCGACGCAGTGGTGGGGCTGCTTGAAGCTCAGGGCCTGGTGGGCGAGGGCGCGCATCATCCAGGCGGCGTGGCCGTGGGGGTCGGCTTCGCAGGCGAGCTTGTAGCCGACCTGGTAGTAGCGCTGGGCGGCGCCTTCCTGGCCGAGGTCGTGGTGCTTCCACCCTGCGAGGTAGGCGAGTTCGGCGACGGCGCCGAAGGCGGCCCAGCGTAAGGCATCGCTGGGGAAGCGTCCGCGCAGCATGGGGGCCGCTGTGTCGGCGAGGTACGCGGTGACGGTGGTCAGTCCGTGCCCGCCGCCGAGGCGTTCGTCGGCGGCGCTGAAGGCCGCGGTGATCTGGCGTACGACGTCCACGTCCTCCGCGCCGACTAGGGACGTGCCGGTGCGGGCTCGGAGCATACGGGTGGTGGCTTCGTGGTCGTAGCCGAGCGGCATGGCGACGCCGGCGGTGGTGAAGGCCGCGATGGCGAGGAAGCGGCGGCGCTCGACGTCGGCCCGGCCCAGGTCGGTGACGGCGAGGACGGGTCGGATTCCGCCGACTCTTCGTCATCACTGGTCTGGAGGCCGATCTCGGTCTGGGTGATCGTGCGCCGCTCGACGGGACAGCGCTTCGGCGAGGTACTGGCCTACTCGGCCCGACGGGGCACGAGTGCCGTTCACCCAGTGCGAGATGGCCGACTTGTTGGTCTGAAAGAACTCGCCGTTCTCGGCAGCGATGCGCCGCACGTCTCGGGCGAGGGCCTCGTAAGTGCAGCCGGCCACGTCGATGACGTCCCGCAGACGGGAGTTGGGTTCTCGCTGCGCCGCCACGATCGCCTCCGCCCTGGAGCTGTAAACCGCGTATACCGCTTCAACTGCCTTCCACCGTACCCACTGAGCGTGACCACCGGTTCACTTATCAGCAGCCGCCCGGAACGGCGCGACCGTGATCCAGGCTCCCCCTTGGTCCGGGCGGCACCCCGAAGTTCCGTACGCCCACACCGGGCTCGGGCATTCCTGTGCCCGAACCTGGCCGATCAGAGACGGAGACACGGTGACCACCATCGACACCACGGCCATCACGGTCGAGCTGCCCGAGGCGTTCGACCCGCGCTGGAGCCGGCTGCCCGGCATCCAGGTCGACGGCCGACGCATCACGATCGACCCGGCCGAGTACTTCTTCCGCTTCGAGTCGAGCACGTGGCTCGTCGCCGACTGGGAGCTGGTCAAGGCCCAGCTCCTGGAGGTGGACGGAAGACCGAGAGCGCGGTCGAGCAGTTCGCGCTCGACTTCATCAAGCAGCACAGCGAGTCCACCTCCGATGCGGCCCGCGTTCTGGCCACCGCGTACGAGGTGTACGCGTATCTCTTCCGCGACGAGCACCTGGCCGGCCTCGGCCTGCCGCAGATCACCGCCGATCATCTGCGGATGCTCCGCGAGGCGGCCACGCTCATGGCGCTCAACAAGGTCGAGGTGGACGGGCACATCTCCAACGTCGGCCCGTGCTGGTTCTTCCCTGCCGCCACGTCCGTCGTCTTCGACCTGGACGACGAGATGGGCGGGATGCTCGACGAGGTCTACCACGGCGGCTGGTTCAACGAGCACCGCCGGATCGAGTCCATCAAGGCCCACGCGGCGCTCGGTGGCCGGCTCGTGCACGGGTGCCAGTCCGTGCCGGACCAGTCCGGCGGCGTGGTCGCGCCCTACGGTGCCTCGATGGCGGACTTCCGCGACGACCTCGCCGCGTTCAAGGCGGGCTGGATCGAGCAGGTCTACGCCCACCGCGTGAACCCCGCCGCGTAACCCACCATCCGATCAGGCTCCGGGGCGGGCCGGCATCCCTCGCCCGCCCCGGAAGCCACCATCCCCCGGAGCCCTCCCGTGACCACAAACCCCAGCGCCGAACTCCTCGACAACCTGCTCACCGCGACCGGCCAGACCACCGCCGTACGGGAGGAGGTACGCGTGTGGTCCATGTCCGGCGTCGAGCGCGTGACCTTCCCCGACGGCTCCACGGCCATCTTCAAGTACGCCAAGAAGCCCTTCGACAGCGAGGACCAGGCCCTCCGCCTGGCCCATACCCTCGGCGTACCCGTCCCCCAGGTCCACGCCTCCGCCGTCCTGGACGGCTGGCTCGGCATGCTCATGGAGGACCTCGGACCGTCCGTCCGCGAGGCCGACGACCTCGACGGTGTCGCTGCGGCTGTGGTCCTGCACGGCACCCGTACGGCTCCGCCCTTGCCCGTCCTCGGCCAGGAGCGCCTGCGCGCACTTCCGGCCCGGGCGCTGGAACACCTCGAACGGCTGCGCAAGGCCGACCGGTGGCAGGACGCCGACGACGTCGAGGACGCGATCGACCGGATCGCCAAGGCCGCCGAAGCCCGCTCGGCCGGAGCAACACTGGAACCGTTCGGCTGGGTGCACTCCGAGTTCCACCCCACCAGCCTCCACATCGGCGAGCGCGGCTGGCGGCTGCTCGACTTCGCCCGCGCCTTCACCGGCCCCGGCCTGCTCGACCTCGCCAGCTGGCACGGCACCATCGAGCCCCCGCACCCCGTGCGCCTGCGCATCTTCCTGGAGCAGTACGTCACCGCCGGCGGCACCCCCGACGCCCTTGCCCCGCGAGGCGGGCTCACCGCCGAGAACTGGGCCCTGGGCTGGCACCGCATGTGGGCCGTCGAGTGGTTCATGGAGCAGTCCATCCGCTGGATCAACGACCCGGCCACCGACCCCGCCTACCTCAAGGCCGTCCGCCGCCACCTCACCGACGTCTTCCACCTCCTGGAGATCTGACGTGCTGGCTCAGGCTTCCCCGTGGCACGCCCACGCGCTTCAGCGCACCGCCGCCGGACTCGCCGAACCCCTCTCCGTACCCGCTCGGATGGAATGGACCACGAGACCCGGCCAAGGGCCCGGAGCCGACGTCCTCGGGCCTGACCTGCGTGGGAAGCGGCTCCTGGAACTCGGCTGCGGCCCCGGCCACAACGCCGCCCACCTCGCCACCCGACACGGCGCCCACGTCACCGGCGTCGACCTGGTCGGCCTGCAGGTCCGCCGCGCCCGCTCCCACTACGGACGGCTGAACAACCTCACCTTCGTCGCCGGCCACGCCCTGCACTACCTGCACGCCACCGACGAGCAGTTCGACGCGATCTACTCCGTATTCGGCGCCGTCGGGCTCGTCGCGTCCGAGCTCCTGCTCCCGACCATTGCCCAGCGCCTCACGCCTGGCCGAGTGCTCGCCTTCTCCGTCCCGCACCCGCAGCGTGGCGGCCGAAGCCCCTCGGGCGACGACCGGCCTCGTCGCGACCACGTCACTCTTCCCGATCGCACCCGCCTACCCATCGCCCGCTGGGAGTTCTCCACGGACCGGTGGGAGAAGCACCTCAGCCAGGCGGGCTTCTGGCTCACCTCGGCCCAGGAGTTCAACGACCCCCGCATGGGCCACTGGCCGATCACCCTGCTGATCCGCGCCCGCAAGCTCTGACAGCCACCCGCCCGGCTTCCCCCGGAGGAACCGATGCGCCCGCCCTACCTGCTTCTCGACATCGACGGCGTCCTCATACCCTTCCCCAACGCGGACGGCTCGACCCCGGCCACCCACGCCCGCCACGACGTCGTCCCCACCGGCCGGAGCGCCGACAACCCGGTCACCGTCTGGCTCGACCCTGCCCACGGCCCCATGCTCATGGACGTGATCCGTGCCGGCCTGGTCGCCCCCGTCTGGTGCACCAGCTGGCGGCAGGACGCCGCTACCCTCATCGGGCCCCTTCTCGACCTCCCGGCCCTGCCGTACGTCGACCTGCCGCGTCCCCAGATCACTACCAGCCACCCCAATGGCTACCTGTGGAAGCGCGACCACGTCGATGCCTGGCTCCGCGACGCCCCCGCCGTCTGGATCGACGACGACTTCACCAGCCTCGACCACGCCTGGGCGGCGGAGCGCACCGCCAAGGGAACGCCGACTCTCCTCGTTCAACCCGGCCCACACCTCGGTCTACAGCCCGAGCACCTGGCCGAGGTCACGACGTGGGTCGCGCAGTTACCCGTAGCTCGAGCCGCCTGACGACTGATGCCCTCGCTGCCACGGACAGCAAGGGCATCAGGGTGCGCTGTGGGTGCCGCCTGCCTGGGCGCCGTTCAGTTTCGCGGTGTCGACGTGCATTACGTAACGGTCGGCCCGAACGCGACCTCGACTGGTGGGCTGGCGTATTCGGGCCTCCACCCCTCGTCATGAGTCATGCCACGTCAGGCCGTCGACCCGTTGAGGCGATACTCCTCGGAGGGCATCGAGTCCCATTCGGTATTCGCGCCGTCGCGCGTCACCATGAACAACGGGCGCGATCGGAGGACCGGCCCGACTAGTTGCCCGCGCATGACGACCCCGGGATCATCCGGTCCTGCGTAACCCTCGGGCGTGTAGCGGAAGTACACGTCCATGGCCTCGGCATACGCGATTGCGTCGCTCTCCAGCTCCGACAGGTCTCGCCCGACCAGCGGGATTCCGTCGTACACGACCTGGGGGCCGTACACGGCGTCGGCAGCGATGCAGAAGAGGCCCACAGCTTGGCTCACATAGGTTGTGACGGCAGGTGGAGAAGGAGCCGCCCCGCGACGGCGGACCTCGACCTTCCAAGTCGGCGAGAAAATCGCGTGGTCCCGTGCACAATCGCTGACCTTCGTCTGGCCGAGTATCTCAGCCGCCTCGACCACTTCGTCGACGGTCATACCGAACCGGAGCGGTCCAACGCCGACAGCCGGCGCATAGGACCACTCGTCCCGTCCGGCGACTCCGAAATCGGCTTCGGCCTTGAACGCCATAGTCGCCCCTCTAGAGACACCTGAGAACTCACCGGCGCCCATCATGTCAATCACCGACCAACAGACTGCCGGGCGCGAAAGGCTGTGAACTCAGCGATCGCCTCCGGCGACGGCTTCCGGTGCCCACGCGAGGGCTGGCTAACGGGCGACTCTGCAGGTGCGTCGATCCATCGCTGGTCAGCTGCTCTCTGAGCGCCGGTTCCAGGCTCCGGCCGCGACACTATGGCAGTGGACGCGAACAGCGAGACCTCCGATCAGCAGCCATCGCTGCCTCCAAGACCAGTTCTGCCAGACATGGCCGCAGCACGCAGTCGCGGGCCAGTTGCCGCCGTCGAGGCCCATTGGCAGTCCCTACGGCTCAAGTGGCAGTGGTGCCACGCAGCACACCAGATCAACGCGCCCGGGCGCCCATATCCGGGCATCGTCCCATTGCTGGAGGCCGCTGCCGCTCAACCACGACTCCGGCGGCTGTACCCGTTCACCAGCCACTTCGCCCTGTTCTTCAGCAGCTCCACCAGCTACCCCTGGACCGTGCAGGCCGGATCGATCGAGCCCTTGCACAACGGACGGTTCAGGGTTCGCCGACGCAATCCCTTCGCCGTGATCGGCGAAGTCGATACCGCGGAAGAGGCTGTGTCTCTAGTGCTTGAACTCCTACCCACGGGCGCTGAGCCCGCCATCACCTCCTCTCAGGACAAGCGCGAGTGACGACGTCGTGTGGCCACGCCTTCGGCACCAGCACCCTGTAGCTCTATTCAAGATCGTTCACGGAACTCCGGTCAGAGCCATTTTCAACGAGCCCATCAGCGCTGATCGTCTCCGCGGTCGCCGACCTGGCGGCCGGCGACCGCGGAATGGGCCACGACTGGTCGTCAGGTGTCGTTGCGGGGCGGCCGGCCAGTACGTAGTCGCGGTACTCATCGCCTGTCATGGACTGGTTTACCCAGCGTTCGAGTGCGGCTCCGGTTTGGCTCTCTGCAGCGTGCATGGCAGCAAGCGGCTCACTCGTGGTTGCCAAGAGCAGTCCGAAGTCCTCTTGCTCGCCGTCAAACAACGGCGGCAGCGAATCCAGGTCGCATGTCAGGGGTTCGCAGTCGAGAGCGGCGTGGAGGTAGACCTCGTAGGAACCTTGGGCCGGTCGTATTTCGACCCAGCGGACCCCCGGCCTCTCGGGGGTTCCAGCCGGTCCGAGGAACTGCTCGACGGAACACCCCCGCTTGAGGGCGCCGAGGATGAATGGTTCTGCGAGATAGCGCACGCCGGAAGGCTACGGCGTGATGAGGATGCGCGTCCGCAGAAGGGCATCTGACCCGGGTCAGCGGTGCCGACTGCGTTCTTCGGGCCTCGTGGCCGCTGGTGTGGCCGGAGGGTGTGGCGTGGCGGGCCTGGCCGATGTGCCGCTGATGGTGCTTCGGCTGCGAGCCGCTTGCGTCCGCCGGTTCGGCTGAGCGGTGATGCGCCAGTTGAGGACCTCGGCGGGGTGCTCGGCGCTGTCGAGTTCCCGCTGGGTGCCCACCTCGGCCAGGAGACGTCGAGGGCTGTGGCCGGCGGTCTCGGCGTGGGCGAGGGTTGCGGTCAGGGCGGCCCAAGCGGGGTCAGTGAGGATCCGGTCGGCGTGGTCGGGGAGGGCCGCGCGAACGTCCTGCTCGAAGCGGCGAGCGGTCGCGGCTCGCGGTGCACGGCGGGCCAGGTCCGCCAAGACGGTTGGGGCGGCCTGCTGGTAGCCCGCCTGGAGGTGGCGGAAGGCTTCTTCGGCCGCTGCCGCTTGCTGTTCGTGGCCGCGCTGTTCGTGCCACTTGGCGGCGGCGCGGGCGAGGTGCACGGTGGCGAAGAGCAGGGCGATGGCGAGTCCGCCCGGCT
Organism: Streptomyces sp. NPDC111744; assembly: GCF_055634995.1. Taxonomy (NCBI): domain Bacteria; kingdom Bacillati; phylum Actinomycetota; class Actinomycetes; order Kitasatosporales; family Streptomycetaceae; genus Streptomyces; species Streptomyces sp. NPDC111744. The sequence continues at coordinate 299,807 of NZ_JBVKCG010000001.1, forward strand.
CGCTGGAGGCGTAGGCGAGTTCCTTGGCGGCCTTGCGCAGGGCGGTGGCAGCTTGGTGATCGGCGCGGGTGGCGGAGCGGCGGGCGCGGTTGCACGCCATCGCTGCCGCACGCAGTTCCGCCCGGTGAGGGCTGGTCGTGGCGGCGGCGATGTTGTGCAGGGCATCGCCGAAGGCTGCGAGGTGGCCCTGGGCGGCGGCATCGTCACCGGAGTCGAGGACGGTGTGCGCCGTGTGTATTGCGGTGGTGGTGTGGCGCCATGGGTCGGTGGGGTCCGCCACATACGGCGGACGGTCGGCCACCTCCTGGTCGGGGAGGCGTTCGCGCAGGCGGTTGATGGAGAGGTCGGGGGCGAGTTTGGAGCCGCCGTACGAGACGGGTTCGCCGGCCGCGTTGGTGTCGCCTGGTGCGGCGAGGCTGTAGCCGATCACGTCGCCGGTCTCGGGGCCGAGGCGGGTCTTGACCTGGATACCGAGGGACTGCAGCACGGTGAAGTAGTCGGTCTCGGTACGCACGGCGGCGGCGACCGCGTACGCCTGCTCGCGCAGCCACTGCCGTGCCGTGACCGTCTGGCCCTGGCGTTCGGCCTTGGCGCGTTCGGCGCCGGTGGGGGTGCGGGGCGCGGTGAGGTCGCCGGACTTCAGGCGGCGCAGGCCGAACTCGGCCTCGATCTTGCGGCACTCGGCCTGGGCCCGTTGTCCGTCGCGGTGGGTGCGGGCCCCCCGCGTGCCGGACTCATCCAGCACGCTGCGGACTCTGCGCGGACAGGAAAGGCCGCCCAACCAGCTCCGCCGCAGGTCAGACGGCCTTTCGCCAGACGTCTTAGACGTTGAAGCGGGATTCCATCACAAGCCTGTGACCTGCGGAAATGCAGGCGCATCCCAGCACCATCCCAGCACGGGAGCAGCGACAAAGTACAAGGCGGCTCAGGATCGACAACGGTACACAACAGCCACGTACGCCACCTACGTTTGCGAGGAGGTGATCCCGTGGTTCGCGGCGCGAGCCGTGGTCGAGGCCGACGCCGGGAGATGGCGGTGGGCTGTCCGAACGATGTGCACGTGGACGGTGGATCGGACCCGTGCGTTGCGAGAGCGGCCGTCCGGTCGTCCGGCTGATGTGGGCGATGATCTCCGCGGTGATGGACACGGCTGTCTCCTCGGGCGTGTGTGCCCCCAGATCGAGGCCGATCGGGGAGTACAGCCGGGCCAACTGCTCCTCGGATAGCCCGGCTTCGCGCAGCAGCCGCTGGCGTTGTTCATCGGTTCGTCGGGAGCCCATCGCGCCTACGTATCCGACGGGCAGTCGGAGAGCCAACTGCAGCAGGGGGATGTCGAACTTGGCGTCGTGGGTGAGGACGCACACGGCGGTACGGGCATCGACGGTGGTGCGTTGCAGGTAGCGGTGAGGCCAGTCGACCACGACCTCATCGGCGTGGGGGAAGCGTTCGGTGGTGGCGAAGACGGGGCGGGCGTCGCATACGGTGACCTGGTAGCCGAGGAAGCGGCCGGCCTGGGCGAGGGCGGCGGCGAAGTCGACGGCTCCGAAGATCAGCATGCGGGGCGGGGGTGCCACGACGTGGACGAGGACGGACAGTTCCTCGGGGCAGGCGTCGGTGCTGCCGCCCAGCATGATGCGGGCCGTGCGGCCTGTACGCAGTTGGGCGCGGGCCCGGTCGGCCACCGTCGCGTCCGTCGCAGGGTCGGCCACATTCCCGACCACTTCGCCGGTGTCCGCATTCAGCACCATCAAGGAGCCGAGCGACGGTTCTGGACCTTCCACAACCTGTACCACGGCGGTTGGCCGGCCTTGGGTGGCGGCGTTTAGGGCGGTGCCGAGGTGGGGCTGGTCGGCGGGGGTGATGCGCTGGATGAGGACGTCGAGTTCGCCGCCGCAGGTCAGGCCGACGGCGAAGGCGTCGTCGTCGGAGTATCCGAACCGTTCCCGTCGTGCACCGCCCTGATCGTCGAGGACCTGGCGGCACAGGTCGTAGACGGCTGCTTCGACGCAGCCGCCGGAGATGCTGCCGACGACGTGGCCTGTTTCGTCCACGGCGAGGGAGGTACCGACTGGGAGTGGTGCGCTGCCGGTGACGCCGGTGATGGTGGCGAGGGCGAAGGGGCGTTGTTCGCGGCACCAAGTGTGCAGCGTGTCCGCGATGTTCAGCATGTGGCTTCTCCGGCGCGAAGGGGCGGGCGGATGGGTCGGGCCGCTGCCGTGGCCGGTGGGGGCGGGTATAGCAGCGGCCCTGTCCCGCGGACCGGGTGGGTCTGACGGCCGCGCGGGGTTGCACGGCCGTGCGTGCGGGTGCTCAGGTCAGAGCAGGGAGTCGGCGGTGATGGGGAGTTGGCGGATGCGGCGGCCGGTGGCGTTGAAGACCGCGTTGGCGATCGCGGGTGCCACCCCGACCATGACGACCTCGCCGAGACCCTTGACGCCGAGCGGGTCGGCCTCGCGGTCCTCGCCGTCCAGGTAAATCGCCTTGAGGTCGGGGACGTCCGCGTTGACCGGGACCAGGTAGTCGGCCAGATTGGCGTTGACGATGCGGCCGTCGCGGTGGTCGGTGACCGTGTGCTCCAACAGCGCCTGGCCGATGCCGCCGACCATGCCGCCGAATGCCTGGCTCGCGGCGAGCTTGGGGCTGATGATACGTCCCGCGTCGTACACGCCGAGGACCCGCCGCACCCGCACCAGACCCAGGGTGGCGTCGACGGCCACCTCGGCGAAGGTCGCGTTGTAGGCGTGGAGGGAGTGCCGCTCGGTTCCAGGGGCTCCGGCGTACGAGCCGTCGGCTTCGAGGTGCGTGTGGTCGTTGCGGGCCAGCAGCTGCTGGTAGGTCTCGCCGCGTGCCGGGTTGCCCTGTAGGTGCAGTCGGCCGCTGCGCACCACGACATCCTCGGCGTTCAACCCGTACAGCGGTGAATCCTTGTCCTCGACGGCCAGTTTGATGGCCTGCTGTCGGACCTTGTTGCAGCCGTCGAGGACGGCGGAGCCGACGCTCGCCATGGTCATCGAGCCGCCGTGCGGTGGCGTCTGCGGGAAGAGGGAGTCACCGAGCTTGAGTGTGACGGTGCGGATGGTCAGGCCGAGGGCATCGGCGGCGACCTGGGTCTGGGAGGTGTAGGTCCCCGGCCCCATGTCACTGGCCGCGGTCTCGACGACCGCCGTACCGTCGGCGTCGAGCCGCACTCGGGCCTCGGCGGGCATGCGCGCGGTGTGGTAGACACCTGCGGCCATGCCCATGCCGATCAGCCAGTCGCCCTCCCGCCGCGAGCGGGGCTTGGCGGGCCGTCGGTCCCAGCCGAACTCGCGGGCGCCCACGGAGTAGCACTCGCGCAGCCGGCGGGTAGACCACGGGAGTCCGGACGACTCGTCCTCGTCCGGCTCGTTGCGCCGGCGCAGCTCGATCGGGTCGATGCCGAGCCGGTCGGCGAGTTCGTCGAGCGCCGACTCCATCACGTACGACGCCGTCGCGGGGCCCGGGCCGCGCATCCAGATGGGCGTGTTCACGTCCAGCGGCACCGTCCGGTACGCCTGGCTGACGTTGGGCGTGCTGTAGAGCATCCGCCCCGGGTCCAGGACGCCTTCGGAGAACGTCTCGTACGAGGAGGTCTCGTGCTCGATCTCGTGGGCCATGGCGGTCAGGCGGCCTCGGCGGTCGCTGCCGAGCCGCAGGCGGTACTCGTACTCGGGCCGAAAGCCCGTCGCGAAGTACTGCTGCTTCCGTCTGAGGGCGAGCTTCACCGGGCGCCGCGTCACGCGGGCGGCGAGGGCGGCGACGACGGTGTGGGGCCAGCAGCGCAGACCGCTGCCGAAGCCACCGCCGACGAACGGGGAGATCACCCGCACGGACTTCAACGGCAGATCGAACACCGTGGAGAGCTCGGTCTGGGTGCCGACGATCCACTGGGTCTTGTCCCAGACGGTGAGCTTGTTGCCATTCCAGCGGGCGATGGTGGCGTGCGGCTCCATCGCGTTGTGGTGGTTGCGTGCCAAGCGGTACGTGAGGTCGAGGCGTACGTCCGCCTTCCGAAGGCCGGCGTCGACGTCACCGCGCGCGTACGACGTCGGCTTGTCCGGCTTGCCCTTGCCCAGTTCGGTCGTGGGCTGTTCGGCGTCGTAGCGGACCTCGACCAGGCTCGCGGCGTGCTGGGCTGCTTCCAGGGTGGTGGCCACGACGACGGCGACGGGCTGGCCGTGGAAGCGCACTTTGTCGTCCTGGAAGACCCGAAGGCGCGCGCCCGGCGGGTTGTTGGACGCCTTGTTCTCCTTGTACGGGAGTTTGGGCGCGTTGCCGTGGTGGATCACGTTCAGCACACCGGGCTGCGCTTCGGTCTGCCGGCTGTCGATGGCGGTGATACGTCCGCGGCCGATGCTCGCGTCGACGATGACCGCGTGCACGGCGCCGTCGACGTCGTGTTCGGCGGCGTAGCGGGCCTGGCCGGTGACCTTGAGGCGGCCGTCCACGCGGGAGAGCGGGGCGCCGACGGCGGCCTGCGGCTGCGGGCTCATGCGTGTCCTCCTACGGTGCGCAGCTGGCGTTCGACGGTCCGCTTCAGCAGCTCGACCTTGAACCTGTTGTGGGCGAGCGGGCGGGCGCCGTCCGCTGCCTTCTTCGCGGCGGCCTCCCACAGGGCGCCGGAGGGGCGCTCGCCGATGAGGTGGTCTTCGACGACGGGAAGTTTCCACGGGACAGTGCCGACTCCGCCGGCGGCGACCTTGGCCTCGCGGATGATGCCGCCGTGTACGTGCAGGGCGACGGCCGCGGAGGTCAGGGCGAACTCGTACGACTGCCGGTCGCGGACCTTCAGGTAGCCCGACTTGAGCGGGCGGGGCAGTGCGGGGATCTCAACCGCAGTGATCAACTCACCGTGCTTGAGGGCCTGTTCGCGGTGGGCCGTGCGGTCAGGGCGGAGCAAGAAGTCGGCGAACGGCACCGTCCGCTCACCCTCCGGTCCCAGCAGATGCACCTGCGCTTCCAGGGCCGCGAAGGCTACGGCCACATCGGAGGGGTGGGTGGCGACGCAGCTCTCGGACGTGCCGAGGATCGCGTGCGTGCGGTTGAAGCCCGCGAGGGCGGCGCAACCCGCGCCGGGTTGGCGCTTGTTGCAGGCGGCGGTGATGTCGCGGAAGTAGGTGCAGCGGGTGCGCTGCATGATGTTGCCGCCGATGGTGGCCATGTTCCGCAGCTGGGCCGACGCACTCAGCTCCAGAGCCTGGGAGATCACCGGGAACAGGGTGCGTACCTTGGGGTGGGCGACTGCCTGTGTCATGGTCACCAGGGCGCCGATGCGCAGGCCCCCGCGTTCGGTGGCCCTGACTTCGTCCAGTGGAAGGCTGCTGATGTCGATGAGGGTGTCGGGGTTTTCGACGCCTTCGCGCATCAGGTCGACCAGGGTGGTGCCCCCGGCGAGGTAACGGCCGCCGTGGCGTGCGGCGTTGAGGGCGTCACGGGTGGTGGAGGCGCGGGTGTAGGTGAAGGGATGCATGGGTGCCGGTCCTCACTTTTTCCCGGCGGCCTGCTGGACCGCTGAGACGATCTTGGGGTAGCAGCCGCAGCGGCAGATGTTGCCGCTCATCCACTCGCGGATCTCTTCCGGCGAGTGGATGTGGCCTTCGCTGATGCAGGCGACGCCGGAGAGGATCTGGCCGGGGGTGCAGTAGCCGCACTGGAAGGCGTCCTGGTCGATGAACGCCTGTTGCAGCGAGTGGAGTTGGTCGCCGTCGGCGAGACCCTCGATCGTGGTGACCTCGGCGTTGTCGAGGCGGACCGCGAGGGTCAGACAGGCGTTCTGCCGGCGCCCGTCGACCAGGACGGTGCAGGCGCCGCAGGCACCCGCGTCACAGCCCTTCTTCGAGCCGGTCAGGCCCAGGTGCTCGCGCAGCTGGTCCAGCAGCGAGGTGCGGTTGTCGACCGTCACGGTGTGGCGGGTGCCGTTGACGGTGAGGGTGAGGCGGCTGGAGGGCACCGCGGTGGCAGGCGCCGCTTCGGCTTCCGGCAGCAGGCCGGAGCCGAGTACGCCGCCCGCGACCACAGCTGTGCCGACGGCGGTGCTGGTAGCGATGAAGGTGCGCCGGGACGGGGCGATGGGCGTGGGTTCGGAGGTGGCGGGCGTAGTGCCCTGGGGGACGGGTTCAGTGGGCATGTTGGGGAGACCTTCGCATCGTGGAAAGGGTCAACAGCACTGCAGTGGCGCCCGCACGGGAGGGAGAAGGGCACGGTGGGACAGCCCCCGTGGCCAGGGGGCTGACAGCGGATCGGATCTGGTGGGGGCGAGCAGGTGAGGTAGGTGCCCGGGTGCCGACCTGGGAGGCCAAGCGTCGTGCAGGGCCGGGCCGGCGGTGATTACTGGGCGGTGTAGCCGCCGTCGACGGGCAGTGCGACGCCGACGACGAAGCTGGCTCCGGGGCTGCAGAGCCACAGGACGGCCTGGGCCATTTCGTCGGCGGTGCCGAGCCGGTTGATGGGCTGGTTCGCCTCCGCCTCGGCCCGGTCGAGTTCCCCCTTGGCGATCATGTCGCTGACCATCGGGGTGTCGATGGTGCCGGGGCAGATGGCGTTGATGCGGATACCGCGCGGCGCGTACTCGAGGGCGGCGCTGGTGGTCAGGCCGATCACGCCGTGCTTGGAGGAGTGGTAGGAGGCGCGGCCGGGAAGCCCGACGAGGCCGCCGAGGGAGGAGCAGTTGACGATGACGCCGCTGCCCTGGCTGCGCATGTGGCGCAGTTCGTGCTTCATGGACGCCCAGATACCGCGCAGGTTGATGGCATGGACCCGGTCGAACTGGTCGACGCTCTCATCGGCGGCGTCGGTCGGCGGAACCTGGATGCCGGCGTTGTTGTAGGCCATGTCGAGCCGTCCGAAGGTCTCCACGGTGCGGTTGACGGCGGCGGCGACCTGGTCCTCGTCGGTGACGTCGCAGACCAGGGCGAGCACCTGGTGGCCGTCGTCGGTGAGCTGCTTGGCGGCCGTGTTGACGGCGTTCTCATCGATGTCGGCGAGGCCGACGGCGGCCCCGGATGCGGCAAAGGCGCAGGCAGCAGCCAGGCCCATCCCGGAGCTGGCACCGGTGACGAAGGCGACCTGCCCCGTGAAGTCGTAGGTGGGGTTCATGATGGTCTCTCCCAACGAAGGTGTGCGAGGCGGAAGTTGTTCAGTGGGTGGTCGTCGCCGGTGTCCCGGCCGACTGCTGCTCGGTGGTCTCGGTTCGCTGGGCGACGATCCGTGCCGGGCGGGCCGTACCGCTGAGGGCGAGGGCGATGAGCGGCAGCAGGGTGAGCGCGGCGAAGACGGCGCCGACCAGGACCGGACCGGTCAGTCCGAGCGAGGAGTCCAGGGCATGGCCCGCGATGGCCGAGCCTGCGGCGATGCCGGTGTTGTACGCGGAGGTGGTCAGCGCCGAGGTGAGGGTCGGGGCGTCACCGGCGAAGCGGACGGCGAGGGAGGTGACGACCGGGTTGACGGTGAAGCCGGCCAGGGCCATGACGAACACCAGGACCACGGCGGTCACCGCGCTGTTGGAGGCCGGGATCAGGACCAGCAGCGTGACGGCGGTGGCCGCCGCCGCGGTGATCGTCGTGGCCATCGGGCGGCGGTCGCCCAGACGCCCGCCGATGGCGGTACCGGCCAGCGCGCCGAGACCGAAGGCGATCAGCACCAGCGGCACCGCGCTCGCGGCGATGCCCGCCCGGTCGGTCAGCAGCGGCGTGATGTACGTGTAGGTCGCCAGGACACCGCCCATGATCAGCACCGCGGCGGCCAGCGCCAGCCACAGCCGTCCCTGCCGCAGAGCCCGCACCTCGGCCCGCACCGACACCTCGGCATGCTGCTCGACGCGCGGGATGAACCGGCCGACGAACACGGCGGCCAGGGCGGCGAGGACGGCCAGCGCCCAGAACGGGCCGCGCCAGCCGGTGAACTGGCCGACGAACGAGCCGATCGGCACCCCGACCACGTTGGCCAGCGTGAGGCCGCCCATCATCACGCCGACCGCCCGCGTCGCGCTGCTGGGGCCTGCGGCGGTGGTGGCGATCACGAATCCGACGGCCCAGAAGGCCCCGGTGGCCAGCGCGGTCACGACCCGGGCGGCCAGGACGACAGTGAAGGAGGTGGTGAGCGCGGCGACGACGTGCCCGAGCGCGAAGACGGCCAACGCGCCGATGAGGGTATGGCGTTGGGGCAGGCGCAGGGTGGCCAGGGCCATGGTCGGCCCGCCGATGATCATGCCGATGGCGAATGCGGTGATCAGCAGACCGGCCTGCGAGACGCTGACGTCGAGGTCGGCGGCCATCTCGGGCAGCAGTCCGGCGATGACGAACTCGGTGGTGCCCATCAGGAACGTGCCGGCGGCGAGCACCCAGACGACGAAGGGGAGCTTGCCGGGGGCGGGCCCGGTGGCGGAAGGCATGCGGAAACTTCTTCCCGTACGAGGGGTGGGAGAGGTCAGGAGGCGGCTTCGATGGTGATGCGCTCGGCCCTGGAGAGCTGGTCGGCGTCGGCGTCGATGTGGCCGAGGATCAGCAGATCGGCGGAGGCGGAGGGGCCGTCGCGGTAGAAGAGGGCGAGGTTGCCCCACGGGGCGTAGTAGGCGATGTCCCCGGCCTTGGGCGCGGCCGGTTCGGGGGCACCGTCGGTGGTCAGCTTGCGCGGCGGGTCGCCGATCCGCTCTGTGCCGTGGAAGTCCTCCAGATCCACGGTGAGCGGGAGCAGGGAGGCGAGGTCACGGGCGGCGGGGCTGTCGTTCAAAGTGGCGTCGACGGGCTGCCCGTCGAGGGTGACGCGGATGTCCATGGCGGTGTGCCTCTCGGACGGTGCCGAGGGTGCTTCGCGCGACGCACTCGGCTGGTGGGAGGAAGCGGACGAGGTGGGAGACGACGCCGACTCGCCGCTGCCACAGGCCGTTACGGCCAGGACCAGCGCCGTCGCGGCGGCAAGGGGAAGGGGGACACGCGGCATGGAGTGACTCTGTTCCTTTCGCCGGACAGCGGCTCGGCGTCGTGCGGGGAGAGCGGGCGGGGTTCAGTCGGTGGCCGGGGCGGGGGCGTACTCCTCGTCGGTGACGGGGGTCAGCCAGTGCACGACGTCGTGGTCGGCGTCGCCCTCGTTGATGGCCAGGTGAACCATGAGCCGGTTGGGCGCGGCGCCGTGCCAGTGCTCCTCATCGGCCTCGAACAGCACGCGGTCGCCGGGCCGGATGACCTCGACGGGGCCGCCGCGGCGCTGGCACAGGCCGATCCCTTCGGTGACGAAGACGGTCTGGCCCAGCGGGTGGCGGTGCCAGTGGGTGCGCGCGCCGGGCATGAAGTGCACCAGGGCAGCGGTGACCCGGGAAGGGGCGGGAGCCGCGGCGACAGGGTCGATGTAGACGTCGCCGGTGAACCAGTCGGCGGGGCCCTTGACGGTGTCGATCGAGCTTCGGGTGATGTGCATGGTCGTTCCTTGTCCGTGGAGCGTCATGGGGGCAGGCCCATGGGGGTCAGGTGGATGGGCCGCCCGTGGGGGGTCAGGGCGTGAGGAGGGTCTTGATGGCGCGGCGCTCGTCCATCGCCCGATAGCCCTCAGCCACCTGGTCCAGGGGCAGGGTGAGGTCGAAGACCTTGCCCGGATCGATGCGGACGGTCAGGACCCGTTCGATGAGGTCGGGCAGGTAGCGGCGTACGGGGGCGGGTCCGCCGCGCAGGCCGACGTGGGAGAAGAACAACTCCTGCCCGTCGACGGCGACCTCGTGCGGGACACCGACGAAGCCGACGTTGCCGCCCGGCCGGGCCGAGTGCAGGGCCTGTTGCATCGCCTGGGCCGTGCCGACGCACTCCAGCACGCTGTCGGCACCGATCCCGCCGGTCATCTCCTTGATCCGGGCCACACCCTCCTCGCCGCGCTCGGTGACGATGTCCGTCGCGCCGAACTCCCGGGCGAGCTTCTGCCGCGGCTCGTGCCGCGACATGGCGATGATCCGCTCGGCGCCCATCTCCTTCGCGGCGATCACCGCGCACAGACCGACCGCGCCGTCGCCGACCACCACGGCGGTGGAGCCGGGCTTGACCTCGGCCGCCTCGGCAGCCCACCAGCCGGTACCCATCACGTCCGAGACGGCCAGCAGACCGGGCCAGAACTCCTCGCCGGGTACGCCGTCAGTGGCGACCAGGGTGCCCTGCGCGTTCGGAATACGGACGTAGTCGGCCTGGCAGGTGCTCATGAACTCGCGGTTCAGACAGCTCGACGGGAAGCCGTTACGGCAGTTCGCACAGGTGTTGTCCGAGGTCGCGAACGACCCGACGACGAACTGCCCCGGCTTTACCGAGGTCACCTCGGATCCGACCTCCTCCACGAAACCGACGTACTCGTGCCCCATCGGATGCGCCGCGTCGGTCGGCTCCAGGCCGCGGTAGGGCCACAGGTCCGAGCCGCACACACAGGTGACCGCGGTGCGGATGATCGCGTCGGTGGGCTTGAGGATCTTCGGGTCGTCCAGGGTCTCGAAGCGGATGTCGCCGGGGGCGTGGATCACTGCTCCGCGCATGTGGGGTTCCTTTGCGTGCTGAGGCGGTGCACCAGGGGGTACTGGCGGGCGCAGGTGCGAGCTCGGATGGCGGACCATCCCGAGCCGGATACGGACCCCTCCCCCGCCGTCTTCGGCCGAAGGAGAAGCATCACGCGTTCCAGGTAACCGGCTCTTCACGCGCGCAGCGAGTCACCATCAAGGGGTGTACTGGCAGTACATCCCTATGGCCGCCTGCGGGACGTACCGTCGAGGTGTGGACAACCGTGAAGAGGTCCGCGAGTTCCTCACCTCGCGGCGAGCAAAGATCACCCCCGAGCAGGCCGGACTGCCCGTCGGCTCCCGGCGCCGCGTGCCGGGACTGCGGCGCAGCGAGGTCGCTGCCCTGGCCGATATGAGCGTCGAGTACTACGCGAAACTCGAACGCGGCAACCTCGCCGGCGTCTCCCCGGCCGTCCTCGAAGCCCTCGCCCGCGCCCTCCGGCTCAACGACGCCGAACGCGCCCACCTGCTGAACCTGGCCCAGACCGCGGATGGCTCCGACGCCCTTACCCGCCCCCGGCGCCGACGTACAAAGGACCAGTGGAAGCCGCACCGCAGCCTCCAGTGGACCCTGGATGCCATCACCGCAGGTCCCGCGTTCGTCCGCAACGGCCGCATGGACATCCTTGCCGCCAACCAGCTCTTCCGCGCCTTCTACACCGACGTCTATGCCACGCCCGGTAACCAGACGAACCTGGCCCGCTTCAACTTCCTCGACCCGGCTTCCCGCCGCTTCTACCCGGACTGGGATGCCTTCGCCGACGTGGCCGTCGCCATCCTGCGCACCGAAGCCGGCCGCAACCCGCACGACAAGGACCTGCACGACCTGGTCGGCGAACTGTGCACCCGCTGCGAGGAATTCCGCACCCGCTGGGGCGCCCACAACGTCCGCCACCACGGCACCGGCACCAAACACTTCCACCACCACGCCGTCGGCGACCTCACCCTCGCCTTCGAGGGCCTGGAGATGGCCGCCGAACCCGGCCTCACCCTCACCATCTACACCGCCGAACCCGGCTCACCCTCCGAAGAGGGCCTCCGCCTCCTCGCCTCATGGGCCGCCACACAAGGGGCCGACTCGCGTACGGAACCATCGACAACCAGCTGAGAGGACCTGATCGACAGCGTCGGCGGCATCCGTGCCGCGCCCGTACTCGACGATCACCGGCGCCCCGTCCTCGTCGATCCCGAGGCAAGTCGATCCGCCCGAAGGTCCGGAACCCACCTGACCTGCACGTCGACGCAGTGGGTACGACGCCCTTGCCGCGGCAGCGGGGGGCGAACAACACCGACAGTTGCCGGTGCTTGCCGGACGGACTGGTGAAGTCAACGGGCACCGGAGCCCACTGCGCCAGGTGCGCGTCCATCTCCTGGTCGAGAAACGGCGCGACTGGAACGTCGCGGTACTCGCCCTCGACTCGGGCCTTGAGCGGGACGAACGTCGCACGGCAATCGCTGCAAGATGTACGCCGATCCGGACCCGGCCGTCGGCGTCCCGTGCGAGAACCCGGGCGCGACCAGCTCGCCCACCAGCCGCGAACGGTCGCCGGGCGCAGACACCCCGCGCCGGGAGATCTCGGAGGCGGTAAGACCCGGATCGTCCGGCGTGAACGCCCGGCAGACCCCGACGTCACGGCCCCGACCTGCGCTCATACCGCTGCGTCGCGATCGACGAGGGCGGCCGTTGCCGTGAGAGCGCGGTCAGGCGGCGAAGGAGGCGAGCAGTTCGTTGTACTGCTTGGCGGCGGTGGCCAGGCCCTCGTGGGAGAGGCCGAAGGCGGTGCCGTACAGCTTGACCATCGGCTGGATGTCGAACTGGCACAGCCGCAGGGTCGCGTGCCAGCTGCTGAGGAGGGTCTCCAGGGTGGTCTTGTTGGCGCCTTCGGGGGTGTAGTGCTCGGCGGTGACGGCGACGACGGCCTTCTTGCCGGCCAGCTGCGAGGGAGAGCCGTCCATGGTGAAGGCCCAGCCAAGGGTGAGGACCTTGTCCTGCCACTGCTTGAACAGAGGGGTGGTGTTGTACCAGAACACCGGGTGCTGGAAGACGACCACATCGTGCTCGGCCAGCAGCGCCTGCTCGGCGTCGACGTCGACCTGGAAGTCGGGGTAGGTGGCGTAGAGGTCGTGCACGGTGACATGGGCCAGATCGCGGACGGCGTCCACCAGCGCCGCGTTGGCCTTGGACTGGGACAGGTCGGGGTGACCGACGACAAGGAGAACCTTGGACATGAGGAACCTCTTCAGTGATCAGTGAAATGGGTGAACGGATGCGGGTCGGTCGGGTGTGACGGGTCAGGAATTCGCCGGGGCATCAGCCCTTCTCCTGCGCGAACTTGGGGAGCGCAGGCTGAGCCGGGCGCAGCGGCGCCGACGGTCAGCGGTCGATGGTGGCCATGTTCGCCTCGTCGTGGCGTTCGCCCGCGGCCGGCGTGAGGTTGTTCAGGCGATCGAGCTGAGCAGCGCTGAGTTCGATGCCGTCGGCGGCGGTGTTCTCTTCGACGCGCAAGACCCGCCGGGTGCCGGGGATGGGGGCGATGTCGTCGCCGCGGGTCAGCAGCCACGCCAGCGCGGTCTGTGCCGGGGTGGCGCCGATCTCGGCGCCGATGGCCTGTACTTCGTCGACGATGCGCAGGTTGCGCTGGAAGTTCTCGCCGGTGAAGCGCGGGTTGGTCTTGCGCCAGTCATCGTCGGCGAAGTCGTCGATGGTGCGGATCTGCCCGGTCAGCAGGCCATGCCCGAGCGGCGAGTAGGGAACGAACCCGATACCGAGTTCGCGCAGCAGCGGGAGGATCTCGGCCTCGACGTCGCGGGTCCAGAGAGAGTATTCGGTCTGCAGCGCGGCCACCGGATGCACGGCGTGCGCCCGGCGGATCGTCTCGGGCCCGGCCTCGGACAGACCGATGTAGCGCACCTTGCCCTCGGCTACCAGTTCGGCCAGAGCGCCGATGGTCTCCTCGATGGGCGTGTTCGGGTCGACGCGATGCTGGTAGTACAGGTCGATGTGATCGGTGCCGAGCCGCAGGAGCGAGCCTTCGACAGCGGCCTTCACGTTGCCGGCGCTGCTGTCGATCACGCCGGGGCCGCCACGGGAATGGGCGATGAGACCGAACTTGGTCGCCACGACGACGTCGTCGCGCCGGCCCTTGATGGCCTGGCCGACGAGTTCCTCGCTGTGGAAGGGGCCGTAGATCTCGGCGGTGTCGATGTGGGTGACCCCGAGGTCCGGCGCCCGGTGGATGGTGCGGATCGACTCGGCGTCATCGAGCCCCGCGCCGGTGGTGTAGATGCCGGCCATGGTCATGGCTCCCAGGCCGATGCGGGAGACATCAAGCCCACCCAGTGATACGTGCTTCATCAGGTACTCCTTGTCGTGACGGCCGTCAGGCCCGGTCGGTGGTCGTTGTCAGTGCGGTGTGCCATTAGCTGGCCGACAGTGCTTCAGGGTCCGCGCGCTGCTGGCGCAGGCGCCGTTCCGCAGGTAGCGGGTCAGCTGCCGCAGGTGCGCCCGGCGCCTCGGCCGGGGGCGTGTTGCTCAGGCGTGGGCGTCGTCGTCGGCCAGCGCCGACGACATCGACGCCGAGGGCGTTGGAAATGCGCATGGCTTCGTTCAGGCGACCGGGCGCGCACTGGCCGTCCATGGGGGGGATTCGAGCTGGCCGCCGTTCAGCCGGGGCTCGACGCCGGTGTCGTCAGGGACAGGCGGCGGGGGTCCATAGGCTGAACCGGCTACGCCGCGTCAGTGCTCCTGGGCAGCAGGTTCCAGCACGAGGACCGGGATCTCACGGTCCGTCTTCTTCTGGTACTCGGCGTAGTCCGGGAACGCCTCGACGGCTCGGGCCCACCACACGGCCTTCTCGTCCCCGGTCACCTCGCGTGCCAGCATGTCCTGACGTACCGGGCCGTCCCGAAGCTCGACTCGGGGGTCGGCCACCGCGTTGTGGTACCAGACCGGGTGGTTGGGGGCTCCTGCCATGGAGGCGACCACGGCATAGGAGCCGTCGTCCTCCACCCGCATGACCGGGACCTTGCGGATCTTGCCGCTCTTCGCACCCAGGGTCGTCAGGATGACCACAGGCAGGTCCTGCAGCGTCGTTCCTTCCCTACCACCGGAACTTTCGTACAGCTCCACCTGGTCACGCACAAACTGCGCCGTGTTCGGCTCGTATTCTCCTTTGAGCGGCATGTTGCCTCTCTCCATGCTGTCGAAGATTGCGCCCGGTAGCGGTCCCCCGCCTCGGCCGGGGTGCGGTTCGTGTTGCTCAGGCGTTGGTGTCGTCGTAGGCGAGGCTGCCGCCCAGTTCCCGGGATGCCTGGGCCTGGGCGAGGAGTTCCTTCGCCTTGACCTCGGCAGCCTCGATGGCGTCCGCACCGGCGACGAAGCGCAGCAGCGGCTTCTCCTGCTGGGCGATGGTGAGCAGGGCGCGTGCGAGCTTGGCGGGGTCGCCGGGCTGCTGGCCGTTCATGCTCTTCATGCCCTCGATCGTCGGGGCGGTGCGCGGGGCGTAGTCGTCGATGGACAGCTCGGGCCAAGTGGTGGAGCCGTCCACGAGGAGTTCGGTACGGAAGTAGCCGGGCTCCACGATCGTGGTGTGGATGTTGTACGGCTCGACGTCGTAGCGCAGGGACTCCATCCAGCCCTCTTCCGCGAACTTGGAGGCGGCGTAGGCGGAGGTGAACTCCATGCCGACCAGTCCGGCGGTCGAAGTGATCGTGATGACGTGGCCAGCGCGCTGCTTGCGCAGGACGGGCAGGACTGCGCGGGTGACATTCATCGGGCCGAAGAGGTTGGTCTCGAACTGCTTGCGCATCTGCGCGGGCGAGATCTCCTCGAAGTAGCCGGCGAAGAGGTTCCCGGCGTTGTTGATCAGGACGTCGATGCGGCCGAAGCGGTCGACGGCAGCCTGCGCGGCGGCCTCGGCGTCTTCGAGGATGGTGACGTCGAGCCTGGTGACCAGCAGATTGTCCTGCGGCCCGCCCAGGGTCTTCTCGACCTCTTCGGGGCGGCGGCCGGTGGCGACGACCTGGTGGCCGGCGGCGAGGGCCTCGCGGGCGATGTCGGTGCCCAGACCGCGTCCGGCACCGGTGACGAGAATGACCTTGCTCATGAGGGGTTTCCTTTCAGGCGCCGTGATCCGGCACCCGGTATGTGCGGTGGTGATGCCTGCAGCGCCGACAGCACCGCAGAGGGGCTGGAGACCGGCAGCACAAGCGCCGCCCTGTCCGGGCCATTCGCACTGCCGTGGGCGGTGCACCACCAACAAAACCCGTTGTCCCGGGAGTGTGGGAGTCCCTGATGAGGGGGTCACTGACAGGGACCCCCACGCAGACGGCAGCGCTCGTAGAGTGGAGCCCATGCCAGGCAGAAAAGACCCGTACGGCACCAACCGCGACATCCGTGATGATTTTCGCGCGGAGATCCGGGAATTCCTGGGCACGCGACGGGCCAGGGTCACCCCCGAGCAGGCCGGACTGCCAGCGTATGGCGGAGAGCGCCGGCGGGTCACCGGGCTGCGCCGCGAGGAGGTCGCCCTCCTCGCAGGCATTTCCAGCGAGTACTACACGCGGCTGGAGCGCGGCAACGCCACCGGCGTCTCCGAGAGCGTCATCGACGGCATCGCTCAAGCGCTGCAGCTCGACGAGGCCGAGCGCATCCACCTGCTCCACCTCCTGCGCGGCGCCGGCACCACCCGTCCACCACGCCGCCGGCCCGCCCAGCAGCGCGTGCGGCCCGCCGTGCAGCGCGTACTGGACTCAATGGCCGGCACACCCGCGTTCGTCCTCAGCGGACGCGGGGACATCCTGGCCGCCAACCACCTCGGGCGCGCCCTGTTCTCCCCGGTCTACGCCGACCCCGCCAGGCCGCCCAACAACGCCCGGTTCGTCTTCCTCGACCCGCACGCGACCGAGTTCTTCCGCGACTGGGACCAGGTCGCAGGCGACACGGTCGCCATGCTGCGCGCCGAGGCCGGCCGCGATCTCTACGACCGGCGGCTGACGGACCTGATCGGGGAGCTGTCCACCCGCAGCGAGGAGTTCCGTCGCCGCTGGGCCGCCCACAACGTCCGGATGCACACCACCGGCGTGAAGCTCCTCCACCACCCGGTCGTCGGCGACCTCGACCTGCCCTTCGAGACCTTCCCACTCGGCGACGGTCCCAGCCAGGTACTCCTCACCTACACCGCCGAACCCGCCTCACCCACGCAGGACGCCCTCAACCTGCTGGCCAGCTGGGCCGCGACCAACGACGACATCGAGCGGTCCACGCCGGCCGACGACCCCGAACCCGCCGACTCGGCCGAGACACCCGACTGACCGACGAGCCACGCGAGTCGATCCGCGGAAGTCGGCAACGTTTCCGGCCTTGCGGCACGGTCCGCCACCCCGTTTTACCTACAAGCACGGGAGCGGCAGGGATTGGAACCAGGGATGCCGCGGCCCGTGTGCGGTGGGTCCGTCCACCGGCCGTTCGCCGCCACTACCGATCCGCCTGAGCAAGCGAAGTTCGCCGGTACAGAGCCGCTGCATCACTGCCGAGGCGCCGTCGTGGCGCGGGCGCAGGCAGGCGCGGCCGCGACTGGCCGGTGGTGTTCTCCTCGCCTCGGCAAGAAGTCAGTCGTTGCCGGAAGGCGGTGTGACGGGCCAGCCCCTCGAAGTGGCCTGACTTTGCTCTGGAGCCATGTCCTGGCTGGCCGCCCAGGAGGCGAGCAGGGACAGGTTGTCGTGCGAGGCCGTGGCCGGTTCGGCAGTGTAGGTGATCATGGTCAGGCCGGGTTCGGCGGCCGGTTCGAAAAGGTCGTAGCGCAGGTCGAGGGCGCCCACGACCGGGTGTTGGAATTGTTTGACGCCTCGGCTGTAGGCGCGCACGTCGTGGCGGGCCCACAGCTGGCGGAAGGTGTCGCTGCGGGTGGACAACTCGCCGACGAGGTCGGTCAGGGCCCGGTCGAACGGGGTGGCGCCGGCGGCGGTACGCAGGTGGGCGGTGAGGTCGTCGGCGACCCGGTCCCAGTCGCGCCAGAATTCCGCGGCCCGGGGGTCGAGGAAGGTGAAACGGGCGAGGTTGGGTGCTGCGCGTGTGTCGGTGTAGAGCACGCAGTACAGGGCGCGGGCGAGGGGATTCGCGGCGACCACGTCGAGGGTAGGGCTGCGCACCAGCGCCGGGACGTTGACGAGAGCGTCGAGGACCGTCTGGACCTGCGGGGCGATGGCAGCCGCGGGCGAAGTGCGGCGGGAGCGGGACGCGGCGGGGGACGACTTGCCGGCGCGAGCGAGATCGATCAGATGGGCCTGCTCGGTCGCATCGAGTTGCAGCGCGCGGGCGACGGCGTTCAGGACGCTGTCGGAGGCGTTGGTGAGGGCGCCGCGTTCGAGGCGTATGTAGTAGTCGACGCTGAGCCCGGCCAGGGCGGCGACCTCCTCGCGGCGCAGCCCGGGGACTCTCCGCTTGCGTCCGGCCACGGGCAGTCCGACCGACTGCGGGGTGATCCGCGCTCTGCGGGAGGCCAGGAACTCCTGAATCTGGCTGCGACGGTCCATGCCTTCTACCGTAGGCACAGGCGAGGAGGTTGTGGAGGGCTTGCCAATACCCCCTTCAACGCGTCCTGCCGCACTTGCGACGATCTTGGTTGTCTGGATCGCATGACGAACAAGACCACGGTCGCGGACACCACACACGTGTCTGCTGAACCCGTACCCGCTCCTGTCGCCCGCGGCATGAACCGCGGTCTGACCCTGCTGTTCGCAGCCGCCGGGGGCGCAGCGGTCGGCAACCTCTACTGGGCACAGCCCCTTCTCCACACGATCGCCGGATCGCTGCACATCAGCACGGGCTCCGCCGGGCTGCTGGTCACCCTGACGCAGATCGGCTACGCGGTCGGGGCGTTCCTGGTAGTGCCGCTGGGTGACCGGCTCAACCGGCGGCGGCTCATTCCCGCGATCATGCTCGCGTCGGCCGTTGCCCTGGCGGCCAGCGCTGCCGCGCCGGGTTTGGCGCACTGCTGGTCGCGTTCGCGCTGGTCGGGGTGACCACGGTGGCCGGGCAGCTGCTGGTCCCGCTCGCGGGTGACCTGGCCTCCGACGACCAGCGCGGCCGGGTCGTCGGCACCGTCGCCTCCGGAATTCTCATCGGGATCCTGGTGTCACGGGCCATCAGCGGCCTGGTCGCCGACGCGTTCGGCTGGCGCGCGGTCTATGTGATGGCCACCGTGCTCATGGTGGTTTTCGCAGCTCTCCTCGCGCGGGTCCTGCCGGCGCTCCCGTCCCGGGCTACCGCCAGTTATCCCTCGCTGCTGGCCTCGGTGCTGACCACCGTGCGCCGCTACCGGTCGGTGCAGGTCACGCTGCTTTTGGGCGCTATCGCGATGACCGTGTTCACCCTGTTCTGGACTGCCCTGACCTTCCTGCTCAGCGCCGCCCCGTTCAACTACTCGGCGAGCCGGATCGGTCTGATCAGCCTCGTCGGCCTCGTCGGCGCGCTGGCCGCCCAGCGAGCCGGTCACCTGCACGACCGCGGCTGGTCGGTGCCGGGCACCGGCGCAGGACTTCTGCTGGCCCTGGCGTCGGTCGTACTTGGCGCCACCGGAGCCCGGTCGATCGTCATCGTTCTGATTACGGTCCTGCTGCTGAACCTGGCGATCCAGGCGGTCAACGTGCTCAACCAGACCCGGCTGATGAGTGTGGACCCGCAAAGCCGCAGCCGGCTGAACACCGCCTTCGTCACCGGCAACTTCATCGGCGGAACGATCGGCTCCGCGCTCGCGGCCGCCCTGTGGCAGATCGGAGGATGGCCCCTGGTGATGACCGGCGCCACCGTCCTGTTCGCCATCGCTCTGATCCTCTGGGCGGTCGCGCGGCGGACGCTGACCATCGGCTGAAGCCCACCACACATTCTGGGAGATCTCATGAATCACACGACCGCGCAGATCTTCGACCTGTCGGAGCAGGTCGCGATCGTCACGGGCGGAGGAAACGGCATCGGCGCGAGCATCGCGTCACGCCTGGCCGGCGCCGGCGCTTCTGTCGTCGTGGCCGACATCAATCAGGAGGCGGCGGCCAGGACCGTCGACGCCATCCAGGCCGAAGGAGGCACAGCTGCCGCCTTCCGGGCCGACGCGTCCTCGATCCCGGACGGCGAAAGCCTTGTCGCATTCACCGAGTCGCACTTCGGACGCGTGGACACGCTGGTCAACAACGCCGGCGTGTACAGCTACGTGCCGCTCGTCGATCTGTCCGAGGCGCAGTGGGACCGCATGATGGACGTGAACGTGAAGGGCCTGATGTTCCAGAGCCAGGCTTTCGTACGTGCCCTGCGCGCCCGGGAGCGTCCCGGTCACATCATCAACCTCGCTTCCATCGGCGGGTTCAAGCCGAACATCGACTTCGAGACCTACGACGCCTCGAAGGGCGCTGTCGTCATGCTCACGAAGTCGCTCGCACTGAACCTCGCCAAGTACAGCATCCGGGTGAACGGGATCGCGCCCGGACTGATCCGCACTCCGGGAGTGGGCGCGATGGACGACTCGTCCACCGAGAACCTGGAGCAGATCACCAGTCGCATCCCGCTGCGACGGCTCGGGGAGCCCGACGACATCGCGAAGGTCGCGCTGTTCCTGGCGAGTGACGCCGCAAGCTACATGACGGGCAGCATCGTCGTCGTCGACGGCGGCAGCCTCATCGGTTGACGACACTCGGTCTGATTCCGGGCACCGTCCGAACGCGTCAGGACGTTCGCTGCCTCGAACACCCGGACGCCGGATCAAGAAGCGATCAACGCCATGGCGCCCCCATCCATACAAGAACGGACCAGCATGACTTTCGGAACCGCAGTGATCGTCGGCGTCGGCCCCGGTCTCGGCCTCGCGCTCGCCCGCACCTTCGCCCAGGCGGGGCACCCGGTCGCGATGTTCGCCCGCGACCAGGCGAAGCTGCACACCTACGCCGCCGGCCTCGCCTCCACCGGGCAGGAGGTCCACGGCTATGCCGCGGACGCTACGGAGCCCGACAGTCTGCGCGCCGGGTTCCGCCGCGCGTTCGCCGAGCTGGGTGCTCCCGACGTGCTCGTGTACAACGCGGCGCTGCTCCGACAGGACTCGCCCACCGACGGTGACGACAAGGGCTGGGCCGAGGGCCTGGCCGTCGACGTCCTGGGCGCCAAAGTCGCGGCCGAGACCGTCCTGCCCGAACTGCGTGACGGCCGCGGCAGCCTTCTCTTCACGGGCGGCGGCCTCGCACTGCATCCCTCCCCGGAGTACGCGTCCTTGTCTGTCGGGAAGGCCGCGCTCCGCGCGTACGTGCAGGCGCTGTACGCACAGCTGGCGGGCACTGGCGTGCACGCGACCAGCGTCACGATCGCGGGCGAGATCGGTGGCGGCCAGGCACGCTTCGACCCGGACGTGCTCGCCCAGGCATACCTTGACCTGCACCACCAGCCGGAGAACGAATGGCAGCACGAGCTGCTGCGCGACTGAACTTCCCTGTACTGAGGGGCTCCACGTCGTCGACGTGGAGCCCCTCGGTGCTGTGCGCGGTGACCTCTCAGAGCGCGGTGCCCGTCTCCTCGGCCAGTGTCTGCAGAAGGCGGTCCTGGAACGTTTCGTCGCGCACCGAGCGGTGCGGCTCCAGCCGCTCGCGGTGATACCAGTACCCGCCGCTGGTCAGGGCCTCGGGGTCATCGCTGGTGGCGAGCCACTCCTGCGTGCGATGGCCTTGCTCCAGGTCGTCCGGTGCGCCGGCGCCGCCCATCTTCGTCGGTACCCAGCCCGGATCAACGGCGTTGCTCAACGTCCCGGGACGCAGGCGGGCCACCGCAGCCGCGAGTGCCGTGACGAACAGCTTGCTGTCGGAGTACGAACCTGCGCTCTCGCCCCGCCAGTCGACTCCGTCGGGCAACGGGTGCCCGCCGAAATGAGAACTGCTGCTCAGATACACCAGCCGACGCGGCCCGCGGAGCAGCGCAGTGAGCAGGTAGGGCGCGATGATATTGACCGGCATGACCGCCGGCCCGCTCCACACACCTGCGTTGTGGATGACCGCGTCCAGCGGCTCCGTGCCGTTCAGCTCCGCGGCGATGCGCCGTACGGCGTCGCGTTCCATGAAGTCGCCCACCACGAGGCGCGCTCCCCGCTCCACCAGCGGGTCGAGGTTCCTCGCGCGCTCGTCGTTCCGGGCGTGCACCACCACGTCGTATCCCGCGGACAGCAGGGAGTCCGCCGCGCGCCGTCCCAGACCGTCCGCGGAACCGGTCACCAGAATCCGACTCACGATCGCACCACCCCATCGGCGTGGGCGCCGGTGCACGCGGCACCCAGGCCCGGAGTGGTGGCGCCCGCGGGGCCTTCCCGCTTGTCGGCACCCTGCATGAATGCTCCTGGCATCGGAGTGCTTCCTTCTGTTCGTGGTAGTCCGCCCGGGGCCTGCCGGATTTTCGGGAGGCGCGGCGTGCTGCCGGCCGGAAGGCACCTGGCAGCACTCCGCCGGGAGGGGCGCCCGAAGGCTCTTTCGGTGCTCAGGCTGCGAAGACCTGCTTCGCGACCGTGATCGCCGTCATGGCTTTCGGCCAGCCGGCGTAGAAGGCGAGGTGGGTGATCGCCTCGACGAGTTCGGTCTCGGTGACACCGTTCTCCTTCGCCCGTCCGAGGTGGAAGCCGAGCTGGTCGGAGTCGCCACCGGCGACGAGGACGGCGACGGTGATCAGACTGCGGTCGCGGGCGGCCAGCTCGGTGCGGTTCCAGACGTCTTCGAACAGGACGTCGTCGGTGAGCTCGGCAAGCTTCGGGGCGAAGTCACCGATCGTGCGGCGACCACCGCCGATCTGCGTCTGCTGGTCAGTCATCAAAAGATCCTCTCGTCGGTCTGCGCGCCACAGGCCCAGGGCCGGCGCACACGCATGGACCGTATGTTCATCGTTTCCGGAGTGGTGCAGTGCACGCCGCCGGGCCCGTTCGGGAGGTCATCCGACCGGCCGGCCGGACCCCTCGGCGTGCCGAGGCGCAGCGGTGTCCGGTCAGCGGCTGGGGGGGCGGTTGTACTGCTCGTCGGTGACCGGCTCGTTCCAGGTGGTTTCCTCACTGCCGTCGCCCTTGCCCTCCCACATGGCGATGTGCTCCATGAAGCGGCCGGGGGTGGCGCCGTGCCAGTGCTCCTCGTCCGGGGGGCAGGTGACCGTTTCACCGGGGTGGGCCTTGAGGACGGTGCCATCGCGGGTGCCGATCAGGGCGATGCCGGCGACGACGTGCAGGGTCTGGCCCACGACGTGGGAGTGCCAGTTAGTGCGGGCCCCGGGGGAGAAGCGGACCAGATTGGCACGCATCCGGGACGGCTCCTTGCCCGCGTAGATCACGTCGAACCAGACGTCGCCGGTGAACCAGTCCGCAGGGGCCTTGACGGTGTCCTGCTGCTTGACGAATTCCATGATGTCTCCGCAGAAGTGGGGTTGGGGGTTGGATCAGGCAGCGGTGTGGGTCAGACCGGAGCCCAGCTCGCGGGAGGCGTCGACCTGGGCAAGGACTTCCCTGGCCTTGGCCTCGACCGCTGCGAGGGCGTCGTCTCCGGCGACGAACCGCAGCGGAGGCTGCTCCTGGTCCGCGACCTTCAGCAGGGCGTCCGCCAGCTTGGCGGGGTCACCGGCCTGCTGCCCGTTCATCGACTCCCACTGCTTCTTGGTGGCGGTGGTGCGCTCGGCGTAGTCGTCGATGGACAGCTCTGCCCATGCGGTAGAGGCGTCTTCCAACAGTTCGGTGCGGAAGAAGCCCGGCTCGACGATCGTGGTGTGGATACCAAACGGTTCGACGTCATGGCGGAGGGACTTCATGAATCCTTCGACACCGAACTTGGCCGCAGAATAGGCCACGCAGAAGTCGACGCCGACGGCACCGGCCAGGGAGGAGACTGTGATGACGTGCCCGGACCGCTGTTTGCGCATGACCGGCAGGACGGCGCGCGTGACGTTCATCGGGCCGAACAGGTTCGTCTCGATCTGCGCCCGCACCTGCGCCTGGGTCAGCTCCTCGAAAAACCCGGCGTAGAAGTTGGCGGCGTTGTTGATCAGGACGTCGATCCGGCCGAAGCGCTCCACGGCCGCGTCGACGGCCGTCCTGGCAGCGGCCGAATCGGTGATGTCCAGGGCGGCGGCCAGCAGGTTCTCCTGCTCACCGCCCAGCTCCTCGACTACTCGCTCGGGGCGGCGGCCCGTGGCCACGACTTGGTGGCCGGCGGCAAGTGCCTGGCGGGCGATGTTCGCACCCAGGCCGCGCCCGGCGCCAGTGATGAAGAAGACTTTGCTCATGGCGGGGACTCCAAGGAGACAATCAGGGGGGAGGAAGAAGAGCGGTGCCTTCCGGCAGCTGCTGCACCCCGGCGCCCAGGTGCGTTCTGGGTCTCGCCGAGCGCTCCGTCATCAAGGAAACCGCAGGCCAGAAATGTCAGGAAGGGTCTGTCATGACAGGTACTGCCAGAACCCCCCAGACGTACTCCGTCCGGGGTCTGTGACACACCGTTGCCCCGCTGCGCCCCTCACGGCATCCCTGCCCCGGCCCGGCCCAGCACATCCGCGAAGGAGAAGGCAGCACCCACCACCGCTGGTTGGTTTGGTGGTCAGTGGCAGGGGAGGGCCGAGCGGCGTACCACCTGCTGCCGGGCACGGGACAGTGCACGACCCAGCACGGGCCTCCTCATCCCATCCCAGCACGGTAGGGATGAGCAGGGGTGATGACAGGTGACGAGGGGTCAGCTATCCCAGCACGGGAGCGGCCACAAAGTACAAGAAGATCCGGAGTGCCAAGACCATGGTCAGCGATGCTGGCCGTACAGCACCCCACGCTGTAATAGTTCCTGTACTAGAATGGCCTCATGAAGTCACCCCGCCCCGGCGGCACGGAGAACATCTCCGTCTCGATGCCTTCGGAACTCCTCGGTGCTCTGCGCACACGCACCGGCAAGCGTGGCGTGTCCGCGTACGTGACCGCGGCGGTCCGGCATCAGCTGGCGATGGACGGCCTCGCCGAGATCGTGGCGGCCTACGAAGATGAGTACGAGCCGTTGAGCGAGGCTGAGGTCCAGGCCGCACAGCGCGAACTGTTCGGTGACGCACCGGCGCCGTACGCGTCGAACGACAGCGCCGCATGAAGGCCCCCGCGGCCAGGTCTCTGGTGCTGGACTCCCAGGCGCTGTCGCTGCTCCTGCGCAACGATCGCCAGATGGTCACCAGGATCGAGGCCGCTCGGCGCGTAGGGGTACCCGTTCTCGTGTCGGCTCTCACGGTGGTGGAGGCCGTCTATGGCAAGACGGATACCACCCGGCTCCACTGGGTGCTCTCCCGTCTCCAGGTCCAGGACGTCACCCAGGCGGACAGCCTCACCGCGGTGCAGCTGCTGAGCGACGCCGGTGGCCTGCACGGCCACAAGTACGCCATCGACGCTCTCGTCGCCGCGATGGCGCTCCGCTCCCCGGGGCCCGTGCTTGTCCTGACTTCGGATCGCGACGACTGGTCGAAACTGTGTGGCGACCGCGTACAGATCAAGGACGCCTGAGGGCGATTACACCTTGTGCGAAGTCGGCCGGCAGATCGTGCCGACGACGCTCAAAGATACGGGACTCCCCTCCACAGGGTGTTATTTCCGCGGCTCCCGCAACCGAGCGCCTGCGTTCCCACCAGGCCCACGGAAAGATCGTTCTGTCCGTGGCGTGACATCGGGCAGCCCCGGCCGGGAAAGGGACGAGAAGCTCACCGCGTCGCTCAGCTGCCGCCGCTCCAACACCACACACACAAGCAGCCGACTCGACTGCGGAGCCGTCGGCGACTACGCAGAAAGGCGGGAGCGCAACATAGCGGCGGATGCCCGGTTACCGAAACCGAGGATCCGTCGAATACTTGTAGATCCACCGCCAATTCCTGACCACACGTCGGAAGGTAACCCGCAACGATCTACAACCTCACCTGTGAAATTCGTCCGGCACTATGCGTGCATCGCACGCCATGCCCGCGAAGCAACTGAGCCGGAACAGCTACTGGGCCTGCTCCGCCAGGCGCGAGGTCCATCATCGTCGGACTCTTTCAGGTAGACCGACACTCTGGCAGGGCATTCGACGCTTACCGGCGCACCGTTCCCACTGAAGCCAGCGAATCGACACGTCCGCCGTCGACGCAGTCGGTCACGTACTCGCTCGCAAGGAACGTGACTCCCAACATCGCCTCCATGTGCGCCGCGACGAGATCCTGCACATCTCGACTTCAGCGACACGCGGCGTGACCTCGGCCACGCCGCCATTCGTCGCGTGGAACAGCTTCAGGCCTGACACCTCCCATCACCGGCCAGGAGATCGACAACGTCCGGCCGCCGGGCGGCGCCACGACGTCGTGAAGAAAGCATGTAGATGGAGCCCTCTCCTCCGCCCCTCGCATCGCACAGCCCACTGCCCGAAACTCAGCACGGTCGCCTCCATCCCATCCCAGCACGATCCCAGCACAGTAGGGATGAGCAGGGGTGATGACAGGTGACGAGGGGTCAGCTATCCCAGCACCATCCCAGCACGGGAAAAAACTAAGGGCCCGACTCCGAAGAGTCGGACCCTCCCTGACCTGCATGTTTGCCAGATCAGCGACGTGGTGATATGTCAGCCGCTACACGTTGAAGCGGAACTCCACCACATCCCCGTCCTGCATCACATAGTCCTTGCCCTCCATCCGCGCCTTCCCCTTCGCGCGGGCCTCGGCCACCGAGCCGGCTTCGACCAGGTCGGCGAAGGAGATGACCTCGGCCTTGATGAAGCCCTTCTGGAAGTCGGTGTGGATCACGCCGGCCGCCTCGGGGGCCGTCGCGCCCTTCTTGATCGTCCAGGCACGGGATTCCTTGGGGCCGGCCGTGAGGTAGGTCTGGAGGCCGAGGGTGTTGAAGCCGACTCGGGCCAGGGTCGCCAGGCCGGGCTCCTCCGCCCCTACCGACTCCAACAGTTCCAGGGCGTCCTCCTCGTCGAGTTCCGCGAGGTCCGCCTCCAGTTTGGCGTTGAGGAAGATCGCCTCGGCCGGGGCGACCAGGGCGCGCTGCTCGGCCTTGAAGGTGTCGTCGGTCAGCTCGTCCTCGTCGACGTTGAAGACGTAGAGGAAGGGCTTGGTGGTCAGCAGGTGCAGGTCGTGGAGGAGCTCGGCGCGCTCGCTGCCCTGGAGGATGCCCTGGGAGAACAGGGTGTCGCCCTTCTCCAGGATCTCCTTGGCCTCTTCGACGGCCTTGACCTTGGGTGCCACGTCCTTCTTGATGCGCGACTCCTTCTGGAGGCGCGGAAGGACCTTCTCGATCGTCTGGAGGTCGGCGAGGATCAGCTCGGTGTTGATCGTCTCGATGTCGTCCTTGGGCGAGACCTTGCCGTCGACGTGTACGACGTTCTCGTCCTTGAAGGCGCGGATGACCTGACAGATCGCGTCGGACTCACGGATGTTCGCGAGGAACTTGTTGCCAAGGCCCTCACCCTCGGAGGCGCCGCGCACGATGCCCGCGATGTCGACGAAGTCGACCGTGGCCGGGAGGATCCGCTGCGAGGAGAAGATCTCGGCCAGCTTGACCAGACGGGCGTCGGGGACGCCGACCACACCCACGTTGGGTTCGATCGTGGCGAACGGGTAGTTGGCCGCCAGCACGTCGTTCTTGGTCAGGGCGTTGAACAGGGTCGACTTGCCGACATTGGGCAGGCCGACGATTCCGATCGTGAGCGACACGTTGCGACTTCCCGTAGTGAGTGGGTGAGTGAGCCGGAGGCTGCCGGTGCCGGCGGGCCGGCCGATCCACCAGTTTACGGGGTTCGGGGCCCCGGGCCGGCGGTCGCGTCGAACACCTGGACAAGCTCTGCTCTTCGGCTTGGTTTCGGCGTGTCCGGGCCGCCATTCGGCACATAAACCGACCTAGGTTGGTCCGGTGGAGCATCACAGGGCCCGCCCCCGACAGCACGGACAGCGCCGTGGCGCCCCCCGCGCGCCGCTGCCACCGCAGGCCATACGGCGGCCGGCGAAGGCCGCGCGCCGGCCGGCCCCGGGAAGGCCCCGCATGGCGGCGGCGGCCGAGCCTCCGCGGCCGCCGGGCCCACGGCTCACCGGACTCGGTGGGGGCCTGTTCTGCGGGGCCGCGATGTTCCTGCTCGGCTTCCTGGACGACCTGCTGTTCGGGGCGTCCCTGACGGTGTACGGCCTGCTGTTCCTGCCGGTGTGCGCGCTGACCGCGCTGTGGGTGCGCGGGAGCGATCTGCTGACCGCCCCCGTCGTCGTCCCGATCGCCTTCGCCGCCGGCCTGCTGACCGTCGCCGACGGCGGCGGGGGGCTGCTGGGCAGTGTGATGGGCCTGGTGACGGCCCTGTCCACGCAGGCCGGCTGGCTCTACGGCGGGACACTGATCGCCGGGGTGATCGTCATCGCCCGCCGGATCCGGCTGATCCGGCGCCGGCGCAGAGGCTGACCCCGGCCGGCGCAGAGCCCCCCGGCTGCTGGCGACTACTTGGCGTGGTGGGCCGCGCGCATCGCCGCGCCCACGATCCCCGCGTTGTTCTGCAGCTGGGCCGGCACGATCTCGGCCTTGATGCCCTCGATGAGGGGCAGGAACCTGTCGGCCTTGCGGCTCACCCCGCCGCCGATGATGAACAGCTCCGGGGTGAACAGCATCTCGACGTGGGCGAGGTACTTGGTGACGCGGTGCGCCCAGTGCTCCCAGCTGAGGTCGTGGTCCTCCTTGGCCTTGCTGGAGGCCTTCTTCTCGGCGTCGTGGCCGCCCAGCTCCAGGTGGCCCAGCTCGGTGTTGGGGACCAGCTCGCCTTCGATGAACAGGGCGCTGCCGATGCCGGTGCCGAAGGTGAGCAGGATGACCACACCCTTGTGGTCCCGGCCGGCGCCGAACTGCATTTCGGCCACACCCGCCGCGTCCGCGTCGTTGACCACGGTCACCGGCAGGCCGCCGAGCCGGTCGCTGAACAGTGTGCGCGCGTCGGTGTCGATCCAGCTCTTGTCGACGTTGGCCGCCGTACGGATATGAGTGCCGTCGGTGATCACTCCGGGGAAGGTGAGCCCGACCGGGCCGCTCCACCCGAAGTGGTCGACGACCTCCTTGACCCCGTCGGCGACGCTGTCGGGCGTCGCCGGATGCGGGGTGAGCACCTTGCAGCGCTCCTGGGCCAGGTCGCCCTTGTCCAGGTCCACAGGAGCACCCTTGATCCCGGAACCACCGATGTCCACACCGAAGATCTGCATGGGCCCCACGTTACGTCGTACGACTGACAGTCACGACGCCGGACGTCCCGCGGTCACACCGTCGTACGAGCGCCGCTCACGCCTCGGTGCCGCTGCCGCCGCGCTCGGCGACCAGGGCGGCCGCCTCTGCGCGCAGGTCACGGCGGAGTTCCTTGGGCAGCGAGAAGGTGATGGATTCCTCGGCCGCCTTGACGATCTCCACGTCGCCGTAGCCGCGCTCGGAGAGCCACTCCAGGACCTCCTCGACCAGCACCTCCGGGACGGAGGCGCCCGAGGTGACGCCGACCGTGGTCACGCCGTCCAGCCAGGCCTCGTCGATCTCGGCGGCGAAGTCGACCAGGTAGGCCTCGCGGGCGCCGGCCAGCTTGGCGACCTCCACGAGCCGCTTGGAGTTGGAGGAGTTGCGGGAGCCGACCACGATGACCAGTTCGGCCTCGGCGCCCATCTGCTTCACGGCGAGCTGACGGTTCTGGGTGGCGTAGCAGATGTCGTCGCTCGGCGGCGAGATCAACTGCGGGAACTTCTCCTTCAGCGCGTCGACCGTCTCCATGGTCTCGTCGACGGAGAGCGTGGTCTGGGAGAGCCAGACGACCTTGGACTCGTCGCGGACCTCGACCTTGGCAACGTCCGCCGGGCCGTCGACGAGCTGGATGTGGTCGGGGGCCTCGCCGGAAGTGCCGATGACCTCCTCGTGGCCCTCGTGGCCGATCAGGAGGATGTCGTAGTCCTCGCCCGCGAAGCGGACGGCTTCCTTGTGGACCTTGGTGACGAGCGGGCAGGTCGCGTCGATGGAGGCGAGGCGGCCGCGCTCGGCCTCCTCGTGGACGACGGGGGCGACGCCGTGCGCGGAGAACATCACGATGTTCCCCGGGGGGACCTCCTCGGTCCGCTCGACGAAGATCGCGCCCTTCTTCTCAAGGGTCTGCACGACGTACTTGTTGTGGACGATCTCGTGCCGGACATAGATCGGGGCCCCGTACTGTTCCAGGGCCTTCTCGACGGCGATCACGGCGCGGTCCACACCCGCGCAGTAGCCACGGGGGGCGGCGAGCAGGACACGGCGGCCAGGCGAAGCAGTCATGGCACCCATCGTAAGGCCGCGTTCGGGGGGCCAAAGATCGCGTCCCGGTGACGATCCCGGGGAGACTGACGGGAGACCGGAGCAGTGTGGGACACACGGCCGCGGGAGGCACAGATGTCCGAGACCGGTACGGCGACGGCGCCGCAGCCCGGCGATCGGGGCGGCGTTCGCGGCTCTGGCCGGACAGGCGGCGGCCGGG
This sequence comes from Streptomyces sp. NPDC111744, assembly GCF_055634995.1. Classification (NCBI taxonomy): domain Bacteria; kingdom Bacillati; phylum Actinomycetota; class Actinomycetes; order Kitasatosporales; family Streptomycetaceae; genus Streptomyces; species Streptomyces sp. NPDC111744. The sequence continues at coordinate 329,844 of NZ_JBVKCG010000001.1, forward strand.
CGGCTGCTGTTCGCGATGGCGCGGGAGCGGCGGCTGCCGCGGGCGCTGGCCAGGACCGACGGCGGGGTGCCGCGGGTGGCGGTGCTGTGCGCGGCGGTGGTCACGCTGGTGGCGGCGGTGTGGGCGGCGCGGCGGGGCGACGGCATGGACAAGCTGGTGTCGGTGGTCGACATCGGGGCGCTGACGGCGTTCACGTTGCTGCACGCGAGCGTGGTGGGCTGGTTCGCGGTGCGGCGGGCGGGTGGGGCGGTGAGCTGGTGGCGGCATGTGGTGGTGCCGGTGGCGGGGGCGGCGATCACTGTCACGGTGATCGTGGCGGCGTCGGGGGCGGCGCAGGTGGTGGGGGCGGTGTGGTTGGCGGTGGGGGTGTCGGTGCTGGTCGCGCAGCGGGGGCGGGTGGGGCGGCGGCGGGCTGCGGGGTGAAGGCCCTGTCGGTCGGCGCCGATACTCTCGGCGCATGGCTTTGAACACGTCTGTCGAAGCGCCTGTGCCTGTCGGTGAGGTGTCCCGGTTGATCGGTGGGTGGATCGATCGGCTCGGTGCTGTGTGGGTCGAGGGGCAGATCACCCAGCTCTCGCGGCGGCCGGGGGCGGGTGTGGTGTTTCTGACGCTGCGGGATCCGTCGTACGACATCTCGATCGGCGTCACCTGTTACCGGCAGGTGTTCGACGCCGTCGCCGATGTCGTCGGTGAGGGCGCCCGCGTCGTCGTCCACGCGAAGCCGGAGTGGTATGCGCCGCGCGGGCAGCTGTCGTTGCGGGCGGCCGAGATAAGGCCTGTCGGCGTCGGGGAGCTGCTGGCGCGGCTGGAGGCGCTCAAGAAGGCGCTGGCCGCCGAGGGGCTGTTCGCCGCCGAGCGGAAGAAGCCGCTGCCGTTTCTGCCGCAGTTGATCGGGCTGGTGTGCGGGCGGGCCTCGGCCGCCGAGCGGGATGTCCTGGAGAACGCCCGGCATCGGTGGCCGGCGGTGCGGTTCGAGGTGCGGAACGTGCCGGTGCAGGGCGTGCACGCCGTGCCGCAGGTCGTGCAGGCCGTGAAGGAGCTTGACGCGATCCAGGACGTCGACGTGATCATCGTGGCTCGCGGTGGCGGCAGTGTGGAGGATCTGCTGCCGTTCTCCGACGAGCAGTTGGTGCGGGCCGTCGCCGAGTGCCGTACGCCCGTCGTGTCCGCCATCGGGCACGAGCCCGACAACCCGCTCCTCGATCACGTCGCCGACCTGCGTGCCTCCACCCCCACCGACGCCGCCAAGAAGGTCGTCCCGGACGTCGGCGAGGAGCTGGAACGGGTGCGGATGCTGCGGGACCGGGCGCGGCGGTGTGTCGACGGGCTGGTGGCGCGGGAGGAGCGGGGGCTTGCGCATGCGCTGGCGCGGCCCGTCATGGAGGATCCGCACCGGATGGTCGACGAGCGGGCCGATCATGTCGCCGCGCTGGTGGACCGGTCGCGGCGCACCCTCGGGCATCTGCTCGACCGCGCCGACTCCGAGCTGACGCACACGCACGCGCGCGTGGTGGCCCTCTCCCCCGCCGCCACGCTGAAGCGCGGTTACGCCGTGCTGCAGAAGGCCGACGGCCATGTGGTGCGCGGCAGCGAGGATGTCGAGCCGGGGGAGGCGCTGCGGGCGCGGGTCGCCGAGGGGGAGTTCACGGTGCGGGTGGACGGCTGAGGTGCCGCACGGGTCACCCGGGACGTATGAGTCGTTGTGGAAGGTGGACGCATGACCAGCAAGACGGAGGAGACGCTCTCCTACGAGCAGGCGCGCGACGAGTTGATCGAGGTGGTACGGCGGCTGGAGGCCGGCGGCACCAGCCTTGAGGAGTCCCTCGCGCTCTGGGAGCGCGGCGAGGAGCTGGCCAGGGTGTGCCGGCGGTGGCTGGAGGGGGCGCGGGCCCGGCTGGACGCGGCGCTGGCCGAGGAGGGAGAGGGGGAAGAGAAGGAGTAAAAGGGACGCCGGACGTGATGCGGATCACAACGGTCCACTTTTGGTTGAAGGTTGAACCTTCCTTCGCGTATGGTCGCGCCGTCAGCCTATCCGGACCACGGTCCGGATAGGGGCAGGGACACGATTCTCAGGAAGTTCAGCCATGTCTCTCGTTCTTGACCCCACCGCCCAGGACCTGCTGTTCCGCGAGGCCCGCACCGCCAACACCTTCACCGACGAGCCGGTGTCCGACGAGCAGGTCCAGGCCATCTACGACCTGGTCAAGTACGGCCCGACCTCCATGAACCAGTCGCCGCTGCGCATCGTCCTGGTCCGCTCCCCCGAGGCCCGCGAGCGCCTGGTGCAGCACATGGCCGAGGGCAACCAGAAGAAGACCGCCACCGCCCCGCTGGTCGCGATCCTCGCCGCGGACAACGAGTTCCACGAGGAGCTGCCGGAGCTCTTCCCGCACTTCCCGCAGGCCAAGGACGCCGTCTTCGGCGAGCGCGCGGTCCGCGAGACCAACGCCGCCCTGAACGCCACCCTCCAGGCCGCGTACTTCATCATCGGCGTCCGCGCCGCCGGTCTCGCCGCCGGCCCGATGACCGGCCTCGACTTCGCGGGCGTCCAGAAGGAGTTCCTGGACGACGACCACACCCCGCTGATGGTCGTCAACATCGGCAAGCCGGGCCCGGACGCCTGGTTCCCGCGTTCCCCGCGTCTGGCGTACGACGACGTCGTCACGACCGTCTGAGCCACCCCGCACCCGCGAAAGAGGCCCCCCGGCAACGGCGCCGGGGGGCCTCTCGCGTCTAGGAGGGGATTCAGTACAGGCGGGTCAGGACATCTTCAGCGCCGCGGCCATCTTGCTCAGCTGGGTGAAGGAGGCCGTGCCGGCCACCACAGTCGTGGAGCCGGGGGTGTTCTGCAGCACCAGCGCGTCATAGCGGCCGCCGGTGTAGTGCGTCCAGGTACGGTCGCCGATCTTCTCGGTCGTCTTCGTGGCCGTCGCGCCCTGGCTCGCGTCGGTGATGAAGTCCGCGGGCTTCTGAGTCGACTGCTCGATCTGGACGTACTGACCGTCGGGGGTCTGGTAGCCGAGGTGCCAGCGGTCGCCGTTCTGGCCCTGGAAGCGGACCGAGGTGGCCTTCCAGTCGCCGGGCAGGCCCTCCGGCGCGGCCACCGGATAGGTCGCCGCCCGCCGAGCCGTCAGCAGCTCGACCCGGTAGTCGACCCGCTGGATGTCGGGAGCGTGATCGTCGTGCGGGACGAGCAGGTAGATGAAGCCCGCCGCGAGGCCGATCAGGGCCAGGGAGAGAATCATGTCCCGGACCGTCTTCTGCTTGCCGTTCGTGCCTGCCACGCCCCCTATCGTCGCAGGTGCCCGTTGCGCTCATCCGTGGGGTCCCCTGCTCATTTTGTCAGCCTGACGATAGAGTCGAGGCGAAACCCTCATCCGGCCGTCGTCGTATCAGAAAGGTGCGCACCGATGACCGAGAATCATCATCACCTGCCGTCCGAACTCGATGTCCCCTCCGAAGCCCCCGACCGCAACCTCGCCATGGAACTCGTCCGGGTGACCGAAGCCGCCGCGATGGCCGCCGGGCGCTGGGTCGGCCGCGGCGACAAGATCGGCGCCGACGGCGCCGCCGTGCGCGCGATGCGAACCCTCGTCTCCACCGTGTCGATGAACGGCGTGGTCGTCATCGGCGAGGGCGAGAAGGACGAGGCCCCGATGCTCTTCAACGGGGAGCGCGTCGGTGACGGCACCGGCCCCGAAGTCGACATCGCCGTCGACCCGATCGACGGGACCACGCTGACCGCGAAGGGCATGCCCAACGCGATCGCCGTGCTGGCCGCGGCCGAGCGCGGTGCCATGTTCGACCCGTCCGCCGTGTTCTACATGGACAAACTGGTCACGGGCCCGGACGCGGCGGACTTCGTCGACATCAACGCCCCCGTGGCCGTCAACATCCGCCGGGTCGCCAAGGCGAAGCGGTCCGCACCGGAGGACGTGACCGTCGTCATCCTCGACCGGCCGCGGCACGAAGGGATCATCAAGGAGATCCGGGAGGCCGGCGCCCGCATCAAGCTGATCTCCGACGGTGACGTCGCCGGCTCGATCTACGCGCTGCGCGAGGGCACGGGCGTCGACATGCTGCTCGGGATCGGCGGTACGCCCGAGGGCATCATCTCCGCGTGCGCCGTGAAGTGCCTGGGCGGGACCATCCAGGGCAAGCTGTGGCCCAAGGACGCCGAGGAGCGGCAGCGGGCCGTCGACGCCGGGCACGATCTGGACCGGGTCCTGACGACCGAGGACCTGGTCACCGGGGAGAACGTGTTCTTCGTCGCCACCGGGATCACCGACGGGGAACTGCTGCGCGGGGTGCGGTACCGGTCGGAGACCGCGCTGACCGAGTCCATCGTGATGCGGTCGAAGTCGGGGACGGTGCGGCGGATCGACTCCGAGCACCGGCTGCGCAAGCTGCGGGCGTACAGCGCGGTCGACTTCGACCGGGCGAAGTGACGCCGAGGCAGAGGGGACTGCGGGCCGTCGGCGACTGACGGTGCGTTGTGGCTGGTCACGCCCGCGCGGCGGTAGCCGCACATCGATACAGCCCCGCGCCCCTGAATGAAGGGGCTGGTCCTTCGGACGTTCGAAAGGCGCCCTCTGTGCGGAGAGGGCGCCTTTGTTCAGCCCGCCTGCGCTATGCGGTTCGCCGCCGTCGCTCGTGCCGCCTTCTTCAGTTCCATGTCGCGGCGCCTGCGCCTCGCCAGGACCACTCGGCGTTCCGCTGCCGTGAGGCCGCCCCAGACGCCGTACGGCTCGGGCTGGAGCAGCGCGTGTTCGCGGCACTCGACCATCACCGGACAACGGGCGCAGACCCGCTTGGCCGCCTCCTCCCGGGACAGCCGGGCGGCGGTGGGTTCCTTGGAGGGTGCGAAGAACAGGCCTGCCTCGTCGCGCCGGCACACCGCCTCGGTGTGCCAGGGTGCGTCTTGGTCCCTGTCCCGCACTGGCACCCGCTGGGCCGGTACGGCAGCTACCTGCAGGGACGAATGCGGCGGTTGCAGCACGGTCTACTCCTGACGACGGCTTCGCGAGCGAGAGACGATGCAGCAAGGCCTACCCGCTGTGCGCGGGCCTATGCACAGCGTTCTCAACAGCCGTGGCGCGGCGGCTTGTTCACGACCCCGGGGGGCCGCTCGCCGAGGAGTGATTCGCGTCCGTCAACGGTCCAGGTGTTTGCGCAGCTTCCTGTCGACCTTGTCCTGAACCCGGCCCAGGATGTCCTCGATGAGCTTCCCGCGCTTCGGCCGCGCCTCCACATTGCCGAATACGGCCCACCCGTCGACGTAGACGACCGGCGCGTCGGAGTCGACCGAGTCCAGCGTGTCCGCCTCGAAGTTGCCCAGCACACCGCCGCCGGTGCCGCGCAGCGACACGTTCTCCGGGACGCGGATCTGGACGTCGCCGAAGATCGAGAACGCCCTGATGACGACCTGCTGGTACTCGAAGATGGCCTCGGTGAGGTCGAGTTCGATGGAGCCGAAGACCGCGTACACGTGCAGCCGGCGGCCCGCCCGCCAGCGGCCCCGGCGGCGGGCGCTGCTGAAGACGGCCACGACGTTGCCGTCCGGCTCGACGGGGATCGCGCCGGGCTTCGGCCGGGGCGGTACCGGTGTGTAGGTCGGGGCGGCCGGGCGGGCGTGGGCCGCCGGCAGGTCCCGTATGAAGACCTCCAGCTCGCCCACCGTCTTGGCGCTCAGCACCCCTTCCACCCGCTCGGCGTGCTCGTCGGCGGTCAGGCGCCCCTCGGCGAGGGCCTCCCGCAGGATGTCGGCGATGCGGTCACGGTCGGCGTCCGAGGCACGCAGCTCGGCGACCGGCGTCTCGGTCTGCTTCTGAAGGTCCACGGCAGCAGAGTACCGAAACGCGATAGATCGCGACCAGGGGTGTGGACAACCCTGGTGTGCCGAACTGAGCCTTACCTCACAGGCTCCGTGTCAGAGCCAGGTTCTAGGCTGGTGAGGCCCGCCAGCGTCGGCGGGCGGCCGTCCGCCAGAGTGAGGAATGGGCTGAGATGCCTGAGTTCGCGTACACCGATCTGCTCCCCCAGGGCGAGGACACCACCCCGTACCGGCTGGTGACCTCCGAGGGTGTGTCCACCGTCGAGGGACCGGACGGGCGGACGTTCCTCAAGGTGGAGCCGGAGGCGCTGCGCAAGCTGGCCGAAGAGGCCATCCATGACATCCAGCACTACCTGCGCCCGGCCCACCTCGCCCAGCTGCGCCGGATCATCGACGACCCGGAGGCGTCGGGCAACGACAAGTTCGTCGCGCTCGACCTGCTGAAGAACGCGAACATCGCGGCGGCCGGTGTGCTGCCCATGTGCCAGGACACCGGCACGGCGATCGTCATGGGCAAGCGCGGGCAGAACGTGCTGACCGAGGGCGGCGACGAGGCCGCCCTGAGCCGCGGCGTCTACGACGCCTACCTGAACCTCAACCTGCGGTACTCGCAGATGGCTCCGCTCACCATGTGGGAGGAGAAGAACACCGGGTCCAACCTGCCCGCCCAGATCGAGCTGTACGCGACCGACGGCGGCGCCTACAAGTTCCTCTTCATGGCGAAGGGCGGCGGCTCGGCCAACAAGTCGTTCCTCTACCAGGAGACGAAGGCCGTCCTCAACGAGGCCTCCATGATGAAGTTCCTGGAGGAGAAGATCCGTTCGCTCGGTACGGCCGCGTGCCCGCCGTACCACCTGGCGATCGTCGTCGGCGGTACCAGCGCCGAGTACGCGCTGAAGACCGCGAAGTACGCCTCCGCGCACTACCTGGACGAGATCCCGGCGGAGGGCTCGGAGCTCGGCCACGGCTTCCGGGACAAGGACCTGGAGCAGAAGGTCTTCGAGCTGACGCAGAAGATCGGGATCGGCGCGCAGTTCGGCGGCAAGTACTTCTGCCACGACGTGCGCGTGGTCCGGCTGCCGCGGCACGGCGCGTCCTGCCCGGTCGCCATCGCCGTCTCCTGCTCCGCGGACCGGCAGGCCGTCGCGAAGATCACCGCCGAGGGCGTCTTCCTGGAGCAGCTGGAGACGGACCCGGCGCGGTTCCTGCCGGAGACGACCGACGAGCACCTGGACTCCGACAGTGACGTCGTACGCATCGATCTCAACCAGCCGATGGACGACATCCTCGCCGAGCTCACCAAGTACCCGGTCAGGACGCGGCTCTCGCTCACCGGTCCGCTGGTCGTCGCACGCGACATCGCCCACGCCAAGATCAAGGAGCGGCTCGACGCGGGCGAGGAGATGCCGCAGTACCTGAAGGACCACCCGGTGTACTACGCCGGTCCGGCCAAGACCCCCGAGGGCTACGCCTCCGGTTCCTTCGGTCCCACGACGGCCGGCCGCATGGACTCCTACGTGGAGCAGTTCCAGGCCGCCGGCGGGTCCAAGGTGATGCTCGCCAAGGGCAACCGCAGCAAGCAGGTCACCGACGCCTGCGACAGCCACGGCGGTTTCTACCTCGGCTCCATCGGCGGCCCGGCCGCGCGGCTCGCCCAGGACTGCATCAAGAAGGTCGAGGTGGTCGAGTACGAGGAGCTCGGCATGGAGGCCGTCTGGAAGATCGAGGTCGAGGACTTCCCGGCCTTCATCGTCGTCGACGACAAGGGCAACGACTTCTTCAGCTCGCAGGAACCCTCCCAGCCGACGTTCACCAGCATCCCGGTCCGGGGCCCCGGCCTGGCCTGAGTGCCCCCGTGCCCTCCCTGACCCCTCGGCGCCCGTCGGGGGGTCAGGGAGGGTCATCAGTCTGCGCAGAGGACGATGTTGACCGTGTCGCCGGGCTTGACGGTCGTTGGTGAGGTTGACCATGATCCGCCGTACATGGGCGTCCGGGACGTCCGCGGTGGCGATGGTCCGCCACTTGCGGCAGGCCCGCTCCAGCGTCTCCTGGACCAGGTCCTCGGCCGCGTCCCGGTTTCCCGTCAGGACCAGCGCGCCCCGGAACAGCGCAGCCGACCGGGCGGCGACAAAGCCGTCGAAGCCTGCCTCGAATTCCGTGTCCACACGCTCCTCCCTTCCTCTCACCCGTCCTCGACGTGACCCCGCGCCGTACTGCTGCATCCGCGCGGTGAGAGCTGGGTCACACACCCGGGCGGAGCAAGCGGCGGAACATCCCCGGCACGCCGACCGCTGTACCCGGCATGAGCGACTACCGCATCGAACACGACTCCATGGGCGAGGTCCGGGTCCCCGCCCACGCCAAGTGGCGGGCCCAGACACAGCGGGCCGTCGAGAACTTCCCGGTCTCCGGGCAGCGGCTCGAGCGCGCGCACATCGAGGCGCTGGCCCGGATCAAGGGCGCGGCGGCCAGGGTGAACGCCGAGCTGGGGGTGATCGACAAGGACATGGCCCAGGCGATCCAGGAGGCGGCCGAAGAGGTCGCCGAGGGGAAGTGGGACGAGCAGTTCCCGGTGGACGTTTTCCAGACGGGGTCGGGGACCTCGTCGAACATGAACACCAACGAGGTCATCGCGACGCTGGCGACCGAACGGCTCGGGTGGGAAGTGCATCCGAACGACCACGTCAACGCCTCGCAGTCGTCGAACGACGTGTTTCCGTCGTCCATCCACATCGCCGCCACCGCCGCCGTCACCCGGGACCTGATCCCGGCGCTCGAGCATCTCGCCGCGGCCCTGGAGCGCAAGTCCGAGGAGTTCGCCGATGTGGTGAAGTCCGGGCGTACCCACCTGATGGACGCCACGCCGGTGACCCTGGGGCAGGAGTTCGGCGGGTACGCGGCCCAGATGCGGTACGGCGTCGAGCGGCTGCGGGCCTCGCTGCCCCGGCTCGCCGAACTGCCGCTCGGCGGGACGGCGGTGGGCACCGGGATCAACACGCCGCCCGGGTTCTCCGCCGCGGTGATCGAGGAGGTCGCACGGGTCACCGGGCTGCCGTTCACCGAGGCACGCAACCACTTCGAGGCGCAGGGCGCGCGGGACGGGATCGTGGAGACCAGCGGACAGCTGCGGACCGTCGCGGTCGGCCTGACGAAGATCTCCAACGATCTGCGGTGGATGGCCTCGGGACCACGGACCGGGCTCGCCGAGATCACGCTGCCGGACCTGCAGCCGGGGTCCTCGATCATGCCGGGGAAGGTCAACCCGGTGATCCCGGAGGCCGTCCTGATGGTGTCCGCGCAGGTCATCGGGAACGACCAGACCATCACCGTGGCCGGTGCGGCCGGGAACTTCGAGCTGAACGTGATGCTCCCGGTCATCGGCAAGAACGTGCTCGAATCCGTCCGGCTGCTCGCCAACGTCTCGCGGCTGCTCGCCGACCGGACCGTGGACGGGATCACCGCGAACCGGGAGCGGGCCCGGGAGTACGCCGAGTCGTCGCCCTCCGTGGTCACGCCGCTCAACAAGTACATCGGGTACGAGGAGGCCGCCAAGGTGGCCAAGAAGGCGCTGGCGGAACGTAAGACGATCCGTCAGGTCGTCCTGGAGAGCGGGTACGTCGAGAGGGGTGATCTGACCGTCGAGCAGCTGGACGAGGCCCTGGATGTCCTGCGGATGACACGGCCGTAATCGCGTGCGAACGTTTCGCGCCGCCCGGCCGGAACCGTGACGTCCGCCGCAGCGTCGTATGCCTACGGCACCTAATATCTGTGCATGGCAGACGGTGGAGCGGTGAGACGCGTGATGCGCGGGGAAACGGGCGGTGCGACCGGTAACGGAGCCGGGTTCTGGGCTCCGGGGAGCCAGATCCTGTGGCGGTACCGGGAGAACGCCGGGGACGCCTTCCACATCGCACGCCCCGTCACCGTCGTCCGGGACGACGAGGAGCTGCTCGCCGTCTGGCTGGCCCCAGGAACCGAGTGCGTCAGGCCCGTGTTCGCCGACGGTACGTCGGTCGGCGACGAACCGCTGGAGTCCCGGTACACCAAGCCGCGGACCGTGCGGCGCGGCCACTGGTTCGGCACGGGGGTGCTGAAGCTGGCCCGGCCCGGTCAGCCCTGGTCGGTGTGGCTGTTCTGGGAGCCGGGCTGGCAGTTCAAGAACTGGTACGTCAATCTTGAGCAGCCGCTGGTCCGTTGGGACGGCGGAGTGGACTCGGAGGATCACTTCCTGGACATCTCCGTGCGCCCGGACCGCAGTTGGCACTGGCTCGACGAGGACGAGTTCGCCCAGGCCCAGCGGGACGGCCTGATGGACGCGGAGACGGCCGAACGGGTGCGGGCGGCGGGCCTGGCCGCGGTGGCCGCCGTACGGGCCTGGGAGCCGCCCTTCTCGGACGACTGGCAGCACTGGCGCCCGGACCCGTCGTGGGCGGTACCGTCACTGCCGGGGAACTGGGACCGTACGCCCGCGCACGTGTCCACATGAGACCCTTGATGCGCCCCCGGTGCACAACCGTAGGATCGTCCTCCGCAAGGGCGTGTTGAGCACAACTCCCGGAGCGGACTCCGGGCTTGACCGAACGTCACCGAGGGGCGGCAGGACGTGAGCGAGGGGTACGAGGGCAGCACCGGCGAGCGGGGCGCCGACCGCACATCGTTCGCCGGTGGCGCGGGACCAGCCTCCAGCCACGCCGGATTTCCGTTCCTGGGGCACGTAAACCGGGTATCGGAGTCTCGGCGGGACCACCTGCGCGCCCGGCGCGCAGCCCCGGACGGACGGATTCGACACGCGTGACGGAGCACCCCACCTCCTACGAGCGCCCACAGCCGGGCGTCGACCCCGCGGAGGCCCGCGGGGCGCTCCTGCGTTCCCCGCAACCGCAGCCGCAGGCACAGCCCCGTCCGCTGGGCGCCACCGCCTTACCGGCACAGGCCCGCGCCGGCGAGACGCCCACCGGCCCCGGTACCAGCACGTCCAAGGAGCACCCCGTCAACGGCCCCGAGCACGCCCAGCCCGCCAGCGCTGAGCCCGACCCACACCGGCCGCGCCCCACTCCGGAGGGCATCCCGCCGCAGCCCGGCGCCGAGCAGGAGCGGGCGGCCGGTGCCCAGGAGCGCCGTACCGGACGCGGGCTGCCGCCCGGCCGGCCGATGCCGATGCGGCGGGACGGCGACCGGCTGCGCTTCGTGGGCGCCGCGACCCGGCGGATCGCCCGGGGTATCGACCTGGACGAGATCGTGATGGGGCTGTGCCGGGCGACCGTGCCGACCTTCTCGGACGCGATCCTGGTCTATCTGCGCGACCCGCTGCCGGTCGGCGACGAGCGGCCCGTCGGCCCGGTGGTGCTGCGGCTGCGCCGTACCGACCGGATCCCGGAGGAGCGGGACACCGATGGTTTCCCGCCGCTGCCCGTCCCGGAGCCGGATCCGGCCGACCTCGGCCTGGCCGCGCTGACCGCGGAGCTGTGCGAGGTACGGCCGGGCGGTGCCCTCAACGAGGTACTGCGGGGCGTACGACCGGTTTTCGCCGACTCCCCCGCCGCGCGCTCCGCGCTGCCCGAACTCCTCGGCGAGGGCAACGAGTCACTCGTACCCGGCGGCCGGCACGCGATCCTCGCCCCGCTGCGCGGCCGGCGCCGGGTGATCGGGGCGGCCCTGTTCCTGCGCCGTCCGGAGCGGCTCGCCTTCGAGACGGACGACCTGCTGGTCGCCGCCCAGCTGGCCACGCACAGCGCACTCGGCATCGACAAGGCGGTGCTGTACGGCCGCGAGGCCTACATCGCCGACGAGTTGCAGCGGACCATGCTGCCGGAGCACCTGCCGAGCGCCACGGGGGTGCGGCTGGCCTCGCGCTATCTGCCGGCCGCCGAGACCGCGCGGGTCGGCGGTGACTGGTACGACGCGATTCCGCTGCCAGGGAGCCGGGTGGCGCTGGTCGTGGGCGATGTCATGGGGCATTCGATGACCTCGGCCGCGATCATGGGGCAGTTGCGGACCACCGCGCAGACGCTGGCCGGGCTGGACCTGCCGCCGCAGGAGGTCCTGCACCATCTCGACGAGCAGGCGCAGCGGCTGGGCACCGACCGGATGGCGACCTGTCTGTACGCGGTCTACGACCCGGTGTCGCACCGCATCACCATCGCCAACGCCGGGCATCCGCCGCCGGTCCTGCTGCACCTGGGCGGACGGGCCGAGGTGCTGCGGGTGCCGCCGGGGGCGCCGATCGGGGTCGGCGGGGTCGACTTCGAGGCCGTCGAGCTGGACGCGCCCGCCGGGGCGACCCTGCTCCTCTACACCGACGGTCTGGTGGAGTCCCGGCTGCGGGACGTGTGGACCGGGATAGAGCAGTTGCGGGAGAAGCTCGCCGCGACCGCGCAGCTGACGGGACCCGACCATCCGCCGCCCCTCGAAGCGCTGTGCGACGAGGTGCTCGACATGCTCGGGCCCGGTGACCGCGACGACGACATCGCGCTGCTCGCGGCCCGGTTCGACGGGATCGCGCCGAGCGATGTGGCGTACTGGTTCCTGGAGCCGGAGGACGCGGCACCGGGCAGGGCCCGGCGGCTGGCCCGGCGGGCCCTTGCGCGTTGGGGCCTTGAGGAGATGACCGACTCCGTCGAGCTGCTGGTCAGCGAGGTCGTGACGAACGCGGTGCGGTACGCGTCGCGCCCGGTGACGCTGCGGTTGCTGCGGACCGATGTGCTGCGGTGCGAGGTCGGCGACGACGTGCCCCAGCTGCCCCGGCTGCGGCAGGCCCGAGCGACGGACGAGGGCGGCCGGGGGCTGTACCTCGTCAACAGACTGGCCAGACGGTGGGGAGCGACCCGGTTGAGCACCGGGAAGGTCGTCTGGTTCGAGCTGACCCGATAGTGCCGTAGCGCTTGCGGTTGCCCGCGCGGCGGCCGCCGCACCTCGGATACGGCCCCGCGCCCCGCCGGGCGCGGGGCGCTTCAGCTCGGGGCGTTCACTGCTGGCCGTTGCCCGAATCCAGCGGGTTGTCCGTGATGCCGCCCGTCGGTGAGGTGGACGGTGTCGGCGGCGGTGCCGAGGTCGTCGGGGGCGACGATGTCGTCGGGCTCTGGCTCGGGGTCTGTGACGGCGTCTGGGACGGGGTCGCGGACTTCGACGGGGTCTGGCTCGGCGTCTCGGACGGGGTTTGCGAGGGAGTCGAGCTGTAGCTCGGCGTCTCCGTCGGCTGGACGGCCGCGCCCAGATCGGTGTTCAGCTCGAACTTGGCCTTCTTCGTGACCCCGAAGGTGTACGCCGCCCAGATCTGCGCCGGGTAACCGCCACCGTTGATACGGCCGGTGCCGGGGATCAGGCCCGTGGCGCCGGTGAGGGACACCTGGCTGTGCTGCTTGTAGTCCTCACCGAACAGGCCCACCGATGTCACCAGGTCGGGCGTATAGCCCGTGAACCAGGCCGACTTGTTGTTGTCGGACGTACCCGTCTTGCCGGCCACCTGCTGGCCCTTGCGCAGCGGGTTCTGGGCCACCGACACCTTCGCCGTACCGTCGTCGACCACACCGGTCAGGACCGAGGTCACCTGGTCGGCGGCGCTGGGGTTGATCACCTGCTGGCCGATCGGGTCCGGCAGTTCGACCTTGCGGCCGGTCTTCTCCGCCGACGCGAGGACGGTCGGGGTGACCTTCCGGCCGTGGTTGTCGAGGGTGGCGTACACCCCGGCCATCTCCAGCGGGCTCGCGCCCATGGTGCCGAGGGTCTGCGCGGGCACCGCCGGCAGGCCCGTGGTGTCCAGGCCGAGGTCGTCGGCGGCCCTCAGGACGTTCTTCATGCCGACGTCGACGCCCATCTGCGCGAACACCGAGTTGACGGACTTGTTCATCGCCGTCTGCACGGTGATGTTGCCGTAGTCGGCGTCGTCCTCGTTCGGCGGCGCGAACGCGATGTCGCTGCCCTTGACCGGACGGCCGCTGGTGCCGTCGTAGATCGTGTTGGCGTTGATCGCCTTGCCGTTCTGCGTCTTGGCGTTCTGGTCCAGCGCGGCGGCGAGGATGATCGGCTTGAAGGTGGACGCCGGCTGGTAGTCGGCGCGGGTGGCGTTGTTCGTGTAGTGCTGGTAGTAGCTCACGCCACCGTAGAGGGCGACGATCTTACCGGTCTTGGGGTCGACCGAGACCGCGCCTGCCTGGACGTTCTTGTCGACCGTGCGCTTCTTGCCGTTCAGCTTGCTGGTGAGCTGGCTCTTGACGGCCGCCTCCAGCTTCGCCTGCTTCTTGCGGTCGATGTTCAGGGTGATCGTCCAGCCCTGGTCGACGACCTGGGCCTCCGCCTCGGACTGGGAGATGCCCTGCGACTTCATCAGCTGCTTCTCCAGCTGCGAGTTGGCCAGTTCGACCAGATAGCCCTTCTGGCCCTCCAGACCGGGGGCGCCCTTCGGCCCCTTGGGCACCGGGAACTTCATGGCGTCACGCTTGGACTTGTCCAGCCAGCCCTGGCCGACCATGTTGTTCAGGACGTAGTTCCAGCGTGCCTGCACCAGCTTCTTGCCGACGGGACCTGCCACCGCCCAGTCGTACTGGCTCGGCGCCTGCAGCAGCGCGGCCAGATAGGCGCCCTGTTCGACGGTGAGGTCCTGGGCGTCGACGCGGTAGTAGGCCTGGGCGGCAGCCTGAATGCCGTAGGCGCCCCGGCCGTAGTAGCTGGTGTTGATGTAGCCCGCGAGGATGTCGTCCTTGGACCTCTCGCGGTCCACCTTCAGCGAGATGACCAGTTCCTTCAGCTTGCGCGTGACGGTCTGGTCCTGGCTGAGGTAGTAGTTCTTGACGTACTGCTGGGTGATCGTCGAACCGCCCTGGGTGCCGCGGCCCATCACCGTGTTGTAGAGGCCGCGGGTCATGCCCCTCAGATCGATGCCGGCGTCGCTGTAGAAGGTCTTGTTCTCCGCCGCGACGAAGGTGTGCTGGACGGCCTTCGGCACCTTGGACAGGTCGACGATCTCGCGGTTGACGGTGCCCTTGCGGGCCAGGACCGTGCCGTCGCTGTACTTGTAGACGTTGCTCTGGGTCTGCGCGGCCGCGTTGCCCTGGGGGACGCTCACCATCATGTACAGCGCGACGAAGCCGCCGATGCCCAGCAGGCAGACGGTGAAGAAGGCGCCGAGCATCTTCTTCCAGGTGAACATCCGGCGTACGAAGCTGCGCCCGTCCTTGCCCTTGTCGCGGCCCGGCTTGCCCTTGGCCGCGCGGCGGGCCGCGGCCCGGCCGCCTATGACCGTGGGCTCCGCCTCCGACGGGCCGGACGGACCGGGGGGCGCCGCCGGAGCGGACGAGCGGGCAGGGGGCGCGGCGCGGTGGCCTCCGCGCTGTCGCGCTCTTCTCTCTTCCGCTCGTCCCATGAGTCCGTCTGCTCCGCTTCGTCTCGGCTGTCACACGTGTGTACGGGTGTCACACAGGTACGTGGCTCAGGTCAGTCCAGAAAACTAACACCGCTCTCTATGACAAAGGACGCACGATCCGCCCTTTTACGGACGTGACAATCAGCACCTCGTCCCAACGGAACCGACGAGTGGGGAAGGTGGAGGGTTGCCTCGGCGGAGTAAAGTGATATCACCTGGATAGAAGAAAGCTAGACATCAGCCAGACTCAGGGGGAACCCATGTCCGTTCACGACTCCTCGGCGACCGCCGACGCACCCGACGTACCCGAGATGCCGGCCCCGCGCGTGCGGGAGTTCACGGCGCACAGCATCGGCGGCGGGCTCGCCCTGCTGCTGGGCCTGGTGGGACTCCTGGCCGCCGTCGCGCTGTTCGTGGCCGCCTCCGTGAACCCAGGCTTCGCCGTCGGGGGCGTCCTCGTCTTCCTCGCCGCCGTCATCGCGATGCGCGGCCTGAACACGGTGGCGCCGGGCGAGGCGCGGGTCGTCCAGCTCTTCGGGCGGTACCGGGGCACGATCCGGCAGGACGGGCTGCGCTGGGTCAACCCCTTCACCTCACGGACGAAGATCTCCACACGGGTCCGCAACCACGAGACCGCCGTCCTCAAGGTCAACGACGCCTACGGAAACCCGATCGAACTCGCCGCCGTCATCGTCTGGAAGGTCCAGGACACCGCCCAGGCCGTCTTCGAGGTCGACGACTACACGGAGTTCGTCGCGACACAGACCGAGACCGCCGTACGGCACATCGCCATCGAGTACCCCTACGACGCCCACGACGAGGACGGGCTCTCGCTGCGCGGCAACGCCGAGGAGATCACCGAGAAGCTGGCCGTCGAGCTCCAGGCGCGGGTGGAGGCGGCCGGAGTGCGGGTCGTGGAGTCGCGGTTCACGCATCTCGCGTACGCTCCCGAGATCGCCTCGGCGATGCTCCAGCGGCAGCAGGCCGGTGCGGTGGTGGCAGCGCGGCGGCAGATCGTCGACGGAGCGGTGGGCATGGTCGAGGCGGCGCTCACGCGGATCGCCGAGCAGGGCATCGTGGAACTGGACGAGGAGCGCAAGGCGGCGATGGTGTCCAACCTGATGGTGGTGCTGTGCGGGGACCGGGCACCGCAGCCGGTGCTCAACACCGGGACGCTCTACCAGTGACGGACTCGCCCGAAGAGGCGCCCCGGCGTCGGCCGCAGCAGCGCAAGCAGGTGCTGCTGCGGCTGGACCCGGCGGTGTACGAGGCGCTGGCGCGATGGGCCGGGGACGAGTTGCGGTCGGCCAACGCACAGATCGAGTTCCTGCTGCGGCGCGCCCTCGCGGAAGCCGGCCGGCTCCCCGGCGAGACGGGCCCCCTACCGCGCCGCGGCCGACCTCCCGGAGGCTCCGCCCCCAGACCCCCATCGCCCTGAACGGCCGCGTCCTCGAACGCCGAACGAGCTGGTGGGAGCACGGCCCGGCTTCCAGGCCGTAAAGGACGGGGCCCACGGACCGGCCCGGGAGAAGCAGGACGGCAGGGGCGAGCGGACCGGCCTCCGGCCTCAGCAGGGCAGGCACAGCGACACGCGGACGTCCCGAGCAGGGGCGAGCGGACCGGCCTCCGGCCACAGGACCGCAAGAACAGGCGCGAGCGAACCGCCCTTCAACCCCCGACCCGAGCAGAAGCAAGCCGACCAGTCTCCGGCCTCAGCGCGGAAGAGCGGCGCCACGCGGACCGTTCTCCGCCCTCGGGCCTTGGGCCCGGAACGGGCACCTTCGCGCCCCCGGAACCCGAAGGACAGCGGACCTCGAACGGGCTTCGCCTTCCGGCCCGGAAGGACGAGGGACACCTGGATCGGCCTTCGCCCTGCAGCGCGTTCGTCCTCGGTCTCAGTCGGATGGCTTGCCGGTCTTTCTCGAAAAAGCCCACGCATCCGCCACCGGCCCCACATGGCTCAGCTTGTCGGGGTTGAGTACGGAGCGGATCGTCTGGATGTGGCCGTCGAGGATGTCCAGGGCCATGGTGCTGAGGACCCTGCCCTCACGGTCGTAGAGGATCGCGCCCGGCTGGCCGTTCACCTCGTGGGGCGTCAGTACGACGCCGGCCCCCTGCAGCCTGCCGGCCAGCACGCCGATCACCTCGGTCACCTTCGCCACGCCGACCAGGCCGGCCTCGCTCCACTGCGGTGCCTTGCCGCCCGCGTCGCCGGTCATCCGGACGTCGGCCGCCAGCAGCGCCCGCAGCGCGTCCAGGTCTCCCTCCCGGAACGCGTCGAAGAAGCGCCCGGCGAGTTCCTCGCGTTCCCTGCGGTCGGCCGCGAAGCGGGGGCGCCCGGCCTCCATGTGCCGGCGGGCGCGGACGGCCAGTTGGCGGCAGGCCGCCTCCGTGCGGTCCACCGCCGAGGCGACCTCGGAGAAGGTGAAACCGAACACCTCGCGCAGGACGAAGACGGCCCGCTCCAGCGGGGTCAGGCGTTCCAGGAGGAGCAGGGCCGCCATGGACACCGAGTCGGCCAGCTGGGCGGAGCGCTCCGGGTCCTCGTAGGGGTCGGTCAGCAGCGGCTCGGGGAACCAAGCCCCGACGTACTCCTCACGTCGTACCCGCGCCGAGCGCAGGACGTCGATCGAGACCCGGGTGACCACGGCCGAGAGGTAGGCCCGGGTCGAGGCGGGCCGGGTCGAGGCGGCCGTCCAGCGCAGCCAGGTGTCCTGGACGGCGTCCTCCGCCTCGCTCACACTGCCCAGAATCCGGTACGAGATCGCGAACAGCAGCGGGCGCAGCTCCTCGAACTCCTCGGCCGGGCTCATGCCAGCTCCGCCTTGAAGCCCTGCCGCCAGGACGGGTACCGCAACTCCCAGCCCAGCTCGCGTTTGGCCTTGGCGTTGGAGAAGCCGCGACCCTGGGTCATGATCACCACCGCCTGTTCGCCGGCCAGCAGACGGGCCAGCCAGACCGGCGCCCGCAGCGGCCGCCTCACCCCGGCGCACTCGGCGAGGTACGGCAGCCACTCGGCGGCCGGCGCCGGTTCGTCGTCGACGATGTTGAACACGCCCGTCGCCCTCTGCTCCACGGCGAGCACGGTGGCGCTCGCCGCGTCGTCGAGGTGGATCCAGCTGCTGTAGCCGGTAGCGCGGCCGACCAAGGGGTACTGGCGCCTGCGGACCAGGGTCACCTGGTCGTCGATGGCGCCGGGGCCGTAGAAGGCGCCGTACCGCAGGGCCGCGCCGCCCGCGTCGAGGACCGCCTTCTCCAGGTGGCGCAGCGCCAGCATCCCCTGGTGCGCGGCCGTCCCGGCCATCAGGTCCAGCGGGTCCTCCTCCGTCTTCACCCAGCCGCCCTCGCGGATGCCGTTCCAGCTGGCGTGGCTCTGTGCGACGACATGGGGGACGCCGGTCGCCTCGGCGGCGGCCAGCAGATGGTCCGTGCCCTCGGTGCGCAGCCGGTTGGTGAGGGCGAACCAGCGGTCCGGGTGCCTGATGTCGGGCTTGCCGGCGTGCGCCATGGAGATCGCGGTCAGTTGATGCACGATCACGTCGGGGCGGGCCTCGGCCACGGCCGCCCCGACCGACAGCGCGTCGAGGGCGTCCATCACCACGCCCTCGGCCCCCAGTTCCCTCAGCAGCTCCAGCCTGGCCGCGCTGGTCGTGGTGGCCGTCACCCGATGCCCCCGCGCCACCAGCCGCGGCACCAGCCGTCGTCCCAGAACCCCGCTGCCACCTGCCACGAACACCCGCACGGCCATCACCTTCCCGGAATGAGAAACAGGCTCCCGCAGCAGTGACGAGACAGGTCCGCGCGCTGTGACATCGCGCTGTCGCACAACCGTGACAATCGACTTCCAGCTGGGCGTTCACACGCCCCGCCATGATCTACACACTGTGCGTATACATGCGGGGTATACACCGTGTGTAGAGTGCTGTCATGTCCATCGGTCACACCCTCCTGGGGCTCCTGGAGTCCGGCCCGCGCCACGGTTACGACCTGAAGCGGGCCTTCGACGAGAAGTTCGGTCACGACCGGCCGCTGCACTACGGCCAGGTCTACTCGACGATGTCCCGCCTGCTGAAGAACGGGCTCGTGGAAGTCGACGGCATCGAGGCCGGCGGCGGCCCCGAGCGCAAGCGGTACGCCATCACCGACGCCGGCATCACCGACGTCGAGAAGTGGCTGGCGACTCCGGAGAAGCCGGCGGAGTACCTCCAGTCGACCCTGTACACCAAGGTCGTGCTCGCCCTGCTGACACACCGGAACGCCGGCGACATCCTCGACAGTCAGCGCTCCGAGCATCTGCGCAGCATGCGGATCCTGACCGACCGGAAACGGAAGGGCGATCTCGCGGACCAGCTCGTCTGCGATCACGCGCTCTTCCACCTGGAGGCCGATCTGCGCTGGCTGGAACTGACCGCCGCCCGCCTCGACAAGCTCCGCACGGAGGTGACCAAGTGACCGCTCCCGCTGGTTCGCTGCTCACGGCCGAGGGGCTGCGCAAGGCCTACGGCCCCACGCTCGCGCTCGACGGAGCCGAGTTCTCCATACACCCGGGCGAGGTCGTCGCCGTGATGGGCCCGTCGGGCTCCGGCAAGTCGACCCTGCTGCACTGTCTCGCCGGGATCGTGCCGCCCGACTCGGGCTCGATCGTCTACGCGGGGCGCGAGATGGTCACCATGAGCGACACCGAGCGCAGCGCCCTGCGCCGCAGCGAGTTCGGGTTCGTCTTCCAGTTCGGGCAGCTGGTGCCGGAGCTGACCTGTGTGGAGAACGTCGCGCTGCCGCTTCGGCTCAACGGCACCTCGCGCAAGGAGGCCGAGAAGGCCGCGCTGGGCTGGATGGAGAAGCTGGAGGTCGACGACCTGCGCCGCAAGCGGCCCGGTGAGGTCTCCGGCGGCCAGGGGCAGCGGGTCGCGGTGGCGCGGGCGCTGGTGACCAGCCCCCGGGTGCTGTTCGCGGACGAGCCGACCGGCGCGCTGGACTCCCTCAACGGCGAGCGCGTGATGGAACTGCTGACCGACGCTGCCCGCTCCACCAACGCGGCCGTCGTGCTCGTCACGCACGAGGCACGGGTGGCCGCCTACTCGGACCGCGAGATCGTCGTACGCGACGGCAGGTCCCGGGACATGGAGCGGGTGGTATGAACGTCAGGAGGGGGCACCGCCCGCGCGAACGAAGTCGAGCGTGGGGCAGGTCCAGGGATCTGGCCATGGGGGTCCGGTTCGCCTTCGGGGGCGGACGCGAGGGCTGGTTCCGGGCCGCGCTGACGGCGGTCGGCGTGGGCCTGGGGGTGGCGCTGCTGCTGCTCACCACGGCCCTGCCGAACGCGCTGGCCGTGCGCCACCAGCGCGATGTGGCAAGGGCGGACTACACGTACGCCTACGACCACATGAAGGCCGGCGAGAAGACGTTCGTCATCGCTGACATCGAGACCCCCTACCGCGGACACGACATCCGCGGCCGGCTGGTCCAGCCGGAGGGCGCGAAGGCGCCGGTGCCACCCGGGCTCACCAAGTACCCGGCGCCCGGCGAGATGGCCGTCTCGCCCGCGCTGAAGCGGCTGCTCGACTCCCCCGACGGCGCGCTGCTGCGCACCCGGCTGCCGTACCGGATCACCGCCACCATCGCGGAGCGCGGGCTGATCGGCTCACAGGAACTCGCCTACTACGCGGGCTCCGACGACCTCGCCGGCCATATCAACCCGCCGAACGTGGCCCGGCTCGACCACTTCGGCAGCCCCAGGTCGCCGGACGCAAGCACCGACCCGGTCCTCACCCTGCTCGTCCTCCTGGTGTTCGTGGTGCTGCTGATGCCGGTCGCCGTGTTCGTCGCGGCCGCCGTCCGCTTCGGCGGCGAGCGCCGCGACCGGCGGCTGGCCGCGCTGCGGCTCGTCGGCTCCGACGGCCGGATGGTACGGCGGATCGCGGCAGGCGAGGCGATGGCGGGCGCGCTGCTCGGCCTTGTCTTCGGCGTCGGCTTCTTCCTGGCCGGCCGTCAGCTCGTAGGCAGTGCCGAGGTGTTCGGCACCAGTGTGTTCCCGAGCTATCTCAACCCCTCTCCCGCGCTGGCCGCGCTGGTGGGCGTCACCGTCCCGGCGGCGGCCGTGCTGGTGACGCTGTTCGCGCTGCGCGGGGTGGTGATCGAGCCGCTCGGCGTGGTGCGTACGGCGAAGCCCAGGCGGCGCCGGCTGTGGTGGCGGCTACTGCTCCCGGTGGCCGGTCTTGCGGCGCTCTACCCGATGATCGGGCAGGGCCGCGGCGGCGGCGACTTCAACCAGTACCTGGTCACCGGCGGCGTCCTGCTCCTGCTGGTCGGCGTCACGGCCCTGCTGCCGTGGGTCGTCGAGTCGGTCGTCGCACGGCTCGGCCGGGGCGCGGTGTCCTGGCAACTGGCCGTGCGGCGACTCCAGTTGAGCAGCGGTACGGCGGCCCGCATGGTCAACGGCATCGCGGTGGCGGTGGCCGGCGCGATCGCGCTCCAGATGGTCTTCGCCGGTGTCGAGGCGGACTACACCAAGCGGACCACCAACGACCTCACTCGCGCCCAGATGTCGGTGCAGGTTCCCAACGGCGTCCCGGTGCCCAGGGTCGCCCAGGCCATGAGCGGTACCAAAGGTGTGCTGAAGGTGGTCTCGATCGCCGACGGCGAGGCCGGTGACCTGAAGAAGGAGCCGACCCGGACCGCCCAGGTGAGCGTGGGCAGTTGCGCCTCGCTGCGGGAGGTCGCGACCCTGCCGTCCTGCCACGACGGCGACGCCTTCGTGCTGAAGGGCTCCGATGCCGACTCCGAGACGGCGAAGCTGCTGGCGGCCGGGGAGAAGCACGGCCGGACGCTCTACCTCAACCCTTCCTACACCGGCGACGACGGCCCCGTGAGCCGCTGGACGGTACCGGCGGGGCTGAAGCAGGCACAGACCCGCCAGGACCCCACCGGCTACGCGCGCGGCGGTTTCCTGCTCACCCCGGGCGCGCTGCCGGACGGCGCCAGCACGGCGGTGCAGGGCGTGGTCTATCTGTCCATCGACTCCGGGGTGCGCGACGCCAGGGAGTACGTGATCAACACGGCGGTCCGGATCGACCCGCTGATGCACGCGGAAACGCTGACCTCGACCGAACTGAGCGGCCAGTTCGACTCGATCCGCAACGGGCTGTTCGTCGGTGCCGCCGCCGTACTGGCGCTGATCGGCGCGAGCCTGCTGGTCGGCCAGCTGGAGCAGCTGCGCGAGCGCAGGAAACTCCTGTCGGCGCTGGTCGCCTTCGGCACCCGGCGGCGCACGCTGAGCCTGTCGGTGCTGTGGCAGACGGCGATCCCGGTCGGGCTCGGTCTGCTGCTGGCCGGCGCGGTGGGGCTGACGCTGGGCACGGTGCTGCTGAAGATGGTCGGCGACACGGTGCGCGTGGACTGGCCGGGCGTGCTGGCGATGACCGGCTTCGGCGCGGCGGTCGTCCTGGCGGTGACGCTCCTCAGCCTGCCGCCGCTGCTGCGCCTGATGCGCCCGGACGGTCTGCGTACCGAATAACAAGGTCAGGAACCGGCGCCGAGTACCCGGACGGGCAGCGGCCGCAGCGCCTCGCGCAACGCGTCCGCCAGCTCCCGGTACTCGGCGCCGCGCGCTGCCCCGGCACGCATCGCGAGGGCGATCCGCCGGCTCGGCGCGGGCTCGGCGAAGGCCCCGGTGAGCAGCCGTTCGCTGCGGCTCGTCTCGACCCTGACGGCGGTGTGCGGCAGCAGGGTGCAGCCGAGCCCGCCGGCGACCAGCTGGACGAGGGTCGCGAGGCCGGCGGCCGTGGTGGTCACCGGGGCATCCGCGCGGCCCGCCTCACGGCAGATGTCAAGGGCCTGGTCGCGCAGACAGTGCCCCTCGTCCAGAAGCAGCAGGTTCAGCTCCTTCAGCGCCTCGCGCGGAATGCCCGTACGGCCGCCCAGGGGATGGCCGAGCGGGGTGACCAGCACGAAGTCCTCGTCGTACAGCGGGAGTTCGACGACACCCTGGATGCCCAGGGGGACCGCGAGCAGCAGCAGGTCGAGGCGGCCGGCGGCCAGTCCGTCCAGCAGGCTGGCGGTCTGCTCCTCGTGGACCTGGAGGTCGAGGTCCGGGTAGCGGCCGTGGACCAGCCGCAGCACGGTGGGCAGCAGATACGGCGCGACGGTCGGGATGACGCCGAGCCGCAGCGCGCCGGTGAACGGCGCCCGCACGGCCTCGGCCTCCGCCAGCAGCGACCGCACCTCCTCCAGTACGGCCTTGGCACGTACCGCCAGCCGCTCACCGGCGGGCGAGAGCAGCACCTTGCGGGTGGTGCGCTCCAGGAGCGTGACCCCGAGCGTCTCCTCCAGTGCCGAGACGGCTCCGGACAACGCGGGCTGGCTCATCCCTATCGCGGCGGCGGCGTCCCGGAAGTGGAGGTGCTCGGCGACGGCGGAGAAGGCGCGCAGCTGGGCGAGACTGGGTTGACGCCGCCTGCCTGCCGCGCCGACACCGT
The DNA here is from genome assembly GCF_055634995.1 of Streptomyces sp. NPDC111744. Classification (NCBI taxonomy): domain Bacteria; kingdom Bacillati; phylum Actinomycetota; class Actinomycetes; order Kitasatosporales; family Streptomycetaceae; genus Streptomyces; species Streptomyces sp. NPDC111744. Next base: position 353,509 of record NZ_JBVKCG010000001.1, read on the forward strand.
TTCCCATGTTCCCCATGGGGTTACCCACAGCCACTGATAGCCACCTCCGATCAACCCGACCGAGTGTAGCTATTTCAGGAATCAATGCACCCTGTGCCACGATCGACGGCGTCCAACCCATCGGAGGCGACCCCGCGATCCGGGGTGTTTCCGCGCTGCAAGGAGAGCATGTGCTCACTGTCGGTGACAAGTTCCCCGAGTTCGAACTGACCGCCTGCGTCTCGCTGGAGAAGGGCAAGGAGTTCGAGACGATCACTCACAAGACCTACCAGGGTTGGAAGGTGGTCTTCGCGTGGCCCAAGGACTTCACCTTCGTGTGCCCGACCGAGATCGCCGCGTTCGGGAAGCTGAACGACGAGTTCGCCGACCGTGACGCGCAGATCCTCGGCTTCTCCGGTGACTCCGAGTTCGTCCACCACGCCTGGCGCAAGGACCACGACGACCTGCGCGAGCTGCCGTTCCCGATGATGGCCGACTCGAAGCACGAGCTGATGCGCGACCTGGGCATCGAGGGCGAGGACGGCTTCGCCAAGCGCGCCGTGTTCATCGTCGACCAGAACAACGAGATCCAGTTCTCCATGGTGACCGCCGGCTCGGTGGGCCGTAACCCCAAGGAGGTCCTGCGGGTCCTCGACGCGCTCCAGACGGACGAGCTCTGCCCGTGCAACTGGAGCAAGGGCGACGAGACGCTGGACCCGGTCGCGCTGCTGGCCGGTGAGTGAGATGTCGCTCGACGCCCTCAAGTCCGCGGTCCCGGACTACGCCAAGGACCTGAAGCTCAACCTGGGTTCGGTCATCGGCAACTCCGAGCTGCCGGCGCAGCAGCTGTGGGGCACGGTCCTGGCGACCGCCATCGCCTCCCGCTCCCCGATCGTGCTGCGCGAGCTGGCGCCCGAGGCGAAGGCGAACCTGTCGCCGGAGGCGTACCGGGCGGCGAAGTCCGCCGCCGCGGTGATGGTGATGAACAACGTCTTCTACCGCACCCGCCATCTGCTCTCCGACCACGAGTACGGCACCCTGCGCGCCGGTCTGCGGATGAACGTCATCGGCAACCCCGGTGTCGACAAGGTCGACTTCGAGCTGTGGTCGTTCGCGGTGTCCGCGATCAACGGCTGCGGGATGTGCCTGGACTCGCACGAGCAGGTGCTGCGCAAGGCCGGCGTCGACCGTGAGGTGATCCAGGAGGCGTTCAAGATCGCCTCGGTGGTTCAGGCTGTGGGCGTGACGCTGGACGCGGAAGCCGTGCTTACCGAGTTCGAGTAGGAGCCGTCGCTCCGTGGACCCCGCTCACTTCGTGTAGGCGGGGTCCTCGGCGGCTCCGGGGGCCGCGCCCCCGGACCCCGCTTCGGCCTGAACGGCCTCGTCCCCGGGCGCCGTACCGGCTGGTTCGGGCGGCTCTTCGTCCGCATACCGCTCGTGCGAGTACTGGTGCAGATAGCTGACCACCGTGTTCGTCACCGCCACCAGCGGTACGGCCACCACCGCGCCGCCGATGCCCGCGACCATGCCGCCGGCCGCGACCGTGAGAACCACCGCGAGCGGGTGGACGCGGACCGCGCGGCCGAGGATGAACGGCTGCAGGATGTGGCCCTCGATCTGCTGGACCGCGAGGACGACGACCAGGGTCATGACGGCCGTGAAGACGCCCTGGGTGACGAGCGCGACCACCACCGCCAGGGCGCCCGAGGCCACCGCGCCGACCAGCGGGATGAAGGAGAACAGGAAGATGAAGACGGCGAGCGGGACGGCCATGGGGACGTCCAGGAAGTAGATGCCCAGGCCGATGAAGATGGCGTCGATGAGGGCGACCAGGACCGTGCCGCGGACGTAGGCGGTGAGCGTGCGCCAGGCGCGCGGGCCGGCGCCGGCCACGCCCTCGCGGGCGGCGGAGGGCACGAGCTTCAGGAACCACTGCCAGATGCGCGCACCGTCGTAGAGCAGGAAGAGCGTCGAGAAGAAGACCAGCAGGATGCCGGTCAGGGCCTCCACGACCACCTGGACGCCCTCCAGGCCGAACGAGGTGATCTGGTCGGTGTTGGCGCCGATCGCCTCGCGGAGGTTCTTGGCGATCTGGTTGATCTGCTTGTCGGTGACGTGGAAGGGGCTCTTCAGGAGCCAGTTGCGCAGATCGTCGATGCCGCTCTGGATCTGGGTGGAGAGGGTGTCGATGTTCTCCATGACCTGCCAGGTCACGAACCAGCCCATCAGGCCGATCACCACGAAGCCGGAGATCGCGGTGAGCGCGGTGGCCGGCCCGCGTGGCATGCCGTGGCGGCACAGCCGGGCGACCGTGGGCTGGAGCAGGGCGGTGATCAGCAGCGCTATGACGAAGGCGAACACGACGAGTTGTACGGCGCTGATGACCCGCATCAGGATCCAGACCGTGCCGGCCAGCACCAGCAGTCGCCAACCGGCCTCGGCGGCGACCCGTACGCCCCACGGAATGGCCGTCACGGGGTCGGGACGCGGTGCGGGCTTGCGGGCGGGAGCGGGGGCGGGGGCCGCCGGTGCGGGAGCGGGGGCCTGCGCGGGCGCCTCGGGGTCGCGGTGGTCCCGCTCCACCTCGGCCCGGCGCTCGTCCAACCGCTCGCCCATCTCGCTCAGTTTGGCACCGAGCGTGCCGAGCCACTCCGGCATTCGCGACATGATCCGCTCTCTTCCCCCGCGTCTTCGGGTGCTCCTCACCACTCCCCCTGGAGTCGTTCGTTCCGACCGTACAGGGCGACAGCCCCTCCCCCTAGGACGGGGAGGGGCTGTCGAGGGTTGAAAGGAGCCGGGTCGGCCCTAGTACCAGGAGTTCGCCTGCCAGAACGACCACGCTTGGCACGGGCTGCCGTAGCGGGAGTTCATGTAGTTGAGGCCCCACTTGATCTGGGTGGCCGGGTTGGTCTGCCAGTCGGAGCCGACGGACGACATCTTGGAGCCCGGCAGGGCCTGGAAGAGGCCGTAGGCGCCGGAGGAGGCGTTGACCGCGCGATAGTTCCAGCCGGACTCGTGGCTCACGATGTTGCTGAAGCACTGGAACTGGCCGCTCGCCACCATCTGCTGCGCCATCGCCTGGATCTGCGACACGCTGTACGAGCTCTGGACCGGGAAGCTGGTGGAGGAGGAACGGCTGGCCGCCGCCTTCTCGTCGGCGCGCTGCTTGGCCTCCTTCGCCGCCTGCTCGGCAGCGGCCTTCTTGGCCTCCGCGGTCTTGGCGGCCGCCACCCGGGCTGCCTGCTCGGCGTCCTTCTTGGCGCTCGCGTCGGCCTGGATGGCCACGGCGTCGGCCTGCTGCGTCAGGGACGCGGTCTGCACCGTCGCCTGCTGACCCGCGGGGATGTCCGCGAGGAGCGTGGTGTCGGCTGCCGTCGCCTCAGCGTCGTTCGGCTGTGCGACGCTGCCCGAGGCAACACCGACAACGCTTCCGACGGCGGTGACCGCGGTGGCCGAGGCCACTGCGAATCCCCGGACCGAAATCCGGCTCACACGGTTTCCTTCCAGCATCGCCCGCTTCGGTGACCCTGGCGGACGCAATCGTGCCCTGAACGCTGGCCTCCCAACTGCGGGGTCACGGGAGGCACGGGCCCGATGGACGACTCCCCTGCGGGGAGCGCCGCTTGGTGCTCGGGCGGCATACGACGTCGCTGTGGAATTAGCTGTGATGCATCTGTGGTTCCGTACCGCTGGGGGTACAGGTGTGTCGTATGCGGGGCCTGACAGGAATGAGACTCTGCCGTAACCCGACGCCGGGTGGCAATTCCGAGTTGCGTGTGAAAGCTCACATCCCGTTTCCCCCAGGGGATTTCAGGAAAGCCGCACACGCGAAGGAGCCGCCCGGCTAGGCTCAGGACCTTTGCCGGACGGCGCCAACGGGTGGATCAACAGCCCAAGTTGGACACAGGGGTCAGATGGATCAGATGTGTCCGTCCTCCAGCATTTCGGTCACAAGCGCGGCAATCTGGGACCTCTCCGACCGGGTGAGGGTGACATGCGCGAAAAGCGGGTGCCCCTTCAGCTTCTCCACCACGGCGACCACACCGTCGTAACGGCCGACCCGGAGATTGTCCCGCTGCGCCACGTCATGGGTCAGAACCACCCTTGAATTCGCGCCGATCCGGGACAGAACGGTCAGCAGGACGTTCCGTTCCAGTGACTGGGCCTCGTCGACGATCACGAACGCGTCGTGCAGGGAGCGGCCGCGGATGTGGGTCAGCGGCAGCACCTCCAGCATCCCGCGGGCGGTGACCTCCTCGATGACCTCACGGCTGGTGACCGCCGAGAGGGTGTCGAAGACCGCCTGCGCCCAGGGGCTCATCTTCTCGGACTCGGAGCCGGGCAGATAGCCCAGTTCCTGCCCGCCGACCGCGTACAGCGGCCGGAAGACCATCACCTTCTTGTGCTGACGGCGCTCGAGAACCGCCTCCAGGCCCGCGCACAGCGCCAGCGCCGACTTGCCGGTGCCGGCCCGGCCGCCCATCGACACGATCCCGACGTCCGGATCGAGCAGCAGATCGAGCGCGATGCGCTGCTCGGCGCTGCGGCCCTTGATGCCGAACGCCTCCCGATCGCCGCGTACCACACGGACGTTGCCCTCCGCCGTCACCCGGCCGAGTGCCTTACCGCGCTCGGACTGGATGGTCAGGCCAGTGTGCACGGGGAGGTCGGAGGCCTCCGGCACATACACATGGCCTTCCTCGAAGAGGATGTCCACCTGTTCGCCGGACAGCATCAGTTCGGACATTCCGGTCCAGCCGGAGGCGCCCGTGATGGCGAGTTCGGCGCGGTACTCCTCGGCGAGGAGGCCGACCGACGAGGCCTTGATCCTGAGCGGCAGGTCCTTCGAGACGACGGTGACGTCGTACCCCTCGGCCTGCAGGTTGCGAGCCACCGCGAGGATGCGGGAGTCGTTGTCCCCCAGGCGGTAGCCGGAGGGCAGCACGCTGGGGTCCGAGTGATTGAGCTCGACACGGATCGTGCCGCCCAGGTCCCCGATGGGGATGGGGGCGTCCAGACGGCCGTGCCGGACCCGGTAGTCGTCGAGCAGACGCAGGGCCTGCCGGGCGAAGTAACCGAGTTCGGGATGGTGCCGTTTGGCCTCCAGTTCCGTGACCACGACGATCGGGAGCACGACCTCGTGCTCGTCGAAGCGGGTCATGGCGTTCGGGTCGGCCAGCAGGACGCTGGTGTCGAGAACATAGGTGCGCCGGTCGGACTTGCGGCGCGTTGTGCTGGTCACCACGGAAGGACGTACCCCCTCGGATGAGGTCGGGGAGCGACGAGGAAGAGCTGGACCGGTCGACGGCCACCCTGCACGGGCCGAAAACCGGCCCCCCGCTGCTTCTTCCGTGCCGTGACCGCACGGTCGGGCTGGTGCAAAGGGCCTCCCGGGCGAGCGACCCCGAGCCGCCCGCTGAGATCCGATGCCCGTGGTTCGGGCATCGACCTGCTTGCCTTATGCCCTTGAACATGCGCCGCCATGCCACGGTCCGCAACGACGCGCAGGTGAACACCGTGTTACCGGCGCCCCGAAATGGGTGATTTACGCCTCATGGGTGCGGTGGGGTCATCCACCGTAGCGAGAGGGTGATCCAGCGTGGCGGCGGTGACGGGGGTCGTGTGCCGAGTTCCCGATCGCCGTCACGATCACGTCACCCGCCGTAGCGGCGGTGCCGGGCGGCGTAGTCCCGCAGGGCCCGCAGGAAGTCGACCTTGCGGAACGCGGGCCAGAAGACCTCGCAGAAGTAGTACTCGGAGTGCGCGGTCTGCCAGAGCATGAAACCGGACAGCCTCTGCTCGCCGCTGGTGCGGATCACCAGGTCCGGGTCGGGCTGGGCACCGGTGTAGAGGTGCCGGCCGATCATGTCGACGTCGACGGCGTCGGCGAGGTCGTCCATCGCGACGCCCTTGTCGTGGGCGTCCAGGATCATCGAGCGGACGGCGTCGGCGATCTCCTGGCGGCCGCCGTAGCCGATGGCGACGTTCACCAGTATTCCGTCGACGTGCGCGGTGGACTCCTCGGCCTCCTTGAGCGCGTTCTGCATCGGGGAGGGAAGGAGGTCGGGGGTGCCGACGTGGTGGACGCGCCAGCGGCCGTCGGCGGCGAGGGTGCGGACGACGTCCTCGATGATGCCGAGGAGAGGGACCAGCTCCTCCTTGGCGCGGTCGAAGTTGTCCGTGGACAGCAGCCAGAGGGTGACGACCTCGACGTCGGTCTCGGAGCACCAGCCGAGGAACTCCTCGATCTTCTCGGCGCCGGCCCGGTGGCCGTGCACGGTGCTGGAGCCGGCGGCCTTCGCCCAGCGACGGTTGCCGTCCATGATGACGCCGATGTGCTTGGGCACCTGAGCGTGGTCCAGGTGACCTTCCACCCGGCGTGCGTAGAGCCTGACGAGCAGGCCGCGCAGCTTGTCACGCAGGTTCACTTGAGTCCGCCCCTCATGTTTCGCTGTGGGGTTCCGCGGGCCGAAGCCTACCCCTCCGGGAGTTGAGGGGGGCGGTGGGAGGGCGCCCAGGTGGGTGCGGGGCCTGGGTGATTGGGCGACCGCTGGTGCGTCGGGGCTGGTCGCGCCCACGCGGCGGTAGCCGCAGATTGCTACAGCCCCGCGCCGGACAAAAAACGGGCCGGTCCGTGGGGGGGAGACGGACCGGCCCGAGGGGGGGTCTCCACCATAACCCTTTGTAAGTGATGCTGCGCGCATCGGCGTGCCACAACTACTCTCCGGAGTCGCCCGGCGACGCCGCGGTGGGTCGGAAACGCTGGATTCAGGGGCCTCCCATGGCCGATTCGCAGCGGAATCCCAGGAAAATCGATCCCATTCAGGGAGATCAAGAGGGTTTGAACCGCTTGGGGATGCCTCGGCGAGTTGTTCGCCCCTCCCCCCGATGGGCTACTCCGCCTGCGAACAGCCGCTGGACGGGGACCAGGGGGGGTATTACGGCACCGCGCAGCCCCCTCCACTGCACGGTGCCGCCCGCGCAGCTTTGCTCACGCGAATTCCCTTGGTCTGAACTTACGTGAACCGGTGGACCCAAATGGGGCACAAGAGGTAACGATGTGAAAACGCTGTGGAAATCGGAGCCGAACGGAAAGGTTGGATGTTCGCTTATGCGTAGTTCCATGGACTAGTACACGACTTGACCCTGTTGGGTCTGTAGCGTCACGACATGCACCATGATGATCCTTTGGGTGCACCTGGCGCGGGATGGGTGTCGAGGCGCTGGAGCGGCAGTTCTTGGCCATTCTTCGGCGCCTGGCATTCCAAGGTCCGTGGATCACGGCCGGCGCTCCGGCTTACGGGCGTCGAAGAGGTGCCGGGTGCTGTGCGCGACGAAGGGGCCCTCCACCTCGATCCGCCGGTGCAGGGCGCGCAGTTGGGGCTCGTACTCCTCGACCGTGAAACCGGGGACCATCCAGACGACCTTCCGCAGGAAGTGCACGACGGCGGCGATGTCGTAGAACTCCACCCGCAGCCGTTCGGCCCGCAGGCCGACGATCTCCAGCCCGGCCGCCTCCGCCCCGGCGCGCTCGCGGGCGGGATGGCGCACGCCGCGGACCGCCTCCGGCTGCGGCCCGAGGAAGAACTCCACCAGCTCGAAGACGCTGGCGGGGCCGACGTGCTGGGCGAAGTAGCTGCCGCCCGGACGCAGCACCCGCGCGATCTCGGACCAGTGGGCGCGCACCGGGTGCCGACTGAGGACCAGGTCGAAGGTCTCGTCGGCGAACGGCAGCGGCGCGTCCTCGGGCGAGGCGACGACCACGACACCGCGCTCGCTCAGCAGGGCGCTCGCCTTGCCGACGTTCGGCGGCCAGCCCTCGGTGGCGGCGAGCAGCCGCGGCCGGTCCGGGGCCGCGGCGCCGAGGGCCAAGCCGAGGACCTCGCCGCCGCCGGTCTGGATGTCGAGGGCGGCGGTGGCACGGGCCAACCGTCCACCGGCGGCGCGGGCATAGCCCCAGGAGGGCCGCGCCTCGGTGGCCCGGCCCTCGAACCAGGAGAAGTCCCAGCCCTCGGTCGGCACGCCGGTGCCCTCGGCGACGAGATCCTCGAAGGTGCGGTGCGTCTGCTCTGCCATGGACCGCATGATCCCAACGGAATGTCAGTGCCCGCTGCTAATTTCACCCACCATGACGACCGATGGCACGTACACCGCAGGCGAGAAGGACATCCTGCACGCAAGCCTGGACCGGCACCGGGACGCGGTGCTGTGGAAGCTGGACGGCCTCGACGACGAACAGCTGCGCCGCCCGATGACTCCCTCCGGCACGAACCTGCTGGGGCTGGTGAAGCATCTGGGGTCGGTGGAGTACGGCTGGTTCGTGTCGAGCTTCGGCGGCGAGGTCGAGCCTCTGTGGTTCGACCCGTCCACGGAAGAGGACCTGTCGGTCGGCCCGGGCGAGACGACCCGGCAGATCATCGACTTCTACGGCCGTGCGCGCGCCGCGTCCGACGCGGTGATCAGCGGGCGGCCACTGGACACGCTGGGCCGGCCGGACTGGCGGGACCACCCGGTCTCCCTGCGCTGGGTGCTGGTGCACATGATCGAGGAGACGGCCCGGCACGCCGGGCACATCGACATCCTGCGGGAGCTGATCGACGGGACGACGGGCGATCACCGGCGGGCCACGGCCACGGGTACGGGCTGACCGTGGCCACGGGTACCGGCTGACCGTGCCCTGCTCGGTCTCGACCGCCGGACGGCTCACGGCACCAGCGGCCGGACCTCCTCTGCGGTGAACCGCACGAAGCCCTCCATGTCGGGTTCGTCCCCCGTCGGCTGGAGGATGACGGTGTCGGCGCCGGCCTCCGTGAGCCGTTGCACGGCCTTGGCGACGGCGCCCGCGTCTCCGGCGACACCGAGATCGGGGACGGACTCCAGCCCCTCGGCGACGAGTTCGGCCCGGAGCCGGGCGGCCGCGTCGGCCCCGGTGGCGGTGAGGAGATAGACGACGACCTTGTACGGCTCGTCCGCGCCCCGCCCGGCGGCCGCCCGCCCCTCCTCGATGAGCCGCCGCGCCCGGCGGACGCCGTCGGGTGGCGTGGCGGCGGTGAGGATGGTCCCGTCGGCGGCTTCACCGGTGAGGCGGAGAGTACGGGGGCCTGAGCCACCGGCGAGGACCTCGACGGGCCCGGCGGGCGGCCAGTCGAGCGCGACATCGTCGAGCCGGACGTACCGCCCGTCGACGGTGAGCCGCTCCCCGCGCAACAGCGCCCGCAGGGCGTCGAGGTGCTCCCGCAGCAGGGTCAGCGGGGACTCGGCGCGGGCGCCGACCTGGCCCATCCAGTCCTGCACTCCGTGCCCGACGCCGAGGATCGCGCGCTCCGGGAACATCCGGTGCAGCGCGGCCGCCTCCATGGCGGTGACGGCGACGTTCCGCAACGGCACGGGCAACAGCCCGACGCCGACCCGCACCCGTTCCGACCAGGCGAGGGCAGCGGCGGCGGTGGAGATCCCACCCTCCAGGAAACAGTCCTCCCAGAGCCACAGCTCTTCCAGCCCGACCTCGTCCGCGAGCCGGGCCACGGCACGGAGTCGCTCGGGGGGCAGTTGGGGGCGGAATACGGCGCCTAGTGCGGTCATGGGGAGGGTCCTACCCAAGGACCGGGACCGTCACAACTGGGTTGCCGCGCTGTCGCGTAGGGATTCGTGGCCGTCACTTGTTCCCGCTCTTCCGCCTCGCCTTTTCCAACGCCTTCTCCAAGGCCACGTCGACCTCGTGGAAGTCGTCCTTGGCCTTCTTCGTGCTGTCCGTGAGCTCCCCGATCTGCCCGGCGATCTCCTTGGCCCCGTAGCCAGTCCTCCCGGAACCGGTCACAGGCCTGGTCCAGGTCGTCCGTGCCCAGGCCATTGACGCCTGGGTCACGCAGAAACTTCTGCAGGGCTGTGAACGACTCCTGCGCTCGCTTCAAGTCCTTGAAGAACCGATCGAGTTCAGTACCGTCGACCTTCAGCCGCTCAGCCATGCGGATGCCTCGTTACGGTGGTGTGGGGCCAGAGGTCTCTTGATCCTCCCGACGATATCCGCGGGACAGGGGCGACCCCGGGTTCGGCTCTGGCGGGCCGGGGGCAACCGGCCGGACCGGTCTGCCTGCTCTGAGGCGAAATACCCGGCCGCGCCGCGCACTTGAGCACCGCGGCAAGCTTCACTCGTCCGTGTTGCGGATACGGTCGCTTCGGGGAACCGCTGGGAGACAAGCGAGAGGCAGACCATGAGGCGCTGGCGGGACGGGCGAGGAAGGCTGGTCATCCATGGCGGCGAGAAACCGGTCATCGTCGCGCTGGAAATCGCCACCTCCTATCGCGCTCGCGCGAAGGGCCTGTTGGGACGGGACGCGCTCGACGGGGCGATCCTGCTCTCCCCCGCAGGCAGCATCCACACGTTCCGGATGCGGATGCCGATCGATGTCGCCTATCTGGACCGGCGGCTGACCGTCATCGCCGTACGCACCATGCCGCCGGGGCGCCTGGGCCTGCCGCGTCTCCGGTCCCGGCATGTGCTGGAGGCGGAGGCCGGGGCCATGGCGGGGTGGGGTGTGGAAGTGGGGGCACGGGTGAGCGTCGAGGTGGAGTAGCAGCTCACTCGGCGCGGACCGCCCTCTCCAGCAGGGCCGGGTTCACGCGTGCGCCTCGCCCGTCACTCATTGTGATGACAGGCGTCGATTCGCTGGTTACGGTGAACAGGCAGGCCGAGAATCCCGCCCAGGGGAGGACTCATGACCGCCGAGCCCCTGGCCGAGCCGAACGCCGTGCCCGGCGGTCGCTGGCCGGTGCCGATTTCCACTGGACCATGATCGACCTTCTGGTGGTCGGCCTGCGCCGGACCGTACCCAAGGCGTTCAAGGTCCGCCGTGAGATGACCGTCGTCCTGGACCGCCGCCCACGGCCCCGAACCCGACGTGTCCGTAGTCCGCGCCGACGCTCTCACCGGGCTGGAGCAGACTCGGTTCAAGGCCGCCGACGTCCTGCTCGCCGTCGAGTTCGTCTCGCCGGACTCGGAGGCCCGCGACCGCGACTCCAAGCCGCACAAGTACGCCGCGGCAGGCATCCGGTCGTACGGGCCTATGAACTCGACCCCGTGACCAAGACGTACGCATGGGTCGGCACTTACCGAGAGAGCAGCTCAATGTCGGTGACCCGTTCGACATCGACGTCGATATCTCCTTGGACGCGCTCCAGGAACTGTGACCGCGCCCCGCGGCTGGGGCACCGACGCCACTCAGCCCCCCGTCCTCGGGAACGTCACCTCCACCCTGCGGTTCTTCTTGCGGCCCTCCTCCGTGGAGTTGTCGGCGATCGGGTACTGCTCGCCGTAGCCGCGGACGTCGAAGGTGACGTTCGGGTCGTTCAGGTCCTGGTCGAGGACGCCCTGTACGGCGTTGGCGCGCTGGCGGGAGAGGACGTCTCCGTGGGCCGAGGAGCCCAGGTTGTCCGTGAAGCCGAAGACGCGGACCTGGGTCGCGTTCTGCTTCCTGATCTCGTCCGCGATCGTGCCGATCCGCGCCTTCGCCGCCGCGCTCAGCTTGGCGCTGTCCTTGCTGAACAGCACCTCGGCCTGGAGGGCGAACGTCACGTCCGCGTTGGTGTCCTCCCTGCGCTCGTCCCCGCTCTGGTCCTCCACGACCGACTTGATGTCCAGCACCTTGGGATCGGCGAGGGTGGCCCCCTCGGGGAGCTTCAGATCGGGATCGGTCGGGTCGATCTTCACGGGCGCGGTGGCGGAGGGCTCGGTGCCCGGGGGGACGCTCGGGTCACTGCCGTCGGCCCTCGCGGCCGTCGCGCCGCAGAGATTGGTGACGAGGAGGAGCGTGGCGGCGCCCAGGGTCAGGGGGAGGCGTGGTGTGTTCACTTCGGCCTCACCCGGAGATCCGGATCGTGCCGCTGGAGAAGGTGGGGAGTTGGAGGGTGACCTCGGTGGTGTCGGTGGGTGGGGCGGGGAACTGCATGAAGACGGGGATGGTCTGGCCGGCCGCGATCGTTGAGAGGCCGGTCGTCGTCAGCGGGCGGCCCTCCGTGTCGCGCAGGACGTAGTACCGCTTCTTGCCCTTGGAGTCCACGAGCGTCGCACCGCCGAGTGACGTCCCGTGCTGGACGATCTCGGTCTCGTCGCCACGGATCGCGGACGGGATCACGAGGGACTGGGAGCCGTCGTTCTTGAACGCGCCGTTCACCGTGACGAAGCCGCCCGCGTCGCGGTCGGCCGAGGTGATCTGGAGAAGCAGACCGTCCTGCCCGCGGAGTTCGGCCAGGGGCGCGGCCGACTGCCCTTCCTGGGCGCTCGGCTGGGATCCACCGCTCTGGGAGGCGGACGCCGATGCCTGCGGCTTCTTGCCGTCGTCGCCACCGCCGCCGCAGCCGGCCACTCCTGCGGCTAGACCGGCCGCTACCAGCAATGCGACGGCCCCGCTGCGAGCCTGCGCAGTGCACCGAATGCTCATCGCTCCCGCTTCCTTCTTCACTCGTCGATTCGCTTGTCAATCGGCCAGGTGGACGTCGAAGAGGTCCTCGGGTCCCGGGAGGTCCGTAAGGTCGGCCGGGTCCAGGGTCCAGTCGCGGTCCTTGCAGGTGAGTTTCGGCAAGGCGCCGCCCGCGCCGGGGAGCGTGAACGTGCAGAGCGGCTCGATCACGGCGGTGGCGTGTGCGGTCGACTGCAATGCCTCGGTGTTGGGGACCACGGAGTGCCCGACCGTCTTGTTCGTCTCGGCATCGACCGTGTAACGCAAAGGAGGTTCGGATGTGCACCAGGCTTTGGCGTCGTTCTGCGCGGCGAGTTGATCGGCGCGCCAGCACGAGTCAGCCACTGCCACGTCGCCGTCGAAGATGTCCTGCCACTTGGTCGGGTCAAGTACGTCCTGCACCCACTGATCGGCAAGCTCGTTGCGAGTGTTCACCGCCGCCGCGAGCGCCGCCGCGTCCGCGGCGGTCTGGGCTCCGTTACGGTTCACCGCGGCCTGGCCGACCGCGAAGTAGGCGAGCGCGAGAAAGAGCAGGCCTCCCACAACCGTGATGTAGACGGGGAAGGCCTGCCCGGAGTCGCCGTACTGGCGGACGCGCCTCACACGATCTTGTTGATCTGCGCCGTGATCTTGTCGAGGATCGTGGAGCCGATGCTGGTACCCGTGATCGCCAGCACGATCGCCACCACCACCGCGATGATCCCCAGATACTCGACCGCGGTCTGCCCCCGGTCGTCGGCACGGCGCTGCACGGCAACTAGCATCCTCAGCATCCGGTCGCTCATGGTGCTCCCCTCCGGGTTCGGTTCCGATCCTCGCAACGTACGGCGGACCATACCCATCCGCGGAGGGTCCCAGGACCCAAATCCGGACCCAGTTCATCCTCATGCCACCCCCAGCCACTTGGCCGTCGCCTGCGCGCGGGTGGTGCTGTGGAGCTTGGCGAAGATGCGGTTGATGTGGTTCTTGACCGTCTTCTCGCTGATGAAGCAAGTGGCGGCGATCTGATGGTTGTTCATGCCGGACGCGATGAGGTCCATGATCTCCGCCTCCCTGCTGCTCAGTTGAAACCGAGACTTAGCCGACTGTCCCATATCTGATTGCAGTTGCGAAAGGTCTTGGTGTGGAAAATTCCTTGCTCTAATGCGAAGTTCAGGGTTCCTGTGTGCAGTTGCATGCAGACGTACATGGGCCAGCAACGCGTTCGTAGCCGTCGGTGTGAAGTGCGGCCGCCCCCCGCCCACGTCCCGTACCGCCTGTGTCAGCTGTGCTGTGGTGAACTCGCCGTGGACCAGGTAGCCACCGGCGCCCAGGCGTGCGGCCTCCTGCACGATCTCCGTCTCGTCGCTGTACGTCAGCATCATCACCGGGGCCAGGCGCACCAGGTGCGGTAGCGCCGATATTCCGTCGACCCCCGGCATGCGGACGTCGAGGAGAATCACGTCGGGGCGGTGGTGCAGGGCCGCCTCGTAGGCCGCGCGACCGTCCTCGGCCTCGGCGACGACCGTGAGGCCGTCCGCGGCGGAGAGGACGGCCGTCAGGCCGGCGCGGATCACCGGGTTGTCGTCGGCCACCAGGACGCGCAGGGGTGGGGGCGGTGGGTCTTCGTACTGCGTGAAGGGGTGCCGCGGCATCGGGGGGCCTCCTCTCGGCTCGGTCATGTCAGGGTCAGCTCCACCCGGACCTCCGTACCCTTGTCGGCGGTCAGCCGGAGCCGCGCGCCCATCGACGCGGCCCGTTCCGTCATGCCGAGCAGGCCGAAGTGGCCGGTGTGGTGCAGGTCTTCGACGGTCGCGTCCGGGGGCAGGCCGCGGCCGTCGTCGTGGATCGTGACGATCAGACGGTGGTCGGGGGTGGTCTCCGCCCGTACGTCGACTCTCGTCGCCCGCGCGTGCCGGTGGGCGTTCTCCAGGGCCTCCGCCGCGATGCCCAGCAACTGGCGGGTCGTGGCGGGGGGCAGCGGAACCGGGGTGTCCGGGCCCTCGTATGTCGCCGTCATCGCCGTACGGGCCGTGAAGTCACGTGTCAGCGACTCCAGTTCGGAGCGGACGTCCGATGCCTCACCGTCCGTTCCGGCGCGCAGATCCTTCAGGATGTCCCGGGACTCCGCCGCCGCCCTGCGGGCCGCGTTCGCCACCAGTTCCGCCTGCTGTCTGATCAGCGTCGGGTCCAGGCGGTCCGGGGACGCGGCCGCCGACTCCGCGAGGCCGTCGGCGATCAGGGCGACGCCGTACAGCGTCTTGGTCACCGAGTCGTGCATCTCGCGGGCCAGCCGGGCGCGTTCCGCGCTGACCGCCTCCGTCGCGGCGAGGCGGGCGCGGGTCTCGGTGAGGGCCTCGGTGGCGGTGCCGAAGCGGAGCATCAGGGTGCGCAGGGTCGAGCCCATCGCACCGGTGATCACGCACAGGCCGGGCAGGAGAAGCGACTCGGCGACGCTCGCGTGGTGCTTCAGGGTGGCCTGTACGAGCAGCAGGATCAGCGACTGGAGGGACGCGAAGACCGCCGCTCCGCGCCAGCTGTAGAGGAGGCCGGCCAGGAGCGGGGTGCAGACGCTGACGTAGGCGAGGGTGGTGTCCGGGCCTGCCGAGATCAGGAGGAAGGAGCCGAAGAGGGTGTCGGCGGCCAGCAGGGTGGGGTGACGCAGGAGGAGGGGGCCGAAGCGCTGCCAGTCGCGGAAGAGGACGTACGAGATCATGAAGGTGACGACCACCGCCGAGCCGACCAGGCGGGCGCCCAGTCCGGGGGTGGCGTTGAGGAGGGCCGCGGGGGTCGCCACGGCGATCATCGCCAGGCGGAAGCCGAAGACCTGGCGGCCCATCGCCTGCAGGGCCCGGATCTCGACCTTCCCGTCGTCCTCCCGCGTCGCCATCGCCGTCACCCACCCTTCTCCGGCTACTTGCCCGTGACCGACCCGAAGTCGACTCCCGAGCCGAGCAGCAGGCCCGCCGCCAGCAGGAGCATCGTCGCCGGGACCATGAACGTGGTGATCATCAGCGTTGCCCTCGGCACGGCCCGGGCGGCCTTGCGGCGGGCGTTCTGGGCGTCCGTGCGGCGCATGTCCTTGGCCAGGGCGACCAGGGTGTCGACGATCGGCGCTCCCAGTTCCTCGCCCTGCTGGAGGGCCGTGACGAACATGGCCACCTGTTCCGAGTCGTTGCGGCGCCTGAGTTCCGCGAAGGCCTGGCGGCGGCTCATGCCCAGGTCGAGCTGGCGCAGGGTGATGCGGAGTTCGTCCGCCCAGGGGCCCTCGTAGTGGGAGGCCACCCGGTCGAGGGCCTGGCGGAAGCCGAGGCCGGCGCTCACCACCACGGCGAGGACGTCCAGGAAGTCCGGCAGGGTGCGTTCGATGACGTCCTTGCGGATGCGGATCGCCGACCAGATGCCGACCTCCGTCCAGAACGCGCCGAAGAGGAGCAGGAGAACGGCCACCAGCCACTGGCCGCGGAGGAGGAAGACCAGGAAGCCGACGCCGCCCAGCGCGCCGTAGACCGCCCGCCGGGCCGCGTAACGGTCGATCGTCAGGCCGCCGGGGTTGCCCGCCAGGTCGATCTTCCGGCGGTACCGGGCCACCTGGCGCGGGCCCATCAGGCGGAGGACGGCGGGGGCGTAGCGCATGCCCATGCGGTCGATGAGGGAGTGGGCGGCGCCGGTGCGGGTGGCGCCCACCTCCAGGGCGATCGCCAGGTCGGAGGGGAGCTTCGCGTCCGCGCGGTACATGCGGATGCCCGCGAAGACGCCCCAGACGCCGAGGGCCATCAGGAGGGCCAGGAGTAGTGCCATGTTCACGGCCCCCTACACGTCGATCCGGCTGAGGCGGCGGATGAGGACGAAGCCGACGACGTAGAGGCCGAAGGCGATGAGTACGGCCGCCTGGCCGAGGGTGGTGCCCGTCATGCGGTCCAGCGTGTCGCCCTTGACCCCGTTCATCAGGAACAGGGCGCCGATGCCGAGCACCGGGACGGCGTACGACGTCATCGTCACCTGGGAGAGCTGGGTGCGGATCTCGCGGCGGGTCTCCTTGCGCTCCTCCAGGGTCTCGGTCAGGTTGCGCAGCGCACTCACCACTTGACCACCCGCCCTGTTGGACAGAACCAAGGTCGTGACCAGGACGACCAGTTCGCGGGACGGGAGCCGGGCGGCCAGTTCGCCCAGCGCGTCCTCCATGGCGTGGCCGATCGCCAACTGGTCGGCCACCTTGCCCAGTTCCTCACCGGCCGGGGCCTCCAGCTCCTCCGCCGCCATGCCGATCGCGGTGCGCAGGGCGAGGCCGGCGTGGGTGGCGTTGGCCAGGATGCGGGCCAGTTCGGGCAGTTGGGCGATGAACCGCTCGATGCGTTTCTGGCGCTGCCAGTTGAGGAACTGGACGGCGGCGAAGACCCCGAGGAGGCCGGCGATCGGCCCGAAGAAGGGGGCCAGCGCGGCCTGGCCGATGAGCCAGAGGGCCACGACGGCGGCGAGCATGTAGGCGAAGAACTCGCCGGGCGTCACGTCCAGGCCCGTTGCCGTCAGGCGGAGTTCGAGGCGGCGGCCGATCACCGTGCCGCGCAGGCGGCGGTCCAGGTTGCGGAAACGGCGCCGGCGGCCGGTGAGCGGGGCCTGGCCGGTGGAGGAGAGGCGGTCCACCAGGGCGGCGCGCTGGGCCCGGCCGGAGGCGTAGGTGTGCAGGCCCACCACGGCCAGCAGACAGGCCAGCAGGGTGACGCCGGTGGTGAGGGTGACGAGGTCGTGGAGGGTCATGGCCTACCTCGCTTCTCGCGTGGTGAGCTGGTCGAAGTGCTGGGCCACGCCGAAGGCCTGCGGGATCGGCTGGCCCGCCATGTAGAGGCGGTCGGCGGTACGGCGCGGGAGCGGGAAGTACTGGAAGACGCCCTGGACATGGCCGTCGTGGGTCATGGGCTGGGCGTCGAAGCGGGCCACCGTCGCCAGCCGGTACGGCTCGCTGCCGTGGCTGTCCAGGATCGCAATCTCGGTGATCCGGCGGACGCCGTCGGCGAACCGGGTCAACTGGACGATGACCTCGACCGCGCTGTTGATCTGGTCGTGCAGGGCGACGAAGGGCACTTCGACGTCCGACATGGAGGCCAGGGTCTGCAGCCGGGTCAGGGCGTCCTCCGCGCTGTTGGCGTGGACGGTCGCGAGCGATCCGTCGTGACCCGTGGACATGGCCTGGAGCATGTCCAGGGACTCGCCGCCGCGGACCTCACCGACCACGATCCGGTCGGGGCGCATCCGCAGCGAGTTGCGTACCAGGTCGCGGATGGTGACCTGGCCCTTGCCCTCGACGTTCGCCGGGCGGGACTCCAGCCGGACCACGTGCGACTGCTGGAGCTGGAGTTCGGCGGAGTCCTCGATGGTGATGATGCGTTCGTGCGCCGGGATCAGACCGGAGAGGGCGTTCAGCAGGGTCGTCTTCCCGGTGCCGGTGGCGCCGGAGACGATGATGTTGAACTTCGCCTGCACCAGGCCCGCCAGCAGGAACACCATGTGCTCGTCGAGCGAGCCGAAGCCGATCAGCTCCTGAAGGGTGAAGGAGCGCGGGAAGCGGCGGATGGTGAGGGTGGGGCCGGTCAGGGAGAGCGGCGGGATGATGACGTTGACGCGTTCGCCGGAGGGGAGGCGGGCGTCGACCATCGGGTTGGACTCGTCCACGCGGCGGTTGACCGTGGAGACGATCCGCTCGATGGTCTGCATCAGCTGGTCCGCCGAGACGAAGCGCAACGGCAACTGCTCGACGCGGCCGCCGCGTTCCACGAAGATCGCGTCGGGGCCGTTCACCATGATCTCCGTGATCGACGCGTCTTCGAGCAGCGGCTCCAGGATGCCCAGGCCCAGGGCCTCGTCGACCACCCTGCGGATCAGCTGGGAGCGCTCGACGGTCGACAGGACCGGGCCCTCGCGGCTGATGATGTGGCCGAGGACGCGTTCGAGGCGCGCCCGGCGCTCGGCGGCGGCCAGCGCGCTCATCTCCGCGAGGTCGATCTCCTCCAGGAGCTTGGCCCGGTAGGAGGAGACCAGATGGCCGTCCTCCCCCCGGCTGCCGTGCTCCTCGGGGGAGTTGATGCGTGCCCGCAGGCTCATGTTTGCCGTGCTCCTCGTTCAGTGGTCGACGGGCATCGTGGCGGACTTGGTGGCGTTGCCCAGATCCCAGACGATCTTCGGGATGTGGACCGTGGCGGTGACGGTGACCGAGTCGCCGCCCCCAAAGGACGCGCAGCTCACGTCGATCCCGCCGCTGACCGCGCTGGTACAGGCCGCGCCGACGTCCTCGCGCAGCGAGGCGGCGCGGGCCCCGGCCCGGGCCGCCGTCCCGGCCTGCTCGGCGGCGTAGGCGACGGCGCCCAGCTGGATGCCGGCCAGCCCGACGACGAGCAGGACCGGGATGAACCCGAGGTACTCGACGGCGACCTGGCCGCGGTCGTGCGGCTTGTGGCGCATCAGCGCTTCACCTCCTCCACCGTGCCGGCGTGGCCGTGCACGGTGACGGGGAAGTCGACGGTGCCCGGGAAGAGCACCGGGACGCGCAGGGAGACGTCCGCGATGACCGTGCCTGTGCCGCCGCACCGGTCCACGGTGGCTCCCTGCCGCCATGCGCTGGAGAGGTCCTCAAGCGCGGCGGTCTGGCAGACGCCGAAGCGTTCCCCCCGCGGGACGGCCGTGCCCGCGCGTACGCCTTCGTCTGCGGCGTTCCCGGCAAGGGTGAAGGCGTATCCGACGAGGACGGCCTGCCACATGAGCACCAGGGTGAGGATGATGATCGGGGTCATGCCCAGGAGTTCGATCGTGACCTGACCGCGGTCGGGTGCGGGCCGGTGCGGGCTGACCGCGGCCCCGCGGCGGTAGCCGCATATCCGATGCGGCCCCGCGCCCCTTGGGCGCGCTTCAGCAGGGCACGTCTTTACAAGGTCCCCCAAGGAAGCGCCCCGTAGGGGCTCGGGGAACTGCGCGCTCGGCCCCCACCTGCCGGCACCCGGCCCACGGCCTCTCACGGCAGCTCCTTCCGCCGCCGGAACCCAACCGCCGCCCGCTCCCCGCCCCGCGCTCGGCCCGCCCGGCGCGGCACCGTTCCCTCCGATGTCCGCACCAGCCCCAGCTCCCCCGCAAGCGCCCACATCGCCTGCTTCACCGTGCTGCGGCTGTCCAGCTCGTGCACACGCCCCGCGTCCACCGCGCCCTGGAGTTCCTTGAAGTTGGCGGGAATCGGCGTCCCCGCCAGTGCGGTTCCGGTGATCCGCTGGATCAGCGCCGGCTGGATCTCCGTGGCTCTCGTATGCCGGTTGACGACCACCGTCGTCTCCTCGGCCTTGCGGATCTGCAGCCGGTCCCACATGCGCACCGTGCGCTTGGCGGCGCGTACGGCGACCACGTCGGGGGTGGTCACCAGGAGTGCCAGGTCCGCCGTCTCGACCGCCGCCGCGCCCGCCCCGCCGAGCTGGGCGCCGCAGTCGACGACCACGATCTCGTAGCGGGAGCGCAGGGAGCTGAGGATCTGGCGGGCGGCCCGGTCGGTGACCTCCTCGCCCCGTTCGCCCTCGGCGGGGGCGAGGAGCAGGGCGAGCCCGGAGTCGTGGCGGAAGACGGCCTCGGCCATGACGCGGGGGGAGATGTCGTTGACCGCGGCCAGGTCGGCGACCGAGCGGCGGAACTGGACGTCCAGGTAGGAGGCGACGTCCCCGGTCTGGAGGTCGAGGTCGACCAGGGCGGTGGAGTGGCCGGAGGCCTGCGCGGCGAGGGCGATCTGGATCGCCACCAGGGTCGCGCCGGTCCCGCCCTTGGCGCCGCTGACGGTGACCACGGTTCCGCCGACGCCGGCGAAGGCGTCCGCGCCGTGGCCGAGGTGGCGTCGTACGCCGGTGGACCACTGGGCGACCGCCTGGACGCGGCCGGCCAGTTCCTCGTAGCTCATGGGCAGCCCGACCAGGCCGCGGGCGCCGGAGTCCATCGCGGCGGCGAACAGGCCGGGACTGGTGTCGGTGGTGACGAGGACGACGCCGACCGCGGGGAAGCGCAGGGCGACCTCGCGGATCAGCTCCAGGGCCGGGACCGGGCCGATGCGTTCGTGGACGACGACGACCTCGGGAAGTTCGTCGACGGACTCGGCGGCGAACCGGGCCAGGATGTCGACGAGTTGGGTGGAGTCGACGACGGGCGGCAGCGGCTCGCTGTCCGGGAGTTGGCTGAGCAGGGAGACCAGAGAGCGGACGGCGTCCGCGTCACCGACGGCGGGGAGGATCCTGATGGGCATGCGAGGCGCCTCTCACTTGTCCGTCGCGAGTTCGTACGTACGGTCCTTGTCCGGCACGGTGGTCGTGGTGCCGGGCGCGACCAGGGCGAGCCGGACCCGCTGGGCGAAGGACTCCGCGTAGGTGAGGCGCTGGGCGTCGAGGGTGGACAGGGCGAAGGTGATGGGGACGGCGTCGCTGGGCTGCTGGTTCCTGTTGTCCGGGGCCACGTAGCTGAGCTGGGCGCCGACGTCCAGAACCCGGGCGTTGGTCACGATGATCTTCGACTGGTCAGGGGCGCTCTGCTGCTTGCCCTGGAAAGTGGCGTAGACGTTGACCAGCGAGCCCGGGGTGATCTTGCCGGCCACACCGGTGGCCGCGTCGATCATGATCGCGACCTCCTGCTCGCCCGCCTTCAGTGCGGGCTGGTCGACGATCATGTCGGTCTGGAGCAGCGAGCCCTTCTTCAGCGTGGTGACCGCGATCTTGCCCTCGATCGCGCTGAGGCTGGTGACGGCGTTGGCGGACAGCCACCGCTTGGGCATCTCGACCTTCTGGAACTGGCCGGCGCCCAGCGTCGTGTACGGCTTGACGTCCGACCGGACCTTGTACGCGGTGACCTTGGGGCCGACCTCGGCCTTCGCGTTGTCGATGACGGAGAGCACGCCGGCGAACGCGCCGAGGGCGCAGATCACCGACAGGATCAGGAGTATCACGCCGCGGCGCTGACGGGAGTTCATGGACCGTGCGACCTCATCGGGCTCATCGGGGGAAGTGGGGGAACCGAGCGGTGAGTGGTACGGGTCAGGCGGGCGTCCGCTGTTCCAGCGCGCGGCGTGCCGGGGGGTCGTAGTCGGGCGGGGTGGCGGAGCAGAAGACACAGCGGTCGCCGATGACGTCGATACCGCACCAGTGACAGCTGGTCTGCCGTACCGAGGTGACCAGCTGGTAGAGGACCGACAGGTCGGCGAGATAGCTGGTGAACTCGATCATGCGGCCGGTCCCCCACCACACGGAGGACTCGGCCGGCAGCGGGGTCTCGCGCAGCCCGTACGCGCCCCAGGACTTGGCGAGGCCGCCGATCCACTCGGACTGCAGCTGTCCCCTGGCGACCAGCATCCAGGTGCTGAACTCGGGTCCCGTCAGGGTCGCTTCCGGGCCGACCCGGACCAGTTGGGGCTGGGGATGCGCGACGACCCCGAACTGGGTGCCGGGCACCCAGGACTTGGCGTGCGTCTTGAGGGTGACCGGGACCCGGTCCAGCTTGGCGACCGAGCCGAGGACCGCGCCGGAGTGGATGTAGTGGGTGAGCAGCCGGCCGGCCGACGCGAGGACGCCGGGGCTGAGGTCGCAGGAGGCCAGCTGCCGCAACTGCCGGGCCAGGACGGCGATGCCGAGGGGCGGGAGATCGGGGCGGAACAGGGCGATCCGGTCGCTCTCCAGCAGGGAGCGGAGCGTGTGCAGGCGCCGGATCACGGCTTCGGGTACGGCCGCGGAGCAGACGACGATGACATGCCCGTGCTGTTCGATGAGCGCCACGAACTCGGCGAGGGTCTGGTCGAGGGGCCGCTGGTCCAGGTCCCGGAGCACGACGGCGGGCATGGTCCGCTCGTCCTGCACCGGCAGCGCCATGTCGGCGCTGGTCACGGCAATGGCAGTTGGCACGCGCAGCTCCCCGCTCTTCACACCCCGGCGGCTCACCGGTGTTACTCCAATGAGCCGGGACGACTTCATTGCGTGACTACCTCAGCACTGTAACCACGCCTCTGTGACCGGAGAACAGCGTTTGTCCAGCTGTCTGGGATCCGTGACCACACAAGTAGCTTCAAACCGGGACAGGTTGAGCATATGACCGGGGTCTGATCCGGTCAGCGGCGGCTTTGAATTTGGTCTGGACCTATTGACACGGGAATTGGTCTGGACCACCTTGATTGTCATGCCCAGACTCATCCCCCGACTCGTGTCCCGGCATGCCGGACAGCGTCGTATCCGAACCTGGTCGGCCGTGGCCGCTCTCGCCACGGCACTCGCGATGGCGGGCCTGGCCTCCTCCCCGGCCTCCGCCGCCGACGTCAACAACGTGAAGAACGCCGGCTTCGAGTCGGCCCTCGCCAACTGGACCTGCTCCGCGGGCAGCGGTACGACCGTCTCCTCCCCCGTCCACTCCGGCGCCGCCGCCCTGAAGGCGACCCCGGCCGGGCAGGACTACGCCCAGTGCAGCCAGACGGTGGCGGTCAAGGCCAACTCGACCTACACGCTGAGCGCGTGGGTGCAGGGCGCCTACACCTACCTCGGTGTGACCGGCACCGGCACCACGGACGTGTCGACCTGGACCCCGAACACGTCCTGGACGCAGCTGTCGACGACCTTCACCACCGGTTCCTCGACCACCTCGGTCACGGTCTGGACCCACGGCTGGTACGGCCAGCCCGCCTACTACGCCGACGACGTCTCGGTCTACGGCCCCGACGGCGGCGGCTCCGACCCGACACCGACGGTCCCCGCCACCCCCACCGGCCTCGCGGTCTCCGGTACGACGTCGTCCTCGGCGTCCCTGTCCTGGAGCGCGGTGTCGGGCGCGACCGGCTACAACGTCTACCAGAACGGCGCCAAGGTCACGGCGGTCACCGGCGCCTCGGCCACGATCACCGGGCTCGCCGCCTCGACGTCGTACTCCTTCCAGGTCACCGCGACCAACTCGGCGGGCGAGTCCGCCAGGTCGACGGCGGTGACGGCGACCACGACCGCCTCCGGCGGCAGCGGCGGCGGCTCGCTCCCCAAGCACGCGGTGACGGGCTACTGGCAGAACTTCAACAACGGCGCGACCGTCCAGAAGATCTCCGACGTGCCGTCCTCGTACGACATCATCGCCGTCGCCTTCGCGGACGCGACCACCACACCGGGCGCGGTCAGCTTCACCCTCGACTCCGCCGGCCTCGGCGGGTACACGGTCGACCAGTTCAAGGCCGACATCAAGGCCAAGCAGGCGGCCGGCAAGAAGGTCATCATCTCCATCGGCGGCCAGAACGGCACGATCTCGGTGAGCGACTCGGCCTCCGCGACGAACTTCGCCAACTCCGTCTATTCGCTGATGCAGACGTACGGCTTCGACGGCGTCGACATCGACCTGGAGAACGGCATCAACGCCACCTACATGAGCCAGGCACTGCGCTCGCTGTCGGCGAAGGCGGGCTCGTCGCTGATCATCACCATGGCACCGCAGACGATCGACATGCAGTCCACGTCCAACGGGTACTTCCAGACGGCCCTGAACATCAAGGACATCCTCACGGTCGTCAACATGCAGTACTACAACAGCGGTTCGATGCTGGGCTGCGACGGCAAGGTGTACAGCCAGGGCTCGGTGGACTTCCTCACCGCGCTGGCCTGCATCCAGCTGCAGGGCGGGCTGTCCCCGTCCCAGGTGGGCCTCGGCCTGCCGGCGTCGACCAGCGCGGCGGGCAGCGGTTACGTCTCCCCGACGGTGGTCAACAACGCCCTGGACTGCTTGACCAAGGCCACCAACTGCGGCTCCTTCAAGCCGTCGACGACGTACCCCGGCCTGCGGGGTGCGATGACCTGGTCGACCAACTGGGACGCGGCATCGGGCAACGCGTGGTCCAACTCGGTGGGGGCGCATGTGCACGGCCTGCCGTAGCGATCACTAACGCTCCGAGGGGCGCGGGACTGCATCGATGTGTGGCTCCGCCGCGTGGGCGCGACAAACCCCACCCGGCGGAGCTACTCGCACCCACAGGCACCGAGCTCGCACCACACGGTCTGTTCGGTGCGCGGTTCACCGCGCCCCTCAGTCGCCGGCGTCGGTCTCGGCTTCTTTCTCGGCTTCTTTCTCGACCTCGTTCTCGGCTTCCTCGTCGCCGTCCTCGAAGTACGCGTCCAGGACCACGTCCAGCTGCTCGTCCCACTCCTTGAAGCGGGAGCGGGACGTCGCCTCGATCTCGATGGGGTACCAACGGCGGTCCGGGGTGTGGACGGTGATCGTGAAGCGCTTCCCGAAGCGCGGTGCCTCGGTCTCGATCGCGCCGATCTCGTCCCAGCGGAACTCGCACTTCTCCTCGTCGAGGCTGAGGCGCACGCCCCGGTGGTCTGCCACTATCCGGGCACGCCGGTCGGAGGCCTCGAAGACGGGGCCCTCGGCGGCCTCCTCGGTGTCTTCGGCGTCCTCGGCGTCCTCGTCGACCGTGGTTTCCGCGTCGGTCGCGGCCTTGGTCAGGGCCACCGGTTCCGCCGCCTCGGCATCCTCGGCCTCCTCGGGCCGGGTGTCCTCCGGCCCCGCGTCCTTCGCCTCGGCGGACGCGGGTGCGGTGAGCCCGGGGATGAAGGCCGGGTCGAATCCGGCGCCTTCCAGGGGCTGGCTGTTGGCTCCTATGCGCTGCTCCACAGCGGGCAGTATGGTCCAAGAACCTGTGCCGGACACAGCCAGCCCCGACTTCGTTATCAGACGCCTACACGAAGACGCTGAGCACGGCCGCCACCGCGAAGCCGGCCACCGAGAGCACCGTCTCCAGGACGGTCCAGGTCTTCAGGGTGTCCCGCTCGCTGATGCCGAAGTACTTGGCCACCATCCAGAAGCCGCCGTCGTTGACGTGCGAGGCGAAGATAGAGCCCGCCGAGACGGCCATGATGACGAGGGCGACGAAGGCCTGGGAGTGATGACCCTCGCTCAGCAGCGGGGCGACGATGCCGGCCGTCGTCACGATCGCCACGGTCGCCGAGCCCTGGGCGACCCGCAGGACGACGGAGATCAGATAGGAGAGGACGATCACCGGGAGGCCCACGCCGTTGAAGGTGTCGGACAGGGCCTGGGCGACCCCGCTCGCCTTCAGCACGGCACCGAAGATCCCGCCGGCGCCGACCACCAGCAGGATGTTGCCGACCGGCTTGAGGGACGCGGTCGACACCGTCTCCAGGGACTTGCGGGACCAGCCGCGCCGGATGCCCAGCAGGTAGTAGGCGAGCACCAGGGCGATGGTGAGGGCGACCATCGGCGTGCCGAAGAACTCGATCACCGAGCGGCCGGTGGAGGGGTCCAGGGCGATGGAGGAGAAGGTCGCGGCGAGGATCAGGACCAGCGGCGTACCGATGATGGCGAGGACCGTGCCGAGCGCGACGGGCTTCTCCTGCGGCTCGACGCCGTCCGCCCGCTGCTCGGCCAGCACGGCCTGCTTGGCCTCGTCGGCCGCCTCGACCATGTCCTGCGGTACGGCGACGAAGATCCGCTTGCCTATCCAGGCCGAGTACACCCAGGCGGCCAGCACCGCCGGGATGCCGCAGACGATGCCCATCAGGATGACCCAGCCGAGCTGGACGTGGAGCAGGGCGGCGGCGGCCACCGGGCCCGGGTGCGGCGGGAGGAAGGCGTGGGTCATGGAGAGACCGGCGAGCAGCGGAAGGCAGTAGAGCAGGATCGACTTGCCGCCGCGTTTGGCGGCCGCGTAGACGAGCGGGGCCAGCACGAAGATGCCGACGTCGAAGAAGACCGGGATGCCGAAGATCAGGCCGGTGAGGCCCATGGCGAGCGGGGCCCGCTTCTCCCCGAAGAGGTTGAGCAGCCGGGAGGCCAGCACCTCCGCCCCGCCGCTGACTTCGAGGATCGCGCCGAGCATGGTGCCGAGGCCGATGATGATCGCGACATGGCCGAGGATGCCGCCCATGCCGGACTCGATGGTGGAGACGGCGTCCGAGCGCTGGACGGTGCCGAAGAGCTCGGTGACGGAGAGACCGGCCAGCAGGCCGACGGCTATGGAGACGGCGAGCAGGGCGACGAAGGGCTGGAGTCTCGCCTTGATGATGAGGAAGAGGAGCAGGGCTATGCCGATGGCGGCGACGGTGAGAAGACCCGCGGTGCCGTCGAGGAGGAGGAGCAGTCCTCCGGTGTGGGGTGGGGTGGCCGGGGCGGTGGTGGCTGATGCGGCGAGCGGTATGGACATACGGGGGTCCTCTTCGTAGGTACATCGTGCTTTCGGGCAGGGGGGATCGCGGCTCGGCACCCGATGCGGGCGCCGAGCCGTGCAGGACGTGCGGGAGTCGATGAGCCGTCAGCCGAGTACGGCGAGCGCGTCGATCTCGATGAGGAGGCCGGCGGGCAGACCGACGTAGACCGTCGTACGGGCGGCGGGCGGGGCGGTGAGGCCCTGCTCCTCGAAGTAGGTGTTGTAGATGCCGTTCATCTCGGCGAAGTGGTCCACGTCCGTCAGATAGACGCGGATCATCATCACGTCGTCCCAGGAGGCGCCGCCCTCCTCCAGGATCGCCTTGACGTTGGCGAGGGTCTGGAGGGTCTGCTCGCGCAGCGTGGGGCCGGCCGGCGTCGGGGGCTTGCCCTCTTCGGCGGGTAGGAAGCCGACCTGGCCGGCGACCTGGAGGATGTTGCCCTTGCGCACGCCGTGGGAGAACTTGGCGGGCGGGGTGGTGTGGGTCGTGGGGGTGAGGGCGGTCTTCTCGGTCATCAGCTGGATTCCTTGATCGGTGTTCTGCCGGAGTACTCGCCGCTGATCGCGTCCGCCGTACGGCGCACCTGCGGGAGCAGGGTGAGGAGTTCGTCGGCGGTGACGACGACGTTGGGCGCGGAGACCGACATCGCGGCGACGACCCGGCCGTCGGCGCCGCGGATGGGGGCCGCGACGCAGTTGATGGACTCCTCGTGGCCGCCGAGGTCGGTGGCCCAGCCCTGTTCGCGCACCTTGGCCAGTTCCCTGCGGAAGGCCTCCGCGTTCGGTGTCGAACGGGCCGTGTACATGGGGTAGTCGAGCTTGTCGGCGAGGGCGCGCCGCTCGGGCTCGGGCAGGTCGGCGAGGAGCAGTTTGGCGACGGCGGCGACGGTGATGGCGACCGGTTTGCCGATGCGCGAGTACATGCGCACCGGGTAGCGGCTCTCGACCTTGTCGATGTAGAGGACCTCGCCCTCCTCGAACACGGCGAGGTGCACGGTGTGCCCGCAGGCCTCGTTGAGCCGGGCCAGGTGGGGGTGGGCGATCTCGCGGATGTCGAGGTTCTCCATCGCCTCCTGGGCCAGGGCGAAGAGCCGGGCGCCGAGCCGGTAGCGCTGGTCGGACTGGCGGTAGACGAGCCCGTGTTCGTGGAGGGTGCGCAGCAGTCGCAGGGCGGTCGACTTGTGCACGCCGAGGCGCTCGGCGACCTGGCCGAGGTCGGCGGGGCCCTCGGCGAGCAACGGCAGGATGCTGAGCGCTCGGTCGACGGTCTGGCTCATGGGGTGGGTACCTCCTCTTCGGCCGCGTCGGCTTGCGTCCAGCCGGGGCCGAGTCGAAGTCTCTCCCACGCGGTGGCGTCGAGGGCGGTCAGACGGTCGGCGGTGTCGCGGGCGGGAGGCGGGGCGAGGTCGGCGGGGGTGGTGAGGGCGGCGGCGGCGAAGAGGTGGCCGAGGCGGAGGCGATCGCGGAGGGGCAGTCCGCGCAGGGTGCCGGAGAGGAACCCTGCGGCGAAGGCGTCACCGGCACCGACGGGGACTACGACGTCCACGGTGGGGGCGGGCTCGAAGGCGGGTGGGGTGGGGGAAGGGGTGGGATCGCTTTCCGGCGCCGGCAGGGTGCCGCCGCGCCCACCCTCCCCCACTCTCGGCTTCGCTAGAGTGGGGGGACCCCCATCGCCCCAGCGGCACGACTGCCCGCAGCGGGGTGAGCCGACAGGACGCCCGCAGCCACAGCGCCCCGTCAGGGGCGCGGGGAACTGCGCGACCAGCCCACGACTGCCCGCAGGCGACACGAATGCCACGGCCCCCACCGCACCTTGCTTCACCACCAACACCCCCGGCTCCGGCAACATCGCCCGAACCGCCGCCGGCCCGCCCGTCACCCCCCACGCCTCCTCCGCCTCGTCCTCCCCCACAAACACGATGTCGGCCCGGCGCGCCAGCTCCAGCAGGACATCCGGCCCGTCGCCCGAACCCCACAACCCGCGCCGGTGGTTGACGTCGAAGGACACCACCGGCCGGCCATCGGCGAGAGCTGTCAGCTCTCTCATCAGGTCCAGGCAGCCCCGCGACAGCGCGGCCGTGATCCCCGACAGATGCAGGATCCGCCCCGCCCGCACCGCGGCCAGGTCCACCGTCTGCACCGACATCGCCGACGCCGCCGAGCCCGCCCGGTAGTACGCGACCTCGTGGGCGTCCGTCGCCCGGTCCCCCGCCGTACGGAAGTACACGCCCGTCGGACGCACGGGATCACGGTCCACACGCCCGACGTCGACGCCGTACGAAGCCACCGTCTCCACCAGGTGGTCACCGAACCCGTCCGCGCCGACCCGGCTCACCCAGCGCACCGAATGTCCCGCCGCCGCCAGTGCACACGCGACGTTGGACTCGGCGCCGCCGATCGCGCGGTCGAAGGACGGTACGTCCGCGAGGCGCCCCGGCCGCGTGGGCAGGAACGTCACCATGGACTCGCCGAGCGCGACGACGTCCACGACCTTCACGACGTCAACGGCGTCAACGGCGTCCGTGGCCTTCACGATGGTGGTGGCTCCTCGTCGTCTCGGGTCGCCGCGGGCTCCATTGACCCGGCGTTGGCGTGGATGTTAGACAGCGGTAAGCGATATACGCAATGGACGTTGCACGCAATGCAACTGACCTGATCAGGGAGGCCCCGTGTCCTTCGACACCGGCACCGAAGCGCTCGCCCGCCTCGCCCAGGAGCGCGTCGACCACCGTTTCAAGGGCCTCCCGCCCGACGCGGAGGGCCTCACCGTCGGCGAGCTGGCCGCCCAGCGCCGCAACCTCTTCTCCGACGGCTTCGCCACCCCCGTACTGGCCCTGTCCGCCGAGTGTCTGGAACACAATCTCGCGCTCATGGAGACGTACACCGAACGGCACGGTCTCGCCTTCGCCCCGCACGGCAAGACCTCCATGGCCCCGCAGCTCTTCCGGCGCCAGGTCGAGCGCGGGGCGTGGGGCATCACGCTCGCCGTCCCGCACCAGGTACGGGTGGCCCGCGCCTTCGGCACCCGGCGGATCTTCCTGGCGAACGAGCTGGTGGACGCACCGGCGCTGCGCTGGATCGCCGCCGAGCTGGAGCGCGACGCGGAGTTCCGCTTCGTCTGTTACGTCGACTCCGTGCGCGGGGTCGAGCTGATGGACGCGGCACTGAAGGGCACCTCGCGTCCCGTCGACGTCGTCGTGGAGCTGGCCGCCGGGGAGGGCGCCCGTACCGGCGTCCGCACCGAGGCGGAGTGCGCGGCGGTCGCGGACGCGGTGGCCGGGGCGGCGGGGACCCTGCGGCTGGTCGGGGTCGCCGGGTACGAGGGTGAGGTCCCGCAGGCGGACCCCGACCGGGTGCACGCCTATCTGCGCCGGCTGGTCGCGCTCGCCGCCGACTTCGACAAGGCGGGCCGGTTCGCCGGCACGGACGAGGTCGTCATCAGCGCGGGCGGCAGCGCCTGGTTCGACGCGGTGGCGGACGTCTTCGCCGGGATCCCCGAACTCTCCCTCCCCGTACTGAGGTTGCTGCGGTCCGGCGCCTATGTCTCGCACGACGACGGCCACTACCGGGAGATCACCCCCTTCAACCGGGTCCCCGAGGAGGGCGCCCTGGAGCCGGCCTTCCGTCTCTGGGCGCAGATCGTCTCCCGCCCCTCCCCCGAGCAGGCCTTCGCCAACGCGGGCAAGCGGGACGCGGCCTACGACCTGCACCTCCCGTTCGCCCAGGTGATCCGCCGGGAGGGCACGGAGCGCCCGGCGGCCGGGGTGTCGGTCACCGGCCTGTCCGACCAGCACACCTGGCTCGCCACCACCCCCGAGGCGGACGTCCGGGTCGGGGACTGGGTGGGACTGGGCCTCTCCCACCCGTGCACGTCGTTCGACAAGTGGCAGCTGATCCCGGTCGCCGAGGCGGACGGCACGGTCGTCGACTACGTCCGCACCTACTTCTAGGGAGCAACCGGTGGAGGATCTGGTCATCCGGGACGCGGACGTCGTCGACGGCGGCGGCGCGCCCTCCTACCGTGCGGACGTGGTCATCGACGACGGCAGGATCGTCGCCATCGTCAAGGAGGCCGCGGCGGCGGGCTGCCAGCGCCCGCGTGCGACGCGCGAGCTGGACGCCGAGGGCCTGGTCCTCTCCCCCGGCTTCATCGACATGCACGCCCACAGCGACCTGGCCCTGCTCCGCGACCCGGACCACAGCGCCAAGGCCGCACAGGGGGTCACCCTGGAAGTCCTGGGCCAGGACGGGCTGTCGTACGCCCCCGTCGACGACCGCACCCTCGCCGAGGTCCGCCGGGCCATCACCGGCTGGAACGGCCACGGCGACGACATCGACTTCGACTGGCGTTCGGTGGGCGGGTACCTGGACCGGCTGGACCGGGGCATCGCCGTCAACGCGGCCTACCTGATCCCGCAGGGCACGGTCCGCGCGCTGGCCGTCGGCTGGGAGGACCGCGAGGCGACCCCGGCCGAGCTGGACCGGATGCGCCGGCTGGTGGCGGAGGGCATGGAACAGGGCGCGGTCGGTATGTCCTCCGGCCTCACCTACACCCCCGGCATGTACGCCGGGGACGCCGAACTGACCGAGCTGTGCCGGGTGGTGGCGTCGTACGGCGGCTACTACTGCCCGCACCACCGCTCGTACGGGGCGGGCGCCCTGGAGGCGTACGCGGAGATGGTGGCCCTGTCCCGCGCGGCGAACTGCTCCCTCCACCTCGCCCACGCCACCATGAACTTCGGCGTGAACGAGGGCCGGGCGCCCGAACTGCTGTCGCTGCTGGACAAGGCCCTCGCGGCCGGGGCCGACATCACCCTCGACACCTACCCGTACACCCCCGGCAGCACGACCCTCGCCGCCATGCTGCCGAGCTGGGCGAACGAGGGCGGCCCGGACGCGGTCCTGGCCCGGCTCGCGGACGACGAGGCATCCGAGCGCATCCGCCACCACCTGGAGTCCATCGGCTCCGACGGCTGTCACGGCGTGCCCATCGAGTGGGACACGATCGAGGTCTCCGGCGTGGCCGACCCGGCGCTGGCGGACTTCGTCGGCCGCACGGTCGAGGAGTCGGCGCGGCTGCGCGGCGAGACCCCGTGGACGACGGCCCGCCGGCTGCTGCTGGCGGACCGGCTCGCCCCCTCGATCCTCCAGCACGTCGGCCACGAGGAGAACGTCCGCACGATCATGCGCCACCGCGTCCACACCGGCGGCTCGGACGGCATCCTCCAGGGCACCAAGCCGCATCCACGGGCGTACGGCACGTTCCCGCACTATCTGGGCCACTACGTAAGGGAGTTGGGCGTGCTGTCGCTGGAGGAGTGCGTCTCCCACCTCACGGCGCGCCCCGCGGCCCGCCTCCGTCTGCCGGACCGCGGCCTGGTCCGTGAGGGCTACCGGGCGGACGTGGTCCTGTTCGACCCGGAGACGGTGGCGGCGGGCTCCACCTTCACAGAGCCGCGCAAGCTGCCGACGGGCATCCCCCACGTCCTGATCAACGGCCGTTTCGTGATCGAGGACGGGTGTCGCACGGACGTCCTGGCGGGGCGGGCGGTCCGTCGCAGTCCCATGTGACGGACCGTCCCTCCACCAAGCTCTACGGCTTGGGCAGGGTGCACCCGCTCGCGCTGAGGTTCAGCACGTTCCCCGTCGTGAAGCACGCCGGAATGATGTACGTCTCCTCCGCGTAGTTGATGCCCTGCCGAACCGTGACGTTCCCGCTCGCGTCCACCTCGCACGGGTTGTTGACGGTGCACCGTTCCCCGTCCTCGTTGCCGGTGTTGTTGACGGCGACGAGCTGTCCCGTGGTGGTGTCGATCACCGGCGAGCCCGAGGTCCCGCCGATCGTGTTGCACGCGGAGGTGTAACGGACCGAGTCCTTCCAGGTCCAGTCGCCCTCCTTCAGCCGGTACACGAACCCGTCGACGTTGCAGCTGTAGATCGTCTTCCAGTAGCCGGAGACGACCTTGATGGCGGTGCCGGCGACGGGGTGCGCGCTGCTGACGGTCAGCGGGCTGATGCCGTAGGAGTTCTTGATCGCCGCGTACGTCGTGGTGGTGCGGTAGATCGTGACGTCCGTGTCGGTCATCGTCGAGTAGACGACCTGGTTGGCGCGGAGCGTGGCGACCTTGGTGCCGGCGGAGTTCAGCAGGCCGAAGGTACGGCTGGAGGACTGGCCGGTGATGACCTCGCCGGCCGCCGGGAAGCCGGTCTCCAGGCAGTGGCCGTTGGTGAGGACGAGCGCCGGGTCGGAGTCCGCGGAGTTCGGGAAGCGGATGACGGAGCCGGAGCAGTTGCTGAGCGAGACGGTGCCGGCGAAGTTGACGGTCACCGCGGCCTGCTGGGGTGCGGCGACCGCCGGTGCCGTGCCGATCCCGGTGATGGCCAGGGAGGCGAGCGCGGCAAGGAGAGGCTTGTTCATGTGGGGGTCCCCTCTGCAGACGAGAGCGACCGGAGATCTTCCGGTCGCCCGTACGTCTTTGTCATGGACATCCTCACGGCAAGGCCTGCCCACGGCAAGAACCCGTGTGCGAGTTGTGTACGACGGAGGCGCCGCCGACCGGAACGCGTCGTCTCACGTGGCGGAAAGCACGACCCGGCGTGCGTTACCGCACCGTAAGCTCACCGACATGCAGGTGATCCAGTCGACCAAGCTCGCCAACGTCTGTTACGAGATCCGGGGCCCGGTTCTCGAGGAGGCGATGCGGCTCGAGGCGGCGGGGCACCGCATCCTCAAGCTCAACACCGGGAACCCGGCCGCCTTCGGCTTCGACTGCCCGCCGGAGATCCTGGAGGACATCCTCCGCAACGTCTCCTCGGCGCACGGCTACGGCGACGCGAAGGGCCTGCTGGCCGCCCGGCGCGCGGTCGTCATGCACAACCAGACCATCGGTATCGAGACCGACGTCGAGCACGTCTTCATCGGCAACGGCGTCTCCGAGCTGATCGTGATGGCGATGCAGGGCCTGCTGGACGACGGCGACGAGGTCCTCGTGCCGGCCCCGGACTACCCGCTGTGGACCGCGGCGGTCTCGCTCTCCGGCGGTACGGCGGTGCACTACCGGTGCGACGAGCAGGCGGACTGGATGCCCGACCTCGCCGACATCGAGCGCAAGGTCACCGACCGCACCAAGGCCATCGTCATCATCAACCCGAACAACCCGACGGGCGCGGTGTACGACGAGGCGATGCTGCGCGGACTGACCGACATCGCCCGCCGCCACAACCTCCTCGTCTGCTCGGACGAGATCTACGACAAGATCCTCTACGACGACGCCACGCACACCCCCACCGCCGCCATCGCCCCGGACCTGCTCACCCTCACCTTCAACGGCATGTCGAAGGCCTACCGGGTGGCCGGCTACCGGGTCGGCTGGATGGCCATCTCCGGCCCCCGCGCACACGCCGACTCCTACATCGAGGGCCTGACGATCCTCGCGAACATGCGGCTGTGCGCGAACATGCCGGGTCAGCACGGGGTCGTGGCCGCGCTCAGCGGACGCCAGTCGATCAACGAGCTGGTGCTGCCGGGCGGCCGCCTGAAGGAGCAGGTGGACACGGCGTACGACCTGCTCACCCAGATCCCGGGCGTGACCTGCGTCCGGCCCAAGGGCGCCCTCTATCTCTTCCCGCGCCTGGACCCGCAGGTCTTCAAGATCAAGGACGACCGGCAGATGGTCCTGGACCTGCTGCGGCAGGAGAAGATCATGGTCGTCCAGGGCACCGGCTTCAACTGGCCGGAACCGGATCACTTCCGGGTGGTCACCCTGCCGTCGGTGGGCGACCTGCGGGACGCGATCACCCGGATCGGCCGGTTCCTGGACAGCTACGGGCAGCGGTAGCCGGGGGCGGGAGCGGCCCGTCGTAGCCGCCGGACCACGGGCCGTGAGCCGGGTCAACTTTAGACGAGATCTAAGCTAGGATGGTTTCCTGACAGCACAGGAGGCCATCTCCCATGTACGAACCGATCCGCACCAAGTCGATCCACAGCACGATGGCCGGCGCCCCCTCGGACTTCCCGCACCGGACGCGCGAGGAAGAGCTGGACATCCAGCTCGCGGGACATCTCGCGGCCCTGCTCGCCGTCACCGACGAGCTGCGCGGCCTCACGCCGTCCACCGACCTCGACGCCGCCGCGACCCGGCTGGCGGAGCAGGTGACCCGGCTGCGGGGCGGACGTACGCCGGTCCGCGCGTCGCCGGCCGCGGTCCAGGAGCCGGCGACCCTGCACGAGCGCGCCCACGCGCTCGCCGGCCGCGCGCTGGTCGTCGCGGCATCCCGGGCGGACACCGCGGCGGCGATCCTCGCGGCGGAACGCATGGACGCCCACGCGGCGGCAACGGCACTCACGACGACCGGCTGACCGCCCCCCGAACGGCCCCGGTCCGCGCGCCCATCCAACGCCGCGCGGACCGGGTTGCCACAACTCCCCGCCCCTCCAGAGCCTCTCGCCTCACCGCAGGCATCTTCTTCCCGCCGCAACGGCGGTCCCCCGCAACGGTGTTCTTCGGTGGTGCCGAACCTGCCGTACCTCCGATCGGTCCTCGTCCCCCCGTTGCCATGGACGGCCTGGACCTGAAGGGCTATGACTTCGCCTTCCCGTCCGGCTCGGCGCCCGCCGACCAGTTGGCCGGGAAGCACCACGCCCGCCAGCCCCTCCCCCGGCCCTTCTACTCGCCCCTCGTGGTGGTGGCCCACCGCAGCGCGGCCGACGTACTGGCCGCCAACGGCCTCGCCGTGCTCGACGGCAAGGGCAAGGGCACCCTGAAGATGGCCGCCAACGGCGGCCGGGTCGTGGCGAGCGACGCCGACGTGGCGAGGACCGCCCCGCTGCTGCACAAGCTGGTCAGCGTCCAGGGCGCCCAGCAGCGACTCGGTCTTCCGGGACAGAGGGGCAGCTGAAGAAGCGCGGCGGGGCGGGGCTGTATCAATATGCGGCTGCCGCCGCGCGGGCGCGACCAACGGCCTCTGCACGACACCGGCAGCCCAAACTCCCTAGGGGCGCGAGGAACTGCGCGACCGGCTGCCCCACACCCGCACCCGGCAACGCACCCCCACAGGCGAAGGCCTGCCGTCACCAACGCTCCCATCGGGGCGGAAGGGAAAAGGCGACGGCAGGCCCATGAGCCGCGCACTCCGTTGTGCGCGGCCTCGCCGGTTCACACCGCGGCCGGTCGTGACGATCGCTGGTCAGGGCACACCCGTACCGGCCGCGGAGTCTTCACACGGGGACTCAGCCCAGCCGCTCCACCAGCGCCCGGTACTCGTCCCACAGCTCCTTCGGCGTGTGCTCGCCGAAGGTGTCGAGGTGGTCGGGGATCAGCGCGGCCTCCTCGCGCCAGATCTCCTTGTCGACGGTCAGCAGGAAGTCGAGGTCGCCGTCGGCCAGGTCCAGCCCCTTGGTGTCGAGGGCCTCACGGGTCGGCAGCACACCGATCGGCGTCTCCACGCCCGCCGCCCTGCCGTCCAGCCGCTCCACGATCCACTTCAGTACCCGGGAGTTCTCGCCGAAGCCGGGCCAGACGAACTTGCCCTCGTCGTTCTTGCGGAACCAGTTGACGTAGTAGATCTTCGGCAGCTTGGACTGGTCCTTGTCCTTGGCCACGTCGATCCAGTGGGCCATGTAGTCGCCCATGTTGTAGCCGCAGAACGGCAGCATCGCGAACGGGTCGCGACGCAGCTCGCCGACCTTGCCCTCGGCGGCGGCGGTCTTCTCGGAGGCCACGTTGGCGCCCAGGAACACGCCGTGGTTCCAGTCGAAGGACTCGGTCACCAGCGGTACGGCGGTGGCGCGGCGGCCGCCGAAGAGGATCGCCGAGATCGGCACGCCCTTCGGGTCCTCCCACTCCGGCGCGATGATCGGGCACTGCGCGGCGGGCACGGTGAAGCGGGCGTTGGGGTGGGCTGCCGGGGTCTCGGACTCCGGCGTCCAGTCGTTGCCCTTCCAGTCCGTGAGGTGGGCCGGAAGCTCCTCCGTCATGCCCTCCCACCAGATGTCGTTGTCGTCGGTGAGCGCAACGTTGGTGAAGACCGCGTTGCCCCACAGAGTCTTCATCGCGTTGGCGTTGGTGTGCTCACCGGTGCCTGGCGCGACACCGAAGAAGCCGGCCTCGGGGTTGATCGCGTAGAGGCGGCCGTCCTCGCCGAACCGCATCCAGGCGATGTCGTCGCCGATGGTCTCGACGGTCCACCCGGAGACGGTGGGCTCCAGCATGGCGAGGTTGGTCTTGCCGCAGGCGCTCGGGAAGGCGGCGGCAACGTACTTGGACTCGCCCTGCGGAGGAGTGAGCTTGAGGATCAGCATGTGCTCGGCGAGCCAGCCCTCGTCCCGCGCCATCACGGAGGCGATGCGCAGGGCGTAGCACTTCTTGCCGAGCAGGGCGTTGCCGCCGTAGCCGGAGCCGTAGGACCAGATCTCGCGGGACTCGGGGAAGTGCGAGATGTACTTGGTCCGGTTGCACGGCCAGGGGACGTCCGCCTGGCCGGGCTCCAGCGGGGCGCCGAGGGTGTGCACGGCCTTCACGAAGAAGCCGTCGTCACCGAGTTCGTCGAGGACGGCCTGGCCCATGCGCGTCATCGTGCGCATCGAGGCGGCGACGTACGCGGAGTCCGTGATCTCCACGCCGAGCGCGGAGAGCGGGGAGCCCAGCGGGCCCATGCAGAACGGGACGACGTACATTGTCCGGCCCTTCATCGAGCCGCGGAACAGGCCCTGTTCGCCGGTGAAGATGTCCCGCATCTCGGCGGGGGCCTTCCAGTGGTTGGTCGGGCCGGCGTCCTGCTCCTGCTCGGAGCAGATGAAGGTGCGGTCCTCGACCCGGGCGACGTCGGTCGGGTCGGAGGCCGCGTAGTAGGAGTGGGGGCGCTTGATCGGGTCGAGCTTCTTGAAGGTGCCCCTCGCCACGAGCTCTTCGCACAGTCGCTCGTACTCGGCCTCGGATCCGTCACACCAGACCACGCTGTCCGGCTGCGTCAGTTCGGCGATCTCGTTGACCCACGAGATCAGTTCCTGATGTTTGGTGGGGATGACGGTGGGAGCCGCGATGTCGCGCGCCACGATTGCTCCTAAATGAGGGATTTTTTGATCTTTTTGGTCCGCTGAGGACCTTGTCGCCCCGTGGGGGCTGCGACCCGGATGCTTCTCGTAGCCGCTCATCCGGTGCCGACCGCACTCATTTGATCCTCCGACTCGATCACCCATCTGTCCAGAGGGAGTCACAGATGAGCGACGTGAGGAAGGCCACGGTCGCCACGCCCACCTGCGTTTCTTTGCGTCCACATTGAGTTCGCCTCAAGGTCTTTTTGCACACCGATGTAAGCTCTTCGGAGGCTTCGTGAGAGGATGGCCACTCCTGGGCGGTCATCGGGCGAGACTGATCCGTAACTTACGGTTCCGTAGGTACGATGCGGTCCATGACTGCGTCCGTCCCCGACGCGCCCACGGACCCGCCGGCCGCCGGCAGCGGATCCAGCGCGCTCTCCTCCCTGTCGCACCAGGTCAAGCCCAAGTTGCGCGGCTGGCTGCATCTGGGCATGTTTCCGGCCGTACTCATCTCGGGCCTCGTCCTCACCGCTCTCGCCGACTCACCGCGCGGCCGGGTCGCCTGCGGGATCTACGTCCTGACGGCGTGTCTGCTGTTCGGCGTGAGCGCGCTGTACCACCGGGGCAACTGGAGTCCGCGCATGGACGGCATCCTGCGCAGACTCGACCACGCCAACATCTTCCTGATCATCGCGGGCACCTACACACCGCTGACCCTGCTGCTCCTGCCGGACTCCAAGGGCGTGTGGCTGCTGTGGGGCATCTGGGCAGCGGCGGCCGCGGGCATCGTCTTCCGGGTCTTCTGGGTCGGCGCCCCTCGCTGGCTGTACACCCCCTGCTACATAGCGATGGGCTGGGCGGCGGTCTTCTTCCTGCCCGACTTCATGCACACCGGCGGCATCGCCGTGCTGGTCCTGGTCGTCGTCGGCGGCCTCCTCTACAGCGCGGGCGGCGTGATCTACGGCATCAAGCGCCCCAACCCGTCACCGCGTTACTTCGGATTCCACGAGGTCTTCCACTCCCTCACCCTGGCCGCGTTCGTCGTCCACTACGTGGGGATCTCCCTGGTGGCCTACCAGCACGCGTAGTCCCACCCGCCGCTCTCCGAGTGGCCACGGCTCCCGAGCCGTGGCCACTTTTTTCATGCCCGGTTCTTCATGCCCGGTTTTTCATACGCTGACAGCAGCCCCCCATTGACAGATACAAGATTTTGACAGCTACTCTCATTTCATGGCTTCTGTCACTCAGCTTGAAGAGACCCATCAGAACCACCGCCGCTGGTGGGCCCTGGGCGCCCTGGTCGCGAGCATGCTGGTGCTCGGCTTCGACACGACGATCCTCAATGTGGCGCTGCCGACCATGGCCGGCGAGCTCGGCGCCACGACCAGTCAGCAGCAGTGGATGGCGGACGCGTACGTCGTCGTCTTCGCGTCGCTGATGCTCCCGGCCGGACTCCTCGGCGACCGCTTCGGCCGCCGCCGGATGCTCGTCACCGGCCTGCTGGTCTTCCTGGCCGGCTCCCTGACCGGTTCCCTCGCCGACGACGTGAACTGGGTGATCGCCGCCCGTACGGTTATGGGCGTGGGCGCGGCACTGGTGATGCCGCTCGCCATGTCCGTGCTGCCCTCGCTGTTCGGGCCGAAGGAGCGCACCAGGGCCGTCGGCATCGTCTCGGCCGCCTCCGCGCTCGGCCTGCCGCTCGGCCCGATCATCGGCGGCTTCCTGCTCAACCACTTCTGGTGGGGCTCGGTCTTCCTGATCAACGTCCCGATGGCCGCCATAGGCGTCACCGCCTGCGTCTTCCTGCTCCCCGAGACCAGCGACCCCGCCTCCCCCAGGGTGGACATCCTCTCCACCGCACTCACCGTGACCGGCCTCGGCGCCCTGATCTACGCGATCATCGAGGCCCCCGACCGCGGCTGGGGCGACCCGCTGGTCCTGGCCCTGCCGGCGGCCTCCGTCGTCCTCATCGCGGGCCTGGTGCTGCGGGAACGCCAGGTCGAGCGTCCCATGCTCGACATGACCCTCCTCACCCACCGCGGCTTCCTGCTCAACACCCTCGCGGCGACCCTGGTGATGTTCGTGCTGTCCGGCCTGCTGTTCGTGCTGCCGCCCTACCTCCAGGCGGTCCTCGGCAACGACGCCTTCGGCACCGGGCTGAGGCTCCTTCCCATGATGGGCGGCCTGCTGGTGGCCGCGCGGGGCACCGAGGCGATCGTCGCCCGCTTCGGATCACGCGCCGTGGTCGCCACCGGCCTGGTCGTCCTCGCCTTCGCCGCGATCCTCGGCAGCCGTACGACCGTGGACTCCGGCTACGGCTACACCGCTGTGTGGCTGTCCATCGCCGGCCTCGGCTTCGGCTTCTCGGTGGTCCCGGCGATGGACGGCGCCCTCGGTGCCCTGCCCACCGACCGGGCCGGCAGCGGTTCCGGGCTGCTGATGACCACGCGCCAGGTCGGTGGCGCCATCGGCATCGCCCTGCTCGGCAGCCTGCTCGCGAGCACCTTCCGTGACCGCCTGAACGTGACCGGCCTGCCCGCCCCGCTCGGTCACACCGCCGGCGAGTCGGTGGTCGCCGCCCACCTGGTCGCCGAGAAGACGGGCTCGACCCCTCTGGTCGCCTCCGCGAACGCCGCGTACGTCCACGGCATGGGCCTGGTCCTGCTGGTGTGCGGCGTCGCCGCGCTGCTCACCGCGCTGCTGGCCGCCGCGTTCCTGCCCAACACACCGGCCGCCCACGACACGGAAGCGGAAGAGAACGAGGACCCGGCCGTGGCCCCTGCCACCGCCGATGCCGGACAATGACCAGCATGACGGCACCGCACACCTCCTTCTCCCCCGCCGACAACCCCCGGCTCGGCCTGCGCGAACGGAAGAAGATCAAGACCCGCGAGTCGATCCGCGAGGCGATGTACGCGCTGGTCGAGGAACAGGGGTACGAGGCCACGACGATCGAGCAGATCGCCGAGCGGGCCGAGGTGTCGCCGTCGACCGTCTTCCGGTACTTCCCGACCAAGGAGGACATCGTCCTCACGGACGAGTACGACCCGCTGATCCTGGAGGAGCTCCGCGCCCGGCCCGCCGACGAGCCGTGGCCGGAGTCCCTCCGCCATGTGATGCACCGGGCGGTCTCACTGGGCATGAAGGACGCCCACGCGGTCTCCCGGCTGCGCACCCGGCTGATGGTCGAGGTGCCGGCGGTGCGCTCCCGGATGATGGAGAGCATGTCGGAGACCGGCCGCCTGCTGTGCCAGGCCATCGGCGAGCGCACCGGC
Organism: Streptomyces sp. NPDC111744; assembly: GCF_055634995.1. Classification (NCBI taxonomy): domain Bacteria; kingdom Bacillati; phylum Actinomycetota; class Actinomycetes; order Kitasatosporales; family Streptomycetaceae; genus Streptomyces; species Streptomyces sp. NPDC111744. Next base: position 394,429 of record NZ_JBVKCG010000001.1, read on the forward strand.
CGCGACCCGAACAGCCTGGAGGTGCGGGTCTACGCGATGTCCGTCATCGGCGGCCTGATGGAGACCTCGATGTACTGGGCGGAGCAGGACCACGAGCCCGACTTCAAGGCCCTCGTCGACCGCGCCCTGAACGTCATCGAGCACGGCCTGCCCCCGGAAAAACCCTGAGGTCCAGCCGCCTCCCATGCCATCCTGACCAGGTGAACGCTCCCGAGATCCGTGTCGGAGTCGCCCCCGAGCTGGCCCTGTTCGTCCCGCAAGCCCGCCGCACGGGCACGCACCCGCTCGCCGTCGACGGCGTCTCCACGCTCGGCCATGTGATCGAGTCCCTCGGCGTCCCGCTCACCGAGGTCGGCGCGCTGGTGGTGGACGGCCGGGAGGTCCCGGTCGCCCACATCCCGGCGGACGGCGAGTCGGTGGCCGTGCACGCGGTCCGGCGCCCGCAGCGGGTGCCCGGCGCTCCCCTCCGCTTCCTCCTCGACGTCCACCTCGGCACCCTCGCCCGCCGGCTGCGGCTGCTGGGCGTGGACACGGCGTACGAGTCGACGGACATCGGCGACCCGGCCCTCTCCGGCCGCTCGGCGGCCGAGAAGCGCGTCCTGCTGAGCCGTGACCGGGGCCTGCTGCGCCGCCGCGAACTCTGGGCGGGCGCCTTTGTCTACAGCACCAGCCCCGACGACCAACTCCATGACATCCTCGACCGCTTCGCCCCCGAGCTGCGTCCCTGGACCCGCTGCACTGCCTGCAACGGCCTGCTGAGGAAGGCGACCAAGGAAGAGGTGGCGGACCAGCTGAAGGGCGGGACGCAGAAGTCGTACGACGTCTTCGCGCAGTGCGCGGAGTGCGGCCGCGCCTACTGGAAGGGCGCGCACCACCAGCAGCTGGAGGCCATCGTGGAGCGCGCCCTCGCCGAGTTCGCCTGAGGCGGCCTCGGCCCCGGGTCAGTTGCGGCCGAGCGCCCGGTACTCCCAGCCGGCCGCCCGCCACTGGGCCGGGTCGAGGGCGTGCCGGCCGTCCACGACCCGGCGCCGGTTCACCACGGAGCCCATGACCTCCGGGTCGATCTCCCGGAACTGCGCCCACTCGGTCAGCAGCACCACGACGTCGGCGCCCGCGGCGGCCTGCAGCACATCGGTGCCGTATGTCAGCTCGGGGTGGGCGCGGCGGGCGTTGTCCATCGCGACCGGGTCGTAGACGGTCACCTGTGCACCGGCCCGGTGCAGCGTCGAGGCGACGTCCAGTGCCGGGGCGTCCCGGATGTCGTCGGAGTTGGGCTTGAAGGCCGCCCCGAGCGCGACCACCTTCGTCCCCGCGAGTTCCCCGCCGACCAGCTCGCGGACCAGGTCCACGGTGCGGGCCCGGCGGCGCTGGTTGATCCCGTCCACCTCGCGCAGGAAGGCGACCGCCTGCGCGACGTTCAGTTCCTCGGCGCGGTGGATGAAGGCCCTGATGTCCTTGGGCAGACAGCCGCCGCCGAAGCCCAGGCCGGGCTTGAGGAACCGGCCGCCGATCCGGTCGTCGTAGGCCAGCGCCTCGGCCAGCCGGTGGACGTCGGCGCCGGAGGCCTCGCAGACCTCCGCCATGGCGTTGATGTACGAGATCTTCGTGGCCAGGAAGGAGTTGGCGGCGACCTTGACCAGTTCGGCGGTCGGCAGGTCGGCGACCACCACCGGGGTGCCCTGGGCGATGACCGGAGCGAACGCCGCGCGCAACTGCTCCTCCGCCCACGCGGACTCGGTGCCGAAGACCAGCCGGTCGGGGTGGAGGGTGTCCTCCACGGCGAAGCCCTCGCGCAGGAACTCCGGGTTCCAGGCGAGTTCGACCTCGTCGCCGGCCGGTGCGGTGGAGCGGACCAGCTCCGCCAGCCGGGCCGCGGTGCCCACCGGCACCGTGGACTTGCCGACCACCAGGGCCCGCCGGCGCAGATGCCGGGCCAGTTCGGTGACCGCGCCCTCCACATGGCGCAGGTCCGCGGCGTAGGAGCCGGGCTGCTGCGGGGTGCCCACACAGACGAAGTGGATGTCGCCGAACTCCGCGGCCTCCGCGAGGCTGGTGGTGAAGTGCAGCCGACCGGATTCCTGGGCCTTGACCAGGAGTTCGGGCAGCCCTGGCTCGAAGAACGGCACCTCCCCGGCTCTCAGCAGCTCGATCTTGCCGGGGTCCACGTCGACGCCGAGCACTTCGTAGCCGAGTGCCGCCATGCACACGGCGTGCGTGGCGCCCAGATAGCCGGTGCCGATGACCGTGAGACGGGGAGCGTCGGTGCCGTCGAGAAGAGTGTCCATGATGCCTCCGAGAGGATTCCCGAGCAGAAACGCGCATGCCGAAGACGCGCGTGGGTGAAGAAGAGGAACCTGCGGCTGGGTGCGGGGCCCGGGTGTGAGCCGGGCCCCTCGCCGTCAGGAGGAGCAGGCGACGTTGGCGAGACCCTTCGCCGCGTCGCTGGCCTTGTTGTCGCAGGCGACCTTGTTGTTCGCGACGGGCGCGAGATGGAAGCCGTAGCCGGGACCGTCCACCTGCGCGGTGTTGGCCTGGAACACGTTGCCGGTGCCCCAGCCGTCGAGGATCTGGTGGGTCTGGAACCCGTCCTCACTTGAGTGGCGGCCGACGTTGCCCTTGATCAGCCAGTCGTTTCCCTTGACGTCGACCCAGGAGTCGTTGTGACCCCCGCTGAGCTTGGCGCCGTCGAAGGTGTTGCCGATGAGGGAGCCGCCGGTGGTGCCCTCCTTGATGTCCACGGACTCGGCGGTGGTGGCACTGACATGGTTGCCGCGGATGATGTTGTCGTCGCTCTTGTCGGGCTTGCAGTCGCTGATGGTGCACCAGTTGGACTCCGCGGAGCCGACGTAGATCCCCTCGCCGAAGGTCTCCTTGCGCTTGCCCGTGTCGCGGACGGTGTTGCCCTCGACCACGTTGCCGGAGCTGAAGTCACGCAGGTGGATGCCTTCGTCGCCGATGTTCTCGACGGTCAGGCCCTGGATGACGGTGCCCTGGACCTTGTCGGCCACGACCCCCTTCTGGCCGTTGCGGACCGTGAAGCCGAGCAGCCGCCAGTGGCTGGCGCCGTCCAGGTGGAAGGCGTAGCCGCCGCCGACGTCACCGGCGTCGATCACCGCGCCGGGGCCGCCGCACAGGAAGATCGGCCGGTCCGCGGTGCCGGGGTTGGCGGCGGTGAACCGGTCGTCGTACACCCCGTCCTGCATCTTGATGACATCGCCGGGCTGGGCCTGGTCCAAGGCTCGCGCAAGGGACTTGGCGTCGCTGACGGTGACCGTGGCAGCCGGGCACTTGACCGGTCCGGACGCCGCGGCCGAGGCGGAGCCGGCCGCCGTGGGGGCGGCCGTCCCCCCGTCGGACGTCGTACCGCTCGGGGCCGGATCGGCAGCCGTGGCACCGGAGTCGTCCGTGGGTGTGGCCACCGGAATGGTGGGACCCGCGTCGGGGCCCGCCCCGTACACCACGGACGGGCCGTCTCCGCCGGAGGCGGCCGCCGCGACAAGCGCCACCACCGAGATCACCAGGGCGGCCGAGGCCACCCACAGCGGCGGACCGCCGGAGAGCCGGATCCGGCGCAACCGCTCCCCCGCCGTGGGCTGCGTTCCCGATGTACCGGCCCCTGCGCCGTCCGGTGTGTCGTCGCTCATTCGCTCATCACCGGAGTCCTCCGGCGGCCTGCCACCTCGATCTCGTTCGGGGGCGGGGTGGGCAGCGGTGCCTTGTCGGAGTACGGATGGACGATACGGCCGGCCAGCCGGGCCCGCCGTCTGCGCCGGCCCATGACGGCCGAGAACAGGATCAGCAGCAGGATGCCCGTCCACAGCAGAGTCATCGGGCTCGCGTAGTGCTTGACCTTGACCCAGAAGGAACTGGTGTCGTACCAGGCGAAGGTCTGGTTCTCCTTGATGTCGGCTCCGCCGTGGGAGCGGCTGGAGTCCAGTGCGCTGGGTCCGACCCCGCCGATCACGTTGAAGGAGACCGTCGTACCGTCCACGCCACCGACCAGGCTGACACCGTGGTTGGTCGCGTCCTGGACGGTGTTGCCGCGTATCTCGGCGGCCGAGTCGCGGACGTACACGCCGGTCTCCGGGCCGTCGATGATGTTGCCGGTGACCGTGGCGCCGGTGACGCCGTCCCGTACCGAGATGCCCTGCCGGTTCTGGCCGGTCAGACGGTTGCCGGTGATGGACACCTTGTCCGCCGCCAGGCGGGCCACGATCCCCATGTCACCGCCCTCGATACGGTTGTTCTGCACCCCGACGTCGAATCCGCCGAGCACCTCGACACCGTAGCGGCCGTTGTCCTTGGCCACGCTGTTGGCGACCGAGTTGGAGCCGTAGCTGTCGACGGCCTGCCCGGAGGCGGAGGGGCCGTCGGCGAGCGGCTTGCCGCTGAGGGTGTAGCCGTTGCCGCCGTTGCCCTCGGCGGTGGAGCCGCTGACCCGCACCTGCTGAGTGGCGCGGGAGAGGATGAATCCGTCACCGCCGTTGTCCTTCGCGACCGTGCGCTGCACGAGCGAGCTGGAGACGAACCGGTGCAGCACCACACCGTCCTCCAGGCTGTCCTGCACGGTGGTGTCACTGATCTCGATCCCCGTGGCACTGGAGATGAAGATCCCGAAGGCGTTGCCGGTGATGGTCGAGTGCGTGATCGACCCGGAGACATAGGAGAGGCCGCCGGTGGAGAAGCGGGCGTCGGGAGTGGTCAGTTCGCCGGAGGGCATGGCCGTGACATCACTGTTGCCGGACCTCCCGCTCTGCGTGTCGGCCTGCGCCTTCGCCCGGTCACGCGCGGTCTTGCCGTGGACCTGGCCGGTGTCCTGCAGCGAGCCGGTGTTCGGCCGGTCGGTGCCGGTGAGGCTGAGCCCGCCGGTGCGGCCGCTCCAGAACCCGAGGTTCGAGAGTTTGGTGTGCGTCATCTCGAACTGGCCGCCGATGGTGCGGATATAGGCGCGGCCGTCCCGGACGTCGGTGTCGGCCTTGTTGGCCTGCGGGTCCCAGCTGGTGATCGTCAACGGCGCCTGGGCGGTGCCCTGGAGGGCCATTTCGCCACCGAAGGAGACGATGGAGACGAAGCCGGTGCGGTTGCTGGCCATCCGCAGCGTGAGGCCGCCCGGGTTGGACAGCTTCAGCTTGGCGCCGACGTTGAGGTAGATGTTCTCGGTCAGCAGATACGAGCCGTCCTTGCGCCGCACAAAGGTCTGCGGGGCGAGTTTCAGCAGGTCGGCGATGGTGTAGGCGTTGCTGCGCTGGGTGAGCACCAGGGTGTATCCGTTGTCGGTGTCCAGCCGGAAGGGCACGGTCCACTTGGTGCTCTGCAGGGGCGCCACCGAGGTGAAGGCCCGTACCTGGTTGAGCCGGTGGTCCTCGTCGGCGACCAGCGCGGCCTGGGTCTCCGCGTCCTCCGCGGCCAGTTTCTGCTTGTCGCCGTCCCCGTCGGCGTGGGCCGCGGTGGACGTGCCCAGCAGCAGCGTGACCGCCACCGCGAAGGCGCCCAGCAGCGCCGCCGATCTGGCACCCGCCCGGCGCAGCCGGATGCCGGGGCCCGGTCTTCTGGCAGTGACGAGCTGTGCTGACATGACGTCAGATCACCTCCGGCTGGAGAGCGGAGTGGTTCTGCCCGCCGCCGGAGAGGGTGGACGCGCTCTGGCCCTCGCCTCCGACGCTGGTGGAGCTGCGGGTGAGCCAGCCCTGCTTGTTCATGGTGACGAAGGCGTACAGCTTGATCGGCAGCGAGATCATGATGACCACGAGAGCCGTCAGCGGCAGCAGCAGGATCTCCTGCGGATGCCTGCGCAGATGCGAGTAGCCGCGGACCGCACGGCCCAGCATCAGCCAGACCAGGGTGAGGACAATGCCCCGCCCGCTGAAGTCGAGCCGGCTCAGCAGCAGGTAGCCGAGTGCCATGCCCATGGTCACCGGGGTGAGCAGGATCTGCAGCACGGTGATCTTGGTGACCAGCGGGGCCCGCCACAGCCACCCCTTGTAGACCGCCGTCAGATAGCACCGGTAGGAGTTGCGGCTCCACCGGACGCGCTGCTTCACGAAGGCGCTGAAGGACGACGGGAACATGGAGATCGCCCGCGCGGAGGACTGGTGCACCGTCTTGTAGCCCGAGGCGAGCACCAGCCAGGTCAGTCTGCCGTCGTCGCCCGCCACACAGCGGCGGCCGAAGAAGAACTCGTTCTCCAGGTTCTCCAGCACCGGCAGGACCGCCTCGCGGCGGTATGCCGCCGTACGGCCGGACAGACAGGCCACGGCGCCGGCCCGGCCCATGGCCGGAACGTAGTCGTAGTAACGGAGGTTGACCAGCCAGTCGGCTATTCGGCGCCAGACACTGGTGGTGCGCTGGTAGACGTTCTGCTGGGTGCCCACCCCGCCGACCGTGGGGTCCGCGAAGGGCATCTGTACGGCGTCCAGCAGCCCCGGCTCCCAGCGGGTGTCGGAGTCCACCAGGACGAGGAGCTCCCCGGTGGCCGCGCGCATGCCGACCCCCAACGCGGAACGCTTCCCCCTGTGTTCGAAGGCGAGCACCCGGACCCGGGGGTCCTCCACCAGCGACAGCCGGTGCAGAACCTCGTGGTCCTCCACGTCGGGGACGATGATGATCTCAGCGGGATCCTGGGCGAGCCAGGTCTCCAGGCATTCCAGCAGGATGTCGGGGTCTTCCCGGTACGCCGGGACCACCACGGAAACACTGGTGCGGAAGTTGTTGACGACTGGCTTGGCGAACCGGGAGAGCACCGCTCGGTACAGCCAGAGCGCCCAGACGAAGAGTCCGGCAAGCCCCAGCGGCATCAGCTCTCGCCACGAAGTTTCCCCCACAGCCTCGACGATCCACGACCAGACCTGGTCGAAGAACTCGGACAATGTTGTGCACTCCCCCCACATAACACGGCTGCCGCGGTCCAAAAGTGACAGAACCGGGCACTGTTCCAGCGATGCTAGGAGATCTTGGGTGAACAGGGGTCACACAAAATGCAAATTTCACTTACAAAATCTTCACACGCCAAGCGCCGCAGGCATGCAGAACCGGCGGACGACAGGTGCGCAGGACCCCCAGTTCCCCAATCCCTCCCCGGCCGTGACAGCGCGTCACACGCGTCACGGCGCGGGCAGGATCATATGGGGGTGATATGAAGAGCACGAACTCGTCCGATAAATGACATGTTTCGGCGCGACGAGCGGAAAGCGCGATTCGTTCGAACACGCACACGAGAAGGGGCGCGACCAGCCCCCGCCTACCCGCAGCGACTACCGCACATCAGCCACCCCGCACACCACCCCGTCCCGATTCCGGTCAAGCCCCAGCGGATCATCCTTGCCGTTGACCGTCAGCCGCCCGTACCGATTCAGCTTGAGCCAGGCGCAGCGAGCCGCCGCCGTCTTCCTGACCCCCCTCGGGAACACCGTCGGCACACACACGTTCACCGACCCGTAGTGCCGGTCGCACCCGGAGACCGTCGTACCGACCGGCTGCGAGGCCCGCTTCTTCCCCGCCCCCGAGGTCTTCCCCGAAAGGGAGTCGGCGAAGGAGTGGACGTGCGCCGAGGCATCCCCCAGGGCGGCCGGCCCCTGCAGATGCACCCACTTGGCCACCGACGGCACCCCGTTCGCGTCGACCGCGAACAGCATGTACCAGCCGGGCGGAGCCAGATCGGGATTGCTGGTGACGTTGAGGTCGACGTTGTTGCCGTCGACGGACAGCGGCAGATCCACGAACCGCTGGTTCGGGTCGGAGGAGTGGGTGACCGCGGCCGGACGGATCAGCTCCGCCTTGGCGACGGGCCGGTCGACGGTGATCCGCTGGGTGTCGCCGTACTTCCACTCCTGGTTGATCACCGAAGTGATCGTCGGACGCGCACCCTTGTACAGATAGGGCGGGGTGTAGATCGACACGTTGTGGTTCCACGTCCCGTTCCCGGGGTTGTCACCCGTGGTCATGACCCGCCCGTCGGGCAGCAGGAACGCCGACGAGTGGTAGCCGCGGGCCTCGGGATCCGCGGCCACGGAGTCGAACGCGTTGGTGTCCGGGGAGTAGATCGACGACTCGTACACCGGGTTGGCGCGGTTGTGCAGCGCGCCGCCCGTCTCGAGGACCTTGCCGTCCGGCAGCAGTACGGCGGAGACGTACATCTTGCCCTGGTTCCCGGTCTCGGCCACCGGCCCGTTGCCGAGATCGACCGTGCCCTGCGGAAGGGGCGGCCCGGCGACGTACGACGGGTTCGGGTCCTTCAGGTCGATCAGGTCCGTCAGCCGGTTCGCGTCCGGGTTGGACTCGATGTTGCCGCCGCCCAGCGTGAGGACCTTCTGGTCCTGCGCCGGAGGCAGCAGCACGCTCGCCGACTGGTCGCGTTCGTCCTTGTTCCGGAGCCCTGGGATCTGCGTGATCGTGTTGGCGCCGTAGTCGTAGACCGCGGAGCCGGTGCCCGGGATGTTGTTGCCGAAGACATGGCTGCCGGAGTAGAAGAGCCGCCCGTCCTGCATCAGGATCATGGCCGGGTACAGCCCCCAGTACGACCAGGTCTGGTGCACGTCCCCGAGACCCAGCCACTTCTGCTGGGCGTCCGACCAGTACTCCGCAGTCACCGACCCCGACGAATCCTCCCGGAGCCCACCGAAGGAGATGACGTCACCGTTGCCCAGCTCGGTCGCCGACGGGTACCAGTGGCCGTCGTTCAGGTCGTTCGTCCTGGTGTAGGTCTCGGTGGCCGGGTCGAAGACGTACGAGTCCTTGTACCCCTCGTAGCCGTGCCCGCCCGCGACCGGGTAGGCCTTGTTGCCGCTCATCACGAGCACCCGGCCGTCCTGCAACTGCACGTGCCCCGAGCAGAACATGTCCTTGGGCGTCGGGATGACCTTGTACGTGCCGTTGGCCGGGTCGTACAGCGCGCTGGTGAAGCTGCCCGCCGCGAAGTTCTCCTCGCTGTTGCCGGAGCCGGCGATCAGCAGCACCTTGCCGTTGTTTAGGACGACCGAGTGCATGGAGCGGACCGGGTTCTGGGTCGGCAGCACCTGCCAGCTGCCGTCCGCGCACTGGGCGTTCGTGCCCGTGCACTGAGGCGGCGGCACGACATCGGCCACCTGGTCCATGGTGTAGTCGTCCGTGGTCACCGAGCCCGTGCCGTAGACCGAGACACCCCAGGTGATGCGGTCGGTTCCGGCGGGGACCTCGGGTGTGCGGACGGTCGCCCGGGTGTACGCGGAGGCCATGTCCAGGGTCTTCAGGTCGGTCCAGTACTGCCAGCCGGCCGTGGTGTCGTGCCGGAACAGGGTGACCGCCGTGTCCGGGGTGGTCGACCTGTACCAGAGCGAGAGGTCGTACTGCTTGCCCGCCGTGACGACGGGCGCGCACTCGGTCGACTCGGTGATCAGCGCCTTGCGGTCGCCGTCGACCCGCCGGCTCAGCGTCACTCTCATCGCCTTGGCACCGCTGTGGGCGTCGGTCGTCGTCTCGAAGCCGAAGTCGTTGTCCCCCCAGCCGGACTTCTCCCAGCAGTACGGCATGCCGTCGGTGCCGGCGGTCTCGAAGCCCGGGTTCTTGACGAGGTTGGCCGCCTCGGCGGGCTGCGGTGCGGTGAGCAGCAGTCCGGCGGTCAGGGCGCCCACCCCGACCAGTGCCGTCCTTCTGTGCTTCTTGGTCACGCGGCTCTCCTTGCGTCTTTCGTGCGGCGCGGCAGATAGACCAGTGCCTCGGTCCCGGCGAACCGCAGGACGAACGTCGTCACCAGGGCGAGCGCGGTGGCGGGCAGCGCGCCCATCCCGAACCGGCCGACGAACAGGGCGATCAGCGGGATACGCAGCACCAGGTCGGCGTTGGCGAGCAGCGCGAACCGGCCGACCCGGTCCCACCAGCGGCGATGGGCCCGCCGGTCGCGGAACAGCAGATGCTCGATGAGGACGAGGTTCCAGGCGACGCCGAGCTGGTTGGCGAGGATCTCGGCGGGGACGTAGTGCAGACCGAGCGCGGTCAGCGCCCACAGCCCGACGAGGTTCGGCACGAAGCCGCTCAGCCCGATCAGCCCGAAGCCGACCATGCGGGCGACGGGCGAGGCGGTGCGCAGGCCGGCCAGGTGGCGCAGGAAGCGGAGGCCCTCCTGCGCGGTCGACTTGGACTCGCCGGCGTACCGGTCCTGGAAGACGAAGGGGACCTCGGCGACCTCGCGCGGCCGGCTCCGGACGGCCAGCTCAAGGAGGATCTTGTAGCCGAGCGGCTTCAGCACATCGGCCGTCACCGCACTGCGCCGGATCGCGAAGAAGCCGCTCATCGGGTCGCTGATGCCGTGCAGCTTGCGCGGGAACAGGGACTTGGTGAGCCAGGTCGCCCCGCGCGAGACGGCGATCCGGTAGCTGCCGGCGAGCCCGGCCCGGCTGCCGCCCTTGATGTACCGGGAGGCGACGACGAGCCCGGCGTTGCTCCGCTCCCCGGTGGCCACCAGCTCCGATACCAGGGACGGCGGATGCTGGCAGTCTCCGTCCATGACGACGATCCACTCGGAGGTGGCCGCCTTCAACCCCTCCACGACGGCCCCGCCGAGCCCGCCCACCGGCTCCTCGCGGTGCACTACCGCCACCGGGAACGGGCAGTCCTGCGCGGCCTGCTGGATGACTTCGGGGGTGTCGTCGGTGGAGTCGTCGACGAAGACGACCTCACAGGGCAGCCGCGCCGGCACCGACTCGGTGATCTGGTGCAGCAACTGCCGAACGTTCCCGGACTCGTTGAAGGTCGGTACGACGATGGTGACGGCGCCCGGCTCGGGGACCTCCGTCGCCTCCAGTCCCGCCGCGGGGACGGTGTACTCGTGGCTGCTCAACTGGCACCCCCTGCGATCTGCCGGATCTCGATGCGGTCCGCGCCGGTGCCGAAGGTGGCGACCGGGGTGGAGTGCTGGAGCGCGGCCCTGACGTTGGGCAGGTCGCGGGCGTCCCGCCGTACCGTCGGCGAGGCGACCACGTAGTCGAGGTCCCGCCAGCCGTGCGGCATGGTCTTGGTGACGGCCGGGTCGAGGTCGGCCTTGTAGAACCAGATGACCCCGAGGCCCGGCCGGTAGCCGTCGTGCACCAGGTCGAGCCAGAGCGCGTCGTCGACGAGGACACGGGTGCGGACGGGGTCGGCGACCCGGGTGCCGAGCCAGTGCGAGGCCTTCCGGTAGGAGGCGTTGGCGTCGGCGGTGACGGCGGTGCGATCACCGTCGTACCACTTGGGCACGGTGTACGCCCCGGCGGCCAGGGCGAGTACGGCGGCCAGCGCGTACCGGCCGTAGGTCACGGCCCGCTTCTCGCCCTCGGCCCGCCACCTGCGCAGCACCGCGTGGGTGACGGAGGCGGCGGCCCCGGCGAGGACCAGGGCGAGGAACGGGAGCGTGCCGATGATGTACATCGCGGGCAGATAGCCGTTGGGGCGAAGAGCGACGGCGGCCAGGATCGCCACGGTCAGCGCCGGTCCGGCGAGCGCGCGGGCGGTGACCGACCAGCGGTGGGCGACGAGGAGCAGCAGGGCCGCGGCGAGTCCGCCGGCGGGCAGCACCCGGTCGTAGTACAGCCAGGAGTGCAGCACACCGTACGAGCCGGACGAGGTGTCCAGGATGAAGCCCGAACCCGGCCTGGACATCTGGTACTTGATGCCGTCCCAGAGCGAGACATGGCCGGCGCCCGGCAGCAACTCACCCTTGAGGAGGGCGAACAGGGGGTACGACAGTCCGGCCAGGGTGCAGGCGGTGACGGCGCCGGTGAGGGCGAACTTGCGGGTGTCGGCGTGGCCGTGCCGCCACATGGTGACCAGCAGGGCGGGCAGGACGACGAGCATCGTCTCCTTGGTGAGCACGCCCGCGGCGGCCGCCAGGCCCGCGCCGAAGTGGTGCCAGAGGTGGCGGCTGGGCGAGGCGGCCAGGCAGAAGGCCAGCAGCAGCCACATCACGGCGATGTTGTCGAGGAAGATCTCACGCTGGAGGACGACCGAGAGCGGCGAGAGCCCGAACAGGGCCATACCGAGGCCGGCCGCCCAGCGGGGCAGCGAGAGACGGCGGCCGAGGACGTAGACGAGGACCGTGCTGACAGCGCTGACCAGCAGCATCGCCACACGCATCGAGCCGACGGTCATCAGCCCGGGGTCGATGGCGGAGGGTATCCAGGTGAGCAGGGCTATCTGGATCCAGCCCAGCGGCGGATGGTCGTACCAGTAGGTGTAGTGGGCCAGGCCCCGGCCCTCCTGGACCGCCCAGGCCTGGGCCAGATAGGTGCCCTCGTCGTCACTGAGGGTCGGGTAGTCGGCGATGTTCCAGGCCTGGACCGCGAGGATCGCGAGCAGCAGCACACCGCACAGAAGCAGGTCGGAACGGGAGGAACGGAGCCGGGGCGGAGGCGCTGTCCGACCGGTCGGACCTGTTTTCGGCACAGCTCTGCGCTGCGCGGGGACCTTGTGAGTGGTCACCGCGGGAAGAGTGGAGGTCACGCAGGAACGTCCTCTCGGATCGTCTCGGCCGCGGTGAGATGCGCGCCGACGTGAGTGGTCAACTCCCAGTCGTTCCGGCCGCGTTGCTCGCGCCACACTGCGCGGATCGCCGCTCCGGCGAGGAGGACCTGGTAGAAGGGGCCGCCGACGACGAGCTTCACGTAGTGGATGAAGCGCACGCGCAGCCCGTACTGCTTGCCGAAGTCGTGCAGGCCGACCACCTCGAAGACGAAGGTGACGGCGGCGGTGACGAGCGGCAGGAAGGTGAGGAAGGCGACGCCGACGGGGACGTCGAGGAAGAGGGCGACCGCCGCGTTCAGCGGGATGATCACTCCGGAGAAGGCCTGCAGGAACGGCGTCATCAGGGTGTAGCGGGCGAGCAACCGCTGCCCGAAGCCCGGGAGTTGCTTCCAGTCCTGCTTCCGGTAGACCTGCAGGAACCCCTGGTTCCAGCGGGTGCGCTGCTTGAGCAGCGACATGAGCGAGCCCGGGGTCTCCTCCTTGGTCACCATGTCGGAGTCGTAGGCGACGACGACCTTCTTGCCGACGGACGACAGGCGTACGCCCAGGTCGCAGTCCTCGGCGAGGCAGTCGGGGTCCCAGCCCTCGGCTTCCCTGAGCACGGCCGTCCGTACGAAGACGGTGTTGCCGCCGAGCGGGATGAACCCCTTCTGCGCGTGCAGATGCAGCCGGGAGCGGAACCAGAAGAAGTACTCCAGGCAGTTGCGCAGGCTGTACCAGCTGGAGTGGAAGTTGATGAGCTGGACACCGCCCTGGACGACGTCCGCCTCCGTGGTGCGGAAGGCGTGGTCGACATGGGCGAGCAGCTCCGGATGGACCTGGTCCTCGGCGTCGAAGACCCCGACGACATCGCCGCGGCAGTGCGGCAGCGCCGTGTTCATGGCCTTCGGTTTGTTCTTCTTCTCGTGGGTGTCGACGACGACCCGGACGCGCTTGTCGCGTTGTGCGGCCGCTCGGGCGACCGCGGTGGTCTCCGGATCGTCGTGTCCGACGATCACGATGATCTCGAAGTCGGTGTGCGTGGACTCCAGCAGCCGCTGGATGGTGTGGTCGAGCACGGCCTGCTCATGCCGCGCCGGCAGCAGCAGCGAGAACGACAGATGCTCGCCCCCGTCAGGTCTGCCGAACCGGGTGGACGCGAGCACCTCGGGCGTACGCCACGCGTGCATCTGCCACCACAGGGTGAAGGCAGCCATCCAGAACAAGGCGAGCGAGACGACCGTGATGAAGACAGACGTCAGCAAAAGAAGATCCCCCCAGATCCCAAAGCCCCCTGTACACAACGGTGAGTCACTACCGTCGCGTCTCTGTGCAGAGCCTAGGGGGGATCTGTGAAGCGCGGCAGCCGTTCCGATAAATAGCATGTTTCGGAACGGCCATGGCGTAAGCGGTATCTATCCGAACAGACGCGCAAATCCGGCCACTTGTTCCCCCGGCCGGGACAGCCCGCCTGGAGTTTCAGCCTCCCAGTGCCGCTTTCAGCCGCTCCGGGTCGGTGGTCGGGGCGTCGCAGGTGAAGTTGCGGCAGACGTATGCGGCGGCCTCGCCTCCGACGAGCGGCCGCCCGGCGAGCAGCGGGAACTCGTCACTCTCCGGAGTCCCCATGGCCACGACTGCGCCAGGGGCGGTACCGAGAAGGGCGGTGCGGTGCAGGGCCACAGTGCGGCTGTCCCGTTCGTCGGGTCCGACGACCGCGACCTCACGCGGCCCGTCGAGCAGCGCCTCGGCGACGGCGAGCCCCCACCCGATGAAGCGCGGCACCCTTGGCCCGAGCGTCCCGACCACGCCCAACGCCCTTTCCGCCGCGGTGCGATGAGGTTCCGACCCGGTGTGGGCCGCATAGCCGAGCAGCGCACCGGCGGCCGCGCTCCAGCCGGACGGCGTGGCGTTGTCGGTCGGGTCCTGCGGCCGGCGGATGAGCCGCTCGGCGTCGGAGGCGGTGTCGTAGAGGGCACCGGTCTCCGGGTCGGCGAAACGGGCCAGGACATGGTCGAGCAGCAGCCCGGCGAACTCCAGCCAGACGCCCTCACCGGTCACGGACGCGAGCGCCATGAAGCCCTCGGCGACATCGCCGTAGTCCTCCAGCACGCCCGCGTTGGCGCCTACCTGGCCGTCCCGGCTGGTGCGGGCGATCCGCGCGTGGTCGTCGAGATGCAGCCGTACGAGGAGATCGGCGGCACCGACAGCGGCCTCGACCAGATCGGGGCGGTCGAAGTAGGCGCCGGTCTCGGCGAGCGCGGCGACGGCGAGCCCGTTCCAGGCGGCGACGACCTTGTCGTCCCGGCCGGGCGCGGGGCGTTCGGCTCGCTTCGCCAGCAGCCGCCGCTTGATGGATTCCACCTTCTCGGCGTCGAACACGCCCTCCTGCTGCGGCAGTTGCAGAACGGACTGGCCGTGTTCGAAGGTGCCGGCCTCGGTGACACCGAAGTACTGGGCGGCGAGGTCCGCGTCCGCGCCGAGGACTTCACCGAGCTGCGCGGGCGTCCACACGTAGTACGCGCCCTCGACGTGCCCGCCGGTCCCGTCGTCGCTGTCGGCGTCGAGGGCGGAGGCGAACCCGCCGTCGTGAGTGCGCAGTTCCCGGACCATGAAGTCGGCGGTCTCCAGGGCGACCCGGCGGGCCAGCTCCGACCCGGTCGCACGCCAGAGGTGCGCGTACACCCGGCACAGCAGGGCGTTGTCGTACAGCATCTTCTCAAAGTGCGGCACGACCCAGTCACGGTCGACGGAGTACCGGGCGAAGCCGCCGCCGAGCTGGTCGTAGAGGCCGCCACGGGCCATACGCTCGCAGGTGTCGGCGGCCATCTGCAGCGCCCCCTCGGAGCCGGTACGGGCATGGTGCCGCAGCAGGAACTCGATGACCATGGACGGCGGGAACTTCGGGGCACCGCCGAACCCGCCGCGCTGCGCGTCGTACTCGCGGGTGAGCCCGAGCAGCGCCTGGGCGAGTTCCTGCTCGCCGGGCGGCTGGGCGCCCTGATGGCTGATCTCCCGCTCGGCGAGATCATGGACGATCTTCCCGGCGACCTCGGCGACCTCGTCCCGCCGGTCGGCCCAGGCGGCCCGAACACCCTCCAGGACCTGCCGGAAGGAGGGCATGCCGTGACGCGGCGCGGGCGGGAAATAGGTACCGAAGTAGAAGGGCTCGGCGTCGGGCGTGAGAAACACGGTCATGGGCCAGCCACCCTGCCCGGTGGCGGCCTGCACGGCCTCCATGTAGACGGCGTCGACGTCCGGCCGCTCCTCACGGTCGACCTTGATGGAGACGAAGTGCTCGTTCATGAAGGCTGCCGTCGCCTCGTCCTCGAAGCTTTCCCGAGCGAGAACGTGGCACCAATGGCAACTTGAGTAACCGACGCTGAGCAGCACCGGAACCCCTCGCCGCCGTGCCTCCTGAAACGCCTCCGCCGACCAGGGCCACCAGTCCACGGGGTTGTCGGCATGCTGAAGGAGATAGGGGGACGTTTCATGAGCCAGTCGGTTCGGCATACGCCCATCCTCCCCCACAGGCTCCCGCCCGTCCCTCGACGGGCCGTGTCCCAGCTGACCGCCTCCGCCTTCTCCATACGGCGACGACTCGGCAGCCCTGCTGCTGGGCGGTCCGCTCGTTGATCCGCAACTGGTGACGCACGCCACGCCGGTCCCGCTGACGGAAGTCCTCGGATGTACGGGCGTACGACGCCACAGGGATCAGCCCACTGCGTTCAGGTGCGACAAGGTCGTTCACTGCTCCCCGTTCGACATTCAGCTCGACAGTCACAAGAACGATCGAGCGACCTGGGGGTCACCGTGAACGCGTCACATCACCCGTCGGTCGGTGCACCGCTCTCCTCGTCCACGGTGTCCGGTGCCGCGTAGAAGCGCAGGTTGACCCGGCGCGCCCCCTCGGGAACCGCGTCGTCCGGGTGGCTGTAGCGGTCGAGGAGTTCCTGGTAGGCGTGGACGAAGGCGTGCAGGTCGTCCTTGGTCATCCAGGTGCCGGAGCGCTGCACCTGGGCCCAGCCCTCGGGGCCCCGGTACTCCTCGTGGGCGCGGCGGAACAGCCTGGTGTCGATCTCGATCTTGAGGAGGGCGAGGTGCTCGGCCGCCGCGTACTCCTCCCGCGTCATGGTGGCCGGGTCGGGTGTGGTGTGGCTGAAGGGCAGGCTCCGCCACCAGCGCTCCCGGCCGGCGGACTTCTCCGGGATCTCCTCGATGAGCTTCTGCTCGGCGAGTTTGCGCAGGTGGTAGCTGGTGGTGCCGGAGCTCTCACCGAGTTCGCGGGCGAGCACGGTGGAGTTGGCCTCGCCGTGGCGGCCGAGGTAGTCGAGGATCCGGCGGCGCAGGGGGTTGCCGAGGGACTTGTAGAGGGCGGTGCGTTCGAGGCCGGTCAACTCGGCGTGTGCGGCGGGGTCGGGCGCCGCGGCCGTCCTGGGCGTGCCGTCGGTCATGCGATCACCGTAACCCTGAGAACCCTGAGACGTCCCTGACGTACGCCGAATTTCCTTTGCAGAACTTTCTCTGCGATCTACGGTGGGGACATGCGGAGGCACCGCGCGGGAAGCGGCAAAGGTGACGGAACAAGGTGGAGGTCGGTCGCGTTGGATCAGTTGACTACGACGAAGGCGCGGCTGATGAAGCGGACGAAGCGGTGGGCACTGATCCTGCTCGGCTCGTCCTCTGTGCTGCTCGTGCCGTGGACGGTGGTGCTGGCGCTGACGCTGCCCACCAGGACCGAGGTGCACAACTGGTCGCTGGCCTGGATCGGGCTGGACGTCCTGATGGCGACAGGGTGCGCGGCGACGGCGGTGCTGGAGTTGCGCGGCGACGCACGGGCCCGCCTGACGGCTTCGGCGACGGCATCGGTCGCGCTCCTGGACGCCTGGTTCGACATAACCACGTCGGCGGTGGGCACAGCGCTGCTGGAGGCGCTCGGCAGCGCGGTCGCGGAGACGGGTCTGGCCGCAGCGTGCGTCTTCCTGGCGCTGTCGAAGGGGCGGCAGAGCGAGCGTGTGCCGCGCTAGCCGACCCGTTCTTCGATGATCCGGCCCTCTCGCAACTTCGCTCTCCGCCAAGGACACTCTTAGGCAATGGAGTTGCCGCTGGAGGGGGACGGGACATGCGGGACGCCCACCGGGCGGAAGCCGACCGGCTGCTGGTGCAGGCCGTGGAGGAGGAGGTCCGCCGCTCCGGGGGCCGCGTCGACGGACAGCTGCTGCTGTCACGGGCGCGCGGCGGCCTGGACGCGATGGCACAGAGCGCAGCCGAGGAGTACGACAGTTACACCCACGCTCTCGACGAGTCGGAGGCCGGCCGGCAGAGCTTCGGCCAGCGGTACGCCAGAGAGGGCGCCGGAACTCCCTTGCTGGTGGCGGCCGTTGCTGCGGGCGCGGCCGTCGTCGCCGACCTCTCCCTGGGTACCGGCGCCGGTACGGCGCTCGGCGCGGGCGTGGCCGTCGGTGTGATCGGCGCGGCCGCCACGGTCGTCAAGGTCGCCGGTGCTCATCTCCCCGCCGCTCATCACCGTGCCGGCGCGGCCGGTCAGCCCGGCGGTCCCGAACAGCTGCGTCTGCAGTGGCTGACGGCGCTGGAGGTGCGTGGGATCCGTCCGTTCCTCGATCAGCAGCGGGTGCTCAGCGCGTCCACGGGACCGAAGAAGCAGGGCCCGGGGCTGCGCGGCGCGGACAAGAGCGCGGCGGCCCGCAGGCGTACGGTGCTGCAGCAGTCGTTCGGTCAGCTCCCTGACCCGGAGGGTCCGTTCGCCGGCCGTCACCAGGAACTGGCACGGATCCGGCAGTGGGCGCAGGCGGCGCGGGCGACCACGGAGACCCGTCCGACGGTGGTCGTCCTGTACGGGGAGCCCGGCTCCGGCCGTACGACGCTGGCGATCCGGGCCACCCACGATCTGAAGGACTTCTTCCGGGGTGCGGTCGTGGTGGATCTGCGCGGCGACAGCCGGGGGGAGCCGCCGTTGCCCACCCGGGACGCGCTGCTGCATCTGCTCAACCGGCTGGGTGCGCCGCGCGAACAGTTGCTGTTCCGTGAGCGTTCCTCGGCCGACCAGCAGGTCAAGCGGCTCAGCGAGCTGTACCACCAGCACCTCACGGGTCTTCCGGTGACGATCGTGCTGGACGACGCCTCGGATGCCGAGCAGGTGCGCACGCTGATCCCGGAGCGTTCGGACAGCCTGGTCCTGGTCACCGCCCGGGAGCGGCTCGACCTGCCCGCTGACCTGCCGGCCTGGGTGCACCAGCTTCCGGTGACGGCGCTGGACGCGGCGGGTGCGGAGGAGTTGCTGGACGCGGCGGCGCAGGACATGTCGGGGCCGTACGACGCGCAGTCCGCGGAGCGGATCCGGGAGTTGTGCGGCGGGCTGCCGCTGGCGCTGCGGGTGGCGGGCTCGTCGCTGGGCTCGCGTTCGCCGCTCCAACTGGCCACGGACCTGGGCGCGTACGGCCCGGTCGAGCCGGTGGAGCGGGTGCTGTGGCTGCGCTACACCGACCAGTCGGACATGGGGCGCCGTCTGTTGAGAAGGCTGGCGCTGGCGGGCCGGGCCTCGCTCGGCGCGGCGGCCGCGGCCGCTCTGCTGGCCACGGACGAGGCGGAGGCGACCCGTCATCTGGTCGCACTCGCGCAGGCCGGTCTGCTCGACCATGTCCGGGGCAGCCGCTACCGGCTGCACGACCTGGTCCGTGCCTTCGCCCAGGCCCGCCTCGCCGACGAGGAGGAGCCGGCCGACCGTACGGCGGCACAGGAGCGGCTGATCGTGAACTACGGGGAGCTGGCCGACTCCGTGCTGCGACTGGTGGACGGCAACGTGTCGACCCGTTCGGACCGGTTCAGCCCGCACGGTTTCACATCGCTTGAGGAGGCGCTGCGCTGGCTGGACGACGAGTCGAGCTTCATCACGGCGGCGCTGCGGCATGCGGAGGGCGTCGACCAGGCGGCCGTGCAGAATCTGCTGGGTGCGCTGTGCGACTACTGCCTGCTGCGCGGGGACCTCTACCGGCTTGGTGAGATCAGCGAGTTGGCGCAGGCGGTGGACCAGGGTCTGCTGGTGCGTTCGGTGCAGTGGCGTACCGGTATCGCGGCCCGTCAGCTGGGCGAACTGGACAAGGCCCGTACCACCCTCACCTCGGTCGTGGACCTCTATATGGAGGCGCACCACGACGCCGGCGCGGCCCGTGCCCTGTGCTCCCTCGGGATCACCCTGCACCATCAGGGCCACCTCACCGAGGCGGCGGCCAAGCTCCAGGAGGCCCTGGATCTCCAGGCGGCTCCCCAGCTGGCTACCGACCGGGCCTGGACTATGCACGCGCTCGCGGCGGTGCAGCGTGACCGGGCCCGGCTGGCGGAGGCGCTGGACCTGCTCACCCGGTCGCTGGTGCTGCACCGGGAGGGCGGTTCGGTGCACGGCGAGGCCTGGGCGCACTTCCAGCTCGGTCAGCTGGCGCTGCGGATGGGTGACGTACCGCGTGCGGAGCGGGAGCTGGGGGCGGCGCTGGAGCGTTACGGCCGTACCCGCGACGCCCGTGGCGAGGCCTGGGCGCTGACCCAGCTGGCGCGGGCCCGGCTGGTGGACGGTGACGCGTCCCCGGCGGTCGACGCACTGCGTCAGGCGGCCGCCCGGCACCGTGAGAACGAGGACGCGCGCGGCGAGGCCTGGACGGTCTACTACCTGGGCCAGGCCCTGGAGGAGACCGGCACCCTGGACCAGGCGGTCCGTGAGCTGGAGCGCTCGCGCACGATGTTCTCCCGGATGCGGGACGTCTACGGGCTTGCCTGTGCCCGCCACCACTCGGCCCGGGTGACCCGCGACCAGCGGGCGGCCCAGACCGGCTCGCTGCGCAACTCGGGTTTCGCCCGTCAGCTGCTGGTCGACGCCCGCGCCGACTTCCAGCGCATCGGTGTCGTCCATGGCGAGGCCTGGACCTGTCTGGAGCTGGCCGTGGTGGACGCCGGCAACACCCGCACCCAGCAGGCCCTGGCCCTGTGCGACGAGGCGGTCACCCTGTTCTCCTCGTACGGCGACCGCCGCGGCGAGGACTGGGCGCACTTCCTGCGCTGCACCCTGCTCCCCTACGCCGCACCCGGTGGCGTGGAGGTGGGCACCGCTGTCGCCCAGGAGGACCTGGCGCAGCTCTCCCGGACGGCCCACCCGCTGCGCGACGAGAAGCTGACCGAGCACGTCACGACGTACGGTCTGCTCCTTGAGCGCGGGGTGACCCTGGAGTCCGGCTGGCAGGGCTGGCGCCTGGGCATGGTCCCCAGCCGGCACGCCCGTGAGGTGATGGGGGTGCCGGTGCCGGGTGGGGCGTGACCGCGGTCAGCCCTTGGGGTCGGCCACGGGGGTCCCCGGGTCCGCCTTGGCGTCCGGGGACTCCTTGAAGTCGACCTTCTGCATGTGCTTGTTCATGGACTTCATCAGGCCCCAGACCGCCACGGCCATCACCGCGAAGACGATGAAGCCGAGTACGCCGGGGGTGACCTTGTTCTCGTCGACCTCCTTGGCGAGGGGGACGAGATGCGTCAGTGCCAGACTTGCGCTTGCGCTCATGTCAGGCATTGTCGCGGATGCCCGCAAAGAGGTCGTCCTCGGGGAGGGAGGTATCGACGAGCGACTTCGCGAGCTCGTACTCCTCGGTCGGCCAGACCTCCTTCTGGAGGTCCATCGGGACCTTGAACCAGCCGCCGTCGGGGTCGATCTGCGTGGCGTGGGCGATCAGCGCCTTGTCGCGGATCTCGAAGAAGTCGGCGCACGGGATGTGCGTGGTCAGGGTGCGCTCGGTGCGCTCGGACTCACTCCACCGCTTCAGCCAGTCCGCGTACGGCGACTCCATGCCGCGGTCCAGCAGGGCGTGGTGCAGCGCCTCGGTGCGGGGGCGGTTGAAGCCCTGGTTGTAGTAGAGCTTCTGCGCCTGGTAGACGGGGCCGAACTCGCCCTCGGGGTACTTCTCGGGGTCGGCCGCGCCCTCGAAGGCCACCATCGAGATCTTGTGAGTCATGATGTGGTCGGGGTGCGGGTAGCCGCCGTTCTCGTCGTAGGTGGTGATCACCTGCGGGCGGAACGCGCGGATCCTGCGGACGAGCTCGCCGGCCGCCTTGTCGACGTCCTCCAGGGCGAAGCAGCCGTCGGGGAGCGGCGGCAGCGGGTCGCCCTCGGGCAGACCGGAGTCGACGAAGCCGAGCCACTCCTGCTTGACGCCGAGGATCTCGCGGGCCTCGTCCATCTCCTTCTTGCGTACCTCGTGGATGTGCTCCTCGATGTACTTGTCGCCCTGCAGCTTGGGGTTGAGGATGGAGCCGCGCTCCCCGCCCGTGCAGGTCACGACCAGCACGTCCACCCCCTCGGACACGTACTTCGCCATGGTGGCCGCGCCCTTGCTCGACTCGTCGTCGGGGTGGGCGTGGACGGCCATCAGTCGCAGCTGGTCAGTCAAGACTCAATCCTCAGTAAGTCGGCGCCCCGGTTTCCTCGGGTGCGATCGGCGCTTCTATAGTGACCGAATCGGGGGGCGAATAATTCCGGGGTCGGGTCCTGCCGGGTCCGGAGGCGGTTCTTGCCGGGAGGACGATCATGAGTACCGCCAGTACGCGGCTGCCCGAGGGCCGCTACGGCCGCTCCTCGGACGACGTCGCCGACCGCAGGCTCAAGATCACCGGCGTGGTCCTCGGTGCCCTGCTGCTCGCCCTGGTCGGCTACTTCGCCTACCACTATGTGGTGAAGAGTGAGATCAGCGCCCAGGTCGTCGCCTTCGACGCCTCGGACAGCGCGGTCAAGGTGCATCTGGAGGTCCACAAGGACTCCGGCGCCTCCGGCTACTGCACGCTGCGTTCCCAGGCGGCGGACGGCTCCGAAGTGGGCCGGGCGGACTTCCGCTTCACCGGTTCCGCGACCGAGATCGACCGGGTGGTCACGCTCCGTACGACGGCCCGGGGCACCACGGCGGAGCTGCTCGGCTGCCACGCCGACTGACACCGGCCACGAATACGTGGGCGCTGACCTGCGTTGACATGATTCTAATGGCTTATGTCCTCCCCCTTACGCCCTGGAATTGTTAGGCTCGTGGTTTCGCCCTTCCATGGAGGAACATGCTTCTGGGTAGGGCGATGCTTTTGTATTCCCAGTACCGACGAGGAGCACCTGTGACCCAGACCAGCGAGAACGTCACCTGGCTGACCCAGGAGGCGTACAACCAGCTCAAGGCCGAGCTGGAGTACCTGTCTGGTCCTGCGCGCACGGAGATCGCCGCCAAGATCGCCGCCGCGCGCGAGGAAGGCGACCTGCGCGAGAACGGCGGGTACCACGCGGCCAAGGAGGAGCAGGGCAAGCAGGAGCTCCGTGTGCGCCAGCTGACCCAGCTTCTGGAGAACGCCAAGGTCGGCGAGGCTCCGACCTCCGCGGACGGCGCCGTCGCGCCCGGCATGGTGGTGACCATCGCCTTCGACGGTGACGAGGACGACACCACGACGTTCCTCCTCGCTTCGCGCGAGTACGCCAGCGCTGACATCGAGACCTACTCCCCGCAGTCCCCGCTGGGCACCGGTGTCATCGGCCACAAGGTGGGCGAGGACGCGGAGTACGAGCTGCCAAACGGCAAGAAGGCCAAGGTGAAGATCCTCAAGGCCGAGCCCTACTCCGGCTGACGCGAACAGACACCTGCCCCCGGCGTTTGGGTGACGCCGGGGGCCTTGTCATGGCTGCCTTGCGTCACGCGGTGGCCGAGCGGTACTTGCGGACCGCGAGCGTCCGGAAGACCAGGATGATCACGACCGACCAGATCAGCGAGGCCCAGACCGGGTGCTGCATGGGCCAGGCGTCGGATGCGCTGAAGCCCGGCGGAAGGTTGCCGAACAGATCACGGCTGGCCTGCACGGTCGCGCTGAACGGGTTCCACTCCGCGATGTGGCGCAGGAAGGCCGGCATCTTGCCGGCGTCCACGAAGGCGTTCGAGATGAACGTCAGCGGGAACAGCCAGATCAGACCGCCCGAGGTCGCCGCTTCAGGGGTGCGCACGGACAGGCCGATGAGCGCGCCGATCCAGGAGAACGCGTACCCGAGCAGCAGGAGCAGGCCGAATCCGGCGAGCACCTTGCCGAGGTTCTCGTGCGTGCGCCAGCCGACGATCAGGGCGACGACAGCCAGGACGACGAGGGTGAGCGCGGTCTGCACCAGGTCGGCGAGAGTGCGCCCGGTCAGCACCGCACCACGCGCCATGGGCAACGACCGGAAGCGGCCGATGAGGCCCTTGTGCATGTCGTCGGCGATGCCCGCACCCGCACCCGCCGTGGCGAACGTGACGGTCTGGGCGAAGATGCCGGCCATCAGGAACTCGCGGTAGGCCTGCGTGGAGGTGGAGGAACCGACCGTGATCGAGCCGCCGAACACATAGGTGAACAGCACCACGAACATGATGGGCTGGATGAGTCCGAAGATGAGCATCTCGGGGATCCGGGACATCCGGATCAGGTTGCGTTTGGCGACCACCATCGAGTCGCGGAAGGACTGGCTGACGGCGTTGCCGGGGGCGGCTACCCGCACGGTGTCGCTGACGGCACTCACTTCACGGCCTCCTTGCGGCTGTCCTTGCGGGTGTCCTTCTGGTCCTGCTCGCCGTTGCCCTCGGCCTTCTCCTCGGCCATGTGTCCGGTCAGGGACAGGAAGACGTCGTCGAGGGTGGGGCGGCGCAGTGCGATGTCGTCTATCTCGATGCCCCGGGTGTCCAGCTCGCGGATGACCTCCGCGAGCAGCTTGGCGCCGCCGGCGACGGGGACGGTGAGCTTGCGGGTGTGCTCCTCGACGGTGGTCTCGCCCTTGCCGAAGCCGTGCAGCACCTCGGCGGCGGTCGGGATGTGACCGCGCTCGTGCACGACGACCTCGACGCGCTCGCCGCCGGTGCGGGCCTTGAGCTGGTCGGAGGTGCCCTTGGCGATGACCCGGCCGTGGTCGACGACCGCGATGTCATGGGCGAGGTGATCGGCCTCTTCCAGATACTGGGTGGTGAGCAGCAGCGTCGTACCGCCGGAGACGAGCTGTTTGATGACCTCCCACAGCTGCTGGCGGTTGCGGGGGTCGAGGCCGGTCGTCGGTTCGTCCATGAACATCACGGGCGGGGAGACGACCAGGGCGGCCGCGAGGTCGAGGCGGCGGCGCATGCCTCCGGAGTAGGTCTTGGCGGGGCGGTCGGCTGCGTCGGCGAGGTTGAACTGCTCCAGCAGCTCGACCGCGCGGTCCTTGGCCTGCTTGGCCCGCATCTGGTAGAGACGGCCGACCATCTGCAGGTTCTCGCGGCCGGTGAGGTATTCGTCGACCGCCGCGAACTGTCCGGACAGGCCGATGGAGCGGCGTACGGCGTCCGGTTGCCCGACCACGTCCATGCCCGCGACGACCGCCTTGCCGCTGTCGGGGCGGAGCAGGGTCGTCAGACAGCGGACGGCTGTCGTCTTGCCCGCGCCGTTCGGCCCGAGCAGTCCGAGGACCGTGCCTTCGGGGACATCGAGGTCGACGCCGTCCAAGGCCCTTACGTTGCCGAAGGTCTTGACCAGGCCTTCGGCATAGATGGCGCCTGGCATATGAGTCTCCACGTCGTCGAGGATTCTTCGAAAAAGGCTAGGTATGCGCGCTTCGGGCCGCCTATGGTTTTCGCCGGCGCGACGGCAGGCGGGCGCGGCCGTGGCCACGCGAACACACCATAACGCGATGTATCGCGTCCGTCGACAGGTTTTCCCGAACGAGTGAGTGAACAGACCCGGGACCTGGTTGTTTCCCGCCGGGAGCCGAAACCCCCGCTCAGTCGATGACCGTGTAGCCGGCCTCGCGCAGCGCCTGCCCGACCTCGGTGCAGTGCACGGGTCCCTTGGTCTCCAGGTGCAGCTCGACCTCCGCCTCCGAGAGTCCGAGCCGGGGGTCGGTCCGGACGTGGCTCACGTCCAGGACGTTGGCGTCGACCGTCGACAGCACTCCCAGGAGGGTGGCCAGGGCGCCCGGCCGGTCGGTCAGCCGTAGCCGTACGGCCAGGTAGCGGCCCTGCGCGGACATGCCGTGCCGCAGTACCCGCTGCATCAGCACCGGATCGACGTTCCCGCCGGACAGCACGGCGACGACCGGTCCGGCGAAGCTGCCGGGCTCGCCGAGCAGGGCGGCGACCGGGGCTGCGCCGGCCGGTTCCACGACCAGCTTGGCCCGCTCCAGGCAGAGCAGCAGCGCGGCGGCGAGCTGGTCCTCGCCGACCGTGCGGACCTCGTCGACCAGATCCTCGACCAGCGCGAACGGCACATCGCCGGGACGTCCGACCCTGATCCCGTCGGCCATCGTCAACGGGTTCTCCACCGAGACCGGGCGCCCGGCCGCGAGCGAGGGCGGGTACGCGGCCGCGCCCTCCGCCTGGACGCCGACGATCCGTACGTCCGGCCTGATCGCCTTCACCGCGACCGCGATCCCGGCCGCGAGCCCGCCGCCGCCGATACCGACCACGATCGTGCCGACCTCCGGGCACTGGTCCAGGATCTCCAGGCCGACCGTGCCCTGACCGGCGATGATGTCGGGGTGGTCGAAGGGGTGGATGAACACCGCGCCGGTCTCGGCCGCGTACTCCTGGGCGGCGGCCAGCGTCTCGTCGACCACCTGACCGTGCAGCCGTACCTCCGCGCCGTACTCGCGGGTCGCGCTGATCTTGGGCAGCGGGGCGCCCTTGGGCATGAACACCGTGGCGTGCACGCCGAGCAGCGCGGAGGCCAGTGCCACGCCCTGGGCGTGGTTCCCGGCGCTGGCCGCCACGACCCCGGCGGCGCGCTCCTCGGGCAGCAGCCCGGCGATGCGCACATACGCGCCGCGCAGCTTGAACGAACCGGTCCGCTGGAGGTTCTCGCACTTGAGGTGCACCGGCGAGCCGACCAGCTGGGACAGATGCCTGCTGCCCTCCATCGCGGTCACCCGTGCCACGCCCGTGAGCATCTTCTGAGCGCCGCGTACGTCGTCGAGGGTGACGGGGTGCAAGGAGTCAGCCGTGCTGTAGCTCATGACCCAAGTCTCGCAGTTCACAGGCCAAAGGCTCGGGTGTGACCAACCTCCGAGACCGGTTTGCGCAGCCCCGGTACGACTCACCCCCCGTCCGCGTACTCTGTCCCCCACACCAGCACTCTTCATGAAGTGAGCCTCCGGCCATGCCCACAACACCTGAAATGTCGATGGACATGACGACCGTCGGTGACACCGGTCTCCTCGACACGCTGCAGCACGAGGTGGCGGTGTTCGCCCGCCGTGCCGAACAGACCCGGCTCGGCGGCGTCGGGCAGGTGCGCAACTCCATGGACCGCGCCGCGTATCTGCTGCTCAACCGCCTCGACAAGGAAGGCCCCATGGGGGTCAAGGCACTCGCCGCGAGCATGGGGATCGATTCCTCCACGGTCACCCGGCAGGTGGCTCCGCTGGTCGACACCGGGCTCGTCAAGCGCACCTCGCACCCCGAGGACGGGCGGGCCGTGGTGCTCCAGCTGTCCCCGCGCGGGCTGTCGCGGCTGGACGAAGTGCGCTCGTCGCGGCGCCAGTTGATGGCGGAGCTGACCCGGGACTGGGAGCCGGAGGAGCGCCAGACGTTCTGCGCGCTGCTCACGCGCTTCAACAGCGCCCTGTCCGCACGGATGACCGTCCAGCCGGGCACGGACACACCGCCGGCGTCCTGAACCCCGACCGGGACCGGTCCGCGGAACATCCGGCACGCGTGCGTGCCGCGCGGCTCTTGACCGTGGGGTCACCCCTGGCCTCAGATGAGACCGGGCCCCCGTCGTCTCCGCGTCCCGGTCCCGTGACGCGGTGGGGCCCCGCAGACGGGGAGGCACGGTGCGCGATCGGCAGGCGTTCCAGGACGCCCGCCGGGCCCGGGAGTTCGAGTCGTTCGTCGCGGGCGCGGCAGGACGGCTGCTGCATGCCGCGACCCTGCTCACCGCCGAGGCCCCGGACGCCAACCCACGCGCGCGGCGCCTGCTGACCCTCGCCCTCGCGCACACGTACGCGTACTGGGACCGGCTGCGCGGCGAGGACCCGTACGACCTGGCCCGCCAGCACCTCGCCCTGCGCTTCGCGAACTCCGCCTGGCACCAGTACGGCGGCCCGCTCAGCCGCACCCGCCCGCACCCGCGCAGCGCCCTCGCCGTCCTCACACCCCAGGAACGCCTGATCCTGGTGCTACGGCTGTACGAGGGGGTCGCCGAGGAGCAGACGGCGGCGCTGCTCGGCCTGCCCACGGAACGCGTGCACGCCCTCTGCGACCGGGCGACCGCCACCCTGCTGCATCCGCCCGGGAAAGCGGCGCCCACGGTTCTGGGGGCGAAGGTGGCGCCGTCGTGAACCGCACCCAACGCGAGGCCGCCGCCCGGCGGATCATGGAACAGACACCGTCACCGGTGCCGCCCGACCTCTACGGCGAGGTGCTCCGCCGGGGCGGCCGCATGCTGCGCCGCAGACGCGCGGGCCGCCGTCTGCTGTGGCTGCTGCTGTGCGCGGCGGCGGTGGCGTTCACCGTATGGGCGGCGCTGGTCCGACCCTGGGCGCAGCCGCCGTCCACGACGACTCCGCCCATCGTCGGCTGGTGAGCCAGCCGCGCGTCTAGCCCAGCGCCTGCTGGAGGTCCTCCAGCAGGTCGTCGACGTTCTCGATGCCCACGGACAGGCGCACCAGGTCGGCGGGCACCTCCAGCGCGGAACCGGCCGCCGAGGCGTGCGTCATCCGGCCCGGGTGCTCGATCAGCGACTCGACACCGCCCAGGGACTCACCCAGAGTGAACACCTTGGCGCGGTTGCAGACCTCGACCGCCGCCTCCTCGCCGCCCGTGACCTGGAAGGAGATCATGCCGCCGAAGGCCTTCATCTGCTTGGCGGCGGTCTCGTGACCGGGGTGCTCGGGCAGGCCCGGGTAGAGGACACGCGTCACGCGCGCGTGCCTGCTCAGCATGTCGGCGATCCTGGTGGCGTTCTCGCTGTGCCGGTCCATGCGCACCGCGAGCGTCTTGGTACCGCGCAGCACAAGCCACGAGTCGAACGGCCCGGCGACCGCGCCCATCGCGTTCTGGTGGTACGCCAGCTCCTCGCCCAGCGCCTGGTCCGACACGATCAGCGCGCCCCCGACCACGTCCGAGTGACCACCCATGTACTTCGTCAGCGAGTGCACGACGACGTCCGCGCCCAGCGAGAGGGGCTGCTGGAGGTACGGCGTGGCGAAGGTGTTGTCGACGACGAGCCTGGCGCCCGCGCCATGGGCGACCTCGGCGGCGGCGGCGATGTCGGTGATGCCGAGCAGCGGGTTGGACGGGGTCTCCACCCAGACCGCCTTGGTCTTCGGGGTGATCGCGGCCCGCACGGCCGACGGGTCGCTGGTGTCGGCGACGGACCAGTCCACGCCCCACCGGGAGACGACCTTCGCGAACAGCCGGAACGTGCCGCCGTAGGCGTCGTTCGGGATGACCACGTGGTCGCCGGGGCTGAGCAGCGTGCGCAGCAGGGCGTCCTCGGCCGCCAGCCCGGACGCGAACGCGAGCCCGCGGCGCCCGCCCTCCAGCGCGGCGAGGTTCTCTTCCAGGGCGGTCCTGGTCGGGTTGGCGCTACGGCTGTACTCGTAGCCGCCGCGCAGCCCGCCGACGCCGTCCTGCTTGTAGGTCGAGACCTGGTAGATCGGCGGTACGACCGCACCGGTGAGGGGGTCCGCCGTGTTGCCCGCGTGGATGGCGAGCGTCTCGAAGTGCTGACTGATGTGCCTGTCGCTCATAGGTCATGAGCCTAGTGGTCACGCACCCCGAACACGCGCCCCAAGGGGACGCGGGGAACTGCGCGACCCCACCCCCACCGGCCCGCGGCCGAACGACCACCTGCCACCGCCCCTTTCTCGACACCCGGCAAGTTGTCCACAGGCGCCGACACTGGTTGGCCAATTGTCGGCGCCGTCTGGTTCGCTTGACGCATGGCGATTCTCTGGGCCCTGATGGCGCTGCTCCTGCTGAGCTTTGTGTTGCTCCCCGTCCTGCGGCGGCGGCGCGGCATGATCGAGCAGGTCCACCCGAGCCACCCGGACGCCGCCGACCCGGCGGACTACGGCTTCGTGCGCGAGGAGGACCTGGACATCCGGATGCCCGGACCCGACCAGGACCTGCTCGACGTTCTGGACCTCGTGCAGCGCACCCAGGACTACCACGCGGCGGCGCAGCTGCTCGCGGGCACGGAGATCGCGGGCGAGCTGCGCTGGCAGCGCGTGCAGGCCTTCGCCGGCGCGGCGGCGCTGGAGCTCCAGCAGCGGCCGGGCGGGGTCAGTGAGACGCCGGGCGGGCAGTGGCTGCGGGTGTGGCGGGCCGAGCACCCCAAGGACGCGGGTGGCGCGGCCGTGCATGCCGAGTTCCTGGTCCAGCAGGCGTGGCGGACGTCCACCCCGGGCACGGACGACTTCCGGATCATCATGGAGGAGGCCAGGGACGCCTGCGGGCAGGCGGCGCTGCTGTCCCCCGGGGACCCGGTGCCGTACATCGTCGAGCTCTCGGTGGCCCGCGGGCTTAACTACTCGCAGCCCGAGTTCGAGAAGCTGTGGCTGAAGATCCTGGACCGTGCGCCCACGCACATGGGCGCGCATCTGGCGGCCCTGCATTACTGGTGCGAGAAGTGGCACGGCTCGCGCGAGCTGGCGTACTCCTTCGCCGAGGCCGCCGCCGCGCGCGCCCCGCAGGGCTCGCTGCTGGCCGCGATGCCGCTGTTCGCGGTCTTCGAGCACCTCCCCGAGGTGAACCTGGTGGCGAGCTTCTACCAGAGCGAGGTCGTCACCAAGGCCGTGCACGGCGCCCTGCACGCGGTGCACTCGGCCCGCCAGGACGACCCGATGCTCGCCCACGTCCGGCATCTGCTGGTCTTCTTCCTGGTCCGCTCCGAGCGCTGGGCGGAGGCCATGGGCGAGCTGATACACGTCGACGGGCATGTGGGGGCCCTGCCGTGGACGCTGTCCGCGAACCCGGCCGCGGAGTTCGCCCTCTACCGCGCGCTGGCGGTCGCGGGCTACGAGGCGAACGGCGGCAACCCGGCCACGCTGCCGAGCTGAGCCGAATACCCGTCCTGACCTGCGGTACGGCACACTCCGGCGCGTTGTTGTCGGTTCCCTTTTGCCGGGGTGCTGCGGGGGATCTGCCCGCTGGGCGCAACTCTGCGGGCGCCGCGCGCCCTTGTTCCGCTCTGCGGTTTCTGTCTGCTGAGCCTTGTTCTGCCGACGGCGCTGGCCGCGCTCGACATGGCCTCGGTCACCTGGGCGCACGGGGGCGCCTCGACAGTGACTGAGTTGCGGCCCTCTTTGACGAGGTGGCGGCCTTCCGGAAGGCCCTGGAGACCGGCCCTGTCCGTTCCGGCGAGGCCGGAGCGCACGACCTCAGCGTCCTCAGGGTGGAGGACGGCGGCACCGTGACGCTCTGCACCGACGGTGACGACGACCCGAACCGCGTGGCGGTCAACCGCGGGTTCCTCCTGGACGCGCTGGCCGCCGGAGCCCGGGACCGACTGATCCTGGAATTCGGCGGCCCCACGGCGCCGATCGCGGTCCGACGGCCCGACGACGCGGGCGCCTTTTCGCTTCTGAT
This sequence comes from Streptomyces sp. NPDC111744, assembly GCF_055634995.1. Classification (NCBI taxonomy): domain Bacteria; kingdom Bacillati; phylum Actinomycetota; class Actinomycetes; order Kitasatosporales; family Streptomycetaceae; genus Streptomyces; species Streptomyces sp. NPDC111744. Next base: position 425,475 of record NZ_JBVKCG010000001.1, read on the forward strand.
GCCGGTCCGCCTGGAGGACTGACTTCCCTGCCCACGGCCCGGCCTCCGGCTCGGGCCCGGACCGCGCACAGCAGTCAGCCATCCGGTGCCGGGAAGGGGGGATGACGTGGCTGTGGCGGCCGGCTTCACGGCTTCAGGACGCCCACTTCGGCGTGAGCCCCGGAGGTCATGGTCCAAGGGCAGCAGAGCTGCTGCCCCACGGGCGTCGCGCCCCCGCCCCGGAAGGCAGGGACAGGTAGGCCGCCTCGTCCACCGGGAACACGTCGCTTAGCCCGCCTGGGTTCGTCACACAGCGCTTCGGAGGGAACAATGGGACCCCCGCGCCGTGTGAGGTGGTGGCGATGCCCGCTTGGCACCTGCGTGACTATCACGAAGACGATCTTGACCAGGCCATCGACATCTGGGATCAGAGCCGCCAGGCCCACGAGGACCAGGTGTTCGCGGTTTCCGAGGTCATGACGGCGGCCAAGGCCGGACAGCCGGCGGTCGTCGCAGTTGTCGGCGATGAACTGGTCGGCATGGCCGTGGCACAGGCGTACGGAAAGCGGGGGTGGATCCTCCTGGTGGCGCTCGCCTCCCGCTGGCGCGAGCGCGGGATCGGGAGCGCCCTCCTCTCCGATCTCGAGCGGCGCCTGCGGGCACTGGGCGTGCGCCACATCAGCGCGCTGCTGCCCGCAGGCGCCCCGGGGACAAAGGCTCTGGAGAACTCCGGCTACCGGTTCCACGAGGGTCTCACCTACTTCGAGAAGCTCGAACCCCCCGAAACCGCCAACGCGGAGGTCCTCACGGCGCTGGGCGGTCGCATGCTGCCCGACGGGCTCTGGAACGCCATGGCCGGCATGGAGCAGGAGAAGCAGGTCGTCGAACGCCGTGTCGTGCTCCCGCTGACCGAGCCCGCGCTGGCAGACCGCTACGGCGTCGCCCCGCCCAAGGCGATCATCCTTTTCGGCCCGCCGGGCACCGGAAAGACCAGTTTCGCCAAAGCGGTCGCCTCACGGCTCGGCTGGCCGTTCGTGGAACTCTTCCCCTCCCGGCTCGCGGCCGACACGAGCGAGGGCCTGGCCGTGGCACTCCGGGAGGTCTTCGCGGACCTGGCAGAACTGGACTCGGTCCTGCTCTTCATCGACGAGGTCGAGGAGATCGCCGGTGCGCGCTCCGGAAAGGCGGTCGATCCCGGGCACGGTGTTACCAACGAGCTGCTCAAACTCATCCCCGTCTTCCGCGAGCGCGACGCGCGGCTGCTGGCCTGTGCCACCAACTCGGTCCGCTCTCTCGACGCGGCGTTCCTGCGGCCGGGCCGGTTCGACTACGTCATCCCCATCGGGCCGCCGGACGCAACCGCCCGCGCGGCGATCTGGAGCCGTTATCTCAGGGCCTCCGCCGAGTCGGTGGACATCGCCCAACTCGTCCGGGCGAGCGAGCTGTTCACCCCGGCCGACATCGAATTCGCCGCCCGGAAGGGCGCACAGGCGGCATTCGAGCACGAAGTCACCCATCGTCAGGGCCGACCGGCAACGACCGAGGACTACATGACCGCCATCGCCGACACGCGACCGACGCTCACCGCACAGGCCATCCAGGAGTTCGCGGAGGACATCGACAAGTACCGTCGGCTCTGAGACGGGTCGACAGCGGTGTTCTTCTGCTCCCGTACCCATGAAACGGATACGGCGTCGGCGTCTGCAGCCGCGGATCTGGCCGGTTCCCGGGTGGCGGTGCGCCTTACGACGCGTGTCGGTCGTATGGGCGGTCGAGCCAGGTTCCGGCCCATGGAAGGTCCCCTGCGCACGGGCGGTCCCCGGTTCCAGCTGACGAGGTGGGCTGGGCGGCGGCAACCGCAGCGCGACGGCCGTCGGACGGTGGTTGCCGCCTGGAGTGCCCGGATACGGTCTGACCGACGCGTACGGCGGGGCACCGCAGCCCCGCAAGCGCGGCCCGGCTCCGGGGTACTGCCGGGCAGCCTCCGCCTTGCGCCGGGCCGTCTCGCGGTCAGCCCTCCGTACGGGCCGGCAGTCGCCAGCCCGGGCGCGGGAAGTGGCAGGTGTAGCCGTCCGGGTAACGCTCCAGGTAGTCCTGGTGCTCGGGCTCGGCCTCCCAGAAGGGGCCGACCGGCTCGACCTCGGTGACGACCTTGCCGGGCCACAGTCCGGAGGCGTCCACGTCCGCGATGGTGTCCTCGGCGATCCGCTTCTGCTCGTCGTCCACGTAGTAGATCGCCGAGCGGTAGCTGAGGCCGATGTCGTTGCCCTGGCGGTTCTTGGTGCTCGGGTCGTGGATCTGGAAGAAGAACTCCAGGATCGCGCGGTAGTCGGTCTTCTCCGGGTCGAAGAGGATCTCGATGGCCTCCGCGTGCGTGCCGTGGTTACGGTACGTCGCGTTCGGCACGTCACCCCCGGTGTATCCGACCCGGGTCCCCGTCACGCCCGGGAGCCGGCGGATCAGGTCCTGCATCCCCCAGAAGCATCCGCCCGCCAGCACGGCCCTCTGCGTCTGCGCAGCCATCACGGACCCTCCAATTTCTGTCAGCTCGGTCACTCGGGCTATTCGGCTCGCACATCACCGGCGTCCCGTGCCCACTCGCCTCAACGCGTGAGGACGCCGCGCGATTCCGTACCCCACCCGACCGGCTCGCGGTCACCGTCCGCCGACCCGCGCGAGTCATGGAAGCCGGCCCCGGGAAATAGGGTTGCCCCGGCCCGGTGGGGACGGCTGAATGGCGCGTATGGCCGACATTCATGGCTCCTACGACGAGCTGTTCGCCGCTGTGCCCCACATGCTCTCCGGACTCCTGGACGAGGGGGATGTGGGAGGTGCCGTCGCCGTCTTCGTGGACGGGGAGGCCGTGGTGGATGTGTGGGGTGGGTTCGCCGACGCGGGGCGGCATGTGTCATGGGAGCGGGACACCATCGTCAATGTGTTCTCCGTGACCAAGACGATGACCGCGCTGTGTGCGCTGGTGCTCGTCGACCGGGGCGAGCTGGATCCGGACGCGCCGGTCTCCCGGTACTGGCCCGAGTTCGCCGCGGCGGGGAAGGAGAGTGTGCTCGTACGGCATCTGCTCTCGCACACCGCCGGGCTGCCCGACTGGGAGGGGCCGATCGAGGAGCTGTACGACTGGACGTCGGCGACGGCCCGGCTCGCCGGGCAGGCTCCACAGTGGGAGCCGGGGACGGCGGCCGGGTACCACTCACTCACCCAGGGGTTTCTCGTGGGTGAGCTGGTGCGCCGGATCACCGGGCGGAGCCCGGGTGAGTTCTTCGCCGCCGAGGTGGCCGGGCCGCTGGGCGCGGACTTCCATGTCGGGCTGGGTGCCGAGCACGACGGGCGGGTGGCGCTCACCGTGCCGCCACCGGGCGAGGACGAGGACTACGCGGCCCGTGCGCGGGACAGCGACGCGAAACGCCCCGGTGTCGCCACCCTGCGCGTCCGGGACGGCAACAGCCTCGCCTGGCGGCGCGCCCAGATCCCCGCGGCCAGCGGCTTCGGCAACGCCCGCGCCATCGCCCTCGTCCAGTCCCTGCTCGCCTGCGGCGGAACCGTCGGCGGGGTGCGGGTGCTGTCACCGGAGGGGTGCGAACGGGCGCGGGAGGTGCAGTTCGACGGTGAGGACCGCGTCCTGGGCATGCCTGCCCGGTACGGCCTGGGCTACGGCCTCTTCGGCAGCGCCCTCGGCTGGGGCGGCTGGGGCGGCGCACTGGTCTGGGTCGACCCCGACGAGCGGATGGTGATCGCGTACGTGACGAACCAGATGCGCGAACCGGCGCACGACAACCGGGGAATCGAGCTGGTCATGGCCGCGCAGGACGGGATCAAGGGGCTGCGGGGGTGACCGCGCCACACCGCCGCCACGGCGGACACCGGGCCATGAGCGGCCAGATCTTTCTCGTCGGTGGGGGGTGGGACGCTCCCGAGGTGTATGGGCCGTTGCTGCGGGCCGCGGGCGGGGGCAGCCGTCGTATCGGGTGTGTGATCGTCGACGAGGGGGACGGGGAGGAGGAGTTCGGGCGGTACGCGGGGGCGTTGCGGGCCGCCGGCGAGTGCGTACCGGTGCCGGTGCCGGTGCCGGTCGGGGAGCGGTTCGAACCGGAGTTGCTGAAGGACGGGCTGGACGGGCTGCTGGTGTGCGGTGGGCTCACGCCCGCATATCAGGACGCGTTCGCGGAGTGTCTGGAGCTGCTGCCCGAAGTGCTTGCCGAACATGGCATCCCCTACGCCGGGTTCTCCGCAGGGGCCGTTCTCGCCGCCCAGCGGGCCGTGGTCGGCGGCTGGCTGGTGGACGGCGTCCCGGTCTGCCCGCCGGACACCGCCGAGGACCTCGACGAGATCGAGGTCAGGCCGGCCCTCGGCCTCGTGCCCTTCGCGGTGGACGTGCACGCGGCGCAGTGGGGCACGCTGGCCCGGCTGGTCGCGGCCGTGTCGCACGGCTGGGTGCCGTACGGCGTCGCGATCGACGAGAACACCGTGCTGACGGTGACGGACGAGCGGGGTCTGGTCGCAGGGCGCGGGCGCGTGCATGTCGTACGGCCGTCGGACGGTGAGGGGGCCGGTGCGGTCGTACGGTCGTACGCGCCCGGGGAGTCCGTGCCGCTGGGTCAGCCGCCGCTGCCGTAGGGGCGGGTGAGGATTTCCAGGCGGTGGCCGTTGGGGTCGTCGAAGTAGGTGCCGCGGCCGCCGTCGTTGGTGTTGATCTCGCCGGGGCGGCTGTGGTACGGGTCGGCCCAGTAGGGGAGGCCGGCCTCCCGGACGCGGGTGAAGATCTGGTCGAAGTCGTCCTCGGAGACCAGGAAGGCGTAGTGCTGCGGCGGGATGTTCCCGGGGGTCTCCATGTAGTCGAGGGTGACGCCGTTCGGTATCGCGACCGGGACGAACGGGCCGTATTGCGGGCTGACTTCAAGACCGAGGATGTCGGCGAGGAACCTGGCCGACGCGTGTTTGTCGTGTGCGGCGACGATGGTGTGGTTCAGGTTCACGGTCATCGGTGGGACCTCCTCCTGCCCAACGTACGCCCTCGCCTGGCGGCACGGCATGCCGCCCAGCCGCTCCGTGCTCACCGGCGCCGGTATCGGCGTCGCGCTGTCCGCCGTCGTCCAGCTGTGTCTCACCGACAGCGAGCTGGACGCCGCCGAGCAGGTCAAGCTGTGGCTGACCGGCACTCTGAACGGCCGCGGGTGGGACCAGGCCGGCCCGCTCGCCGTCGTCCTGCTGCTCGCCCTGCCGGGGCTGGTGTGGGCGAGCCGGGCCGCGCGGCCCCTGGGTCTCGACCCCGACACCGCCGCCGCCCTCGGTCTGCCCGTCGACCGGGCCCGCCTCGGCCTCACCCTCCTCGGCGTGGTGCTCGCCGCCTCCGCCACCGGGGCCGCCGGGCCGATCGGGTTCGTCGCGCTGACCGCGCCGCAGCTGGCCCGGCGGCTCACCCGCACGCCTCACCTGCCGTTGGTCTGCTCGGCGTTGACGGGCGGCCTGGTGGTGGTGACCGCCGACCTGGTGGCCCGCACCCTGGTACCTCCGCTGGAGATCCCGGTGGGTGCGCTGACCTCCCTGGTCGGCGGCCCCTGTCTGCTCTACCTGCTCGGCAGGCGAAAGTGACTCAGATCGTCGCCGTGTCGATCACGAAGCGGTAGCGGACGTCGCTGTTGACGACCCGCTCGTACGCCTCGTTGACCTGGTCCGCGCGGATGACCTCGATCTCGGCGCCCAGGTTGTGCTCGGCGCAGAAGTCGAGCATCTCCTGGGTCTCCGGGATTCCGCCGATGTTGGAGCTGGTCAGGACACGGCGCTTACCGAAGACGGAGGAGAGCAGCAGGGGGGCGGGCTCCTCCGGGAGACCGACGTTCACCATCGCGCCGTCGGTGCGCAGCAGCGAGAGGTACGCGTCGAAGTCGAGCGGCGCCGAGACCGTGTTGAGGATGATGTCGAACGTGCCCTTGAGGTCCTCGAAGGTCTTCGGGTCGCCGGTGGCGCGGTAGTCGGTGGCGCCAGCTTCAGGCCGTCGTCCTTCTTGCGGAGGGACTGGGACAGGACGGTGACCTCGGCGCCGAGCGCCGCCGCGATCTTGACACCCACGTGGCCCAGACCACCGAGACCGACAACCGCGACCTTCTTGCCGGGACCCGCACCCCAGTGCTTCAGGGGCGAGTAGGTGGTGATGCCGGCACACAGCAGCGGAGCGGCGACGTCGAGGGAGAGGCCGTCAGGGATGCGGACGACGTAGCTCTCGTCGACGACGATCTTCTGCGAGTAGCCGCCGTAGGTGGGCTGCCCGTCCCTGCCGACGCCGTTGTACGTCCAGACCGGGCCGCTGCCAGTGCAGTACTGCTGCAGACCGGCCTTGCAGTTGTCGCACTCGCGGCAGGAGTCGACCATGCAGCCGACGCCCACCCGGTCCCCCACCGCGTACTGGGTGACACCCGGGCCGACCTCGGAGACGACGCCCGCGATCTCGTGACCGGGCACCATCGGGAAGATCGCCGTGCCCCAGCCCTCCCGGGCCTGATGGATGTCGGAGTGACAGATACCGGCGAACTCGATGTCGATGAGGACGTCGAATTCACCTACCGCGCGCCGCTCGATCGTGGTCCGCTCCAGCGGGGCCTTCGCGGCGGGCGCGGCGTAAGCAGCAACAGTGGTCATCAGGGGGGTTCTCCTAGCGGTGTCTTCGTGCCCGGCTGCCTTCTCCTTCTCCGGGCACGCGTCCAGCCTCCTCCACGCCACGGCCGCTACCCAGTCCTCGCCTCTGCGTACGTCTGGCGTGCCTACCACTGGCGGGGTCAGGTTCCCGTGCGTACGACCGTGAATACTGGAGGTATGGAAGAGCAGCCCCCGACGTCCCCCTCCCCGCCCCTGGACCGGCGTGCCGAGCTCAGCGAGTTCCTGCGCACCCGGCGGGCCCGGCTGCTCCCCGCCGACGTGGGGCTGCCGGACTTCGGGCGGCACCGCAGGGTGCCGGGGCTGCGACGCGAGGAGCTGGCCCAGCTGGCCGGGGTGTCGGTGGCGTACTACACACGCCTTGAGCAGGGCAACGGCCGGAACGTGTCGGCGGAGGTGCTGGACGCGATCGCCCGCGCGCTGCGGCTCACCGACGCCGAGCACGCGCATCTCATCCATCTCGCCAAGGGCAAGCAGCACAAGAGGAAGGCGTCGGCGCGGCCGCAGCAGGTGCGCCCGGCGCTGGGCCAGCTGCTGGACAGCATGGAGAGCGTACCGGCGTACGTCTACGGGCGCCGCTCGGACATCCTGGCATGGAACAGGACGGCGGCGGCGGTCTTCGGTGACTGGGGAGAACTGCCCGTCGCGGAACGCAACTGGGCGCGGCTGGTGTTCATGCGGCCCGACTACCGCGATCTCTTCGTCGACTGGGAGCAGAAGGCGATCGACATCGTCTGTCAGCTGCGGATGGACGCGGGCTGCTACCCCGACGACACCCGGCTGTCCGCGCTGGTCGGCGAACTCTCCGTGAAGAGCGAGGAGTTCCGCCGATTGTGGGCGACGCACGACGTCAAGGAGAAGAGCCACGGGGTGAAGCGGCTGCACCACCCGCTGGTGGGCCCGCTGTCCCTCACCTTCGAGTCGTTCCGGCTGCCCGACGACCCGGACCAGGCCCTGGTCACGTATCACGCGGAACCGGGCTCGGCGTCGGCGGAGGCGCTGCGGCTGCTGGCCAGCTGGGGCACGGACGCGACCCGGGTCGCCCCCGCCCCCTGACCTGCCCCGGGTATGGGGAACGGCCCGCCGGAAGCCGCGCTTCCGGCGGGCCGCTCGCTGTGGATCCGCTCAGCGGCTACGGCTCACTTGGCGTAGTACGCGTTGTAGATCGAGATCGTCGACTTGTTGCCCTTCTTGTCGGCGATCTTGGCGTGGAACGAGATGGCCTTGCCCTTGGCCGGGTTCTTGACGGTGATCTTGCCGTGGCTGACCGTCAGCTCCTTCCAGGTCCTGCCGTAGTCGTACGACACGTAGACCGCGAGGGACTTCAGGTTGCGGCCTGCGGCCGCGCCCTCGACGGTCACCGGGAAGGTGACCTTCTTGCCCGCCTCGACGCGGCTGTCCGAGCCGGTGTTGGCGCCGAAGTGGACGGTGGAGGCCGGAAGCTGGGCCGGGGCTCCGCCGGCCGACTTCTTCGAGTGGAAGGTCCAGCTCGCGTCGATCCGGGTGGAGGCGGCGGCGACCTTGACCGAGCGGATGACCGAGGTGGTCAGCTTGTACTCGGCGTCGGCGGACGGCACGGTGAAGGCGCCGCCGCCGAACAGCGGGTCCTTGTTGGAGCCCACCTTGGTGCCGTTGCGGTACAGGGTGGTGTTCACCGACAGGAAGTCGGAGGACCCGGCGTGCTTGGCGCTGTCGGAGAACAGCGGGACGATGCCGAAGATCTGGTTGCCGTCGCGGTACAGACCGTAGTCGCTGGTCAGATGCGGGCCGAAGACCGCTCTGTTGAACGTGTTCTTGTAGGTCTTGCCCGCCTTGTACGGCTGCGGGTCGGCCGTGTAGTAGGCGTCGGCGATCGGCAGGCCCTGGGCGTCGTGGCCGCTGTACTGCGCGACGTCGAAGCCCCACAGGGCGCCGTCCACGGTGGAGAGGTGGAAGGTGCGGGTGCCGGGCAGCTTCTGCTCCACGCTGCCGCCGCCGACCACGTCCTGGCCGACGATGCCCCACGGGCTGACCGAACCGGTCTTGCCGGAGGCGGCGGCGCCGACGGAGTTCTTCACCGTGGAGAGCTCACCGGTCTTGAAATGCCGGACCTTGTCGCCCTGGAGCTTCTTGACCTGGGCACTGGTGGCGACGTCGTACTCCTCGTCGGCACCCTTGGTGAACTGGCCGCTCCAGGACTGGGTCAGACCGCTTGTGACCTCGCCGCCCAGCGGCGCGACCCGGATCTTGTCGAAGGTGTCGAAGCCGACCCCGAACCCGGTGGCCGCCGGGTCGTACATGTAGTCGACCGTCGCGGAGTTCGGCTTGGCCTGCGCGTCCGGCACGGTGATGTCGGCCGACTTGGTGGTACGGGCGTCGATGGTGACCGTGAGGTCCCTGGTGACGCTCAGCTTGGGCTGGACCAGCCAGTCGAGACCGCCGTCGAAGGTGGTGAAGTCCTTCGCGATCCAGGCGTCGAGCAGGTATGTGCCCTTCGGCACCCGCATCGTGGTGGTCCCGGCGTCGACGGCCGGCACGTTGTAGGCGCGCCCGTCACCGAGGCCCGAGTAGCCGATCAAAGCGGTGTTGTAGACACCGGTCGGGTTGCCGTCGCGCCCGATGTGCTTGACGGTGACGCTGTACGACTGCACCTCGCGCTGCACCGCGGCCGCCGTGCGGACGCTCTGGCCGTCGCCGGTCGCCGTGACGTACGCCGAGTAGGCGCCGTCGAGGGTGCCGCCCAGCTTGGTGTTCGCGGTGAGGTCGACGGAGGCGGTGCCGCCCGCAGGGACGGTCACCTTGGTCGCGCCCAGAGTGAAGAAGCCGGCCGGGGCCGCAGCGCCCTTGGGGTCGGTGCCGCTCGCCGAGAGGCTGAGGGTGACGTCCTTGGTGCCGAGGTTGCGGTAGGTGAGCTGCTTGGTGACCGGGGTGTCGTCGGTGTGCGGCCACTGCTGCACACCGAAGTTCACCGACACCGGGTCGGCGACCACGGTCTGCTTGATGGCCTTGTCGACCTGGATCCGGCCCGAACCCTGCTGGAACGGCGTGTACTTGCCGCCCTTGGTGGAGGCGGTCAGCGCGGCCTTCAGCTGCTGGTAGCCCCAGTCGGGGTGCTCCTGCTTCAGGATCGCGGCGGCGCCCGCGACATGCGGGGTGGCCATCGACGTACCGGAGATGGTCAGGTAGCCGGGCGGGTTCTCGCCGACCTCCTGGTCGATGACACTGCCCTTGGCCGCGGCCGCGGTGATGTCGACTCCGGGCGCGGTGACGTCCGGCTTGATGGTGCCCTCGGCGCTGGGGCCGGTGGAGGAGAAGTCGGCGAGCTTGTCGTTGCCGTCGACCGCGCCGACGGTGAGCGCGGCGTCCGCGCTGCCCGGCGAACCGATGGACTCGGGGCCCTCGTTGCCCGCGGCGATCGCGAACAGGATGCCCTTCTCGTTGGAGAGCTTGTTGACCTCGGCTTCGAGTGGGTCGATCTCCGGGGTGTCGTAGCCGCCCAGGCTGAGGTTGACGACATCGGCGCCCTCGGCCGCCGCCCACTCCATGCCGGCCAGGATGCCGGAGTCGTCACCGGAGCCGGTGTCGTCCAGCACCTTGCCGTTGAGGATCTTCGCGCCGGGCGCGACACCGGTGTACTTGCCGTGCGACTTGGCGCCGGTACCCGCGGCGATGGACGCGACATGCGTGCCGTGGCCGAAGTGGTCCATGGCGTCGGCGGCCGTGGTGAAGTTCTTGGACTCGATCACCTGGTCCTTGAGGTCCGGGTGGGTCGTGTCGACACCGGTGTCCAGGACGGCGATCTTGACGCCCTTGCCGTTGTAGCCGGCCGCCCATGCCTTGGGGGCGCCGATCTGCGGCACGGACTTGTCGAGGCTGGCCTTGCGGACGCCGTCGAGCCAGACGTGCGCGATGCCGGCGGCGGCCTTGTCCCCGTTGGTGACCGCGTCCCACAGCTCCGGCGTGTCCTTGACCGGGGTCTGCACGGCGTCGGCGTTGAGCGTCCTGAGGCTGTGGCGCAGGGTGCCGGCGTCACGGACGTCGGCCTTGGCGGCGCCGGCGGTGCCCTGGTACCCGACGATGACCTTCAGGCCGTTCTTCTGCGCCTTGCGGGTCGCGGCCTTGTCCAACTCGGTTACGTCGAACAGCCGTCGGTCCAGCTTGCCGGAGGCGACCAACTGCACGGCGTCACCGGGGACGACGAGGGTGTGCCCGTCGGCCTTGCGGATCTGGAAGGGTATGTGCTCCCGTCCCTTGGCCCGCTCCAGACCGACGACGCGGCCCTTGGCGTCGAGGGCGACCCGGTCACCGGTGATCAGGGTGACGTGGTGCCTGCCGGTGACCGATGAGGCGGCCGTGGCGGCGGTGCGCTGCTCCGGTTTCGCCGACGCCGGGCTGGTCATGCCGGCGGCGAGGGCGACGGCTGCTGCCGTGGCCACGGTGGCCGCGGCAGCTCTTTTCACTTGTCTGCGCAAGACTCCCCCTGGGAGACGGTGTACCGGGCGAATTCCCCGTCCACCCGGCCGGGGGCAGTCCCGCACACACATGCGTCAACCCCCCGGAATACGGAGTATGCCGGGGGGTGATCAGCAGGCTCAATAGATGAGAGACCGGTAAGGGAAGTACAGGAGAACTGTTACGCGCCGGGGCGGACACTGTTACCCAACTGCGCGGTTGTGCACGGGAGTTCAGTGCTAGGCGCCGTCACTCCGTGACGCACCTCACGTGCCCGCGTTCTCCTTGACGGTGATCTTGCCCTTGCGGATGGTCGCCAGCCGCGGGGCCTTCTTCGCGATCGCGGAGTCGTGGGTGACCATGATGAAGGTCAGGCCCAACTCCTTCCACATCTGCTCCAGTACGTCCATGATCTCGTCGCGCATGCCCTCGTCGAGGTTGCCGGTGGGCTCGTCGGCGAGCAGCACCTTGGGCTGCTTGACGAGGGCCCGGGCGATGGCGACGCGCTGCTGCTGGCCGCCGGACATCTCGGAGGGCAGGTGCCCGAGGCGCTCGCCGAGACCGACGGACGTCAGCGCCTCGGCGGCACGCTCACGGCGTTCCCTGGCCTTGACGCCGAGCGGGACGAGGGCGGTCTCGACGTTCTCCTGGGCGGTGAGCGTCGGGATCAGGTTGAACGACTGGAAGACGAACCCGATGTTCTCGCTGCGGATCCGGGTCAGCCTGGTCTCGGAGAGCTTGGCCAGGTCGGTGCCGTCCAGGACGACCTCACCGGAGGTCGGCCGGTCCAGGCCGCCGATCATCTGCAGGAGGGTGGACTTGCCGCCGCCGGTGGGCCCCTGGATGACCAGGCGGTCGCCGTCGGAGATGGTGAGGTCGATGCCGTCGAGGGCGCGGACGGTGTCCTTGCCGCGGGAGTAGAGCTTGGTGACGTTTCTGAGTTCGTACATGGTGGCTCCTGGGAGGGTTTGGGGTGGTGCGGTGCGTTGTCGGCTGCGGGTGGGTGGGGGGCTGGTCGCGCCCGCGCGGCGGAGCCGCATGTTCGACACCGCCCCGCGCCCCTTACGGGGCACGTCTCAGCCGCGGCACCCTGCAAGCGCCGGTAAGCGTCCCCACCCCGCCACCAGCCCACGTCGGCTACTCCACGCGCCGCAGCGCATCCGCAGGACGCAGCCTCGACGCCCGCCAGCCGCCGAACGCGCCCGCGATCAGACCGCCGGCCACCGCCAGACCCACGGCCACCGCGATCGTCGTCACGCTGACCGGGGCGGTCAGGGCGACCTCCAGGGTCTTGGCGGTCTGCCGGCCGGGGCCGCCGCCGAAGCCGCCACCCCCGCCGGGGCCGCCGCCCGCGTTGCCGCCGCCACCGGCTCCGCTGCCGAGGGAGGCCTCCAGGCTCGGGCTGATCTCGGTGACGACGTACGCGCCCACCAGACCGAGCGCGATCCCGAGCGCGCCGCCGACCAGGCCGTTGACCATGGCCTCACCGATGACCTGCCCGGTCACCCGGCGGGACTTCCAGCCCAGCGCCTTCAGCGTGCCGAACTCGCGGACGCGGCGGGAGACCGCCGAGGAGGTCAGCAGTCCGGCGACCAGGAACGCGGCCACGAGCACCGCGATGGACAGCCACTTACCGACGTTGGTGGCGAGGGAGGACGCCGTGGACAGCGAGCCGGAGACGGTGTCCGCGAGGTCCGCGGAGGTGGTGACCGTCGTACCCGAGACGTTTTTCTGGATGGTCGACTTGACGGCCGAGATCTGCTTGGAGTCGGTCGCCTTGACGTAGATCGTGGTGACCTTGTTCTTCTCGTCGGCCAGCGTCTGCGCCTGCTTCAGCGGCATGTACAGGTTGGCCGCGGCGTCACCGCTGTCGGCCGTCGCGATGCCGATGATCGTGTACTTGACCTTGTTGATGGTGACGGTCGAACCGACCTTGTACTTCTTCTCCTTGGCGTACGCCGAGTCGGCCACCAGCACCTTGGCGTCGGTCTCGGTCGTCTTGAAGGTACGGCCGCTGGTGATCTTCGACGAGGTCAGCGGGCCGATCCCGGTCTGGGAGACGTCGGTGCCGTAGACGGTGTACGAGTTGACGTCGAAGTTGGCGCCACCACCCCGGACCTCGCCCTGCGGCGCGCCGTTGCCACCGCCGTTGCCCTGGCCCTGGCCGCCCTGCTGGTTGCCGCCGGACTGGTTCTGCTGGAACTGACCCCGGGTGAACTGGCCGCTGATCTTGACCACGTTGAGGTTCAGCCCGCCGACCGCGGTCGCGACGCCCTTCTGGTCGGAGACCTTGGTGACGGTGGAGGAGGCGAGGGTGGTGAAACCCTGCACCATGACCCGGTCGCTGCTCTGCGTGTCCGACGAGCCGTTGTTCTGCGCGTCGAACTGGAAGCGCGGACGCTGGGCGTTGCTCGTGGTCGCCGACGCGGCCTTGGTGACGGTCATGTCCGTACCCAGGCCGTACAGCGACTGAAGGACCTTGTCCTGCGCCTTCCCCATGCCGTTGGAGACGGAGTTGACCACGATGACCAGTGCGATGCCCAGCGCGAGGCCGGAGGCGACGACGAGAGCCGCCTTTCTGCGGCGGCGCAGTTCGCGCCTCAGGTAGGTGAAGAACATGACCGCAAGGTAGGGACGCACCGTGATGGCTCGATAAGGCCGAAATAAGAGAAGCATGAGAAGGCTGTGGTGGACCCCGGAAACGCCGGTGCCGCCCCTGGGGGCGGCACCGGTGAGCTGTGTGTCGGCTGTGCGTCAGACGGCCGAACCGGCCTTCCAGGCGGCCCAGTTCAGGTTCCAGCCGTTGAGGCCGTTGTCGGGGGCCACGGTCTTGTCGCCGGTGTTGGAGATGACCACCACGTCACCGACGATCGAGTGGCTGTACATCCAGTAGGCGGGCGTGCTGGTGTCGTTGGCGCCCTTGGTGTCGGAGAGGCCGACGCAGCCGTGGCTGGTGTTCACCGCACCGAAGATGGACTTCGCGCCCCAGTAGTTGCCGTGCAGGAAGGTGCCGGAGCTGGTGAGGCGGATGGCGTGCGGCACGTCCTTTATGTCGTACTCGGCCTTGCCGTCGTTGTCGGTGAAGCCGACAGTCGTGCCGTTCATGCGCGTCTGCTTGAACTTCTCGGACATCACCATGATGCCGTTGTACGTCGTGTGCTGGGGCGAACCCGCCGAGATCGGGATGGTCCTGATGGTCTTCCCGTCCTGGGTGACCTTCATCTCCTTGGTCTTGGCGTCGACGTAGGAGACCTGGTTGCGGCCGATGTGGAAGGTGACCGTCTTCTGCTGGACGCCGTAGACACCGGAGGCGCCCTCGACACCGTCGAGCGCGAGCTTCAGCGTGACGGTGGAGTTCTCCTTCCAGTAGGTCTCGGGGCGGCAGTCCATGCGCTGGGTTGAGAACCAGTGGCAGACGACCTGCTGGCCGCTGCTGGAGGTGACCGTGACGGCCTTCTGGACGGCGGCCTTGTTGGTGATCTGCTTGTCGAAGTTGATCGACACGGGCATGCCCACGCCGACGGTCGAGCCGTCCTCCGGCGTGAAGTTGCCTATGAAGCTGTTGGCCGGGGAGACCGTGGTGAACGAGGCGTTCTCGTTGGCGACCAGGCCGGCGGAGTCCTTGGCCTCGGCGGCGACCTTGTAGGTGGTGGACCGCTCCAGCTGGACGGTGGGCTTCCAGCTCGTCTTGTCGGCGGACAGGGCGCCGGTGACCGCCTTGCCGTCGGCGGTGGTCATGGTGACGCTGGTGAGCGTGCCCTTGCTGACGGTGACGGCGGCGGAGTTGTTGATGGACGCGTTGCTGGAGCCGTCCTTGGGCGTGATCGTGATGTCGGCCTGGGACGACTTCTTCGCCGCCGCCTGGTCCGACTGGGCCTGCGAGCTCTCACCGCTGCCTGACGCCTTGTCGCCGCCTCCGGAACACGCCGTGAGCACCAGCACACCGCCGAGCAGTGCGGACGCGGCCATGAGGCCCTTGCGCCGCTTACTGTCCGTCATCACACGCTTCTCCATCGTTGCTGAGTCCGCGAACACACCGAGAGTCCCCGTCAAGAACCTTCAACGCTACGGCCGCTAGGTCCCGTTCCACATTCCTGGGATGTGTGGGGCACACCACGTCCGCCGGGGCGGCCGGTGCGGCAGGGGTCGGTCCGTGCGCTGTCTGAGACGACGAAACCCCGGACGGCGGTTGCCGTCCGGGGTCACTGGTTCCCCGGAACGCTCAGCCGATGCCGTCCTCTTCTTCGTCGCCGCCCTCGCCATCCTCCTCGTCGAGGTCCCAGTCCGGCGAATCCGGATCATAGGAAACATGCTCGCTGGACCAGGAGGCCTGCTGGAGCTCGACCCCGGGCACCTCGCTGACCAGGCCGAACGGATCAACGAGATAGGCGAGGGCCTCGGCGGTGTCTTCCGTCACAGCGGTCTCGGCATGCGTCCGCTCCTCGCCGGGCAGCTCGGGGTCCTCGGCGATCCGCAACAGCGCGGCCTTGGTGACCTCGTCGGCGTCCTCGACTTCGAGGACCAGCTCCACCCGAAGTCGTACAAAACGTGATGTCTCTGGAGTGCTCATGCCCGGAGCGTACGGCCGAAACCTCCCGTGACTTTCCCGTGACCCGCGATTTTCACTAACATCGCCCCACACGGCCAATTCGCCAGCGCCACAAGGGGATCGATATTCCGTGTCATCCGCTCGCCGCCCGTTGCTGACCGCCACCGCCGCAGGCACGCTCCTGGGTGCGCTGTGGTTCGTTCCGTCCGCCCACGCGTCGCAGGACGCCTCGGCGAGAACCGGCACGTCGGAGAGTACGGCGACACAGGTCACCCAGCAGGCCAAGGCGCTGTCCGAGGCCACCTCGGAGGCGACCGGGGACGCCACCCAACTCGCCGACACCGGCGGCCCGGACACCACGCCGTACGTCGTCGGCGGCACCCTTTTCCTCGGCGTCGGCGCGGGGTTCGTGGTCTATTCGGTCCGCCGGGAACGACTGGGATTTTAAACAACTTGACCGGTCCTTGACCGGGGACTCACAGTCCTCTCATGAAGAGATCATCGGGCGTGCGGATGTGCACCGTCGCCGTCGGCGGCGCACTGTCCCTCGCCCTCATGACGGGCTGCTCCGGCGGGAGTTCGAAGGACACGGCCGCCTCCGCGGCCTCCGCCTCCACCGTCAAGGCGCTGAGCACCGCGCAGTTGAAGCAGCGGATCCTCGCGCAGGGCGAGGTGGACGGCTACAGGGTCAACGCGATCGGCGAGGCCCCGCCGGCCAGGAGCAGGGTCAAGGCGAGCGACGGGAAGTGCCGCCCGCTGGCCTACGTGCTCTCCGGCCTCGCACCGGCCGACGCGGCCACGGAGATCGGCCGCACGGTCCGGGAGAACAAGAAGGACCCGACCGACGACGCGACCTCCCTCGACGACATGGCCGACGGAAAGTTCGAGATGGCGCTCAAGGACTCACTGGACCTGGACGTCACGTCCCTCGACCTGTCGTCGTACGACGGGAACGGCGCGCAGCAGGCCCTGAAGGCCGTCTCGTCGGCGATCGAGGCCTGCGCGACCGGCTTCACGGGCGGCGCGGCCGGTGACGAGCAGAAGGTCACGAAGGTCACGGCGGTCAGGCCCTCGGGCACCGGCGGCGAGTCGGTGGCCTTCACGGCGATCACGGACATGGACGGCGACAAGGGCCCCCTGCACGCTGAGGTGGTACGCCACGGCAACACGCTCGCGACCTACTTCACGATGAACATCGGGGCGATGACGGCGGGGAAGACGTACACGGTACCGACCCCGGTGATCAAGGCCCAGTCGGCGAAGCTGAAGTAGTGCGCAGTTCCCCGCGCCCCTTTGGGGGCGCGGGGCTGTATCGATGTGCGGCCACCGCCGCGTGGGCGCGACCAGCCCCCACCCACCCGCACCGACCGACTACCGCAACGCTCCGGTCACCTTCTCGGCGGCCTCCACGAGCGCCCCGCCCCGCACGAACTCCTCAGCCGCAGCGAGGTCGGGTGCCAGGTACCGGTCCGGCCCGGCCCCCCGCACTCCCGCGGAGCGCGCCGCCTCGATCACGGCGCGCGAGGCCGGCGCCGCCGTCAACCCCTCCCGCAGCTCGATCGCCCGGGTAGCCGCGTACAGCTCGACGGCGATGATCCGCGCCAGATTGCCCACGGCCGTCCGCAACTTGCGCGCGGCCGACCACCCCATGGACACATGGTCCTCCTGCATCGCGGAGGACGGAATCGAGTCGGCCGACGCCGGAACGGCGAGCCGCTTCAGCTCACTGACCAGCGCCGCCTGCGTGTACTGGGCGATCATCAGGCCCGAGTCGACACCCGCGTCGTCCGCCAGGAACGGCGGCAGGCCGTGGCTGCGGTTCTTGTCCAGCAGCCGGTCGGTCCGCCGCTCGGCGATGGACCCGAGGTCGGCCACCGCGATGGCGAGGAAGTCGAGGACGTAGGCGACCGGCGCACCGTGGAAGTTGCCGTTGGACTCGACCCGCCCTCCCCCAGTGCCGACCCCAGGCAGCACAACGGGGTTGTCGACGGCCGAGGCCAGCTCCCGTTCGGCGACGAGGCGGGCGTGCGCGAGCGTATCCCGTCCGGCCCCGGCGACCTGCGGAGCACACCGCACGGAGTACGCGTCCTGGACGCGCGGCGCGTCGTCCTGGTGGTGCCCGGTGAGCTGGGAGCCCTGGAGCACGGCGAGCATGTTGGCGGCGCTGTCGCCCTGCCCGGGGTGCGGGCGGATGGCGTGCAGTTCGGGCGCGAGCACCTTGTCCGTGCCGAGGAGCGCTTCGAGGCTCAAAGCGGCCGTGACATCGGCGGATTTGTAGAGCATGTCCAGGTCGGCGAGGGCCATGACCAGCATGCCGAGCATGCCGTCGGTGCCGTTGAGGAGCGCGAGCCCCTCCTTCTCGCGCAGTTCGACGGGCGCGATCCCGTGCTCGGCGAGCAGCTCACCGGCGGGCCGGACGACTCCGTCCGGCCCCTCCGCGTCCCCCTCGCCCATCAGAGCCAGGGCGCAGTGGGACAGCGGGGCAAGGTCGCCGGAGCAGCCCAGGGAACCGTATTCGTGCACGACCGGCGTGATGCCGGCGTTGAGTACGTCGGCCATGGTCTGGGCGACCTCGGGACGCACACCGGTGTGTCCGGAGCAGACGGTCTTCAGCCGCAGGAACATCAGGGCCCGTACGACCTCACGCTCCACCCGCGGTCCCATGCCGGCCGCGTGCGAGCGCACGATGTTGCGCTGCAGCTGGGCCCTCAGTTCCGGGCTGATGTGCCGGGTCGCGAGGGCGCCGAAGCCGGTGCTGACGCCGTAGACCGGGTCCGGCTTGGCCGCCAGCGCGTCCACGATCTCGCGGGCCGCCGCGAGCGCCGCGACCGCCTCTGCCGACAGTTCGACCCGGGCGCCGCCGCGCGCCACGGCGAGGACGTCGGACGCGGTGACGCCGGACGTCCCCACCACCACAGTGTGCATATCCATATTCAGGAGCGTACGCATTGAATGCCGTTGCTGTCACTAGTGGAGTACGGGGTTGCCCCTTACTCGTACGTCACAGTGCGCGGCGGCCCCGGAAGCTGCGCCGGTCGGCCCGTTCCGGCGGGGGCGCGTCGGCCAGCCGTACGACGGGATCGTCCGGCCCCTCCCGCCCGGCCACCACCGGCCGGTCCGCGCGGAGCGCCTTGGCACGGTACTGCGCGGCGTCGGCGAGCCGGAACAGACGGCGGGCGGAGCGCACCGGCCCGATCGGGTCCGCGGTCGAGGCAACCCCGCACGCGACCCCCTCCCCCAGCTCCAACTCCCCGGCCCGGCGGCAGAGTTCGTCGGCCGCCTTGACCACGTCGTCGGCGGGCGGGCCGACCACGAGCAGACAGAACTCGTCCCCGCCGAGGCGCGCGGCGAGGGCGCCCGGGAGCATCGCCCCGCACAGGGACAGCACCGAGCCGAAGCGTTCGAGGAGCCGGTCGCCGACGGCGTGCCCCTGGCTGTCGTTGACCCGCTTGAGTCCGTTGAGGTCGCAGACGACGAGACTGACCACGGCGTTGTCCGTGCGGTGCCGGTCGATCGCCTCGTCGAGGCGTACGTCGACGGCACGGCGGTTGGCGAGACCGGTGAGCGCGTCGGTGTACGCCAGCCGGCGGGCCTCCTCGAGACGCTCGGTCTGGGCGATCCCGGCGGCGACGACGGAGGCCAGGACGGTGGCGAAGTCGGCGTCGTCGCGGCCGAAGACGGGGGCGTGGACGGCGCGGGCGACATACAGCTCGCCCCAGGCCCTGCCGTGCAGCAGGATCGGCGCGACCAGGCAGCAGCCGCGGCCCCTGCGGCGCAGGGCGTCGACCCGTTGGTGCGAGTAACCGGGGCGGCCGGCGGCGGGACCCTCGGCCGTCTCCACCCAGGCGTTGGGGCCGCCGCCGCCCGCCCAGCGTTCGTGCAGGAACTCGGTGATCTCCGGGAACTGGTGCACCGGGTAGGCCTCGGCGTCGGGGAACTCCTCCTCGTCCGGGGCGCGCTCCCCGACGTTCACGAGGACCCGCAGCCGGCCGAGGTCGCGCTCCCAGACGGAGAGCGCGGCGAAGCTGCCGTCCAGGGCACGGCAGCCACCGGCCGCGGCGGCGTGCCAGCACTCGTGTGGAGTGTGGGCCGCGGCCATGCCCTGCGCCAGCGCCACGACAGCGGCGAGCCGGTTGTCCTCACCCATTACTCCAGGTTAGGGAGGATTGGGTTCATTCGGGACATTGGTGCGGCGAACAGGTGTTGCGGGGCCCTCGTCTCCAGCCCCGCCTCCGCGGCCGCCTCTACTCCCCGGGCCACTCCGGCTTCCGCTTCTCGTTGAAGGCGGCGACCCCCTCGGCTCGGTCCCCCGAGAACGCCACCGACCGCCATGCCGCGTCCTCCACCTCCAGGCCCGTCCTCAGGTCCAGCCCGTGCCCGAGCCGCAGCGCCCGCTTCGCCGCCCGCAGCCCCACCGGCGAGTTCGCCGCCATCCGCTCCGCCAGCGCCAGCGCCTCCGCCCGGTCCTGGCCCACCTCCACCAGCACATCGACCAGCCCCAGCTCGGCCGCCTCCGCCGCCTCCACCCGCCGCGCCGAGAAGATCAGCTCGGCCGCGCGGGCCGCCCCGACCCGGCGGGGCAGCAGCTGCGTACCGCCGCCTCCCGGAATCACACCCACCGACACCTCGGGCAGGCCCACCACGGCCGTGCCGTCGGCCACGATCACATCGCAGGACAGCGCCAGCTCGAAGCCCCCGCCGAGCGCGTAGCCGTGCACGGCGGCGATCGTCGGCATCGGCAGCTCCAGGACGCCGGTGTACGCCCCGCGCGACAGCGGCCGCGACCGGACCAGCTCCGCGTCGGTCATGGAGTTGCGCTCCTTGAGGTCGGCGCCGACGCAGAACGCCCGCTCGTGCGACGAGGTCAGCACCACCACCCGGGCGTCCCGGTCGGCGCTCAGCGCGGCGCACGCGGCCACGACCGAGCGGGCCATGTCCGCCGACACCGCGTTCATCGCCTTCGGCCGGTCCAGGACGAGTTCCGTCACGTGACCGTGCCGCCGCACCAGCACGAACTCCCCGTACCGCTCCTCGCTCATGACATGCCCTCCGGTTAACGCGGGTTAACAGCCTGGACCCGATCATCGCAGCCGGGCCCGGCCCGGGGAAAGGGGCACCGACCGGCTCCGGACGCCCCCGTTCGGGTGACATCCCGGGAGACTCCCGGCGCACGCCCCACGACAGCGCATAACGTGCGCTCGCCACGGCGCATCGGGGGCGCGCAGCGGGGAGGGAGCGTCATGACAGGAACGCCGTCAGTCAGTCGGCGGGGGCGGCATCGCAAGCCCCGGCCCCGCAAGGTGCTGTTCGCCGCCGGAGGGCTCGCGCTGGCCGCCGGGGTGCTGAGCCTCGTACGGATGGCGCCTGAGGGCGGTGTCGGCACGCCCGGCACGGCGGAAGCGGAGCCCCGGCTGGACCCGACCTCCGACGCGAACGACCGGTCGGCGAACGCGGCCGTCACCGTCGGTTCGGTCCCCACGGCCACCTCCTCGCAGGCCACCGTCATGGGCGGCGCGAGCCCCACACCGACGGCCACGCGGACCGCCACACCGTCCACATCGGCGTCGGTCTCGCCCACCGCGCTGCCCGGCGGGGTCACGGTCCCGACCACCATCCCGACGAGCCCGGCACGGCCGGTCGGCACGTCGCCGGCGGCCAGCGCACCGGCCACGCCACCCGCTCCGACCCCGACCCCTTCGCCCAACACGCATCAGCCGGGCAACGGTGTCTGCCTGCCGATCGTCGGCCTGTGCGTGAACCCGCTGCTCCAGTCCGGCCGCGGCTAGGTCGACTCCCCGTCGCGCCGGGTGAGCAGCCAGGGCTCCACGACACCCAGGCCGCGCACCGGGCGCTGCCACATCGGCTGGAGCGCGAAGCGGTACGTCGGGGGTTCCTCGCCCTCCTTCTCGGCGGTGGCCGCGGCTTCAGCGGCCTCCGCCTCCGAGGCGGGCGCCTCGCCGGAGCGGATCAGTTCCTCCGCGAACGCCGAGTCGACGAGCACGGCGTCCCGGGGGGCTATGGAGGTCAGCCGGGAGGCCAGGTTCACGGTCGTTCCGAAGACATCGCCCATTCGGGTGGTCACGGTGCCGAAGGCCATGCCGACGCGCAGCTCCGGCATCGTCTCGTCGTGCGCCATGGTCTCGACGAGGCGCAGGGCGATGTCGGCGGCCGTGCCGGCGTCGTCGGCGGCGTACAGGACCTCGTCGCCGAGGGTCTTGATGAGCCGGCCGCCGCGGGCAGCCACCAGGTCGGCGGCGGTGGTCTCGAAGGCCTCGACCAGCTCGCCGAGCTCCTCCTCCTCCATCCGCCGGGTCAGCCGCGTGAATCCCACGAGGTCGGCGAAGCCGACGGCCAGCCGCCGGTCGACCATCTCCTCGTCGTCGGCCGACTGCACGACCCGGCCGGCCGAGGCGGCGAGCTGGCGGCGCCAGACGTAGACCAGGAACTCCTCCAGCTCGGGCAGGAGCAGCTCGACGATCGGGTACGTGACCTCGGTGCGGGTCATGCCCGGCTCGGGGGGCTCGGTCAGGCCCTCCAGGAAGGAATCCATCTGCCACTCGGCCAGACGGGCGGTGGTCTGCCCGGTCGACCGGGCCACCTGCACGGCCATGGCCTCGCTGAGCAGGCCCGCCTCGACGAGACCGGCGAGCCGGCGCAGGGCCAGCACGTCGGCCTCGGTGAGCGCCTTGGCCTGCCCGATGTCCGCGAAGCCCATGGCCCGCCAGAACCTCGAAGCCAGTTCCATCGAGACACCGGCGCTGCGAGCCGCCTGGAACGGGGTGTAGCGGCGCTCGGCACCGAGGATCAGGCCTTCGAGGCGCAGCGCGAGAGGGTCCTCGCCGGAGTCGGCGGCGTCCGCGCCCTCGCCGGAGCCCGTGTCGTCGACGGTCACGCCTGCTGCCCTTCCGATCTGCCGCGGTCGCATATACCGACCGGCCTCAACTCTACGGCAGCTGTGCGGTAGCTCACTTCGTGAGGTGGGCCGGCATCAGGGGTTACGGGGTGGTGAGAGGGGCCGCGGTCGCGGCCGGCGCCCCCTGCGGGACCTTGAGTCCCGGCTGCGGCCCCTGGGGGCTGATCGCACAGTTCCCCGCGCCCCTGTCGGGGCGCTGCGGTGCGGGCGCCTTGTCAGCCGACCGAGCCTGCGGGCAGTCGTGCCGCTGGGGCGATGGGGGTCCCCCCGCTCGAGGCAAGCCGAGAGTGGGGGAGGGTGGGCGCAGGCGGCACCGTGCAAGCGCCGGCACGTGAACCCGACCGCCCCCAGCCCCCACACCCCCGCACCGCTCCCCGGCCGCCGCCCTCACGCCGCCCTCAGGTGCACGATGTCCCCCGCCCCCACCGGCTCCTGCACCCCCGCCTCCGTGGCGATCACCAGCCGTCCGTCCCCGTCCACGGCCACCGCCTCGCCCACCAGTGACCGGTCCCCCGGCAGCTCGGCCCGCACCGTCCGCCCCAACGTCGCGCACCCCGCCGCATACGTCTCCTGGAGCCCGCTGCGCGCCGGATCGCCCTCCGCCGCGCGCCAGCGCCCGTACCAGTCCTCCAGCGAGCGCAGCACCGCCCGCAGCAGCGGATCCCGGTCCGTGGTCACCGCCCCCGCCAGCGCCAGGGACCCCGCCTGCGGCACCGGCAGCTCCTTCGCACCGAGCGTGACATTGATGCCGACGCCGACCACGACACCGTCCTCGCCGGCCCGCTCCGCCAGAATCCCCCCGGCCTTGCGCTCCTCGTCACCGACGGTGACCAGCAGGTCGTTGGGCCATTTGAGTGCCGTATCGACACCGGCCACCCGTGCCAGCCCCGTCGCCACCGCCACCCCGGTCAGCAGGGGCAGCCAGCCCCAGCGGGCCACCGGCACCTCGGCCGGCTTCAGCAGCACCGAGAAGAAGAGGCCCGAGCGGGCCGGCGCCGTCCACTGGCGGTCCAGGCGGCCCCGCCCGGCCGTCTGCTCCTCGGCGACGAGCACGGCGCCCTCCACGGCCTCCCCCGCGACTGCCCGCGACACCAGCTCGCTGTTGGTGGAGCCGATGCGCTGCACGACCTCCACGCCGGTCCACAGTCCGCCCTCCCGCACCAGGGCCCTGCGCAGTCCCGCGGCACCGAGCGGTGGACGGTCCAGGTCGGACCAGCGATTGTTGTTCTCGTCTGCTGCATCTCGCGGCGTCATGCAAGCCACCCTAGGTGTGTTGTACGCCGCACTGCCGTTTGCTAGGTGCCCCACTACGCTACGGATGAGTAACCGTCCCCCCTTTTGAGCAGGCAGGGAGCCGCATCCCGATGTCCGAGCCGGAAGAGATCGACATTCACACGACCGCGGGGAAGCTCGCGGATCTCCAGCGCCGTGTCCAGCAAGCGACACACGCCGGTTCGGAGCGCGCCGTCGAAAAGCAGCACGCGAAGGGCAAGTTGACGGCCCGTGAGCGAATCGAGCTGCTCCTCGACGAGGGCTCCTTCGTGGAGTTGGACGAGTTCGCCCAGCACCGTTCCACCAGCTTCGGCCTGGAGAAGAACCGGCCTTACGGGGACGGTGTCGTCACCGGATACGGCACGGTGGACGGCCGCCCGATCGCCGTCTTCTCCCAGGACTTCACCGTCTTCGGCGGCGCCCTCGGCGAGGTCTACGGCCAGAAGATCGTCAAGGTGATGGACTTCGCCCTGAAGACCGGCTGCCCGGTCATCGGCATCAACGACTCCGGCGGCGCGCGGATCCAGGAGGGGGTCGCCTCCCTCGGCGCGTACGGCGAGATCTTCCGCCGCAACACCCATGCGTCAGGGGTCATCCCGCAGATCAGCCTGGTCGTCGGGCCCTGCGCCGGCGGCGCCGTGTACTCCCCGGCCATCACCGACTTCACGGTCATGGTCGACCAGACGTCCCACATGTTCATCACCGGCCCGGACGTCATCAAGACGGTCACCGGCGAGGACGTCGGCTTCGAGGAGCTGGGCGGCGCCCGCACCCACAACTCGGTCTCCGGCGTGGCCCATCACATGGCCGGCGACGAGAAGGACGCCATCGAGTACATCAAGCAGCTGCTGTCGTACCTGCCGTCCAACAACCTCTCCGAGGCCCCGGTCTTCCCGGAGGAGGCCGACCTGGCCGTCACGGACGAGGACCGCGAGCTGGACACCCTGGTCCCGGACAGCGCGAACCAGCCGTACGACATCCACACGGTGATCGAACACGTCCTCGACGACAGCGAGTTCTTCGAGACGCAGGCCCTGTACGCGCCGAACATCGTCACCGGCTTCGGCCGTGTCGAGGGCCACCCGGTCGGCATCGTCGCCAACCAGCCGATGCAGTTCGCCGGCTGCCTCGACATCAAGGCGAGCGAGAAGGCGGCCCGCTTCGTCCGCACCTGCGACGCCTTCAACGTCCCGGTCATCACCTTCGTCGACGTCCCGGGCTTCCTCCCCGGCGTCGACCAGGAGCACGACGGCATCATCCGCCGCGGCGCCAAGCTGATCTACGCCTACGCGGAGGCGACGGTCCCCCTGATCACCGTCATCACCCGCAAGGCCTTCGGCGGCGCCTACGACGTCATGGGCTCCAAGCACCTGGGTGCCGATCTCAACCTCGCGTGGCCGACGGCCCAGATCGCCGTCATGGGCGCCCAGGGTGCCGTCAACATCCTGCACCGCCGCACCATCGCCGAGGCGGTGGCGGGCGGCGAGGACATCGAGGCCGTCCGCGCCCGCCTGATCCAGGAGTACGAGGACCACCTCCTCAACCCCTACACGGCCGCCGAACGCGGCTACGTCGACGCGGTGATCATGCCGTCGGACACCCGCCGCCATGTCGTACGGGGCCTGCGCCAGCTCCGCACCAAGCGCGAGTCCCTGCCCCCGAAGAAGCACGGCAACATCCCCCTGTAAGGAGCCGCTGTGACGATCAGAGTCGTACGGGGCAACCCGACCCCGGAGGAGCTGGCCGCCGCACTGGCGGTGGTAAGGGCGAGGGCAGCTGCCATGGCGGCCGCGCCGTCCGGCACCCCGAGGCCGAGGGCCGCCTGGTCCGACCCGTCCCGCATCGCCCGGCGCCGGGTCCCCGACCCGAGCCCGACTGCATGGACCCGCACTTACTGGCCGAGCTGAGAACAACACCCCAGGGGCGCGAGGCCGTATCCATTCGCGGCTCCGCCCTGCGGGCGCACGGAAGCGAAATTCCGGGCTCCAATTTGAGTACGGCTACTCAGGCGCCCGCGTCGGCCCAAGCCGCACGCTGGTGCCATGCTGTGGTCGGACCCGGAAGACGAGCCGCCGAAGGACCTGCAGGACATGCAGAACACCCTCCGGCGGCTCGGCGTCCTCCTGGCCCTGGCCATGCTGCTGGCGATGATCGTGCTGGGCGTCAGATAGGCCGCAGCCACTACTCTGACGCCATGCGCAGACTCGTCCTCGCCTCCCAGTCCCCCGCCCGGCTGAACCTCCTGCGGCAGGCGGGCCTCGCCCCCGAGGTGATCGTCAGCGGCGTCGACGAGGACGCCGTCACCGCTCCCACCCCGGCCGAACTGGCCCTCGCCCTCGCCGAGGCCAAGGCTTCCGTCGTAGCCGCCCGCCCCGACGTGCGGGGCGCGATCGTGATCGGCTGTGACTCGGTGCTGGACCTCGACGGCCAGGCGCTCGGCAAGCCGGCGGACGCCGAGGAGGCGACCGCCCGCTGGAAGTCGATGCGCGGCCGGGCCGGCACCCTGCAGACGGGGCACTGCGTCTGGGACACGGCGAGCAACCGGCATGTGTCGGCGACCGCGTCCACCGTCGTCCGGTTCGGCGAGCCCACCGACGCGGAGGTCGCCGCGTACGTCGCCTCGGGCGAACCCCTCTACGTGGCCGGCGCGTTCACGCTCGACGGCCGCAGCGCGCCCTTCATCGACGGCATCGACGGCGACCACGGCAACGTGATCGGCATCAGCCTGCCCCTGGTCCGCCGGCTGCTCGCGGAGCTGGGCGTCGGCATCACGGAGTTGTGGGCGCCGGCGGAGTGACCGGCCCGGCGGCCGGGCTGTCCTTCCTCGGGTCCGGTTCCGGACCGGCCTGCGAGGTGTCCGCCGGACCGGAACCGGACCCGTCCGCACCCCCGTCGGCGTCCGCTCCGGTGCCGGGCTCCTCCGTACGGTCGTACGTCATCAGCAGCAGCACGACGAGCGCGAGGACGACCACCATGAACAGGAACGCGGTCCAGCCGATCAGGCCCCACACCACGGCGCCCAGCAGGCCGTGTACGACCGCGACGCTGATCAGCAGGATGCGGCCGAGGCCGGCGGGCGCACGGTCGCGTATCGCCACCAGCAGGGCCACCAGGGCGCACAGGGCGAAGTAGAGGCCGAAGACCACGGCACCGATCTTCGCGCTCACCGACATGTTGTGCGGGTCGAGGCCGGCCAGGGACATGTCCTGACGGTCGACCACCACTCCCATGAACCAGTTGAGCGCGGCGATGCCGAACGCCTCGGCGAGGAGTACGACCGCCACGACCCATGCCACCGGTCTGCGCACCACCGGCCCCCACCCACTTTCGGTCACGGCCCCACGAGAGCCGCTGTTACTTGAAGTACGTTCAAGACAGCGCGAACGCTACTAACGGGTAAACCCGGGGACAAGAGGCCGGGCGTCGGCAAAGATTCGTTGGGCCATTCGTAGGGACTCAACAAAGAAACGTTGTGGGGCGCGGCACGCTCTCACAGAGACCTTGAGCACATCGCGGGGCTAGGGTTTTCCGAAGGAGTCCTGCGTACAACGGTGCGACAAGGGCTTTCGCGGGTAGGGCGAGCCTCGCATCACGCTCCGTGTGGGCAAGCTCACCATTGGGGACGGGTCGAAGTGCCGTGTCGGCCTTCCCTAAACTCGGCTTGTTTCAAGGAGGGAGCCTCAATCGTGCGCAAGGTGCTCATCGCCAACCGTGGCGAAATCGCTGTCCGCGTGGCCCGGGCCTGCCGGGACGCAGGGATCGCGAGCGTGGCCGTCTACGCAGACCCGGACCGGGACGCTCTGCATGTCCGCGCCGCGGATGAGGCGTTCGCCCTGGGCGGTGACACCCCGGCCACCAGTTACCTGGACATCGACAAGGTCCTGAACGCGGCACGCGAGGCGGGGGCCGACGCCGTCCACCCGGGCTACGGCTTCCTGTCCGAGAACGCCGAGTTCGCCCAGGCGGTCCTGGACGCGGGCCTGACCTGGATCGGGCCGCCGCCGCAGGCCATCCGCGACCTCGGCGACAAGGTGGCCGCCCGGCACATCGCCCAGCGGGCCGGCGCCCCCCTGGTCGCCGGCACCCCGGACCCGGTCTCGGGTGCCGACGAGGTCGTGGCGTTCGCCGAGGAACACGGCCTGCCGATCGCCATCAAGGCCGCCTTCGGGGGCGGCGGGCGCGGGCTGAAGGTCGCCCGCACCCTCGAGGAGGTCCCGGAGCTGTACGACTCCGCCGTCCGTGAGGCGGTGGCCGCCTTCGGCCGCGGGGAGTGCTTCGTGGAGCGCTACCTGGACCGGCCGCGGCACGTGGAGACGCAGTGCCTCGCCGACAAGCACGGCAACGTGGTCGTCGTGTCGACCCGTGACTGCTCGCTCCAGCGCCGCCACCAGAAGCTCGTCGAAGAGGCCCCGGCCCCCTTCCTGTCCGACGCGCAGGTCGCCGAGCTGTACCGCGCCTCCAAGGCCATCCTCAAGGAGGCAGCCTACGAGGGCGCCGGCACCTGTGAGTTCCTGGTCGGCCAGGACGGCACGATCTCCTTCCTGGAGGTCAACACCCGCCTCCAGGTCGAGCACCCGGTGACCGAGGAGGTCGCCGGTATCGACCTGGTCCGCGAGATGTTCCGGATCGCCGACGGCGAGGAACTCGGCTACGACGACCCGCAGCTGCGCGGTCACTCCTTCGAGTTCCGGATCAACGGCGAGGACCCGGGCCGTAACTTCCTGCCCGCCCCCGGTTCGGTCACCACCTTCGACGCCCCCTCGGGCCCCGGTGTCCGCCTGGACGCGGGCGTGGAGGCCGGCTCGGTCATCGGCCCGGCCTGGGACTCCCTGCTGGCGAAGCTGGTCGTCACCGGCCGGACCCGCAAGGAGGCCCTGGAGCGGGCCGCCCGCGCCCTGGACGAGTTCCAGGTCGAGGGCATGGCCACGGCGATCCCGTTCCACCGGGCGGTGGTCAGGGACCCGGCGTTCGCGCCCGAGCTGACCGGCTCCGAGGACCCGTTCACGGTCCACACCCGCTGGATCGAGACCGAGTTCGTCAACGAGATCAAGCCCTTCGCCGCCCCGGCCGACGCCGAGGCGGAGGAGGAGGCCGGCCGTGAGACGGTCGTCGTCGAGGTCGGCGGCAAGCGCCTGGAGGTCTCGCTGCCGGCGTCCCTGGGCATGACCCTGGCCCGCACCGGCCTCGCCGCCGGCGCCAAGCCGAAGCGCCGGGCCGCCAAGAAGTCCGGCCCGGTCGCCTCCGGTGACACCCTCGCCTCACCGATGCAGGGCACGATCGTCAAGGTCGCGGTCGAGGAGGGCCAGGAGGTCAAGGAGGGCGACCTGATCGTCGTCCTGGAGGCCATGAAGATGGAGCAGCCGCTGAACGCGCACAAGGCCGGCACCATCAAGGGCCTCGCCGCCGAGATCGGTGCCTCCCTCACCTCCGGCGCCGTGATCTGCGAGATCAAGGACTGACGACGCCCCGAACCGCACCGCCCGGCGAACGGCACCCAGCCGTTCGCCGGGCACCCACGGGATGTCCGGCGGATCATCTCGGCGTCACAGGCCCTGGTGCGTGAATCTGCGGCGTTGCCGTCGGTCGCCGACGTCCCCCGGACTTCGGCCGAGGGTGTCCCCCTCGGCGTCGACTCCCTGCTCCCGCCTCAGCCGGCCACTTGCACCAGAGCCCGCTCGGCCCGGCCAGGACGCGCCGCTTCTCACGGCCGACCTGATCCGCCGAAACCCCTAGACTTCTGGAACGGCCCATGCGCGCCGACGCCCGCCGCAATCATGACCGGCTGCTCGCCGAGGCCCGTGTCGTGTTCGCCGAGTACGGCACCGACGCCTCGCTCGAGGACGTGGCCCGGCGGGCGGGCGTGGGTATCGGCACCCTGTACCGCCACTTCCCGAACCGGCACGCGCTGATGAGCGCGGTCTTCGAGGACGCGGTGAACGAACTCCTCGCCAGGGCCCGCGAGCTGCTGACGGCCCCCGAGCCGTGCAGGGCCCTGCTGACATGGCTCCACGAGGTGGTCGGCCATGCGGCCGAGTACCGGGGCCTGTCGAGGGCCTTGATGTCGGTGTCGTCGACCGACCCCGCGTCGGCCCTGGCCCGGTGCGGCACCCCGATCAGGGAGGCGGGCGGAGCACTGCTGCTACGCGCCCAGGAGTCGGGCGCCGTGCGGGCCGACGTTCATATCGCCGACCTGCTTCAGCTGACCCACGCCATCGCCCTGGCGGCGGAGGAGTCCCCGCAGGACCCGGCTCTGGCGGACAGGTTGCTGCAACTGACGCTGAGAGGACTGACGTAGGGGCACGGGGCCGGGCGATATGCGGTTACCGTCGCGTGGGCGCGACCGGCAAGGCACGCGACCCGCACCCGCGCGCGAACCGAACCCCCGGCGACGCACTCCGCCCCTCACCGCCGCCGCATATCGGCGACCCGCCCCCGCTCGGCCCCCGTCGGCTGTTCGCCGCCCAGCATCGATGCCGACCGCAACCCCGACCCCGGCACCTGACTCCGCCGCGGCCCCGGAAGGGATACGTCCCGACGCTGTTGATGCTGTTGCTGCCGCGCCGGGACCTGATCACCCCCCGGGTTTCCCGACGCTCCGGCCACAGCGATCTGCACCCCCTGATCGGCGAGGGCCTGAAGCTCCGTGGCCGCGCGGTCGTCATGAGGCGGCGGCTCGTCCGTGACCAGTCGGGTGATGAGGTCCGTCGGCACGGTCTGAAACATCGTGTCCGTACCGAGCTTGGTGTGGTCGGCGAGGACGACGACCTCCGCGGCGGCCTGCACCAGCGCCCGGTCGACGGACGCCGACAGCATGTTGGACGTGGACAGCCCCCGCTCCGCCGTCAGGCCACTGCCCGACAGAAAGGCCTTCGACACGCGCAGCCCCTGCAGGGACTGCTCCGCGCCGGAGCCGACGAGGGCGTAGTTGGAGCCGCGCAGGGTCCCGCCGGTCATCACGACCTCGACCCGGTTGGCATGGGCCAAGGCCTGCGCCACCAGCAGCGAGTTGGTGACGACGGTGAGTCCGGGGACCCGCGCCAGCCGGCGGGCGAGTTCCTGGGTGGTGGTACCCGCCCCGACCACGATGGCCTCGCCTTCTTCGACGAGACCCGCGGCGAGATCGGCGATGGCCGTCTTCTCGGCGGTCGCGAGATGTGACTTCTGCGGAAAGCCGGACTCCCGCGTGAACCCGCCCGGCAGTACCGCACCGCCATGCCGGCGGTCGAGGAGTCCTTCTGCCTCCAGTGCGCGCACGTCCCGCCGTACGGTCACTTCTGAGGTCTGGACGACGCGGGCGAGCTCACGGAGCGATACGGCCCCGTTCGCGCGCAC
The DNA here is from genome assembly GCF_055634995.1 of Streptomyces sp. NPDC111744. Classification (NCBI taxonomy): domain Bacteria; kingdom Bacillati; phylum Actinomycetota; class Actinomycetes; order Kitasatosporales; family Streptomycetaceae; genus Streptomyces; species Streptomyces sp. NPDC111744. The sequence goes on from NZ_JBVKCG010000001.1 coordinate 456,617, forward strand.
CATTTCGAGGATCAATTGGCGACGTTCTGCAGCGAACACGAAACTGACAGTAACCCCAACGACCGTCTGGTTTCAGCAGTTTGCGCCGAATAGCAGAAGTTGTTCGCACAGCAGGGTCACAAGTGGTATAGGAGCCACCTCGCGCGACTATGCCGTACGCATGCTCGACAACTCCCCGTGACCAGCGGGGAGTCGGTTTTGGCCGTCAGACTTCGCTGCCGGTCTTCCGGGTGTGCAGCTGCCGCGCGACCTCCGCGATCGACCCCGAAAGGGAGGGGTACACGGTGAACGCGTTCGCGATCTGTTCGACCGTCAGATTGTTGTCGACGGCGATCGAGATGGGGTGGATGAGTTCCGAGGCGCGGGGCGCGACCACCACACCGCCGACCACTATCCCCGTACCCGGCCGGCAGAACATCTTCACGAAGCCGTCGCGGATGCCCTGCATCTTCGCGCGCGGGTTGCGCAGCAGCGGCAGCTTCACCACGCGCGCGTCGATCTTTCCGGAGTCGACGTCGGCCTGCGTGTAGCCCACCGTCGCGATCTCCGGGTCGGTGAAGACGTTGGACGACACGGTCTTCAGGTTCAGCGGGGCCACGGCGTCGCCCAGGAAGTGGTACATGGCGATACGCCCCTGCATGGCGGCCACCGACGCGAGGGCGAAGACCCCGGTCACGTCACCGGCGGCGTACACGCCCGGAGCCGTCGTCCTCGACACCTTGTCGGTCCAGATGTGCCCGGAGTCGCGCAGCTTGACGCCCGCCTCCTCCAGACCCAGCCCCGCGCTGTTCGGGATGGCGCCGACGGCCATCAGGCAGTGCGTGCCGGTGATGACCCGCCCGTCGGCGAGGGTCACCTCCACCCGGTCCCCGACCCGCTTGGCGGCGGCGGCCCGCGACCGGGCCATGACGTTCATGCCACGGCGGCGGAACACGTCCTCCAGGACAGCGGCCGCGTCCGGGTCCTCGCCCGGCAGCACGCGGTCCCGGGACGACACCAGGGTCACCTTGGACCCCAGCGCCTGGTAGGCACCGGCGAACTCGGCACCGGTCACACCCGACCCGACGACGATGAGCTCCTCGGGCAGCTCGTCGAGGTCGTAGACCTGGGTCCAGTTCAGGATGCGCTCGCCGTCGGGCTGGGCGTCGGGCAGCTCGCGCGGATGGCCTCCGGTGGCGATGAGCACCGCGTCGGCCGTCAGGGTCTCCGCACTCCCGTCGGCGGCGGTGACGACGACCTTGCGCGACCCGTCCAGGGCCTGCATGCCCTCAAGCCGCCCGCGACCCCGCATGACCCGCGCACCGGCACGCGTCACCGAGGCCGTGATGTCGTGCGACTGCGCGAGGGCGAGGCGCTTCACACGCCGGTTGACCTTCCCCAGATCGACCCCGACCACCCGTGCCGCCTGCTCCAGCGGTGGGGTGTCGTCGGCGACGATGATTCCCAGCTCCTCGTACGAGGAGTCGAAGTTGGTCATCACCTCGGCCGTAGCGATAAGGGTCTTCGACGGCACGCAGTCGGTCAGCACCGACGCTCCGCCCAGACCGTCGCAGTCGACGACGGTCACCTCCGCGCCGAGCTGCGCGCCCACCAGCGCCGCTTCATAGCCGCCGGGTCCGCCACCGATGATCACGATCCGAGTCACGTACTCCATTGTCCCGCACCCCTCAAGGTGCTATTGCCCGGGGGCGCCACCCGACGCTTCCTGGGGCTGGGGAGGTACCTGGGACGGCTGCCGTACCCTCTCCCCATGTCGTCGCTCTACGCCGCGTACGCCGGCAATCTCGACGCACGGCTGATGTCGCGCCGCGCTCCGCACTCGCCCCTGCGCGCCACCGGCTGGCTGAACGGATGGCGGCTGACCTTCGGCGGGGAGCAGATGGGCTGGGAGGGCGCGCTGGCGACGATCGTCGAGGACCCCCTCTCCCAGGTCTTCGTTGGCCTCTACGACCTCGCCCCGATGGACGAGGAGTCCATGGACCGCTGGGAGGGCGTCGGCATGGGCATCTACCGCCGGGCACGTGTGCGCGTGCACACGCTGGAGGGCGAGGAGAGCGCCTGGCTCTACGTCCTCAACGGCTACGAGGGCGGCCTGCCCTCGGCCCGCTACCTCGGCGAGATCGCCGACGCCGCCGAGTCGGCCGGCGCACCACACGATTACGTGATGGAGCTGCGCAAGCGGCCCTGCTGACACGCCGCGTCCCTGCACTTGTGGAACCGACGCGTCGAGCTGGACGATCGTCAGCGCATCGCGTTCCACAGGGGCATCGCCCTGCCGGCCTCACGCGGCACGTCCCCGTGACCGACGAGTGACCCCGTCGGCGTCCCCCATCGAGGCCCAAGCCGCACAGACCACCTACAGGTGGCACAAAGTTACTTGCGTCACAGCGCTCGTTGGAAACGACAAGACAACGATCGCCATCCCGTGAGCTCAGTCATCTACGCGCGTAGGCCAGGACCGGCTACTCTCATCCGCGTGAACGCATCTCTTCTTCCGGACCACATCCAGGGCGACCCCCATGCCGCTGCCGGCGCGGCCGCCGCGCGGCTGCGCGAGCTCACGGGCGCCGAGACCCACGACGTCGCCCTCGTGATGGGCTCCGGCTGGGCTCCGGCCGTCGACGCCCTGGGCGCTCCTGACGCCGAGTTCCAGGTCACCGAGGTGCCCGGCTTCCCGCCGCCGGCCGTCGAGGGGCACGGTGGCAAGATCCGCTCGTACTCCTTCGGTGACAAGCGCGCGCTGGTCTTCCTGGGCCGCACCCACTACTACGAGGGTCGCGGCGTCGCCGCCGTCGCACACGGCGTCCGCACCGCCGTAGCCGCCGGCTGCAAGACGATCGTCCTCACCAACGGCTGCGGCGGCCTGCGCGAGGGCATGCGTCCCGGCCAGCCGGTCCTCATCAGCGACCACATCAACCTCACGGCGACCTCCCCGATCGTCGGCGCGAACTTCGTGGACCTGACGGACCTGTACTCCCCCCGCCTGCGTGCCCTGTGCAAGGAGATCGACCCCACCCTCGAAGAGGGCGTCTACGCGCAGTTCCCCGGCCCGCACTACGAGACCCCGGCCGAGATCCGCATGGCCCGCGTCATCGGCGCGGACCTGGTGGGCATGTCGACGGTCCTCGAGGCGATCGCCGCGCGCGAGGCGGGCGCGGAGGTCCTGGGCATCTCCCTGGTGACCAACCTGGCGGCGGGCATGACCGGCGAGCCGCTGAACCACGAGGAGGTCCTCCAGGCGGGCCGCGACTCGGCGGCACGGATGGGCTCACTGCTGGCGCAGGTGCTGGGCAGGCTGTAACCGCCGCGACAGGGGTTGCCACGGAAGGCCGCAGAGCGTCCGCGGCCCCGCCGCCGGCCGGTCGCGCAGTTCCCCGCGCCCCTGGGTGGGTACGGACACCCGGCGCCCACGACGGACCGTCGAGGCTGTAACCGCCGCGACAGGGGTTGCCACGGAAGGCCGTAGAGCGCCCGCGGCCCGCCGCGGCCGGTCGCGCAGTTCCCCGGCCCCCCCTGGGCGGGTACGGGCACCCGGCGCCCACGACGGACCGTCGGCCCGCCGCCCACCATCCACCACTCGCGGCGGATCGTTGACCAGGCGCCGGCCGCCGCGGATCGTTGGCCGCCCGCGGCGGGAAGGGGACGGGGTGGGGGTGTCCGCCCGCAGCGGCCGGCGTCCGTCGCCGAGCATGCCCCTGAGAGACAGCACCGCCGGACCGAGGACGGATACCCCCGCCCCGGCCCCGACCCACCACCGAACCGCAGGCGCTACGCGCGCCCCCACCGAAGCCGCGCATGCGCCGCAGGCACGACACGAGAGAGGTTGGACGACGACCGTGCAAGACGATCTCATCGCCCGGGCCAGGACCTGGCTCGCCGAGGACCCGGACCCCGACACCCGCGACGAGCTGGCCAAGCTGATCGACGCCGAGGACATCACCGAACTGTCGGCCCGCTTCAGCGGCACCCTCCAGTTCGGCACCGCCGGCCTGCGCGGCGAGCTCGGCGCCGGCCCGATGCGCATGAACCGCACTGTCGTCATCCGCGCCGCCGCAGGCCTCGCCGCCTACCTCAGGCAGCACGGCCATACCGGCGGAGTCGTCGTCATCGGCTACGACGCCCGCCACAAGTCCGCCGACTTCGCCCGCGACACCGCGGCCGTCATGACGGGCGCCGGCCTTCACGCCGTCGTACTCCCCCGCCCCCTCCCCACCCCGGTCCTGGCGTTCGCCATACGGCACCTCGGCGCGGTCGCCGGCGTCGAGGTCACCGCCAGCCACAACCCGCCCCGCGACAACGGCTACAAGGTCTATCTGGGCGACGGCTCCCAGATCGTCCCGCCCGCGGACGCGGAGATCGCCGCCGAGATCGACGCGATCGCGAGCCTGCACGACGTCCCCCGCCCCGAGGCCGGCTGGGAAACCCTCGACGACGCCGTCCTGGAGGCCTACCTGGCCCGTACGGACGCCGTCCTGGCCCCCGGCTCCCCCCGCACCGCCCGGACCGTTTACACGGCCATGCACGGCGTCGGCAAGGAGACCCTCCTCGCCGCCTTCGCGCGGGCCGGCTTCCCCGAGCCGCTGCTGGTCGCCGAACAGGCCGAACCGGACCCCGACTTCCCGACCGTCGCCTTTCCCAACCCGGAGGAGCCCGGCGCGATGGACCTGTCCTTCGCCCAGGCCCGCGCCACCGACCCCGACCTGATCATCGCCAACGACCCGGACGCCGACCGCTGCGCCGCAGCCGTCAAGGACAACGGCACCTGGCGCATGCTGCGCGGCGACGAGGTCGGCTCCCTCCTCGCCGCCCACCTGGTCCGGCGCGGAGCGACCGGCGTGTTCGCCGAGTCGATCGTCTCCTCCTCCCTCCTCGGCCGTATCGCCGAGAAGGCCGGACTCCCCTACGAGGAGACCCTGACCGGCTTCAAGTGGATCGCCCGCGTCGACGGCCTGCGCTACGGCTACGAGGAGGCCCTCGGCTACTGCGTCGACCCCGAGGGCGTCCGGGACAAGGACGGCATCACGGCCGCCCTCCTGATCACCGAACTGGCCTCGGTCCTCAAGGAGGAGGGCCGCACCCTTCTCGACCTCCTCGACGACCTCGCCGTGGAGCACGGCCTGCACGCCACCGACCAGCTCTCGGTCCGCGTCGAGGACCTCTCCGTCATCGCGGACGCGATGCGGCGCCTCCGCGAGCAGCCCCCGACCGAACTGGCGGGCCTCCCCGTCACCAAGGCGGAGGATCTGGCCCAGGGCACGGACAAGCTGCCGCCCACCGACGGCCTGCGGTACGCCCTCACCGGCGCCCGGGTCGTCGTCCGCCCCAGCGGCACCGAACCCAAGCTGAAGTGCTACCTGGAGGTCGTCGTCCCGGTGGCCACGCACGCCGACCTCCCGGCGGCCCGCGCCAAGGCGACCGAGACCCTGGCCGCGATCAAGCGGGACCTGTCGACGGCGGCCGGCATCTGACACCCCCCTCTCACCCGCCCTCTGACACCAGCTCTGACGCCCCGTAGGGGTGCCCCTCCGCCCGGGGGCACCCCTACGGGTGATTTCGCGACGGCGACCGACCCACCCACCGCGCCCCGCCCCGGCTCCCGGGGAACGGTGGTCCGGTACCGCCCGTACCGCGTACCGCCCGTACCGCCCGCCGCAGCCGTCGTAGTCGCACTGGAGCCGCCGCCGTGTCATCGACCGCCCCCGACACCGCCCCCAGCGGACACATCCCGGGCACCCGGCGACCCCACCTCCCCACGGCGACCGCCCCCCGGCACGCCCTGCGCCGGGCGGCACCGGCCCTCGCCGGGTATCTCGCGGTACGCCTCACCGGCCTGCTGTTCCTCGCCGTCTGGGCGCACCGGCGTCACCACGGGGTGTGGCCGATGCTGGCGACGCAGTGGGACTCCCGCTGGTACCTCGGAATCGCCGACCACGGGTACACACACGCACTGGGCACCGCCTACGACCACAACAACCTGGCTTTCTTCCCGCTGTATCCGCTGCTGGTCAAGGCCGTGGCCGTCGTGACCCCCGGCACCCGGGCCAGCACCGGGCTCGCCCTCGCCTGGCTGGCCTCGCTCGTCGCGGCCTGGGGCGTGTTCGCGGTGGGCGACCGGCTGGCCGGGCGCCGGGTCGGGGTGCTGCTCACCGTGTTGTGGGCGGCGTATCCGGTGGGTCTGGTGCAGTGGATGGGCTACACCGAGTCGTTGTTCACGGCGTTCGCCGCGTGGACGCTGTACGCGGTGCTCGCCGAGCGCTGGCTGTGGGCGGCCGCGGGATCGGTCCTCGCCGGGCTGACCCGGCCGACCGGCATCGCGGTGGCCGCCGCCGTGACGGTCACCGCCCTGCTCTCCCTGCGCTCCCGTTTCTCGGCGCGCGCCCTGACGGCGGCCGTGCTGGCCCCGCTGGGCTGGTGCGCGTACGTCGGCTGGGTGGGCCTCAGACTGGGCCGCTGGGACGGCTACTTCGCCGTACAGCGGCTGTGGCACAACGAGCTGGACGGCGGCGCGGAGACCCTGCGCTGGCTGCGGCACCTGTTCGGGCAGGTCGCGCGGCCGGAGCTGTTCCTGATCATGGTGAGCCTGACGATCATCGCGTCGGTCGTCCTGTTCGGGCTCGCGGTCGCGGACCGGCAGCCGGTGCCGCTGCTGGTGTACGGCGCGGTCCTGCTGGTGATCGTGGTGGCGAGCGGGGGCGTCTACTTCCCGCGGGCCCGCTTCCTCCTCCCGGGTTTCCCGCTGCTGCTGCCCGTCGCCGGGTATCTCGCCCGCGCCTCACGGCGGTTGCGGGTGCTCGCGCTGACGGCCGCGGTGGCGGGGTCGGCGTACTGCGGGGCGTACATGCTGCTGGTATGGCCGAGCGCGCCGTGATTCGCCGGCGGGAGCGCCGTGAGCCGCCGGCGGTGCGGCCGCGTGCGCGGTGTGCCTCCAGCGGTTTGGGGCAGGCGCAACCGTGCAGGTGGGGCCAGAGCTGCACGTCGGGCCCCTCGCCCAGCTCCGGCACACCCGGCACCAACGGGCGCGCATCCACCAGTTCCGTCTCCGGATGCTTCCCGGCGCGTCGGTCAGCCCACCGCCAGCAGGATCGCCAGCAGCACCGCCCCCGCGACCGCCGGCGCCACCACCTCGTACGCCCAGCGGACCGTGATCTCGCCCTGCGCGGACTCGGCCGGGCCCCGGTTCTCCAGCGTCCCCCGCAGCTCGTCCATGATCTTGTCGGTCTCCGCGCGCACCGGCCCGGTCGCGTCGTCGGCCTCCCGTAGGCCCCCGAACGCGCCACCACCCACGCCACCGCCCATGCCGAAGCCGCCCATACCGAACCCACCGCCTCCCCGCCCGACGGACCCCGTCCGCCCGCGCCGCGCGTCCGACTCCGACTTCGCCTGCCGGCGCGCCGCCCTCTTGCGGCCCCGCAGCGACACCGGGATCGCCCATAGTTGGTACTTCGCGCCCGACTTGACGATCACCTCGTTCGAGTAGCCGGAGCGCAGGGAGGCGATCTCCCCCCACGGCAACGTGATCACCCGGAAGGGGTTCCGTACCCGCAGCCGGTCCTCGCCCGCGAACACCGCCGGGCGCAGGGTGAAGGCGGCCACCAGCGGCACGATGAGGATCAGGGCGGCCAGGGCGAGCCAGGGGGTTTGGCCGTGGCCCCGGAACAGCGCGTCGATGCCCAGCCAGCAGACGATCGCGAGCAGGAGTACGCCGCCGATCAGCGCCTGGGGCGAGCGGTAGATGCGGTCCTTGACGAGGGGCGTGGTCATGCCGCGATTCTGCCTCAGCCGTGCGCCTTCGCGCCGTGAGGGATACGTCTCGTGCGCGGGTGCGGGTGGTTCGTGGTTGCTCGCTCAGTTCCCCGCGCCCTTTTCAGGGGCGTCTGCCCCACCGCCCCTGACAAGAACAGGCCCCTCGGGGTGTACAGCCGCTACGCGCGTAGATATGCTCGGCTGGTGACCATGCCCACCACCGCACCCCACGCACTTGCTGACGTCACCGCGTCCGACAGCACGCTGCGCCGTTTCCTTCACGGGCTGCCCGGCGTCGACGCGGTCGGCCTGGAGGCACGTGCCGCCTCCCTCGGCACCCGTTCCATCAAGACCACCGCGAAGGCGTACGCCATCGACCTCGCCATCTCGATGGTCGACCTGACGACGCTGGAAGGCGCGGACACCCCGGGCAAGGTCCGGGCGCTCGGCGCCAAGGCGGTCCACCCGGACCCGACGGACCGTACGACCCCCGCCACGGCCGCCGTCTGTGTCTATCCCGACATGGTGGCCACCGCGAAGGAGGCCGTCGCCGGCTCCGGTGTCAAGGTCGCCTCGGTCGCCACCGCCTTCCCGGCGGGCCGCGCGGCGCTGCCGGTCAAGCTCGCCGACGTGCGGGACGCCGTGGCCGCGGGTGCCGACGAGATCGACATGGTCATCGACCGCGGGGCGTTCCTCGCGGGGAACTACGGCAAGGTCCACGAGGAGATCGTCGCCGTGAAGGAGGCCTCGGGCGCCGCCCGGCTCAAGGTCATCTTCGAGACCGGCGAGCTGTCGACGTACGACAACATCCGCCGGGCCTCCTGGCTCGGCATGCTGGCCGGCGCCGACTTCATCAAGACCTCCACCGGCAAGGTCGCGGTGAACGCGACGCCCGCGAACACCCTCCTCATGCTGGAGGCCGTGCGCGACTTCCGCGCGCAGACGGGGGTCCAGGTCGGCGTCAAGCCCGCCGGCGGCATCCGGACCAGCAAGGACGCGATCAAGTTCCTCGTCCTCGTCAACGAGACCGCAGGCGCGGACTGGCTGGACAACCACTGGTTCCGCTTCGGCGCCTCCTCGCTCCTGAACGACCTGCTGATGCAGCGTCAGAAGCTGGCCACCGGCCGCTACTCCGGCCCCGACTACGTGACGGTGGACTGATCGACCATGGCCAAGGAAAAGATGACCACCGCATTCGAGTACGCACCGGCGCCCGAGTCCCGCTCCGTCGTCGACATCGCGCCCGCCTACGGCCTCTTCATCGACGGTGAGTTCACCGACGCGGCCGACGGCAAGGTCTTCAAGACCGTCAGCCCCAGCACCGAGGAGGTCCTCTCCGAGGTCGCCCGGGCGGGTGCCGAGGACGTCGACCGGGCTGTCAGGGCCGCCCGCAAGGCCTTCGAGAAGTGGTCCGCGCTGCCGGGCTCCGAGCGCGCCAAGTACCTCTTCCGCATCGCCCGCATCATCCAGGAGCGCAGCCGTGAGCTGGCCGTCCTGGAGACCCTGGACAACGGCAAGCCCATCAAGGAGACGAGGGACGCCGACCTCCCGCTGGTCGCCGCGCACTTCTTCTACTACGCGGGCTGGGCCGACAAGCTCGACCACGCCGGTTTCGGCCCGGAGCCCCGGCCGCTCGGCGTGGCCGGCCAGGTCATCCCCTGGAACTTCCCGCTCCTGATGCTGGCGTGGAAGATCGCCCCGGCGCTCGCCACCGGCAACACGGTGGTCCTGAAGCCCGCCGAGACGACCCCGCTGTCCGCTCTCTTCTTCGCGGACATCTGCCGCCAGGCGGGCCTCCCCAAGGGCGTCGTCAACATCCTCCCGGGCTACGGTGACGCGGGCGCCGCGATCGTCGCCCACCCGGACGTGAACAAGGTCGCCTTCACCGGCTCCACCGCCGTCGGCAAGGAGATCGCGCGCACGGTCGCCGGCAGCCGCAAGAAGCTCACCCTCGAACTGGGCGGCAAGGGCGCCAACATCGTCTTCGACGACGCCCCCATCGACCAGGCCGTGGAGGGGATCGTCACCGGGATCTTCTTCAACCAGGGCCAGGTCTGCTGCGCGGGCTCCCGCCTCCTCGTCCAGGAGTCGATCCACGACGAGCTGCTCGACTCCCTGAAGCGCCGCCTGTCGACACTTCGCCTCGGCGACCCGCTGGACAAGAACACCGACATCGGCGCGATCAACTCCGCGGAGCAGCTCGCGCGGATCACCTCCCTCGTCGAGCAGGGCGAGGCGGAGGGCGCCGAGCGCTGGTCCCCGGCCTGCGAGATCCCGTCCGCCGGCTACTGGTTCGCCCCGACGCTCTTCACGAACGTCACCCAGGCGCACACCGTCGCCCGCGACGAGATCTTCGGCCCCGTCCTGTCGGTCCTGACCTTCCGCACCCCGGACGAGGCGGTGGCGAAGGCCAACAACACCCCGTACGGCCTCTCCGCCGGCATCTGGACGGAGAAGGGGTCCCGGATCCTGGCCGTCGCCAACAAGCTGCGCGCGGGCGTGATCTGGTCCAACACGTTCAACAAGTTCGACCCCACCTCGCCGTTCGGCGGTTACAAGGAGTCGGGCTTCGGCCGCGAGGGCGGCCGCCACGGCCTGGAGGCATACCTCGATGTCTGATCGCCTGTCTGTCTTCAAGACCTACAAGCTGTACGTCGGCGGGAAGTTCCCGCGTTCCGAGAGCGGCCGGGTGTACGAGGTGACGGACTCGAAGGGCAACTGGCTGGCCAACGCACCGCAGTCCAGCCGCAAGGACGCCCGGGACGCGGTCGTCGCCGCGCGCAAGGCGTTCGGCGGCTGGTCCGGGGCCACGGCCTACAACCGCGGCCAGGTCCTCTACCGCGTCGCTGAGATGCTGGAGGGCCGCCGGGACCAGTTCGTGCGCGAGGTCGCCGACGCGGAGGGCCTCGGCAAGTCCAAGGCGGCCGCCGTCGTGGAAGCGACGATCGACCGCTGGGTCTGGTACGCGGGCTGGACCGACAAGATCGCCCAAGTGGTCGGCGGCGGCAACCCGGTCGCGGGCCCGTTCTTCAACCTCTCCTCCCCCGAGCCGACCGGCGTGGTGGCCGTCCTGGCCCCGCAGGAGTCGTCTTTCCTGGGCCTGGTGAGCGTGGTGGCCCCGGTGATCGCCACGGGCAACACGGCGGTGGTGATCGCCAGCGAGAAGTCCCCGCTCCCGGCCCTCTCCCTGGCCGAGGTGCTGGCCACCTCCGACGTCCCCGGCGGAGTGGTCAACGTCCTCTCCGGCCGTACGGCGGAGATCGCGGCGCCCCTGGCCGCCCACCAGGACGTCAACGCGATCGACCTCGCGGGCGCCGACGAGGCGCTGGCGAAGGAGCTGGAGATCGCGGCGGCCGACAATCTCAAGCGCGTTCTCCGTCCACAGCCTGTGGACGACTGGACGCGGACGCCGGGCACCGACCGCATGACGGCGTTCCTGGAGACGAAGACGGTCTGGCACCCGACGGGGGCGCTGGGCGCGTCGGGATCGTCGTACTGACAGCGACGGCCCCCTGAGCGGAGGGCCGCGCCTCGTCCCCGTCCGGAGGGGCGCGGCCCTCGACTCCACCGTGATGCATACAAGACGAATCGCCCTCACCGACCACGAGCACGAGGGCGGCGCCTTGGCGGGCACGAACACGACCGGCGCGGGACTCACCGGTACCGGACTCACTGGTACCGGTGCGGGACTCACCGCTGCCGGCAGGGGTGCCGCCGACGCCGGGACGGACGTCGTGGGTGTCGGAGCCGGCGTCGGGTCCATGACCCGCGCCACCACCGCACCCTCGGCGAATCCCGAACCGGTCGCCAGCGTCACCGAGGCGGCCAGGACCCCGCCGCAACGGCGACCACAGCCGGCCGGCGCGACCGGGTGCTCTACGTCATCGACGACGACGTGACCCACATCCTGGTCACCCACCTCGCAGAACTGCCTGAACAGCGGGCAGACCACAGGGGCCGCGCCTGCTCGCAAACCCGGAGGAGGCGCGGCGCTCCGCGAGGTCAGCGGCCCAGCGCCCCCGCCGCCTGCCCCACCACCGGAATCTCCCCGACCGACCCCGCCTGCGCCACCGGCCCCGTCAGCATCTTCGACGACACCGGCTGGAAGTCGGCCACCTGCGTCCCCACGCCGTTGTCCAGCGGGTCGACACCCGTGCCGGCAAGGGGGTTGGGCTTCAGCCCGGCCACCGGCCCCGTGACATACGGCAGCATGGCGCCCAGCGCCTGCATGCCCGCCTTCGGGTCGATGTGACCGAGCGAGCTGGGCCGGGTGTTCACCGAGGGGCCCAGGATGTGCTGGGTGTCGGCGGCGGCCGTCGCGGCGCCCGCGCCGAGCGCCACCCCCGCCGTGGCGAGTGCGACCAGGGCGCGCTGGGCGGTCGGAGTCGGGGAGGACGCGGTTCGGGCCATTGCTGATGCCACCTTTGGGTGCGCAGGGTAATCGTTTCGATACACAGGGTAGTTGAGGTGTGACTCACGCTCCAAAGCCGACCCGCGGGGTCGGCAGGAGGCCCCCCATGCGTCAAACTGGTGTTCCGTGAGCATTCATCCGCCGTCTCCCGCCCGTGTCGTGCTGCTGTGCGGCCCCTCCGGCTCGGGCAAGTCACTCGTCGCCGCCCGCTCCGGGCTGCCCGTGCTGCGCCTCGACGACTTCTACAAGGAGGGCGACGACCCGACTCTGCCGCTGGTGGCGGGGAGTTCGGACATCGACTGGGACCACCCGGAGTCCTGGGACGCGGATGTCGCGGTCGAGGCCATCGCCCAGCTCTGTGCCACGGGGTCGGCGCCCGTGCCGGTGTACGACATCTCGCTGAGCGCCCGTACCGGCGCGGAGACGCTGCACATCGGCCGTACCCCGCTGTTCATCGCGGAGGGCATCTTCGCCGCCGAGATCGTCGACCGCTGCCGGGAGCTGGGGCTGCTGGCCGACGCGCTCTGTCTGAGCCGGGGCCCGATGCGGACCTTCCGGCGCCGCTTCCTGCGCGACCTCAAGGAGGGCCGTAAGTCGGTGCCGTTCCTGCTGCGCCGCGGCTGGCGGCTGATGCGCGCGGAGCGGGCGATCGTGAGCCGCCAGGTGTCGCTGGGCGCGCACCCGTGCGACCGGGACGAGGCGCTGGGCCGGCTGGCGTCGGCGGCCGTCGGGCACCACGGCACGGCGAAGACCACCGCAACCATCAACTGAGGGACCACGACGGCGAGCAACCACGTCCGCGAGAGCGGCACCGGTCCAGGCGCAAAGGGGAGCGGGACTGGATGGACCCCCCGGCCCTCCAGTCCCGCTCCCCCGTCGCTCCGCCGAACACCCCCGTGTCCCCCGTGCGGAGCTCCCCCGTGCTTTCCCCCCGAGTCCCCCCGGACTCGCTTTCCCCCGTGCCTCCCCCATGGGCCCTGACTCGCGATCCCCCGTGAGTCCCCCCGGGCCCTCCCCGTCGGGATCCCCCCGGATCCCCTTACCTTCAGGCGACAAGCTCCCCGAAGGCGTTCATTTCGTCACGGCCGAAGCTGAGGACGTCGTCCTCGCGCAGCCGGCGGAGCGACCGCCAGATGCTGGACTTCACCGTGCCGACACTGATGTCGAGGATCTCCGCGATCTCCGGGTCCGTGCGGCCCTCGTAGTAGCGCAGGACCAGCATGGTGCGCTGGAGTTCGGGGAGCCGGGCCAGCGCCTGCCACAGGACCGCGCGCAGCTCGGTGCCGCTCATCGCGTCCGTGTCGCCGGGCGTCTCCGGCAGTTCCTCGGTCGGGTACTCGTTGAGCTTGCGCCGCCGCCAGGCGCTGATGTGCAGGTTCGTCATGGTGCGGCGCAGATAGCCGCCGACCGCCGCCTTGTCGCTGATCCGGTCCCACGCCCTGTACGTCGAGAACAGCGCGCTCTGCAGCAGGTCCTCGGCCTCGAAGCGGTCACCGGTCAGGTGGTAGGCGGTCGCGTACAGGGAGGCGCGGCGCTCCTGGACGTAGGCGGTGAACTCCGCCTCGCTCAGCGAGCGACGCTCCCCCGTGTCCTCCCCGTATGCGGATCCCCCTTGCGGCTCCCCCGTACGGCTGTCAACCACCGTCATATAGGCGGTGTGCTGACGTCCGGTGCCGCGAGCGCACCCCCGCCCGCTCACGGCACCGGACTTCTCGGAACCCCGGTTCACGTCGTGCAGGCGCGTGATCACTGCGCTGGTGCTGTGGCCTTGCAGCGTGTTCATCTAGCGCCCCCCGTCGTGGACTTCCGGTAGTTCGGCTTGCCCAGGCCGTTTCCTTGCCTGTGCCGAGAACTCTGCCGGGCCACCTTCACGGCCGTATCCGCCGACTGTCACAGACCTGTCACAGGGGTTCGGCACAGAGAGTCCACACAAGATGCACAGGTGGTGGCGGTACAGAGGTTTGCGGACACCTCCGAGCCGCACAGGTCGTACGACAGCCCCCGCATGGGCCAGAATGAGCCCGTGCCTTCCCTGTTGCTGATCGAGGACGACGACGCCATCCGTACGGCCCTGGAGCTCTCACTGACGCGCCAGGGGCACCGGGTGGCCACCGCTGCGACCGGTGAGGACGGTCTGAAGCTGTTGCGTGAGCAGCGGCCCGATCTGATCGTCCTCGACGTCATGCTGCCCGGCATCGACGGGTTCGAGGTGTGCCGGCGGATCCGGCGCACGGACCAGTTGCCGATCATTCTGCTGACCGCGCGCAGCGACGACATCGACGTGGTGGTCGGGCTGGAGTCCGGGGCCGACGACTATGTCGTCAAACCCGTCCAGGGCCGGGTGCTCGACGCCCGGATCCGGGCCGTGCTGCGCCGCGGGGAGCGGGAGTCCAGCGACTCGGCGACCTACGGCAACGTCGTCATTGACCGGTCCGCGATGACCGTGACGAAGAACGGCGAGGACCTCCAGCTGACGCCCACCGAGCTGCGGCTGCTGCTCGAACTGAGCCGGCGGCCCGGGCAGGCGCTGTCCCGTCAGCAGCTGCTGCGGCTGGTGTGGGAGCACGACTACCTCGGTGACTCCCGGCTGGTGGACGCCTGTGTGCAGCGGCTGCGCGCCAAGGTGGAGGACGTGCCCTCCTCCCCGACCCTGATCCGTACCGTGCGTGGTGTCGGCTACCGCCTGGACGCTCCTCAGTGACGGACCGGCAAGGGGGATTCCGCGGCTGGGCCGCGGACCGCAAGGGAGCCGTTTCCCGGCTGCGCTTCACCAGTCTGCGGCTGCGGCTCGTCGTGGTCTTCGGACTGGTCGCGCTGACCGCGGCCGTGTCCGCGTCCGGCATCGCGTACTGGCTGAACCGCGAGGCCGTGCTCACCCGTACCCAGGACGCGGTGCTGCGCGACTTCCAGCAGGAGATGCAGAACCGGGCCGGAGCGCTGCCCGTCCATCCCACCCAGGACGAACTCCAGCGCACGGCCGGGCAGATGGCCAACAGCAGCCAGCGCTTCAGCGTGCTGCTGGTGGGCGAGGACACGGGCGGCAAGACGGTGTACGGCAGTTCGGACGGGCTCAGCGCGTTCGCGCTCGACGACGTGCCGAAGCCGCTGCGGAACGCCGTCGACAAGCAGCAGAAGCTGACCGACTCCAACAAGTCGGCCTACCACCTGTACTGGCAGCGGGTCGTCGACCACGGCACACCGTATCTCGTCGCCGGGACGCGGCTGATCGGCGGCGGTCCGACCGGCTACATGATGAAGTCCCTGGGGCCGGAGGCGAAGGACCTCAACTCGCTGGCGTGGTCGCTGGGTATCGCCACCGGTCTTGCCCTCATCGGCTCCGCGCTGCTCGCTCAGGCCGCCGCCACGACCGTACTGAAGCCCGTGCACCGCCTCGGAGTCGCCGCGCGGCGGCTCGGCGAGGGCAAGCTGGACACCCGGCTGCGGGTGTCGGGGACGGACGAACTCGCCGATCTCTCACGGACGTTCAACGACGCGGCCGAGGCGCTGGAGAAGCGGGTCGACGACATGGCCGCGCGGGACGACGCCTCGCGTCGCTTCGTCGCCGACATGAGCCATGAACTCCGTACGCCGCTCACCGCGATCACCGCCGTGACCGAGATCCTGGAGGAGGAGCTGGAGGCGGAGTCGGGGTCGGTGGACCCGATGATCGAGCCCGCCGTCCGGCTGGTCGTCAGCGAGACCCGCCGCCTCAACGACCTCGTCGAGAACCTGATGGAGGTCACCCGCTTCGACGCCGGGACGGCCCGGCTGGTCCTCGACGACGTCGACATCGCCGACCAGATCACCTCCTGCATCGACGCCCGGGCCTGGCTGGACGCGGTGGAGCTGGACGCCGAGCGCGGTATCCACGCCCGCCTCGACCCGCGCCGCCTCGACGTCGTCCTCGCCAACCTGATCGGCAACGCGCTCAAGCACGGCGGTTCGCCGGTGCGGGTGTCGGTGCGGATCGAGGGCGACGACCTGGTGGTCGCCGTACGCGACCACGGCCCCGGCATCCCCGAGGACGTCCTGCCGCACGTCTTCGACCGGTTCTACAAGGCGAGCGCCTCCCGGCCGCGTTCCGAGGGCAGCGGCCTGGGCCTGTCCATCGCGACCGAGAACGCCCGTATCCACGGCGGCTCGATCACCGCCGCCAACTCCCCCGAGGGCGGTGCGGTGTTCACGTTCCGGCTGCCCCGGGACGCCTCGGCCCTGACCGAGGAGACCAAGGATGCCGGGGAGAAGGGCGCCTGATGCACGTACGAAGACTCCTGGCCGTCGCCGGTCTGGCGCTCGCGCTCTCCGGGTGCGGGATCCGGGCCACCGAGGTGCCGACCGACTTCGGCGGGGCGCCCTCGCGGGTGCCGTGCTCGATGACCCAGCCGGATCTGTCGACGCAGTCCGCGCGCGGGGTGCCGGTGCAGGTGTTCCTGCTGTGCGGCTCCTCGCTGGTGACCGTGGACCGGGAGGTACGGGTCCCGGAGGGTACGGCGGACGCGCAGCGGCGGGTGATCGTCGCCCAGGGGCTGCTGGACCAGCTCGCGGAGACGCCCACGGCCGCCGAGAAGGCGGCGGGCTACACGACGTACGTTCGCGGGGGGATGTCGGTCGTCGGGCCACGCGCCGGCGACCCCGAGGACACACTGCGGCTGAGCACCTCGCCGACGCAGCTGACGTCGTACGCGCTGGGCCAGATCGTGTGCACGCTCTCCGACTCGGCCGCGGCCGAGGGCGACGGTTCGGTGATCCTGGGCGGGCCGGGGCGGGAGCCGCTGCTGCGGTACGAGTGCACGGACCCGGTACGGAACTCTCCGAGCGGGAACCGGCCGCCGTCCAGTGAGGTTTCTTCTCGCTGAGGGGTGTTGCGGCGCCTCATGGGGTGCCGGGGAGGGTTGTGCGGCGGGTGCGGCACGGTGGGGGCCGGCCGCGGAGTTCCTGGCGTCCCTTTGGGGCGTGCCTTGGGCGCCGTGTGTCTGAGACCTCACCCGCGTATCCGGAACCGTTCGCGTGCGCGGGCGCGTCTAGGGGGGAGTGCAGCGTCAAGGCTCCATCGGCGGCAGCGCCGCGATCCGCGTCCGTGTGACAGGGGGTGTCCTCCTTGTCGCACATCTCGCGTTCGTCGCCTGGCTGATGCTGCGGCCGCTGGACGTGCCGTGGGTGATGCCCGCCAACCTGCACCCGTTCGCCGGTATCCGTGCCGACCTGGCGCTGGGCCCGCGCGAGGCGGCCCACCGGATCGGCGAGGGACTCGCGCTGCTCGCCCCGCTGGGCGTACTGCTCCCGACGGTCCACGGCAGACTCCGCGTCTCCCCGCTCGCCTCCCTGATCCGTACCGCCGCCGCGGGCACCCTGATCTCGCTCGGCATAGCCCTGCTGCAGACCGGGGTGCCCGGACGGGTGGTGGACGTCGACTCGATCCTCCTCAACACGGTCGGCGTGGTCGTCGCGCATCTGGCGGTGGTCCCGGCGGCCCGCTCCCGGCTCCGCCGCCGGCGTGAGCTGCGACGCCCCGTGGCCCTCCCCCAGGAGGACGCGGTTCAGGGTCGTACCCCGACGATTCCCAGGGTCGGGATCGCCCCGTAGAGCGACGCTTCGACCCGGTTCGTCTCCGTACCGTGGAGGGCAGATGAGGGGCCGCACGGGCCGCCTCGAACCGGACGCTCACGAAGGAGCCGCGGATGTCCAGCCTCGCCCGCCCCACCCATGGCCGCATGATCGGCGGAGTGTGCGCCGCGCTGGCCCGGCGCTTCGGCACCTCCGCGACGACGATGCGGGTGATCTTCCTGCTGTCCTGCCTGCTGCCGGGCCCGCAGTTCCTGCTCTACATAGCGCTGTGGATCCTCCTCCCCTCGGAGGAGAAGGCCACCGCCTGGTGACAGCTGCGCGGGGCAACGCCGTTGGGGCGCACCGGTCGATACCGGTGCGCCCCAACGGCGTTGCCGATCGGCTGGGGAGAGGTCAGCCGATCGGAATCCCGTTCACCGGCAGGCCGTGCGTGGGCATGCCCTGGACCGGCAGTCCACCGAGGAGGCCGGCGACGGGCTTGGTCGGGCCGCCGCCGGCGAGAAGCTGCTCGGCGGCCGGCTGGGCGGCGGCGAGCCCGGCCGCGAGGGCGGTCTGCCCATGCGCCACGGCCTCACCGGCGCCCGGCAGGGCCTTGGAGACGTTCTCGGCCGGCAGCGTCTTGGTGACGGTGTCCAGGGCCTGCGAGGAGTCCGGGACGGCCGGGGCCGCGTTGGCCGCACCCGCGCCGACGGCGGCGAAGGCGGCACCGAGAGCGGCGACACCGAGGGTCTTGGCAGCAGACTGCTTCATTGTTGATTGCGTCCTTGGAATACGGTGACGGGGATCGTTGAAAGCGCTGAGCGGTCCACGACCGTAAACATGCCGGACCGCCCACCGCAAACACCGGAATGCGGACGGCCGGTGCGGGACCGTCCGCATCGTGTGCCCCGCCGGGGCGTCCGATCAGCCCTGCGAATCGACAGAACCGCTGGTGGAAGCGGTCTGCCGGAACAGCCATTCGGATTTCAGCTCCGCATACCCCGGCTTGACGACGTCATTGATCATGGCGAGTCGTTCATCGAAAGGAATGAACGCTGATTTCATCGCATTGACGGAGAACCACTGCAGGTCGTCGAGCGTGTAACCGAACGCCTCGATGAGGTGCTCGAATTCCCGGCTCATGCTGGTCCCGGACATCAGCCGGTTGTCCGTGTTCACGGTGGCCCGGAAGTGCAGCCGGCGCAACAGCCCGATCGGGTGCTCGGCATAGGAGTCGGCGGCCCCGGTCTGGAGGTTGGAGCTGGGGCACAGCTCCAGCGGGATCCGCTTGTCACGGACGTAGGAGGCGAGGCGGCCGAGCTTGACCGTGCCGTCCTCATGGACCTGGATGTCGTCGATGATCCGCACACCGTGCCCGAGCCGGTCGGCGCCGCACCACTGGAGGGCCTGCCAGATGGACGGCAGCCCGAAGGCCTCGCCGGCGTGGATGGTGAAGTGGTTGTTCTCGCGCTTGAGGTACTCGAAGGCGTCGAGGTGCCGGGTGGGCGGGTAGCCGGCCTCGGCGCCGGCGATGTCGAAGCCGACGACGCCCAGGTCCCGGTAGCGGTTGGCGAGCTCGGCGATCTCCAGGGAGCGGGCCGCGTGCCGCATGGCGGT
Source organism: Streptomyces sp. NPDC111744 (assembly GCF_055634995.1). NCBI lineage: Bacteria > Bacillati > Actinomycetota > Actinomycetes > Kitasatosporales > Streptomycetaceae > Streptomyces > Streptomyces sp. NPDC111744. The sequence goes on from NZ_JBVKCG010000001.1 coordinate 475,932, forward strand.
GAGCAGGGCACCGACCCGGATCCGCCGGCCGTTCTCCCGGGCGAGGGCCTCGCCCTGCCGGAAGCCCTCGTTGACGGCCTCGACGACCTCTTCGAGGGACAGGCCCCTCTCGAGGTGCTGCTCGGGCGCGTACCGCACCTCGGCGTAGACGACGCCGTCCTCGGCGAGGTCCTCCGCGCACTCGCGCGCGACCCGCACCAGGGAGTCCCGGGTCTGCATGACCCCGACGGTGTGCGAGAAGGTCTCCAGGTACCGCTCCAGCGAGCCGGAGTCGGCGGCCTCCCGGAACCAGACACCGAGCTTGTCCGGATCGGACTCGGGAAGCTCGGTGTACCCGGTCTCCCGGGCGAGGTCGGCGACGGTACCGGGGCGCAGACCGCCGTCCAGGTGGTCGTGCAGCAGAACCTTCGGTGCCCGGCGGATCTGCTCCGGTGTCGGGGTGTTCGCGATGCTCTGGCTCGTCATTTCCGCACTGTAACTCCTACGCGCGTAGATCGCTCGGCACTCTGCGAATCCCGTTCTCTGTCGATACGCAAAGGTGACCGCACGGACGGGTCGCGTACACCGCTTCTTCTGACACTGTTCTGTCATGGCACAGCAAGCGACGCCGGTCCGAACGGCCAGCCTGAGCAGGGCAGTCGGCCAGGAGCCGACGACGGTGAGCGGAGCGGTCCTGCTGCTCCCGGGCGGCGAGGAGGTCTCCGCCCGCAAACCGTCCCTCGTATGGGCGACGCCCTTCGTCCGCGCACTCGGACGCCGGCTCGCCCGGGACGGCCGGGACGAGGGGCTGGCCGCGCATATCGTCCACTACCGCTATCGCGGCTGGAACGGCAGCGAGGCGCATCTCGCGGGGGACGCGAGCTGGGCGGCCGACGAGGTGGTACGGCGGTACGGCGATGTCCCGGTGTGCCTGCTGGGCCTGGGCATGGGCGGCCGGGCCGCGCTGCGCGCGGGTGGCCATGAGGCCGTCAACTCCGTTGTCTCCGTCGCCCCTTGGCTGCCGGAGACGGATGTGGCGGCGCCCGAGGAACCGGTACGGCAGCTGGTGGGGCGCCGGGTGCTGATCGTGCACGGCACGAACGACGAGCGGACGGATCCGGAGCTGTCGTTCCGGCTGGCGGCGCGGGCGAAGAAGGCGAACCGGGAGGTGTGCCGGTTCGAGGTGCACTCGGACGGGCACGGCCTGCATCAGCACCGGGACGAAGTGCTCGCGCTGGCTTCGGACTTCGTGCTGGGGGCGTTGTTCGGGCATGCGGTTTCGCGGCCGGTGGAGGATGCGTTGGCGGCTCCGCCGCCCATCGGGTTGCGGATGCCGTTGGCTGCGGGGTTCGGTAGGTCGTTGCGGCGGTAGGGGGCGGGAGGTCGCGTTGCGTCCGGACTGCGGGTGATCTGTGGCTGGTCGCGCGTTCACCTAGGTCGGGAGCAGGTTGCCCTTCCTCATCAGCAGGAACTTCTTGAAGGCGGCCACCGGGGGTGTGTCCGGGTGGCCCTGGAGCCACGCCACGCCGATTTCCCGGGCCGCCCTCGGGGCCGTGACCGTCAGTTCGGCGACTCCCGGGCGGGGGAAGACCGGTGGGGGCAGGAGGGCCACGCCCAACCCCGCCGCCACCAGGCCCCGTAGCGTCTCCGCCTCCTCGCCCTCGAAGGCGACGCGTGGCCGGAACCCGGCCTCCTTGCACAGGTCGTCGGTGATGCGGCGCAGACCGTAGCCCGGCTCCAGGGTCACGAAGGTCTCGTCGGCCGCCTCGGCGAGCCGGATGCGCTTGCGGGCGGCCAGGGGGTGGTCCGCGGGAACCACCAGGCGCAGCTTCTGTTCGTCCAGGCGGCGGCCGACCAGGTCGGGGGCGTCCGGCACCGGGGAGGTGAGGCACAGGTCCAGCTCCCCCGCCCGCAGCTTCTCGATCATCGCCTCGCCGTAGTTCTGGACGAGGCTGAAACGGACGCGGGGGTGGTCGACGCGGAACGCCTGGAGGAGGCCCGGGACGGTCTCCGCGCCCATCGTGTGCAGGAAGCCGAAGGCGACCTTGCCGGTGGTGGGGTCGGCGTCGGCGCGTACCTCGTCGGCGGCGCGCTGGACCTCGGCGAGGGCGCGGTCGACCGAGGTGAGGAAGGTCCGGCCGGCGGGGGTGAGGGCGACGGTGCGGCCGTGGCGGGTGAAGAGGTCGACGCCGAGGTCCTGCTCCAGACGTGCCATCGCGCGGGAGAGGGTGGACTGGGGGACGTTGAGCTCCTGCGCGGCCCTGGTGACATGCTCCGTGCGGGCCACTCCGGCGAAGTACGCGAGGCGTGGAGCCAGCAACGTCGTCATGTCTTCTGTGTCACTGGACGGTGACAGGCGCTCCGCTGACCTCTGCTGATGCTTCATGGGAACGATTATGGCGATTCCATGCATTGGACGGATCAAAGAGGGGTCCGTACGTTCGAGGTATGTCTCCCGCCAGTACCGGGGCGTCCACCACTGTGGGCGCCGCAGCCACCGTCCCCGCCTCCGACGTCTCCGACTCCCGCATGAGCCCGGGCGGCCCCGGCTACCGCCGGATGAGCTTCGCCCTCTTCCTCTCCGGTGTCGCGACCTTCGCCCTCCTCTACTCCACGCAGGCCCTGCTGCCGCTGATCTCGGACGGCTTCGGGGTGAGCGCGAGCGACGCGAGCTGGACGGTGGCGGCGGCGACCGGCGGTCTGGCGCTGTTCGTCATCCCGATGAGCGCCCTGTCCGAGCGCTTCGGACGCCGTACGGTCATGACCGCGTCGCTGGCGGTGGCGGTGACCGTGGGCCTCCTGGTCCCCTTCGCGCCGTCGCTGGGCGTGCTGGTGGTGCTGCGGGGCATCCAGGGCGCCGCGCTGGCCGGGCTGCCGGCCTCGGCGCAGGCCTACCTGGCCGAGGAGGTCCGCCCCAGGGCGCTGGTCACGGCGATAGGCCTGTTCGTGGCGGGCAACAGTGTCGGCGGGATGAGCGGCCGGGTCATCACCGGCTGGGTCGCACAGGAGTGGGGCTGGCGGGTCGCCGTGGGCGTCATCGGCGTGATCGCGGTGGGCTGTGCGGTGGCCTTCCGGCTGCTTCTCCCGGCCCCGCGGCACTTCAAGGCGGGCTCGCTGCACCCGCGCCGGCTGCTCGCCACGATCCGCGACCACCTCGCCAACCCGCTGCTGCGCCGCCTGTACGCGATCGGCGCACTGTTCATGACCGTCTTCGGCGGCGTCTACACGGTGATCGGCTACCGCCTGACCGAGGAGCCGTTCTCGCTCCCCCAGGGCATCATCGGCTCGATCTTCCTCGTCTACCTGGTCGGTACGGTGTCGGCGTCGACGGCGGGCCGTCTGGTCGGCCGTCTGGGCCGCCGGGGCGCCCTCTACCTGGGCGGCGGCACGACGGCCGCGGGCCTCCTGCTCTCCCTGGCCGACTCGCTCCCGCTGGTCCTGCTGGGCCTCGTCCTGATCACCGCGGGCTTCTTCGCGGGCCACGCGGTGGCCTCCTCCGCGGTCAGCAAGACGGCCACCCACGGCCGGGCCCAGGCCTCCGCCATCTACCAGTCCGCGTACTACGTCGGCTCCAGCGCGGGCAGCACGGTGGGCGCGCTGGCCTTCCACGCGAGCGGCTGGTCCGGGACGGTGGGCGTGGGCCTGCTGGCGATCCTGGGCGTCGTGACGCTCACGGTACTGGGCTCGGTGGCGGCCCGACGGGAAGTCGTGGCCACCGCCGGCTGAAGCGCCCCGTCAGGAGCGCGGGGCCGTATCTGACATGCGGCTCCGCCGCGTGGGCGCGATCAACGGGTTCGTCACATGCGGTTCCGAATGCCGGCCCTGCGAGCTACAGGAACTCGCTGCGGTAGGTCGAGGCCAACTCGGCCGCGCGCGGCGGCGCTCCGCGAGCTCGTCCTCCGACAGCTGCGGCGGCGGCGCGTCCTTGCCCGCGACGACATCGCCGATGCGCAGGAAGTACTCGTCCTGGCCGGCGGGGGTGCACATGCACAGCATCCGGGCCGGCGCACCCGAAGTGTTGCGGAAGTTGTGCGGCGCGTTGGCCGGGATGTTGATCGTGGCTCCGGCCCGCACGGTGTGCTTCTCGCCGCGGAAGGTGAACTCGACCTCGCCCTCGAGGATCGTGGACATCTCCTCGAAGTCGTGCCGGTGCGGCGGCGGGCCGCCACCGTCGGGGACGCGCATGTCCAGCAGGCAGTACCGGCCGTTGGTCTGCTCGCCGGTGACCAGCATGGCGTACGTGTTGCCCACCAGCGAGATGTACGTCGTGCCGGGATCGTCGGGGTCCGCCACGGTCAGCGAGCGGGACGGATCGTCGTCGGGGATCATCGTGGTCGTCTCCTCGGAAGTCAGTCAGGTGGGAGTCAGGCGCCGGGCGCGACGACGACCTTGCCGCTGGGCAGTGCGCCCGCGTCGGCGTCGGCGTGCAGGGCCGGCAGCTCGGCCAGCGGCACCCGCCGGGCGACCTCGACGCGCAGTTCGCCCCGGTCGATCAGCTCCACCGGGTGCGACGGCTGCTCCGCGTCGCTGCGGACGAACAGGTCGATGCCGCGTACGCCACGCTCCTCGTCGGTAGGCGCGGGCATCCACACCGTGGTGTTCACCGCCTCCGGATCACGGCCCAGCGTCTCCGAGGCCGCCGCGCGCTGGCACTTCACCGACAGCAGCCACTTCATCCGCGCTTTCAAGAAGCAATACCAGGCGACACCAGCGCAATTCGCACGCCGGCTGACGTGACGACGCAGCCGGCCGCCGGAGGAGGTGGGCGGGGCTTCGACCCGGCGTACAGGGGCCCGGCCTGCGGCTGGAGCTGCTGGGGGCCGGGCAGCGGGCGCTGCTGTCTTCCGGCAGCGCCCACCAGCATCTGCTCATGTCCATGAAACAACCGGTCTGACCTGGACTTTTCCGTACTTCGGGGGCCATTGTCAGTGGGCTGCGGTAGCTTCCAAGTGCTGGAGCGCAACGGCGCGCGGGCAGGAACGGCCACAGGGGTGGGTGGACGGCAATGAGCAACAGCACGGCGACGGCGGAGCTGGACGTCGCACTGGAGAAGCACCGGACCGAGCTGACCGGGTACTGCTACCGGATGCTCGGCTCGTCGTTCGAGGCCGAGGACGCCGTGCAGGACACCCTGGTGCGGGCCTGGCGGAGCTACGACAAGTTCGAGGGCCGCTCCAGCCTGCGGTCGTGGCTGTACCGGATCGCGACCAACGTCTGCCTGGACATGCTGTCCGCGGGCAACAAGCGCGCCCGCCCGATGGACCTCTCCGAGTCGACCCCGCTCGCCCGAGCGGCACTGTCGCCCCGGCCCGACAACACCTGGCTGGAGCCGGTGCCGGACGCGCGGGTGCTGCCGACCGTGGAAGACCCGGCGGAGGCGGCCGTGGCCAAGGAGTCGGTCCGCCTCGCCTTCATGGCCGCGCTGCAACAGCTGCCGCCCAAGCAGCGGGCGGTGCTGATCCTGCGCGAGGTACTGGCCTGGAAGGCCAACGAGGTGGCCGAACTGCTCGGCACCAGTGTCGCGTCGGTCAACAGCGCCCTGCAGCGGGCCCGGGCCACACTGGCCGAGCAGCAGCAGTCGGGCGCCACCGCCGAGGTCTCCGACCCGCTCGACGAGGAACAGCAGAAGCTCCTGGAGCGGTATGTCGCGGCCTTCGAGGGCTACGACATGACGGCGCTGACGGCGCTCCTCCACGAGGACGCCATCATGACGATGCCGCCGTTCGACCTGTGGCTCGTCGGCCACGAGGACATCGCCGGCTTCATGACCACCACCGGCTCCGCCTGCGAGGGCTCCCGGCTGTTCCCGGTCCAGGTCAACGGCCTGCCCGGGTTCGCCCAGTACAAGCCCGACCCGGACACCGGCGGCTGGAGCCCCTGGGCGGTCCAGGTCCTGGAGATCTCAGACGGCCGGCTGACCGGGTTCCACTTCTTCCTCGACACCAAGCGCTGGTTCCCGCTCTTCGACCTCCCCCTCCTCCTGGAGGCGAAGACCGACGAAGCGGAGGAGGGAGCGTAGGGCGGGGTCGGGGTCCCGCAGCCGTATCCGCCCTCCGGCCCGGCGGGCGGTCAGCTCCAGCCGGGCCAGCAGATCGACGGCCGCGAGCCCGGGCGGCCCGATCCCGGCGACATCGCAGACGACGATCCCGGTCGCGCCGCCCGCCAGCAGCATGCGCACCTCGGCGCACAGCCCGGGCACCGCGTCCTTGGCGACGGGGCCGGGCAGCACGAGCACAGCGGGGGGCATGGCATCCACGAACCGGTAGACCGCCGTCGGCTCGACAACTCATCGGTAGGGTGGCGGGCTTCCGTACGGTCGTCGCGCAGATCACAGGGATCGCAGCGTTGACCTGCACCTGACCGACCCCGAGGGTTAGCTGTATGTCCCACCGATCAGCGAAGCCCTACCCACCCGACGGTCTCCTCCCCCGCGAGGGGGTCCCGTGCAGGGGGTGCTGAGCGGCTTCGCGGTCATCGCGATCGTCATCGGGGTCGGATACGTCCTCGGGCGCGGTGGCCACCTCGGGGTCAACGGCCGCGAGGTCCTGACCAAACTGGCCTTCCACGTCGCCTCCCCCGCCCTGCTCTTCACCACGCTCGCGAAGGCCGACCTGGCGGTGATCTTCTCCAGCCGCCTCCTGGTGACGGCCCTGAGCACGGCAGCGGCGGCGGGCGCGTTCGTGGCGGTGGGTGTCGGGCGCCACTGGGGCGTGGGACGCACCACCATCGGCGCGCTGTGCTCCAGCTACGTCAACTCCGGCAACCTCGGCATCCCGATCGCGGTGTACGTGCTGGGCGACGCGTCCCTGGTGGCCCCGGTCCTGCTCTTCCAGGTGGTCGTCCTCACCCCGGTCGCCCTGACGGTCCTGGACCTGTCGGGCATGGGCGAGAAGGGCCCCTGGTGGCGCAGGCTCCTCGCCCCGCTCCGCAATCCGATAGCCGTCGGCTCCCTCACCGGGGTCCTGGTCTCGGGGCTCGGCATCCGCCTCCCCGGACCGGTGATGGACCCCCTGACCCTGATCGGCAACATGTCGGTCCCGGCGGTGCTGCTCGCCTTCGGCATCTCCCTGCACGGCAGCACCCCGCCCGGCCGGGGCCGCGACCGCCACCCGGTGTTCCTCTCAGTGGCCCTGAAGTCGGTGGGCCAGCCGCTGATCGCCTGGGCCCTGGCATCAGCGGTCTTCGACCTCCACGGCGCCCCACTCCTCGACGTCACGGTGACCTCGGCCCTCCCGGCCGCGCAGAACCTCTACACCTACGCCGGCACCTACCACGTGGGCGAGGAACTGGCCCGCGACTCGATCCTCCTGTCGACGGTGCTGGCGGTACCGGTGCTGGTCGTGGTGGCGGCGTTGTTCGGGTGACGGGCCGGTCAGTCGACGGGGAACTCGCCGGTGTCGATCGTGAGGTCGAACGGTTCCGGCAGCCTGATGGGGTCGCCGAACTTGACGGCGCTGAGGACCCGGTAGACATCCCCCTTCGGCTCACCGTAGAGCGTCGCTGTGGGACCGCCGGGGGCCCAGCGGTCGATCAGGAGGTAGAGCCGGATGCCCGCGGTGGCGTAGGCGGCGGGCTTGCTGACGCGGTCGTGCCGGGCGTTGGACTTGGAGGTCACCTCGACGACGAGTTCGGCGAGGGCAGCCGGGACGTGCGAGTCCGCCTCGGGGTGCTCCGGCAGCTGGGTTACCACCAGATCCGGGATGAGCATGCCCAGCCGGGACGGCACGGAGATCGCCAGGGTCTGGAAGACCTCCCACTCCTCTGGGATCACTGAGTAGAGGCGACGCTGGATACGGGCCGCGATCACGTTGTGGCGGACGGCGGGAGCAGGTGACACGGTGATGATCCCCTCGATGATCTCCACCTTGCTGCCCTCGGGCCATTCCATCTCCTCCCAGTACCGGACGAGGTCGTCCCAGTTCTGGTCGGGGTCCTGGCTGACGGTGAGTGCGCTCACGGCGGTCTCCTATCGGTGCGTCACCGATCCCAGCATGCCGAACGGGACCGGTGCAGGTCCACCGATCCCGTTCATCCATACGAGGAAACACCTGGTCAGGCGATACGTTCCAGCACCACCGGCGACGCCTTGAACTCCGTGCCCGCCGGCGCGATGTCGTACGACCCCTCCACCGACTGGAGCGCGTACTCGAAGCGGTCCGGGGTGTCCGTGTGGAGGGTGAGGAGGGGCTGGCCCGCCGTGACCGTGTCGCCGGGCTTGGCGTGGAGTTCGACGCCCGCGCCCGCCTGCACCGGGTCCTCCTTGCGGGCGCGGCCCGCGCCCAGGCGCCAGGCGGCGACGCCGACGCCGTACGCGTCCAGGCGGGTGAGGACACCGGAGGACGGCGCCTTGATCACGTGCTGCTCCTTCGCCACCGGCAGCTCCGCGTCCGGGTCGCCGCCCTGGGCCGCGATCATCCGGCGCCAGACGTCCATCGCCGAGCCGTCGGCCAGCGCCTTGGCCGGATCAGCGTTCTTCACACCGGCCGCGTCCAGCATCTCGCGGGCCAGGGCGAGGGTCAGTTCGACGACGTCGGAGGGCCCACCGCCGGCCAGGACCTCAACCGACTCGCGGACCTCCAGCGCGTTGCCCGCCGTGAGGCCGAGGGGGGTGGACATGTCCGTGAGAAGCGCGACCGTCTTCACTCCGTGGTCGGTGCCGAGGCCCACCATCGTGGAGGCCAGCTCGCGCGCGTCCTCGATGGTCTTCATGAAGGCGCCCGTGCCCACCTTCACGTCCAGGACCAGCGAGCCGGTGCCCTCGGCGATCTTCTTCGACATGATGGAGGAGGCGATCAGCGGGATCGCCTCGACCGTGCCGGTGACATCGCGGAGCGCGTACAACTTCTTGTCCGCGGGGGCCAGGCCGTCGCCCGCCGCGCAGATCACCGCGCCGGTGCCGTCAAGGACGCTCAGCATCTCCTCGTTCGACAGCAGCGCGCGCCAGCCCGGGATCGACTCCAGCTTGTCCAGGGTGCCGCCGGTGTGGCCGAGGCCCCGGCCGGAGAGCTGGGGGACGGCCGCGCCGCAAGCGGCCACGAGGGGCGCGAGCGGGAGGGTGATCTTGTCTCCGACACCACCCGTCGAGTGCTTGTCGGCCGTGGGACGGGAAAGGGACGAGAAGTCCATGCGCTCACCGGACGCGATCATCGCCGCCGTCCAGCGGGCGATCTCCCGACGGTTCATGCCGTTGAGGAGGATGGCCATCGCGAGCGACGACATCTGCTCGTCGGCTACCTCGCCGCGCGTGTACGCGTCGATGACCCAGTCGATCTGTTCGTCGCTGAGCTCACCGCGGTCCCGCTTGGTGCGGATGACGGAGATGGCGTCCATGGCCATGACGTTCCCTTCGAAGCATTGCGAAGCGCGCGGCCCCTCCGGGCGAGGAGGGGCCGTACGGGAGTTACTTGGCGAGATGGTCCGGGCCGAAGGCCTGGGGCAGCATCTCGGAGAGGGGCAGGACGCCCTCCGGGGTGTCCAGGAGGAGGTCCGGGCCGCCGAACTCGTAGAGCAGCTGGCGGCAGCGGCCGCACGGGACGAGAAGCCCGCCCGTGCCGTCCACGCAGGTGAAGTGGGTCAGCCGGCCGCCGCCCGTGCGCTGGAGCTCGGAGACAAGGCCGCACTCGGCGCACAGGCCCAGGCCGTACGACGCGTTCTCCACGTTGCAGCCGGAGACCGTGCGGCCGTCGGCGACCAGGGCGGCGACCCCGACCGGGAAGCCGGAGTAGGGCGCGTAGGCGTGGGACATGGCTTCCCGCGCCTCGGCCCGCAGGGCCTCCCAGTCGAAGTCGGCGGCGGTCGTCACTTGCCCTGTCCCTTCCGGTACGGCAGGCCGTCCGCCTTCGGCATCCGCAGGGACTGCGCGGACAGCGAGAGCACCAGCAGTGTGACGAGGTACGGGGTCGCGGTCACGAGCTGACGCGGGACCTCGTTGGTGGAGGCGTACCAGATGAACATCAGGACCGAGATGACGATCGTGATGGCGGCCGGGACGTACTTCTTGCGCCAGGCCAGGTAGGCCGCGCCGAACACCAGCAGGATCGCGAGCAGCAGGATCAGCGCGTGCACGTTGACCGTGCCGCCGCGCAGGTTGAGGCTGTCGGTGTAACCGAACAGGCCCGCGCCCAGCGCAAGGCCGCCCGGCATCCAGTTGCCGAAGATCATCGCGGCGAGACCGATGTAACCGCGACCGGCCGTCTGGCCGTCCAGGTACACGTTGGAGGCGACGATCGAGAGGAACGCGCCGCCGAGGCCGGCGAAGCCACCGCTGATGATCACCGCGATGTACTTGTACTTGTAGACGTTGACGCCCAGGGACTCGGCCGCCACCGGGTTCTCACCGCAGGAGCGCAGCCGGAGGCCGAAGGCCGTGCGCCACAGCACCCACCAGGTGATCGGGACGAGCGCGACGGCGACGACCGTCAGTGGGGAGAGGTCGGTGAGCAGACCGCCGACGAGGCCCCCGAGGTCCGAGATCAGGAACCAGTGTTTCTCGTTGAGCGTGTTCAGCCAATCGGACAGGCCCGGGACGCTGAACGTGCCGAGCGAGTCGATCGGCGGGGACTGCTTGGAGGAGCCGCCGGGGGCGTTCTCGAAGGTGAACTTCGAGAGATAGCGGGTGGCGCCCAGGGCGAGGATGTTCAGGGCCACACCGGAGACGATGTGGTTGACGTTGAAGGTGACGGTCGCGACGGCGTGCAGCAGGGCGCCGAGCGCGCCGCCGAGGATGCCGAAGGCGACACCGGCCCAGGGACCCCACTGGTAACCGGCCCAGGCGCCGAACCAGGTGCCGAGGATCATCATGCCTTCGAGGCCGATGTTGACGACGCCCGCGCGCTCGGCCCACAGACCGCCGAGACCGGCGAGGCCGATCGGCACGGCGAGGCGCAGCGCGGTGGACATCTGGCCGGTCGAGGTGATGCCGTCGGCGCCGGTGATCAGGCGGACGGCCGAGGTCAGGATCAGTACGCCGGCGATGACCAGCAGGAGTACCGGGAGCGACATTCGGCGGCCGCCCTTGCCGGGCTGCTTCGCCTGCGGCTTGGCGATGGTCGCGGTGGACATCAGGCCGCCACCTCCTTCTTGGTGTTCTGGGCGGCGGCCGCGGCGAGCTCCGCGCCGACCTGGCGCTGCTGGCGGCGCAGGCCCCACTGGCGTACGGCTTCGTAGGAGATGACCACGGAGAAGACGATCAGGCCCTGCATGATCGTGGCGATCTCCTTCTCGTACGCCACCGGGGTCGCGTAGTCGAGGGCGGGCGAGGCCTTGTCGAGGAAGGCCCAGAGCAGGGCGGCGAAGGCGATGCCGCCGGGGTTGTTGCGGCCGAGCAGCGCGATGCCGATGGCGGTGAAGCCGAGGCCGGCCGGGAAGCTGAGGCTGTAGGTGTGGGTGTCGCCGAGCAGCAGCGGGAGGCCCGCGAGGCCGGAGACCGCGCCGGAGATCAGCATGGAGACCAGGACCATGCGCTTGGCGTCGACGCCGGAGGCGGCCGCGGCGGACTCGGAGGCGCCGGTGGCGCGCAGGTCGAAGCCGAAGCGGGTGCGGTTGAGGACCAGCCAGAAGACGATGCCGAGGGCGATGGCGACGAAGACCATGCCGTAGATCTCGCCGACGTCGGAGCCCAGGTTGATGCCCGGGAACCAGCCGGACTTCTTCATCTCGCCGGTCGTCAGGTTGTTGCCGACCTGGACACCCCAGACGTTGGCGAGGGTGACATAGCCGATGACGCTGGTGGCGATGGCGTTCAGCATGATCGTGGAGACGACCTCGCTGACCCCCCGGGTGACCTTGAGGACACCCGCGATTCCGGCCCAGAAGGCGCCGGTGAACATGGCGACCAGGAGGAGCATCGGGATCTGGAGGAAGGCGGGCAGGCCGATGTTGGCGCCCACGACCGCGGTCATCACGGCGGCGAGGCGGTACTGGCCGTCGACGCCGATGTTGAACAGGTTCATCCGGAAGCCGAGGGCGACCGCGATGGCCGCGATGTAGTACATCGCCGCCTGGTTGATGATCAGCACCTGGATGTCCGAGTACGGCAGCTGCTGGAGCATCAGCACGTACGGCTCGAACGGGTTGCGGTTCGAGGCGAGCAGCACGATCGACGTCAGCGCGATCGCGAGGACGAGCGCGATGACCGGGCCGGCCACCGCGAGGAGCACCCGCTCCTTGTCGAACTTCTTCATCGGGCCTCGTCCTCCGGACCAGCGGCGCCTTCGTCGGTGGTTTCTACGTGTTCCAGGTGGCCGGACGCGGCACCCGTCATGGCGGAGCCCAGCTCCTCCGGGGTGACGGTGGCCGGGTCGGCGTCCGCGACCAGCCTTCCGTCGAAGATCACCCGCAGGGTGTCCGACAGGCCGATCAGCTCGTCCAGGTCGGCGGAGATCAGCAGCACGGCCAGGCCCTCGCGGCGGGCGTCCCGGATGCGGTCCCAGATCTGCGCCTGGGCGCCGACGTCCACACCGCGGGTGGGGTGGGCGGCGATCAGGAACTTCGGGTTGTGGCTCATCTCGCGGCCGACGATCAGCTTCTGCTGGTTGCCGCCGGAGAGGGAGGCGGCGGTGACGTCGATGCCGGGGGTGCGGACGTCGTACTCCTCGACGATCCGGCGGGTGTCGGCCTGGGCGCTCTTGATGTCCAGCCAGAAGCCCTTGGCGTTCGGCTTCTCGGTGACGTGGCCGAGGATGCGGTTCTCCCAGAGCGGGGACTCCAGGAGCAGGCCCTGGCGGTGGCGGTCCTCGGGGATGTAGCCGACGCCGGCCTCGCGGCGCTTGCGGGTGCCCCAGGGGGTGACGTCCTCGCCGAGGAACTCGATCGAGCCGGAGTCGGCGTGCCGGGTGCCGATCAGCGCGTCGACCAGCTCGGTCTGGCCGTTGCCCTCGACGCCGGCGATGCCCATGACCTCGCCGGCGTGGATGGTGAAGGTGACGTCGTCGAGGACGCGCTTGGCCGCGCCGGGGGTGGTGGCCTCGTCCAGCACGTCGCCGCGGGCGGTGGCGCCGGCCGCGCCGGGCGTGGCGGTCTCGGCGAGCGCGCCGACCTCGCCGAGGGAGGCGCCGCTGGCGTAGACGGTGAGGTTGCGGACGGTGACGACCGGCTTGTCGGTGACCGTGGACTCGGCGGTCTCCGGGGTGGGCAGCTCGCTGCCGACCATCAGCTCGGCCAGCTGGCGCGGGGTGGTCTTGGAGGGGATCGCGGTTCCGACGGTCGTACCGCGGCGGATGACGGTGATGTCGTCGGCGACGGACAGAACCTCGCCGAGCTTGTGGGAGATGAAGATGACCGACAGGCCCTCGGACTTCAGCTCGCGCAGGTTGTCGAAGAGTGCGTCGACCTCCTGCGGGACGAGGACGGCGGTGGGCTCGTCGAGGATCAGGGTCTTGGCGCCGCGGTAGAGGACCTTGAGGATCTCCACGCGCTGCCGGTCGGCGACACCGAGGTCCTCGACCAGGGCGTCCGGGCGGATGCCGAGGCCGTAGCGGTCGGAGATCTCGCGGATCTTCTTCCGGGCGTTGCCGCCGATGCCGTACAGCTTCTCGCTGCCGAGCACGACGTTCTCGAGGACGGTCAGGTTGTCGGCCAGCATGAAGTGCTGGTGGACCATGCCGATGCCGCGCGCGATGGCGTCGGCCGGGGACGAGAAGGTGACCTGCTCGCCGTCGATCGCGATGGTGCCCTCGTCCGGCTTCTGCATGCCGTAGAGGATCTTCATCAGGGTCGACTTGCCGGCCCCGTTCTCACCGACGAGGGCATGGACGGTGCCCTTGCGGACCGAAAGGTGGATGTCGTGGTTGGCTACGACACCCGGGAATCGCTTGGTGATCCCCGCCAGCTCGACCGCGGCTGTCGTCTCTGCGGTGAGCGGAGGGCTGCTGGACGCGTCGATGGCGCACTCTCCTCGGGAAAGGGGTCGCTCTACGCGCGTAGCGCCCCTGCTTTAAATAGTGCCCGGACCTGACCGAGCTTTTTTGACTCTCGATCCGTTCCGAGCATTCTGCCGCGCGAACGGGGTGGGTCCCCGCCGTAGCCCGTCGGGATCCGGGTCTACGGCGGGGCGCGGGAGGAAGATCCTGCCCGCACCCCGTTCCGTGGCCGTAACGCTGCCATTACGGCGCGCCTTTGACCATGGCTACGACATGGTCATGACCCCTGGGTCAGGAGGTCTTGACCGTGATCGAACCGTTCTTGATGCCGTCCTCGGCCTTCTTGATCGCGGCCTGCATGGCGGCGTTGTTCTTGAAGGCGGGGTTGGACTCGGCGATACCCACGCCGCCCGACTTGAGGTCGCCGCGGATCTCGCCCGACAGCGGCTTGTTGTCCTTGATGACGGACTTGGAGAGGTCGTAGACCGCGCCCTCGACGTTCTTCAGGGCCGAGGTCAGGATGTAGTCCTTGTACGCGGCGAGGGCACTCTGCTTGTACTGGTCGGAGTCCACACCGATGGCCCACACCTTGTGCGTGGCGGCGGACTTGATCACACCCTGGCCGGAGAGACCGGCCGCGGCGTAGATCACGTCCGCACCGGAGTCGATCTGACCGTTCGCGGCACTCTCACCCTTGTCCGGGCTGGAGAAACCACCCTCCTGAGGCGTCTGAGTCAGGTACTGCGACTCGATCTTGATCTTCGGGTTGACCGACTTGGCCCCCTGCACGAAGCCGGCCTGGAACTTGTGGATCAGCGGAATGTCCACACCACCGATGAAACCGATGTGGTCCTTCTTCGTCGCCGTGGCGGCGGCGACACCGGCCAGGTACGACGACTGCTCCTCATGGAAGACCATGTCGGCGACGTTCTTCGCCTTGTCGTTGTTGTCGTCGATGATGCCGAAGGTGATCTTCGGATACTTGGCCGCGATCTCCTTGACGGCCGGCGCGTAGACATAGCCGACACCGATGATCGGGTTGTAGCCCGCCTTGGCGAGCTGCTCAAGCCGCTGCGCCTTGTCGGCATCCGTCTCGTTGTCGCTCGGCTCGACGTCCCGCCCACCGATCTTGAACTCCGCCTCCGCCTTCTGGAAACCGGCGAACGCGGCGTCGTTGAAGGACTGGTCGCCCTTGCCGCCGATGTCGTAGGCGAGACCGATACCCTTGCTCTGGCCTCCCCCGGTGGAAGAGCTGGTCGAGCTGCTCCCACAGGCGGACACGGTGACGGCGAGGGCCGCGGTTGCGGCACCTGCGATCGCAATACGGGACACCCTGCGCATGGTACGAGACTCCTTTGTGCAAGCGCCCATACCAGGCGCTGGTTCCGCCGCAGCGTAACGCGCGTAGACAAATCAGAGAACCCGGCCTTGCCAGAGTGTTATCCGACCGTTTCGAACTCTGGACCCGGCATGAGCTCACCAGTGTCATGTACCAGCCACCCGCAGGCCAAAGATTCCTCTGCGGAAGGATCTTTTCGCCGCTCGCCCTGCGCCACGATCCATGATCGAGTCACGCACCCCGCAGGCCGACCACCTGCGGTATGTCTTTGAATCTTTGGGGAAGATCATGAAACTGAGCAAGATCACGGCCGCTACGGCGGCATCGGCATCGCTCTGTCGGCCGCAGTGGTGGGTGTGGCAACGCCCGCCATGGCTTCGACGAACTGCAGCACGTGGACGTCCTCGGACCGGTCCACCGGTTACGGCAAGTGCACCGGCGGAGACACCCGCTTCGACGTCCACCGCGTCAAGGTGGTCTGCATCGGCCCCACCGGCAGCACGTTCAACGTCTACGGCAAGTGGGTCAACACCCGTGACAAAGAGACGTCCAAGGGCGTCTGCACCACCGACACGAAGAAGTCCGGCGTCGAGGTCTACAAAATGAGCGTCGAGACCGACAGGCTCTGACCCTCGCCGTCCAGAGGGCGCACTCGCTCGCGGACACCATACGGAAGCCCCGGGGCGTTGGCCCCGGGGCTTCCTCGTCAGCAGGTCGGGCCGCAGGCCGACGGCACACTCACTGCGTGTTGACAGTGACCGTCCCACCGACGATGTCCTGCTTGGCCTTCTCGACGGCGGCGACGACGTTCTTCATCGCCACGTACTTCGGGTTGGAGTCGGCGAAGCCGACGCCACCGGACTTCAGGTCGCCGCGGATCTCGCCCGAAAGCGGCTTGCCGTCGACGACGGACTTGACCAGGTCGTACACCGCGCCGCCGACGTTCTTCAGAGCGGAGCCGAGGATGTAGTCCTTGTACTTCGCGAGCGCGTCCTGCTTGTACTGGTCGGAGTCCACGCCGATGGCCCACACCTTGTGCTCGGCGGCGGACTTGATCACACCCTGGCCGGAGAGACCGGCGGCCGCGTAGATCACGTCCGCACCGGAGTCGATCTGACCGTTCGCGGCACTCTCACCCTTGTCCGGGCTGGAGAAGCCACCCTCCTGAGGAGTCTGGGTCAGATACTGCGACTCGATCTTGATCTTCGGGTTGACCGACTTGGCCCCCTGCAAGAAGCCGGCCTGGAACTTGTGGATCAGCGGGATGTCCACACCACCGATGAAACCGATGTGGTCCTTCTTCGTCGCCGTGGCGGCCGCGACACCGGCCAAATACGACGACTGCTCCTCATGGAAGACCATGTCGGCGACGTTCTTCGCCTTGTCGTTGTTGTCGTCGATGATGCCGAAGGTGATCTTCGGATACTTGGCCGCGACCTCCTTCACGGCCGGCGCGTAGACATAGCCGACACCGATGATCGGGTTGTAGCCCGCCTTGGCCAGCTGCTCAAGCCGCTGTGCCTTGTCGGCATCCGTCTCGTTGTCGCTCGGCTCGACGTCCCGCCCGCCAATCTTGAACTCCGCCTCCGCCTTCTGGAAACCGGCGTAGGCGGCGTCGTTGAAGGACTGGTCCCCCTTGCCGCCGATGTCGTAGGCAAGGCCTATGCCCTTGCCGTTGTACTTGCCGGACGAGGTCGTGGCGGTGCCACCACTGTCCTGGCTGGACTTACCGCACCCGGCGGCGGCGAGGGCGATGACGGCGACGGTCACCGCGGCTTGGGAGACCCTCGACCTGCGAGAGATTCCCCTAGAGACAGAACGCACAGCAAGCACCCCTTCGTCCCCACGGCACCGTCACCGGCCCGCTTCCCCAATCGGCCACCTCTGGTGGCGATTTCGGCGCACAGTAACGCGCGTAGAAGGGGAGGGGAACGGGGTTTCTCCTGGCCGTTATCGAACCGTGCCGCCCCCGGGTTACAAGTGGAGATCGCCGGTTACACCGGGGTGACACAAGGGGACGAAGGGGTCCTGATCGGGCACCTTCGTCCCCGCGGCCGGCCGACCGTTTCTCCAGCCGCTGCTGCTAGCGGGTCGCGTCGAGGAGAGCGGCGGCCGTGAACAGCTCCACCCCGACCGTGATGGCCCGGTCGTCGGCGTCGAAGTCACCCTGGTGCAGGTCACGCACGGTCCTCTCGCCCGGCGTGCGCACCCCGAGCCGCGCCAGCGCGCCCGGCACATGCTCCAGGTACCAGGAGAAGTCCTCGCCGCCCAGGCTCTGCTCGGTCCCCTCGATGGAGTCGGTGCCGCGCCGGGCGGTCATCGCGTCCCGGAGCAGTTCGGTGATCACCGGGTCGTTGACGACCGGCGGCACCCCACGCACGTAGTTGATCTCGGACTTGGCCCGGTGCAGGGTCGCGACCTCGTCGATCGCCGCGTGCACGACGTCCGGAGCCTGCCGCCAGGCCGTCAGATCCAGGCACCGCACGGTCCCGGAGAGCTCGGCGTGCTGCGGGATGACGTTGGGCGCGTGCCCGGACTCGATCCGCCCCCAGGTCACGGCGAGCCCGCTGCGGCTGTCCACGCGCCGCGCGATGAGCGCAGGCACGTCGACGGCGACCCGGGCGGCGGCGGTGACCATGTCGGTGGTGAGATGCGGTCGGGCGGTGTGCCCGCCGGGCCCGTCCAGGGCAACCTCGATGCGGTCGCAGGCGCTGGTGATGGCCCCGGTCGTGAGCCCGATCCTGCCCACGTCCACCCTGGGGTCGCAGTGCACGGCGATGATCCGCCCCACCCCCTCCAGCACCCCGGACGCGATGGCGTCTGCGGCACCGCCGGGCAGCACCTCCTCGGCGGGCTGGAAGAGCAGTCGTACGGGCCTCGGCAGCAGCCCCCGCTCGTGCAGCTCGGCGAGGACCAGTCCGGCGCCCAGCACGACGGCCGTGTGCACGTCGTGCCCGCACGCGTGCGCCCGGTCGGGCACGGTGGACCGGTAGGCGCACTCGGTCTTCATGTCCGGGATGGGCAGGGCGTCGATGTCGGCACGGAGCGCGAGCACGGGCAGCCCGTCGGCCCCCGGCCCGATGTCACAGATGAGCCCGGTTCCCGAGGAGAGGACGCGAGGCCGCAGGCCGGCCTTCTCAAGCCGTTCCTTGATCGCGGCCGTGGTACGGAACTCCTGGTTGCCGAGCTCCGGGTGCATGTGCAGATCGCGCCGGAAGGCTACGAGTTCGGCGTGCAGCTCCTCGCTGAGTACGCCGGGGAGCACATCCCCTGGGAGGTCGGCCTCGGACTCTAGGGACATCAATTGGTTCACCCTCTGAAGGGTAGGACGCCCGGAGGGTCAACTGCCCGGAGATCAACAAAAGTTCAGCCCGTTAGGGGAAGAAATGCTGACCGCGGAAGCATGACCTCGGACGTGGCTGGGTAAAACCTATGTTTCCTCTTCCACGCATACCACGCCGCACGGCAATCACGCCGTTTGTGTCCACGTACCGGAACGGAAGCGAGCCGGAACGACGACTTCGCCACGCGTGGGCCGCCCGCCCGGTAGCGTGCGCGACCGTGACGGACTCGGAGACGACCGACTTCATAGAGACCACCCGTACGTCCTACGACGCGATCGCCAGGGACTACTCCGCCGCCTACCCCGGTCTCCCCGACCTACCGGTGGACCTGTCCATGATCGCCGCCTTCGCCCAGCTGGTGAAGGCGAACGGCACCGCCCCCGTGGCCGACCTGGGCAGCGGCCCCGGCCACATCACCGCCCATCTGAACGACCTGGGCGTCCCGGCCTTCGGCATCGACCTCTCCCCCGCCATGGTCACCCTGGCCCGTGAGGCCCACCCCGCCCTGCGCTTCCACCGGGGCTCGATGACGTCCCTGGAGCTGCCCGACGAGACCCTGGGCGGTGTCCTCGCCCTCTACTCGATCATCCACATCCCCGACGACCACCTCCCGGCGACCTTCGCCGGCTTCCACCGCGTCCTGGTCCCCGGCGGCCATGTCCTGCTGGCGTTCCAGAAGGGCGAGCAACCGGGCCTCCACCTCACCGAACGCTTCGGCCACGAGATCGACCTCCGCTACTACTGGCGCCCGGCGTACGCGGTGGGCGACATGCTCGCCAAGGCGGGTCTGGAGGTGGCGGCCACCCTGATCCGTGAGCCGGTGGACCAGGAGAAATGGCCCCGGGCGTTCGTCCTGGCCCGTAAGCCGGGCTGACCCGGCGCACCGCGGCCGGGGACGTCAGGCCTGGGTGCGGCGCACACACTCGGTGACGACGTCCCGCAGGCTCCCGGTCTCCTCCATCAGCCGCCGCTGCTCGTCGGCACCGTTGCCGTCCCGCAGCAGCCGCTGAACAGCCTCTTCCACCATCGCCAGGTCACCGCTGTCCACGAGGGCGTCCCGGGTGTGCGCCAGCAGCGCGCCCAGGACCGCCTCCGCCGCCCGGGGCCGCAGGGTGACGGGATCGAGCAGCTCCCCGCCGAGCCCCGACCGGGCGGCCCGCCAGCCGGCCAGCCGCGCCAGCCCCACCCCGTGGTCGACGGGTTCCTGTCCGGCCCGCCACTCGCGCGCGGCGGTCTCCACCAGAGCACGCGCGAGCGCGGCCACGAGGACGGCGGTCTCGGCGCGCAGACACACGTCGGCGACCCGGATCTCGACGGTCGGATAGCGCCGGGCGAGCCGGGCGTCGAAGTAGACCATCCCCTCGTCCAGGATGACGCCGGTGGCCACCATGTCCGCGACCAGCCGGTGATACCGCGCGGGTGACCGGAACACCTCCACCGGACCGGCGGACGGCCAGCGCGCCCACACCTGGCGGCGATAACTGGCGTACCCGGTGTCGCTGCCCTGCCAGAAGGGGGAGTTGGCGCTGAGAGCGACGAGCACGGGCAGCCAGGGCAGCACCCGGTCCAGAACGCCCACGCCCTCTTCGTCGGACTCCACGGCCACATGCACGTGGCACCCGCAGACCAGTTGCTCACGAGTGGCGATCCCGTACTGCTCGGCCATCCACTGGTAGCGCCCGTTCACGCTGACGGAGGGGCTGACCGGCAGCGGGGAGGTGGCGAGCGCGGCAACGGTACAGCCGAGCTCCCCGGCAAGCCGGGCGGCCTCCTTCCGGCAGCGCACGATCTCCTCGCCCAGGTCCGCCATCTCCGACTGCGGCTGGGTGGCGAACTCCAGCATCTGCCCGTAGAGCTCCTTCTCGAACACGTCCTGCCACGGAGCGGTCAGCGCGGCCCGGGCCAGCACCGCGGCCGCCGAGGCCTTGGGCTCCCCCGTGTCCGGGTCGACGAGCAGAAGCTCCTCCTCCACTCCGACGGTACGCACGCGAACCCGCCCTCCATCCACACCGCCACCGAACGCGGATTCTCCGCACCCCCCGACTTCCCAGCCCGGCCGAGGGGACACCCTCCGGCAGCCGACGGACATGAGCCGTCCCGCCCCGGCTCCAGCCCGCACGATGTGCCGAAGAGCGCCCTCACCCCGGTCCTGTCACGACCTGTGGGATCGGACGTCGATCACCAGGCTGATCGAGAAGGCCGCCAGTACGAGAAGGCCGCCCAGGACGGTCAGTACGGCGTCCCCGAACAGCCCCAGGGAGAGCGTCACCGCCAGGATCGCCAGCGCCAGGAGGACCGCCACGGGGATCTTCCAGTCGTCGCCGACGATGAAGTCGTACCAGAAACGTGCGAAGGCCTTCAGCAGGTTCATGGGGTCTTCTCCTCGACGGTGTCGGCGGTGGCGGGGTGTGTCGAGGTCGGACGCGAGGACCTTGTGAGGGCCCTCACCCACAGCCTGCTCAGCAGGAACCAGCCGGCCAGGAGGACCAGGATCGAGAGGTCCTGGCCCGGCCAGTGAAGGCTTGCCCCGTCGGCGCGGAAGAGGCCGATGCCCTCGACGGCCCAGAAGGTGCCGAAGGAGGCCAGGAGCAGGCCCACCCCGTACTTGAGCAGGTTCTCGTCGATCATCGAGAGCGGACGACGCACGGCGAAGGCGATGCCGAGGACGGTGACGACCGCGCCGGCGGCACCGAGGCCCGCGGCGGGCACGTTGTGGGCGTTCAGCCCGAACGTGATCACGATGAAGACGACCTCCATACCCTCCAGCAGGACGCCCTTGAAGCAGACCATGAAGGCGAACATGTCGAGTCGGCCGACGCTGTTCCCGGCGGCCTTCGCCGCCTCGGTCTCCTCGCGGTAGATCGCGTCCTCGTCGTGCGTGGCCTTGCGGCCCGACGCCCGAAGGATCGCCTTCCGCAGCCACTGCAGTCCGAACGTCAGCAGCAGGCCGCCGATCACCAGCTGGAGCGCCGCTTCGGGGAACCAGCGGCCGAGCGCGTACCCGGCGATCGACGTGAGTACCGCGAGCACCGCCAGGGCGGCGGCCACTCCGACAAGGGCCGAGCGCCAGCCGCGAGTGAATCCCATGGCCATGACGATGGTGCTCGCCTCGACCATCTCTACGAAGCAGGCCACGAACGACGCCGCGACGAGCCCCCAGGTTGCCGCATCCACGGAACACCTCCCTGTTGCGAGAGGGCAGGCTCAGATACCCCGATCGAGGCTAATTGCATGCAACGTAACGTGCGGATAAGCATGCGCCGAGGCGAACCCGGAAAACGGCGATGCTTGCCTTCTTCTTACCCAGGTCCAGCCAGGCCGGCTCGCGGCCCGACGCGGCTCATGGCGGTGACGAAGGGGTACGGCAGCGGCTGCGGCCGATCCTCCCGGCGGTCCCGGACGGGCCGACGCACCAGGATCTCCTCGCCGTGACCGCGCTCGACGAGGCCGGGCAGCTCGCACCCACGGTCGACCGCACCTGTCCGCCGGCCGACGCCGCCGAGGGCGGGCGCCATGTGGAGCGGGGCCACGCCCGCGGAAAGGCCGTGATCACTGTGCGGTGAGCGAACCGCCGCCTAAGCCGGGCTCGTCACCGCCGCCAGCCGGTGTACGTCCTTCGCCGTGCCCGTGACGCCCGACAGGAACCCCTGCGCGCGAGGTGACGCGTTCGCCGTCAGCCAGGCTGGGTCGATGTCGCAGACCGCGACGCGGACGCCCGTGCCGACCAGGGCAAGGGGAAGCGTGTGGACTACCGTCGACGGGAAGCTCAGGATCGTACTGCCGATCGGGCCGCGGCGGGCGATCAGCTCCAGCGGGAGATCCGGGCGGACTATCTCCAGTCCCGTCTCGGCCGCGAGCCGGCGCAGTTTCTCGGTGCTCTCCCGGCGGTGCGCGAAGTAGCGCGTGGCGCCGTGTGCCTTGGCCAGGGACTGGACGGCCGCCAGGTAACGGTCGCCGTCCACGACGCCCGTCTCCACCAGCGACGTACCGACCATGTCGGCGCCCTTGGTGATGCGCGGCGGGCCGAAGCGGGCACGGGTCCAGCCGAAGTCGTTCGCGGTGACCTTCACTCCCGCCGGGGTCTCCGTCATCGGCATGGAGGAGAAGACCTCCACCCGGCGGCGGTCACTGGGGGTGAGGCGGCGACGGGCGGAGGACGCGACAGGGGCGAACAGCAGATCCCTCGCCCCCGGGCGGCCGCCCTTGCGGTGCCAGCGGACCAGGCGTTCGCCGCTCGCCAGTTGGGAGACGAACTCCATCGTCGCCGTGCCGTCGTCGACGATGACCAGGTCACGGGCGCGGGTGATCGTCAGCAGAAGCTGTACGTAGCGGGAGAAAGGATCCCCCATCACGATCCGGTCGGCCCGGCGGAGGGAACCCGCCAGGCCGCCGATCGTCTGGAAGGGGGCGGTGGTGCCGCCCCGTGCCTCCTCCCAGCGGACCCGGTAGCCCGCGTCACGGGCCAGGTCCGCCATACGGCGCAGCTGGCCCCGGGTCATGGGGTCCGTCGGGGACAGGACGACGATCGTGAGTTCCGCGCCGGGTGCCGCCGCCGATATGGCGGCCGATGCGCGGCGGGCCTGTGAGGGCACCGTCGGCACCGGCTCCACCGCCCCGCGCAGGGCGTGGACATGCGCCCACTCCAGCACGTTCAGCAGTTGCACCGGACTCTCGACGAACGCGAGTGTGTGGGGGCCGGTGTTACCGGCGCGGGGGCTCATCGACGTACGACCGTCCCGTCGTCGTGACAACAGAAGTAACTTCAGAACCTCAGGGGTGTCAGACCTGGACCGGCTCGCCGGCGGCCGCGGCGATCTCCGCCTCGGCGACGACACCGGCGACACGGCGCAGCTTCTTCATCGGGCCGAGCTCGGAGTCGTAGACCTTCTTGACGCCGTCGCCCAGGGAGGCCTCGATGGTGCGGATGTCGCGGACGAGGCGGACGAGGCCCTGCGGCTCGACGGAGGCGGCCTGGTCGGAGCCCCACATCGCGCGGTCCAGGGTGATGTGACGCTCGACGAAGGTGGCGCCCAGGGCGACCGCGGCGAGGGTGGTCTGCAGGCCCGTCTCGTGACCGGAGTAGCCGATCGGGACGTTCGGGAACTCCTTCTCCAGCGTGTTGATCACGCGGAGGTTCAGCTCCTCGGCCTTCGCCGGGTAGGTCGAGGTGGCGTGGCACATGAGGATGTTGTCCGAGCCGAGGACCTCGACCGCGTGGCGGATCTGCTTCGGCGTCGACATGCCGGTGGAGAGGATGACCGAGCGGCCGGTGGCGCGCAGCGCCTTCAGCAGTTCGTCGTCGGTGAGGGACGCGGAGGCGACCTTGTGGGCGGGGACGTCGAACTTCTCCAGGAAGGCGATGGCCTCGGTGTCCCACGGGGAGGCGAACCAGTCGATGTTCTTGCTCTTGCAGTACTCGTCGATCTGACGGTACTCGTCCTCACCGAACTCCACGCGGTGGCGGTAGTCGATGTAGGTCATGCGGCCCCAGGGGGTGTCACGCTCGATGTCCCACTGGTCGCGCGGGGTGCAGATCTCCGGGGTGCGCTTCTGGAACTTGACGGCGTCACAGCCGGCCTCGGCGGCGACGTCGATCAGCTTGAAGGCGTTCTCCAGCTCACCGTTGTGGTTGATGCCGATCTCGCCGCAGATGTAGACGGGCTTGCCGGGGCCGACCTCACGGGAACCGAACGTGCGCAGGCGGGAGTTGCTCATGACTGTGGGGTGTCCTTACTTCGGGAGGGAATCGAGAGAGGGGCCGAGGATCCAGCTGGCGATCTCTCGGATCGCGCCGTCGCCACCGGGGACGGTGGTGACCGCGCGTGCGGCGCCGCGTACGACGTCGTGGGCGCTCGCGACCGCCACGGGCCAGCCCACGAGGGCGAAGCACGGGAGGTCATTGACGTCGTTTCCGACGTAGAGCACGCGCTCGGGAGCGATGCCCTGCTCCTCGCACCACTGCTTGAGGGCGAGGTCCTTGCGGTCGACGCCGTGCAGGACCGGGATCTGGAGTTTCCGGGCCCGAGCGGCGACGACCGTGTTCTGCTCCGTGGAGAGGATCAGCATCTTGAGCCCGCTCTTTCGCAGGGCGGCGATGCCGAGTCCGTCGCCGCGGTGCACGGAGACGAACTCCTTTCCATCGGCGTCGATCAGCACCCGGTCGTCGGTCTGGGTGCCGTCGAAGTCCAGTACGACCGCGTCGATGTCGTCGGCGGTCGGCAGCGAACCGGGGCGGTCCGCGTCGAAGAGGGGGGCCAGTGCGCGGGCGCGGGCCAGGTCGTGCGGGTCGTCGATCTCCAGGACGCGGGCCGGGTCGGTGCGCACCAGCTCGGTGTGGCCGAAGAAGCGGTGCTGGTGCTCGCGGAAGCCGTCGGCGCGCATCGCGTAGGCGGCGCCGGTCTCCAGGAAGTCCTGGGGGCGGTCCTGGCGGCGGGGGCGGAAGGACTTGTCGTGGTTGACGCCGAAGCCGCCGCTCGCCGAGGCCGCGCCGACGCCGGCCGGCACCGGGGCGTCCACCTCGTCGCGCCAGACGAAGCCGTGGAAGGGGGCCACGGTGAGGGCCGTGTCGGCGCCGTTCTCGACGACCGCGCCGGCCACCCCGTCGAGGTCCTCGCGGATGATGAACGGGCTGGTGCACTGCACGAGCAGCACCACGTCGACCGGGGCGCCGTGCAGGGCCTCGTGGGCGTCCATGGCGTGCAGGACGGCGGCCTCGGAGGTGGCGGTGTCGCCGGCGATGGCGGCGGGGCGCAGCACGACCTCGGCGCCGGCGGACCGGGCGGCCGCGGCGATCGCCTGGTCGTCCGTCGAGACGACGACGTCGGTCACCAGGCGGGAGGCGCGGCACTCGCGCACCGCGCGGGCGACCAGCGGGACGCCGCCGACCGGGAGGAGGTTCTTCGCGGGCACGCCCTTGGAGCCGCCGCGCGCGGGGATCACGGCGAGTACCCGGGGTACGACGGCCGTTTCGGGGTGGGACATCGGCTCTGTTCCTTCGGATGCGTGGAGCTGGGCTCCTTGGCGCGGGATCCGGTCGCTCACAGCTCTCCCATTCGTCGGATCACGGGGGCCACCCGCTGGACGCCGTGGCGGTAGGCGCCGCGTGCGGCCCGTCGCACGATCTGGCGGACGGGGCCCGGGGCCTTGTCGGCGGCCGGTGCGCCGGGCAGCGGCACGCCGTCGGGGCCGAGGTGGTGGCGGGCCAGGATGCCGGGCAGATAACCGGGCGCGGTCTCGGGTGTGTAGTACGGGTTCAGGGGCGGCAGACCGCCGGGCCGGCCGAGCAGCTTGGCGATCCGCTCACGTCCCGCGTCGAACGCGGTGGCGTACGTGCCGTCGGCGGCGACGCCCTGCCGCGAGACCCACTCGGCGTCGGGCACCGGGCGGTGTCCGGCGTCGAGCTGGTCCCAGGAGGCGAGGCAGCCGGAGCCGACGAAGTGGTGGTTGCCGAGCATCTCGCGGACACCGAGGTCGGTGAGGACCACGGTGGGGATCCGGCGGTGCAGGGCTTCCAGAGCGGCCGTCGAGCTGACGGTGACCAGGAGGTCCGTGCGGTCGAGTACCTCGCCCATGTGTCCGTACACCAGGCGGAAGTTGGCGGGCACGTCCTTGCCCTGGACCAGCTTCTGGTACGGCAGTTCCTCGATGTGGGTGGTGTGCTCGCCGGGCTTGGAGCGCAGCTTGAGCAGCACCTCCCGCTCGGGGTGCTGACGGGCGTGCTGGATGAGGCGGTTGAGCAGGTAGGTGCGGTCCTTGCGGCTCTCGGGGACCGAGGGCTGGGCCGCGAACACCACGGTGTACGGGTCGTGTTCGCCCTCGTAGGGCGCCCCGCCGAGGAACGGCAGCGCGACCTCGGTCACCGCGGAGGAGTCGGCGCCGACCCCGTCGTACACGGCCCGGAACCGGTCCGCGTCCTGGCGGGAGTTGGCGAGGACCAGGTCCGCACCGTGCCGCAGCAGCAGGCCGTCGGCGAGCTTCTCGTAGACGACGCCGACATAGCCGGTGACGACGACGGGCCGCTTCTCGCGGCCGGCCCAGGCACTGCGCAGCCCGTGCAGCATCGCCTGCACCCCGCCGCCGACGAGGGAGAGCACGAGGATGTCGTACGACTCCGTGCCCTCGGGGCCCTCGGGGTCGGCTTCCATGGCACGCAGGAACTCGACGGCCGTCACTTCGCGGAGCGAGTCCGCGTGGACGCCGACTTCCTGGAGCTGGCGGGCGGTGGGGGTGGCACGGCCACGCAGAAGGTAACCGTCGAGCCGGACGTCCGAATTGTCGCTTTCGTTGGGAATCAGGCGCTTCGCGGTGAGCGCCCCCCACTTCCACCGAGTATCGGAATCCGCCAGGACGGCCACCCGCAGGGACTTCGTTGCACTTGCTGGCACACCCAAGACGCTAGGAAGGCATTCCGAGGATCTCCCGAACCCGAATCCAACAGAAGGTTAACAACACATCGCCGAATGGCGAATCAGCCCGGGATAAGCCCCGGAGAAGGCCTGGTTCATAGCTTCGCCACATGCCGTTCACCTGATGTCAAGGCGACGGTCAAGACGGATGACGGGCGCCCATCTAACGTCCTGCACGTGGTCAAGCTCTCCGTCATCGTGCCGTTCTACAACGTGCAGCAATACGCGCCCGACACCCTGAGGAGCCTGCGTGCGAACGCGCGTGAGGACTTCGAATTCATTCTCGTCGACGACTGCTCGACCGACGGGACGCCAGAGATTCTCGCGCGAGCCGAGCGCGAGCTGCCAGGCGCGGTCCACGTCAGACACGAGCTGAACGGAGGGCTGGCCACCGCGCGCAACACCGGTATCGACAAAGCACGCGGCGAGTACGTCACCTTCCTGGACGGCGACGACTGGCTCGCGCCCGGCTACTACCCGGACCTCGTGGACGCAATCGAGTCGCTGGGCTGCGACTTCGTCCGCACCGACCATGTGCAGTGCACCGCGCGCGCCCGGATCGTGCACCGGGTGCCGGTCGGCCGCCGCAACACCGTGATGAACCCGCGGGACGCGATCCTGCCCGCCGACCGGTCCACCTCCGTCGACTACGCGTACGCGTGGGCGGGTGTCTACCACCGCCGTCTGGTGGACAAGGGGCTCATCCACTTCACGGACGGGCTGCGCACTGCCGAGGACCGGCCGTGGATCTGGAAGCTGCACCGGGAGGCCGAATCCTTCGCGGCGGTGAACCTGCTCGGCGTCTTCTACCGGCGTGGCGTAGCCTCGTCACTCACGCAGATCGGAGATGTCCGTCAGCTCGATTTCATTCGCGCGTTCGACCAGGTGATCGAGGAGACCGCACAGGACGCGGACGCGAAGGAACTCCTGCCGAAGGCCGTCCGTACCTACTGCGCCATCATTTCCCATCACCTGGGATCCATCGAAAGGTTCGAGCCCGCGGTGGCGAAGAAGCTGAAATCCATGAGTGCCGCCGCACTGCGGCGCATGCCGCAGGACGTGCTGGCCGAGGCCCTGGACTCCATGGACCTCCAGCGCGCCACCAAGCTGCGCCGGCTGCGCCGCCGTCCCGCTCCCGCGGGGGCCGCCGCGTGACCACCCAGATCTTCCAGGCGTCCACCCTTTACGGCACGGCCACCCTCGCCGCCGCACTGGACTCCGGCGCCTTCCGCCCGGCCGACCGGCGCATCCTGCTGGTCTGCAACAACGCGGCGACCCCGGAGACCACCCCGGGCCTGGACGAGGCGCCCGGCTTCGAGCGGCTGCGCGAGCGCTTCGACGACGTGATCTCGTACAACGAGACGATCTTCCCGTTCCACCCCGGCGGCTGGGCCCCGCGCCTGGAGGACCTCCCCCTGTGGGAACGCTTCATGCGCCACGAGTGGCGGCTCGGCGACGACGACGTCGAGTTCGCCGTCGAGTCCATCCAGGTCAACCCCTCGCTCAGCCTCACCCAGATGTTCACCGGCGCCCCGGTCACGGTCTACGCCGACGGCCTGATGAGCTACGGCCCGACCCGCAACAAGATCGACCCGCTGATCGGCACCCGGGTGGACCGGGTCCTCCACCTCGACCTGGTGCCGGGCCTCAAGCCCATGCTGCTCACCGAGTTCGGCGTCCCGGGCGAGGTCGTGCCGACCGCGGCCTTCACCAAGGTGCTGGCCGAACTGGCGCCCAGTGGCGACGCGTTGCCGCAGATCGAGGAACCGGCCATGCTGCTCGGCCAGTACCTCTCCGCGCTCGGCATCCTCTCCCCCGAGCAGGAGGAGGATCTGCACGTCCGGATGTTGAAGGGCGCCGTCGAACTCGGCCACACCAAGGTCGTGTTCAAGCCGCACCCCTCCGCCCCGGCCCGCTTCGCGCGGACCCTGGAGCAGGAGGCCGAGAAGCTCGAGGTCGACCTCACCGTCCTGGACACCACGGTCCTCGCCGAGGTGCTGTACCAGAAGATGCGCCCGGCGCTGGTCGTCGGCTGCTTCTCCACCGCGCTGCTCACCGCGTCCGCGCTGTACGGCCTGCCGACCGCCCGGATCGGCACGGACACGCTCCTCGACAAGCTCACCCCGTACGAGAACAGCAACCGCGTCCCGGTCACCGTCGTCGACGCGCTGCTGCCCTCGCTCACCGACCTCAAGGCCGTGGAGGAGCAGCGCGCGCTGCTGACCGTCGCGGAACTCGGCGAGCTGATCCGCGCGGTGGGCTTCGCGATGCAGCCGAAGATCTACCCGCAGCTGCGCCAGGAGACCGAGCGCTATCTCACCAGACATCTCAACGACACGATCATCCGCTACTTCAAGCGCAAGCGCCTGACCTCGCTCGCGCTGCCCGGCGGAGTGCCGGCCCAGCTGGGCTTCCTGCCGCGCAACCCGACCGTCCGCCGGATGGCCCGCAAGGCGCGCAACCTGCGCCGGGGCGTCCGCCGCTAGGCGCTCCGCTGGAAGCGGCGCGCCATGCCGTCGTTCGTCTGCGGCGCCGTTGTGGCTGTCGCGCCCACGCGGCGGTAGCCGCACATCCCATACAGCCCCGCGCCCCTTTGGGGCGCTGTCGAGGGGCGGGTCCGGATCGGGCCCGCCCCTTCGGCGTCACCGGCCGAGGATCTGCTTGATCCGGGCCGCGTTCTCCTGGGTGACCTTCCACAGCTGCTGCTGCCGGTCGTGCACATCGGCGACCGTACGGCTGTGGTTGTCGAGGATGTCGATCGCGCGCTCGGTGAGGATCTCGCCGAGGTCGCGCTCGTGGACCGAGACACCCCACTCGGGCCGCTCGATGTCGTTGAGGAAGTACGCCATCTTCGGGTGCGAGATGAGGGAGATGATGGGCGTACCGACACCGAACGGGATCATGCCGGCGTGCCCGCGCATGCCGATGACCAGGCGGGTCTTGGCGTACGTCTCACGGATCTCGTCGTTGGAGAAGTCGTACATCGGGATCACCGGCAGCGAGATGCCGTGCTCGCGGCGCAGGTCGAAGGCGATCTTCTCGTCGTCCAACGAGTGGGCGACGCACTTGACCTCGGTGTGCTCGCCGATCTTGCGGACGGCCTTGGCCATCTCGGCGAGGAAGTGGGCGTAGTCGTGGCCGAAGCGCAGCCCCGCGCGGTCGTAGGCCGCGTTGAGCATGACCGTGTCCTCGCGGTACAGCGGGTCGCTCCAGCCGGCCACCAGCTGGCGCATGACCGTGGTCGGGCAGGGCTGGAAGACGACCTTGTCCTGGAGCTCCGGCGGGAGCATCCCGCGGACCTTGGCGATGGAGCCGTGGTTGCGCAGGCCGAAGAAGCTGGACTTCTCGACCAGCAGCCGCAGGCTCTCGTTGAACCGGGTCGCGCGGTAGGACTGGCCGTCGAAGGCGTTGAAGCCGACCGCGTAGACCATGATCGGGACGTCGATGGCGCGCAGGTGCTCGTCCGGGACGTTCCACTGCCAGGCGCTGTTGCCGTTGGGCATGGTGTCCGGGATGAACAGACCGCCGCCGCCGATGACCAGACCCCGGCGGGCATTGACCCGCTCCAGGGCGGCCTGGTCGAAGTACCGGTGGGCGTGCACGGAGTGCCAGCGCCGGGAGGTGGTGTCCGGGCCGAAGCCCAGCCGGACGGTCTCCGGGAGCAGCTTGTCGCCCGCGTTGCCCTGCCGGTCCATGTAGAACGCGACGTGCGCCAGCTGGTCCTCGGCGCTGCCCTGCTCCTGGGAGGGGACGGCGGCCGCGCGCTGGGCCCACAGGCGGCTGGGGCGGTGGGTGGGGTCGACGGTGAGGCCGGCGGTGGCATACCGCAGGGCCTCGGTGTTGTCGCCGAGCACCCAGGCCATCTGGGCCAGCCGGGCGAAGGCGGTCGCGGCCCGGTTGGGGCCGGCGGTGGCGAGCAGCAGCTGGGTCTTGGCCTCGTCGTAGCGGGAGACGCTCATCAGGGCGTGGCCGAGCACCTCGTGCGGCCAGGCCT
Source organism: Streptomyces sp. NPDC111744 (assembly GCF_055634995.1). Taxonomy (NCBI): domain Bacteria; kingdom Bacillati; phylum Actinomycetota; class Actinomycetes; order Kitasatosporales; family Streptomycetaceae; genus Streptomyces; species Streptomyces sp. NPDC111744. The sequence continues at coordinate 506,852 of NZ_JBVKCG010000001.1, forward strand.
CGTCCAGCGGGATGCGGACGCTGGTGAGGACGTCGACGGCGTCCTGGTAGTCGCCGGCCGCGATGTGCGCGGCGGCCACCTTGCGGGCGATCTCCACGTCACCGGTGCGCTTGACGTGCGGGGCGCCGAAGTGGACGACCAGGTCGTGGTGGAGGCCGCCGGAGGAGGCGAAGTAGGCCGCGTGGAAGTCGGCGTCGGTCATCTCGAACTCGCGCCAGCGGTCCTCGGCCTGCGCGTAGCCGGACTCGCCGCCCTGCCAGGGCTTGTGGCGCCCGGTGAAGTGCAGGATCTTCGTGTCCTCGGGGACCGGGAGGTCGCCGGAGAGCCGCCGCTTGACGAAGTTGTACTTGGCGTCGAGGCGGACGAAGTCGCCGTCCAGGACGGCGTTCAGGATGCCCTGGTCGTGCTTGTCCAGCTCGTAGTCGCCGCTGCGGCCGGTCTTGTCGATCTTCGCGCAGAACTCGTCGGACAGGTACTCCTTCTGGATCACCAGAAGACCGGAGTTCAGCTTGTGCTGCCCGTAGAAGAACTGCGGCACGGCCGCGAGGCCCTCGCGGAGTTCGAGGAGTTCGCCGAGACCACCGAGGACGACCATGTCGGTGTCCAGGGTGATGATCGTGTCGTAGTCGCGCAGCCGGAAGATGTCGAGGATGAAGTACGCCTTGCGGACCAGGTAGTTGTCCTGGTCGCCCTTGACGTACGAGTCGTAGTGCGTGTCGTTGACCCGCTGCAGCACGATGCGCGGGTGCAGGGCGCGGATCTTCGCGATGGAGGCCGGACGCAGGTCGTCGTAGAGCACGACGAAGTCCTCGCAGACGCCCGGGTTGGACAGGGCGAGGCTGCGCAGCAGGACCAGGAAGCCGGGGAGGTAGTTCTCGTCCACGTAGGACGCGAAGGCGATCCGGCGCTTCTTGGTGAGGGCGCTCGCGTTGGTGTTGGGTATCGCCGGGGTGAAGGTGGTCGTCATCGCAGGGAGATCCTCATGTCGGTCACGCTCTGGGCCCGCCGCATGACCCAATCCTTCTCGCTGGTGTATTCGTGCACGGAGGTGATGGCCAGCTTCATGGCCTCCTGCACGCGGTAGGCGCCACTCTCGTAGAAGTCGAACCCGATCAGGTCCAGGGTCGGACTGACGTCCAGGAAGTCGAGCAGCCACAGCATGTTGAACCCGGAGGTCGGGATGCCGGACCAGGTCTCGGCGCCGACCTGCCCGATGTTGCGCAGCGGCCAGCGCAGCGATTCGTCGCCGAGGAACTTCTGGGCGCCGGGCACCAGCTTGTTGCGCAGCGAGTGCTTCCAGTCGCCCGAGATGCCACCGAAGATCAGCCGGGTGGTCACCGGCTTCTCCCAGTTGAAGGCGTGCTTGTGGATGCTGACGTGGATGTCGGTGCGCTCGCCGGTGTGCTTCGGGTCGATCTTGTACGAGTTGAAGCGCACGACCAGGTCGTAGTCGTCGATCTCCTTGCCGATGCCACTGACGCCCACGCGGCCGGAGTTGGCGATCAGGCAGACGGACTTGCCGGCGATCTGGTTGCGGAACTCCCCGAGGGTTATCCACTGCACGCCGTCGATCGTCGGGTTGCCGACCGGGCCGCGCATCCGGGAGCGGCGCTGCTCGGCGTAGAGCGCGACGGCCTCGCTGAGACCGGCGTCACCGCCCTCGGCGAGGCGCAGGTCGAGGTACTGGCTGAGCAGCTCCTGCCGGTCGTTGACCGGCGCCTCGTCCGCGAAGAGGGCGAGCAGGGCGCCCACCAGGCGGGGCTCGGCGGCCTGCCAGTCGCCGATGGCGTGCAGGGCGAGACCCTCGGCCCAGGTGGCCGTGGCGACCTCGCGGACGTGGTCCGTGGCGGTGGGGACCTGACGCTTGAGGAGCTCCAGGAGTTCGCGCTCGCGTTCGGCGGCGTGGCGCATGCCGGAGATCCGGTTGGCGACGCCGAAACCGTCGTCCTTGGTGAGTTCGAGGTAGCGCTCGTAGGCCTCGACGGCCTCGTTCTCCTCGCCCAGACCCTCCAGGATGCGGGCGCGCAGCCGCCAGCCGGCGCGGGAGTTCTTGCGCTGGGCGAGCACGGTGTCGCTGATCACCAGGGCGAGGTTCAGCTCGTCGTTGTAACCGCACTCCAGAGCCTTGTTGGCAACCGCCAGCAGGGCGTCGAGCAGGTCGCTGTTGATCCCGCCCGCGGGGGTCGCGGCACCCTTGACGGCCCGCTTGAGCAAGGCGGTCGCGCCGCCGGCCGGGGCCGCTGCGGGGGCGGTGACCCCTTCCGTGGCGACCACCACCAGCAGCTTGCGCAGCTGCTCGGCGAGTTCGCTGCGCCGACGGTCGAGACTGCCGACGAGTTTGCCACTGTGCACGGCGCAGGCGTGCAGGCAGTCGTCCAGCTCCCCTCCGCGCGCAGGTGCCCGCCTGTTCTGGACCCTCGTCATAACTCTCCTGATTTTACCAAGCAAAGCTTGTGTAAACGCTGTGTGTGGTGGGTTGAACCGCGCCGGGGGGTTGGATGGAGAAACTAGAAAGCCAAAACGACTATATGGTTAACAAACCCCGACTTGTAAGAGAATGGTTAGGAGGTTTACCGGGCTCTTCCTATGATTCCCCCAGGTGACGGTATTGGGCTTCCCACGTCCCGGGGACCTGACGAACAGATCGGATGATTAACCGCCCGGTACCGGGTAGGCGTCTCTGACCATGTCTCTCGCGACCCCCACAAAAGAGCTCTCGCCTGCGAAGATCGCCGTCGTCCCGGCCTCACCCGGACGACCGCGCTCCCGACTTCTGGCCCTCGACGGACTGCGGCTCCTGGCCGCGCTGATGGTCTGCCTCTACCACTACACAGGGCGCGGCGGAGTCGTCTCCGCGTCCTGGCACCAGAACCCCGCCCATGTCTTCCCGACCCTGTCCCGGGCGGCCGTCTACGGCTGTCTCGGCGTCGAGTTCTTCTTCGTCATCAGCGGCTTCGTGATCTGCATGAGCAGCTGGGGCCGCTCCCTCGGCGACTTCTTCCGCTCCCGCGTCGCCCGCCTCTACCCCGCCTACTGGGTCGCCCTGGTGCTGGTCACCGGCGCGTCCCTGGTCCTGCCGGCCGTCGTCCACGCGGTCCGGCTCGACGAGTTCCTGGTCAACCTGACGATGCTGCAACAGCCGATGGGCGTACCCCGCGTCCTCGGCGTCTGCTGGACGCTCTGGGTGGAGGTGCGCTTCTACGCCCTGTTCGCGCTGCTCGTCGTCCTGCCCGGCGTCACCTACCGCAGGGTGGTGCTGTTCTGCTCGGTGTGGACCCTGGCCGCCGTGCTCAGCACCTCGGCCGGCGGCCCCTGGACCGAGCTGGTCGTCATGCCGCAGTACGCCCCGTACTTCATCGGCGGCCTGGCCCTCTACCTCGTCCACCGCTTCGGCAACCAGCTGCTGCCCTGGGGCATCGTGACGCTCTCCTGGATCCTCGGACTGCGCATGGCCACCGAGGGGTTGTGGCACGCCGGCTCACCCCGGAACCCGTACGTGGTGATGCTCGTCGTCACGCTGGCCTACGGCGCCGTGGCGGCGGTGGCGGCGGGCTGGACACGGCGGGCGGCCTGGCCCTGGCTGACCACGGCCGGGGCGCTGACATACCCCTTCTACCTGGTGCACGAGCACCTGGGCTGGTTCGTGATCCGGGTGCTGCACCGGGGCTGGGGGCTGCCGCCGTGGCCCACGCTGGCGGTGACGGTGCTCGCGATGCTCGGGCTCGCCTGGCTGATCCACCGCTTTGTGGAGACACCGTTCGGTCCGAGATTGAAAAGGGCCTTGAAAAACTCGTGATTCAACCCGAATTCATCTTTCGTTAACTTGGAAAGGTCTTGGCCCATCGTTCATCTCTCCGTTGATTTCGGAATCGAACGGCGGGAAGGCACCGTGGAGTCTGCCGGTACACAGCCACCGCGCAGAATTCCCACAGGCTGCCGATCGCGTATCGAGGGAGTGCCTCCTCCGCATGGCCACCACCCAGGAAACGACCCGACTGCCCCGCCGTCTCGACGACGTGCCCGGCTGGTTCCCCGTGCTCGACCAGGTGCTCTTCGACTGGTTCCTCGGCCGCCAGGAGGCCGTCGGCATGCGCGGCGACCTCCTGGAGGTCGGGGTGTACATGGGCAAGAGCGCGATCTTCACCGGCCGGCACCTGCGGCCCGGCGAGTCCTTCACGGTGTGCGACCTCTTCGAGGGCGACGCGCCCGACGACGCGAACCGGGCGGAGTCGACCAAGTCGTACAGCAAGCTGACCCGGCGCCTCTTCGAGGAGAACTACCTCGCCTTCCACGACGAGCTGCCCCGCGTGCTCCAGGGCCCCAGCTCCGTGGTTCCCGCCGAAGTGCCGCCCCGCAGCTGCCGGTTCGTGCACGTCGACGCTTCGCATCTGTACGAGCACGTGCACGGCGACATAGGAGCCGCCCACGACCTGCTGCTGCCGGACGGGATCGTGGTCCTCGACGACTTCCGCTCCGAGCACACGCCCGGGGTCTCCATAGCGACGTGGGAGGCGGTCCTCAACCGCGGACTGAGCCCTGTCTGCATCAGCACGCAGAAGCTGTACGGCACATGGGGCGACCCCGGGCCGGTGCAGGAGGAGCTGATCGAGATGGCGCGGGGGCGGACCGACTGTCATCTGAGCATGCAGGAGGCCGCGGGGCACCGGATCATACGGCTGAAGTCGAAGGGGATGGAGGCACCGGAGTTTCCGTTGTCCCGGTACGCGGATGTGCCGGACGCGCCGGAGGCGCCCGAACCGGCCCCTGCGCCTGCGGCGCCGGTGGTGGCGCCTCGGCGGAGCCGGGTGCGGCGGGTGGCTGTGGACCTGCTGCCGCCCGTGCTGACGCGGGCGCTTCGGAAGGCGATGCGGTAGGGCGGCGGGGCTGGTCGCGCCCGCGCTCCGGAGCCGGTGCACACCGTCCCGGACCGGGTGCGCCGGCTCCGGGCCCCGGAGTCCTACGGCCCGGGGGTGTTCCTCGTCCGCCCGGACGGCTGTGTGGGCTGGGCGGGGGACACGGTTCGGGGCTTGGCGGAGTACGCCCGGCGCCCCGGGGCCCGGAACGCGCTGTAAGGAGTGCGCGCGTCCCTCACGCGCTCGCCAGCGTCAGCTTCACCGCGAAGCCCAGGAACAGCGCCCCCGCCGCCGAGGTGGCCGTCGCCGCCAGGCGCTTGCGGCGACGGAAGGCGGCGGCCAGCTTGGTGCCGCCGAATATCAGGGCGGTCAGATACAGGAAGCTGGCCAGCTGGGCGAAGGCACCGAGGACGACGAAGGACAGCGCCGGGTAGGCGTACCCCGGGTCCACGAACTGCACGAAGAAGGCGACGAAGAACAGGATCGCCTTCGGGTTGAAGAGGCTGATCACCAGGGCACGGCGGTACGGCCGCTCCTGTGCCGGGGCGACGGCCGGTGCCGGCTGCGCCGCCGCCTTCTCCTTCCGCGTCCGCCACATCCCCCGGGCCGCCCGCAGCATGCCGAAGGCCAGCCAGGTCAGGTATCCGGCACCCGCGTACTTCACGATCCCGAACAGCACGGCGTTGGCCTGGAGCAGCGAGGCCACGCCGGCCGCGGACAGCGTCATCAGCACGGTGTCGCCGCACCACACGCCCGCGGCGGCCGTGTAACCGGTCCGTATGCCCTGCCGGGCGGCGACGGAGAGCACGTACAGGGAGTTTGGGCCGGGCAGCAGGACGATCAGGACGAGGCCTGCCAGATAGGTGGGGAGATCGATGACGCCGAACATGCGAGGAAGTCTCGCACGGGCGTCTGACAACGCAGGTGCCGCGGGTCAGAAGACGTCCGCCGGGACGTACACGCCCCACACCTCCCGCAGCGCGTCGCACACCTCCCCCACCGTCGCCCGAACCCTCAGGGCCGCCTTCATCGGGTGCAGGACGTTGTCGTCGCCCTCCGCGGCCTTCCTGAGGGCGGCCAGGGCCGAGTCGACGGCCGGCTGGTCCCGTTCGGCGCGCAGCCGCGCGAGCCGCTCCGCCTGCCGGGCCTCGATGGCCGGGTCCACACGGAGCGGCTCGTACGGCTCCTCCTCGTCGAGCCGGAAGCGGTTGACGCCGACCACCACCCGCTCCCCGGCGTCCGTCTCCTGCGCGATGCGGTAGGCGTTGCGTTCGATCTCGCCCTTCTGGAAACCGGCCTCGATCGCCGCCACCGCGCCGCCCAGTTCCTCGACCCTGCGCATCAGGTCGACGGCCGCTCCCTCCACGTCGTCGGTCATCCGCTCCACCGCGTAGGAACCGGCGAAGGGGTCCACCGTCGCCGTGACGTCGGTCTCGTGGGCCAGGACCTGCTGGGTGCGCAGGGCCAGCCGCGCGCTCTTGTCCGTCGGCAGGGCGATCGCCTCGTCGAAGGAGTTGGTGTGCAGCGACTGGGTGCCGCCGAGGACCGCGGCCAGGGCCTGGACGGCCACCCGGACCAGGTTCACCTCCGGCTGCTGGGCGGTCAGCTGGACGCCCGCCGTCTGGGTGTGGAAGCGGAGCATCAGCGACTTGGGGTTCCGTGCCCCGAACTCCTCCCGCATGACCCGCGCCCAGATCCGGCGCGCCGCACGAAACTTGGCGACCTCTTCCAGCAGCGTCGTACGGGCCACGAAGAAGAAGGACAGGCGGGGTGCGAAGTCGTCGACGTCCATACCGGCCGCGACCGCCGTGCGCACGTACTCGATGCCGTCGGCGAGCGTGAAGGCGATCTCCTGCGCGGGGGAGGCCCCGGCCTCGGCCATGTGGTAGCCGGAGATCGAGATCGTGTTCCACTTCGGCATCTCGGCCCGGCAGTACCGGAAGATGTCCGCGGTCAGACGCAGGGAGGGCTTGGGCGGGAAGATGTACGTTCCCCGCGCGATGTACTCCTTGAGGACGTCGTTCTGGATCGTGCCGTTCAGCCGGTCCGCGCTCACCCCCTGTTCCTCCGCCACCAGCTGGTACAGCAGCAACAGCACGGCCGCCGGCGCGTTGATCGTCATCGATGTCGACACCTGGTCCAGGGGGATGCCGTCGAACAGCACCCGCATGTCGTCGATCGAGTCGATCGCCACGCCCACCCTGCCGACCTCGCCGTGCGCCAGGGGGGCGTCGGAGTCATGGCCCATCTGGGTGGGCAGGTCGAAGGCGACGGACAGGCCCGTGGTGCCGTGGGCGATCAGCCGGCGGTAGCGGGCGTTGGACTCGGCCGCCGTGCCGAAGCCGGCGTACTGGCGCATGGTCCAGGGGCGGCCGGTGTACATCGTCGGGTAGACGCCCCTGGTGAAGGGGTACGCCCCCGGGTCGCCGAGCTTCTCGGCCGGGTCCCAGCCCGCGAGCGCCGCCGGGCCGTAGACCGGCTCGACGGGCAGCCCTGACTCCGACTCACGGACCATGGTGACCGCCCTCCGGGGTGCGTCAGTACGCCGATGCGTCTCTCTTCCCACCATGCCCCGTTGTTCGGCGGCGGTCACGCGGGGAAGCATCCTCGGCATGAAGGTCTCGGGGTATTCAGGGATCGTGGGGCGGCCCGCCGGCGCGCTCGCCTCGGCCGCCGTACTCGTGGCGCTCACCGCGCTCTGCGGCTGCACCGTGCGGCCGCCGGACGCCGCGGACGGCAAGGGAAACGACTCGCCCGTCCATGTCGATCTTCCGCACAGCCGGACACCCGGTCGCACACCCGACGACAAACCCGGCAGGACGCCTGCCCAGACCCGGTCCGTCGTCGAGACCACCCCGCCGCACATCGTCTTCACCCGCGGCGACTCCGGTACCGGCGTGCGTGAGCTGCAGGCCCGGCTGCGCCAGGCCGCCTGGCTGTTCGACGGGCCGACGGGGACGTACGACGACCTCACCGCGCAGGCCGTCAAAGGCTTCCAGGGCAAGCGCGGGCTGCCGCAGACGGGTGAGACCGACGCCGTGACCTGGCAGCGGCTGCTGAGGATGACGCGCGTACCGGGGAAGTGGGAGCTGTACCTGATGGGCGGTCAGCCGGCCGCCGCGCCCGACCCGCGGTGCCTGACCGGGCGGGTGCTGTGCATCAGCAAGACCAGCCGGACACTGCGCTGGATGATCGACGGGCGCACGGTGTCGACGATGTCGGTGCGGTTCGGCGCCCAGTACACCCCGACCCGTGAGGGCGTGTTCCAGATCTACTGGAAGTCACGCCACCATGTGTCGACGCTCTACCACTCCCCGATGCCGTACGCGATGTTCTTCAGCGGCGGCCAGGCGGTGCACTACTCGTACGACTTCGCGGCCCGGGGTTACGCGGGCGGCTCGCACGGCTGCGTCAACGTGCGGGACGAGGCGGCGGTCTCGGCTCTCTTCGCGCAGGTGCGCAACGGCGACAAGGTCGTCGTCTACTGGTGAGTGCCGGAAAGTGAGCGGGGCGCGGGCGGGACCGGGGGAACGTGTCCCGCCCGCGCCGATGCACGAGCCACGGGTACGGGGGGAACCCCGGCTCTGTGCGACGGCCGATGACCAGTCGGCTCACTCTGTACTGCGCCGCCGCCGCCGAAAACGTCACACTCTGCGGGAAGAAAATTGAGCGAGTTTCAAAACCGCAGGTCACAGCGGTGTGTAAAGGTCAAAGTGCGCTGTATGTGGGGTCGGGCGAGGTGGCGGGCTGGTTCGGCAGCAGGGGCGTGAAGGCCGTCGGGAGGGGTGAGGCCACACCGTCCTGGTGGTGGTCGTTGCCCCGGCCGCCGCCTCCGCGCCGGCCTGGCCGACCGTCGTCACCGCCCTGGCCGTTGTCGCCCTGGCCGTCGCCGCTGCCGCCCTGGCCGCCGTTCTGGCCGCCCTTGCCGTCGCCCTTGTCGTCGCCGGAGATGCCGGTCTTGTCGGCCGCGCCGGTGCCGAGGAGGACCTTGCAGAACTTGTCGACCCGTCCGGCGCCGCCCGCCAGGCCCTCCAGGGCACGCCTGCGCTCGGCGCCCAGGGACTTGCCGTCCTGGACGCCCCGGCAGTACGCCAGCGCACGGCTCCGCCCGTTCCCGGAGGTGCCGGCCGACCCGTTGCCCTGGTCCTTCGGTTTGCCGGACGGGCCGGGCGAGGGCTGTCCGGAGGCGTGGGAGGCGGCACCGGAGGAGGGTGCACCGGTCTCACCGCCGAGCAGGGACTCGGTCGAGGGCGAGCCCTGGGGGCGTGCGGGGGTGCCGGCGGGCGAGACGGAGGCTCCCGGTCCGGGGCGGTTGCCGTCGAACGGCGTCGGGAGCACCCCGGTGCCGGCGGCCACCGCGACCCCGCCGAGCATGCCGGCGGTCAGTGCGGCGGCGAGGGCGAACCGCGCGGGGCGGGTCCAGGCCGGGACACGGGGCGACGGGGGTCCGGCGTCGATGCGGAAGAGACCCGCGTCGCAGGCCCGTCCGAACCTGCCCGGCTGCCGTACCAGGGCGGTCCGCTCGTCCTCGGCGGATTCGCGCGCTTTGCGGAAGGCAGCCAGCGCGGCTTCCTCGCCGGGGAGTTCGGCAGCGGCCGGCACGGTGTGCACGGAGATCGCGCCGAGCGCCTTGGCGAGGCGTTCTGCCTGGTCACGGGCGGAGTCATCGACGGCTTCCAGCGACTCACCGCGCAGCAGACGTTCCGCCGTCACCCGGTCCAGCCACTTGTCCTGCTCGTCGGCCATCACATGTCCTTCTGCGTCCGCGAACGCGTACGCGTCACAGTGGCGGACGTCACCGCACGATCCTTCGGTTCTCGCTGGGGCGGGAGCGCGTCGAGCACGTCCCCCGCCTGCTCCGGGTCCGCGCCGAGCAGTTCCGCGAGTTTCTTCAGGCCTCGGTGGGCGGCCGTGCGGACGGCGCCGGCGCGTTTGCCGAGCGTCTCGGCGGCGGTCTTGGCGTCGAGGCCCATGACGACTCTGAGGACGACCGCCTCGGCCTGGTCCTGTGGCAGCCGGGCGATGAGAGAGAGGGTGGAGTCGGTGGTCAGCGCCTCGATGGCCTCGCCGGCGGTGTCCGACTCGGCGGCCCGGCCGGTCAGTTCCGTCTCGTCGCCGCCGATCGCGGGGCGCCGGCCGCGCATCCGTATGTGGTCGAGGGCGCGGTTGCGGGCGATTCGGGCGGCCCAGCCGCGGAACCGGTCCGCGTCGCCCTCGAACCGGTCGAGGTCGCGGGCTATCTGGAGCCAGGCCTCGGATGCGACGTCCTCGGCGTCCGGATCACCGACCAGCGTGCGGACGTATCCGAGCAGGCGGGGCTGCACCGCGCGATAGACGATGCGGAACGCGGTTTCGTCCCCGTCCTGTGCCGCACGTACCGCGGCGGTCAACTCCGCGTCGTCCCCCAGCACCCGATCCCTCTTTGCGCCTAATCCGGCGCCGCTCTCGCGGACGTGGTCCTCGCCGTCGTGGTTCCTCAATTGATGGTTGCGGCAATCGGGACGCAGATGGTTGCGGTGGTCATGCGTCCTCCGCGGCCCGGCGCGAAAGGCACGTTACGACCTGAAACCGCTCGCCGTCCACGTCCGTACAGAGTGCAACCGACTCGTGACGCCTGGGGTGTGACAGAAAACGCACTCATGGCGCTGAACAGAGTACGGGCCGCCGCGCGGTCCGTGCCGCGCGACGGCCGGGGCCTCTCCTGTGGGGGGTGGCGGCCCCGGCCGTTGCTTCGGTGTCAACGCGCCGACAGATTGCGGCAGTTGGCTTGCGGGCCCCTTCGAGTCGACGCCTGCCGGGATCCCTTCGCGGGGTCAGTCCTGCGTGGGCTGCCGGAGCATGGCCAGGGTCAGGACGTTGCCGCCGATGCCCCAGCCGCCGTCGGTGACCTCCTCGACCAGGACCATGGTGTTGGCCCGGGCGCGCTCGCCGTAGATCTCGACGTAAAGCTCGGTGGTCCGGGTGACGATCGTCTCCTTCTGCTTCTCGTCGAGGCTTCCGGCAGGGACCTTGAAGTTCGCGAAGGGCATGGTGGTTGTCTTTCGGTACGTGGTGACGGGAAGCTGCCTGCGGGGCGCCGGTGCGGTGTCCCGCTCGTGGCTTCAGAGTGGTTCGGCGGGGCCGCCCCAGCCAGGGCTGTCCCCACCCAGGGGTTGCCGTCCCCTGGCTCGCGTCGACCGGTACGCGCGACGATGGGAGACGTGAACCACTCCGCACTCGCCGCGTTCCTCAGGTCCCGGCGCGACCGGATCCGCCCGTCGGACGTCGGCCTGCCCACCGGCCCGCGGCGCCGGGTGCCCGGGCTGCGGCGCGAGGAGGTCGCCCAGCTGGCCGGGCTGTCCGGGGACTACTACACGGAGTTGGAGCGCGGGCGCGGCGCCCAGCCCTCGGTCCAGGTCCTGGTTGTGCTGGCCCGGGCGCTGCGGCCGAACGGCGATGAACGCGACCATCTCTTCCACCTCGCCGACCGGCCCGTTCCCCCGGCCGCGCACGGCCCCACCGCGCATGTCCAGCCCGGTCTGCTCGGCCTCCTTGACCAGCTCACCGCCACGCCGGCCCAGGTCATCACCGACCTGCACGAAACCCTCGTCCAGAACCCACTGGCCGCCGCCCTCGTAGGCAGGGCCCCGGCGCTGCGCGGTCCCCGGGCGAGCCTCGTCTTCCGCTGGTTCACCGAGCCCGGGACCCGGAGCCTGTATCCGCCCGAGGACCACGCCCACCACTCCCGGGTCTTCGTCGCCGACCTCCGGGCAGTCGCCGCCCGGCGCGGCGGCGACCGGGAGGTGAGCCGGATGGTGGCCGTACTGCGCGAACGCAGCCGGGAGTTCGCCGCCCTCTGGGACACCCACGATGTCGCCCTGCGTCGAGCCGATCACAAGCGCATCGTCCATCCCGCCCTGGGCGTCGTCGAACTGGACTGCCACAGTCTGTTCAGCGAGGACGGACGCCAGCGCCTGCTGTGGTTCAGTGCCCCACCCGGCAGCGAGGGCGCGGCCCAGCTGAGTCTGCTCTCCGTCATCGGCACACAGGACATGACGGCCTCGACGCCCGCCTGAGGGGCGCCGTCACCGCGGGGAGGCGGGCTCAGGTCGCCGAGTCCACCGGTTCCGGCGTCCGCTCCTGCGCGTCCCGCGGGGCGGGTGCCCGGTCCGCGTTCACGACCACGCCGGCCACGAGCGCGCCCAGCAGCAGCGCGGCCATCGCCCACCAGGTGGCCACGTTGAAGCCGTGCACCGTGGCCTTCGCCGCCAGCAGCCGCCGGTCGGGGATGCCGGCCGCGTGGGCGGTGGCGTACCGGGTGGTGACGCTCGCGGCGATGGTGTTGAGCAGCGCCGTGCCGATCGAGCCGCCCACCTGCTGGGCGGTGTTGAAGGTGGCCGAGGCTGCGCCCGAGTCGCGCGGGGCGACCCCGCCGGTGGCCAGGGAGACGGAGGTCATCATCGCCGTACCCATGCCGAGGCCGAGCATCAGCATGCCGGGCAGGATGTGCGAGGCGTACGCGGGCTCGACCCCGACCTGGGCTATCAGTGCCAGCGCCCCGGCCGCGACCAGCAGCCCGGGCACCAGCAGCAGGCGCGGCGGGACCCTGTGCAGCAGCCGGGCGGCGATCTGCGTGGAGCCGGTGACCATGCCGACGGTGATGGGGAGATAGGCGACGCCGGTCTTCACGGGCGAGTAGCCGAGGACGCCTTGCATGTAGTACGTCAGGAAGAGGAAGACGCCGAACATGCCGATGGTCACCAGGAGCACGGTGAGGTAGGCGCCGATGCGCTGCCGGTCGCGTACGACGGTGATCGGCAGCAGCGGGACCGGGGCACGCGTCTGCCAGAGACCGAAGACGCCGAGCAGGGCGACCCCGCCGACGAGCAGCGTCAGGACCAGGGAGTCGTGCCAACTCCGTGACTCCGCCTCGGAGAAGCCGTAGACCAGGGCGAGCATCCCGCCCGAGCCGAGCAGTGCGCCCGGCACGTCGAGACGGGCGTCGGGGTGACGGCCGCCGCCAGGCAGCAGCACCCAGGCGCCGGCGAAGGCGACCAGCGCGATCGGCACGTTGACGTACAGGCACCAGCGCCAGTCCAGGTACTGGGTGAGGAAGCCACCCGCGAGCAGTCCGACCGCGGCGCCCGCGCCGATGATCGCACCGAAGATGCCGAAGGCCTTCCCGCGGTCCTTGGGGTCGGTGAACGTCGTCGCGATCAGCGACAGCGCGGCCGGTGCCAGCAGCGCGGCGAACACGCCCTGCAGGGCCCGCGCTCCGAACAGCATCCCCTCGTTGGCCGCGGCGCCGCCGAGCGCGGACGCGGCCGCGAAGCCGACGAGCCCGGTCATGAACGCCGGTTTGCGCCCGGCCAGGTCGGCGATCCGGCCGCCGAGCAGCAGCAGTCCGCCGAAGGCGAGCGTGTAGGCGGTGATCACCCACTGCCGGTTGCCGTCGGACATGTGCAGATCGGCTTGGGCGGAGGGAAGCGCGATATTGACGATGGTCATGTCGAGTACGACCATCAGCTGGGCCAGCGCGATGACGACCAGGGCCCACCAGCGTCGGTTGTCGGCCATGGGCCAATCGTGCTCCCACCCACCCCACTTGGGAACGCCCGCGTCTCCTATTGCGGGGTTTTTGCCAAGTCCCCCGCTGTCCAGGGCTGTCCCCGCCTACCCCATGGCGTCCCGGCACAGCAGCCGCAGCGAGCCATGGCCGCCGTAACACCGCCGGGCCTCGTCGACGGGATCCCAGAGCCGGCCGTCGGGGGTGCGGATCCAGTGGTCGCCGCCGGACGACCACCACTCGGCGCCGGTCTGACGGGCGATCACCTCGCCGGCGTAGGCCCCGAGGCCGCGCAGCATCTCCCGTACGGCGTCGTACGGCGCGCCCTCCCGGCGTATCTCCTCGATCATCCGGTCGACCCGCCACAGGCTCTGTGCCGAGTAGTCGAGCCGGACCCGCGCGCCCTCGCGCATCATGGCCACCGCGTCCGCCGCCCAGCGGGCCGGTTTCGTGGCGGCGTGCGGCCTGGTCTGCTGCTGTGCTGTCACGTAGTGGGCTGTCACATAGAGAAAAGCGAGGTCAGCAGCGGCTTTGTCACTCCGGTTCGGGGTGTTTCGGCAACGGGTGCAAGACCCCCGCAAGTCCGCCGCAGCTCCGCCGCACCGCACCCACAGGAAGCTCTCAGGTCGGTCTTGCGGGCCCGGTTCAGCCGCGCCCGCGGGCCCGGCGTGACACCACCGCGCGCAGTACCCGGCGGCCCTCGGTGGAGACGTCCAGCGCGCGGCGCAGCCCGGCCGCGCCATGGCCGGCGAGCAGTTCGAGGACGATGACCTGGCGGCGCAGTTCGGCGGCGACCAGCGGGGACATGCCCTCGGTGCCGCCCTCGCGGCGGGTGTCGACGGAGGGTGCCGGGTCCTCGGCGGGGTCGAGCAGCCGGTGGATCCGCAGCGAGGCGACGGAACAGGCGTCGGCCCACCGCCGTACCTCGCCGGGGGCGCCGTGCTCGGGCGCGGCGTCGAGCATGCGGCGGGCGAGCAGTTCGGCCTCGGTCTCGGCCCCGGCCTCGCCGGTGCCGAGCACGCCCCGGGCCTTCTCCAGACCCGCGTCCCATCCGGAGCCGTCGGCAAGGCTGGCCCAGAGCGGCCGCAGCACCAGGTCGTCACCGCCGAGCAGCGGCACACACCGGTCCAAACAAGCCAGTCCGCTGGCGGCCAGACCGCGTTCATCGGCCTGAGCGATCAGCTCCACCAGGCTCATCCAACGCCTCCCACAACGGTATGTACCAAGGCGCCGACCTGTACGGAGCCCGCACCTCCCCTTACTGCGTGCAAGGGCCCGGGAGTGTCACAGCGGTACGACACCCAGCAGATCGAGCAGCCGGAAGAATGGGTTTTCGGCCAACAGCGCCGAGGGGTCGGGGTCGGCGGTCAGTACGGCGAGGAGCTCGTCGGGGTCCGCGGTGTGCCCGGCCTCGGCGGCCCAGGCGACGGCGCGGCCGGCGGCGTCGCGCGGTTCGAGGAAGTAGTCCTCCAGGGACAGCCCCTGCTCGTCGAGCCCCAGCAGGCGGGCCGCGGCCCCCCGGCCCAGGCAGGTGGTCCAGCCGCCGCTCTCCGGCGCCGCCGCCTCGACGACCACACAGGCGCCGTCCATCACATAGCCGAACAGCGCGGGCGAACCGGTGCGCGCGGCGAGGGCGTTCATGCTGCCGACGTCGGCATCGGGGCTGTCGTACTCCCAGACCCGCCAGCCGTCCGGCGCCACGGTCCGCACGGTGCCCCGGCCGGGCGGCGACTCACCCCGGCCGACGACGAAATACCCCCGGTGGCCCATGTCCGTCCCCCCACTCGTTGCGGGCCGAATACACCACAGGGAAAGGCGAGTTCGCCAGAGGTGTGCGGGCAGCGGATCAGAGCGCGACCGGGGCGGCGCCCGCCAGCGCCTTCTCGTGCTGCATCCGGGTCAGGCGTACCACGACGAGGATCGCGAGGACGGCGGCGGCGATGTCGATGAAGTCCGCGATGAGCATCTCCCCGGTCACGGCGTGCACCCAGGCCGCGCCCTCGGCGTCGTCGTAGTCGCCCTTCGCCATGCGGCCGAAGAACAGCGAGACCAGCCACATCGGCCACCAGACGTTGACCAGCAGGTGCGAACGGGTCGTCCCCCACGGGCTGCTGGCGTCCCATATCTCGAGGGTGATCCGGCGCGGGAACCAAAGGCTCACGACCGGCGCGAACCAGCCGCCGATCGCCCAGCCCGGCGACATGCTCTGGCCGAGCGGGTCGAACACCTGGGCGTTGGCCCGTACTCGCTGGAACCAGCACAGGTACACGACCACGCAGGCGACCATCGCGACGGAGTGGCCGCCGGCGGCGAGGCCGACCAGCCTGTAGGCGCGGTCGGCCCGCCGGAACACTCCGGCGCCGCCCTCGCCGTCCATGAGGTCACCCACGGCGTCGTACTGCAAGAAGCCCGCCCAGACGGCGAACAGGTCGGCGGCGATGACCACGCCGAGCAGCACGACGGCGGCCCGGCCAAGGCCGACCGGAGAGCGCAGCCACAGCCCCGGCGTGCTGCCGAAGACCGGGGCGGGCTCGGGCGATGCGCCCAGACAGCGGTGGCACAGGGCGGCGCCGGGCGCGGCGGCGAAGTGGTGACAGCGGGCGCAGATCAAGACGGTTCCCCCGGGACAGGGCACGGGACCCTCCCCTGGTCCGCGCGCGGAAGCGGAACATACGGCCCGCCACCGCCGCACGTCCACCTCTCGTCGCGTGTCAGCCCAGCTTGCCCGCCAGGTTCTTGAAGTCGGTCCAGGACACGGTCGGGGCGCCCGGGTCCCAGAGCTTCTGGATCGTGGCCCGCAGCGGCATCCGGATGCCGGCGGCGACCTGGTCCTGTGTCTGGGAGTTGGCCAGGTCGCACCAGACGGCGAAGGAGCCGCCGAGGATCTGCGGGTCGTACGCCGCCGGCACGGCCGTGGTGCCGCGCAGCACCCGCGGGGTCCACTGCTGGTAGATCCGCTGGCCGGTCGGGTAGACGAAGGTGTTGGGCTGCCCGAGGACGTAGTAGAGGAACTCGTCGTTGTAGTTGAGGACCTTCCGCCCCGCGCTCAGGTACTCCACCGGCTGCCGGGCGCCGATCTCCTTGCCGGTCCAGTAGGCGACCTGGAGGTCCTTGGCGGGCTGCACGGAGGTGCCCCGGAAGAAGCCGTCGTTCCAGACCCGCATGGTGCGGTCGTGGGCGCGGACGGTGTCGGCGCGGTCATTGAGCCAGCCGGTGGTGAGGTCGGCGACGGTGCCCGAGGCGCCGTACGCCTGCCGGGCGTCGGCCGCCAGCTGTGGGTAGGAGGCCTGCGGGTCGGCGACGGTGAGGGCCTGGTACTCGTCGCCGCCGAGGTTCCAGTAGGAGCCGGGGAACAGGTCGGCGTACTCGTCGAGCAGATCGTCGACGATCTTCGCCGAGTCGTCCTGGGAGATGTCGATGGCGCCCTTGGTGGCGACGCCCCGCACATTGCGCAGCTGCAGATCCGGGTGAGCGGCGATGACGGCGCCCAGGTGTCCGGGCGAGTCGATCTCGGGCACCACCTGGATGTGCCGGCTGGCCGCGAGGGCGACGATCTCCTTGACCTGTGCCTTGGTCAGATGGTCCGCCGAGACGATCTCGGGATGGGTGGCGGACTCGATCCGGAACCCCTGGTCGTCGGAGAAGTGCAGCCCGAGCTGGTTGAACTTCAGATCGCCCAGTTCCCTTATCCGGTTCTCGATCCACCCGGCGGTGAACGGCTTGCGCGCGATGTCCAGCATGAACCCGCGCTGCGGCTTGGCCGGCTGGTCCTTCACGACCCCCTCCGGGGCGCTGCCGCTGCCCCGCACCTCCTGTTTGAGCGTCCGGGTGCCGTAGAAGACGCCCGCGTCACCGGGCCCGCTGATCCGCACCGACCCGCCGCTCACGGTCATGGTGTACGACTCCGGGTCCCCGGTACCGCCGAGGTCGAGCCGCAGGTCGCCCGCCTTGACGTCCTCGTTCGCCCGCTTCTGGCCGGCGTACGACAGCCCCAGCTCAGCCGCTGTCAGCCGCCCCTCGTCGACCAGTGCCGCGTTGCTCACCACGACCCGCTCGCCCTTCTGGGGGCGCCAGCCGGGCCCGCGGGCGGCGGTGTGGGAGCGTACGGCGGGGATGGTGCGGGGGGCCTGGGAGAGGGGGTAGCTGCGGGTGGGCGTGGGGGTCGGGGTCGCCGCCGCTGCCCGGTCGGCGGACGAGGCGGCCGGACTGCTCGCGGACGGTTGTCGGGCGGCCGATCCGGCCGCGGTCTTTCCGGCGCCGCCCGAGGTGGCGGCCCATACGCCGATGCCGGTGCCGAGCACGACGGTCGCGACGAAGGCTGCGGCGATCACCGTCCGTCTCCGTGCGACCTGCTGTGCCGGGGGCCTGCGCTTGTGCTGGCTCACCGGCCCAACGTACGACCCATCCACCGCACAGGCGTCATGCACTCGCTCGGAAACTCTCCCGTTCGGGTGAGATTCAGGCAACCAACGGACACGCCGTGAACGTCCTCGATAGCGTCGACGACACAGCTCTCACAGCATCCCCTGCCACACCGCATGTGACGCGAGGACCCACGCTGCCCGCCCACCGTCTGCCCCACCTCCCCACCGCGCTGGACGCCTTCAACGCCGCGCCCGACGACGAGGTCGGCGGCCTGCTCCTGCACTGCCTGCGCAGCCTGCGCTGGTCCCGTCGGCTCGCCGACCACCGCCCCTACCCGGACGTGGAGTCCCTTCTGGCGGCGGCGGACGAGGCGGCGTACGACCTGTCCCCGGCGGACCTCTCCGAGGCCCTGGCGGGAGAGTCCCTCCCCCGAGCTGCCCGAGGACACCTACTCGGCGGCCCACACGGCCCTGACCGCGGCCCACGCGGCCTACGAGGCAAAATTCGGACACGTGTTCGTCATCTCGCTGGGCGAAACGCCACACGGGGAATCCCTGGACCGCGTCCTGGAAGGTATCCGATCACGTTTGACGAACGATCCGGAGGAGGAACGGATCGTGGCGGCGGATGAGCTACGGCGCCTGGCCAGAGGACGGCTGATGGAGAAACTGAGGGGCTCGGGGCCGCCTACATCGGCGGCTCCGCCGCGGGGCTCGACCGACCACAAACAACCCGCACCCGGCAAATAACCGAACCTCCCGCCCCCGGATGCCGCCCGGCTAACCCATACGCGTGCCACTTTGATCACACCGGTAGGCCCGGCGTAAGCCCGGCCGCAGCGCATCGCTACGATGCTGGGGGCCGGTGGACCGTACCCGGCCGGGCCCGACCGACACCAAGCCGGCGCGGCCCCAATCCCCGCTCCCGGAGGGACTTCCGTGCCGGCTGGAACGCTGTACCGCGGCCGGGAAGGAATGTGGTCCTGGGTGGCTCACCGAGTCACCGGCGTCCTCATTTTCTTCTTCCTGTTCGTTCACGTGCTGGACACCGCTCTCGTCCGTGTCTCCCCCGAGGACTACGACAAGGTCGTAGCCACGTACAAGACGCCGATCGTCGCGCTGCTGGAGTACGGCCTCGTGGCCGCCATCCTCTTTCACGCGCTCAACGGCCTGCGTGTCATCGCCGTCGACTTCTGGTCGAAGGGCCCGCGCTACCAGAAGCAGATGCTCTGGACGGTCGTCGGTGTCTGGGTCGTCCTGATGGCCGGGGCCGTTTACCCCGTTCTCGGCCACGCCGCTCGTGTCCTGTTCGGGAGCTGACGCAGATGTCGACCACTGAAACCACCGCAGCCGGCGTCGGCCCCGTCGAGGGCGCCCCCGTCTTCAACGTCGACAACCCGGCCCCGCTGATCGAGGCCCCGCGCAAGCGCACCAAGAAGTCCCCGAAGTCCACCCGGGGCAACTTCGAGATGGCCGCGTGGCTGTTCATGCGTCTGTCCGGCGTCGTGCTGGTCGTCCTGGTCCTCGGCCACCTGCTGATCCAGCTGGT
Organism: Streptomyces sp. NPDC111744; assembly: GCF_055634995.1. Lineage (NCBI taxonomy): Bacteria > Bacillati > Actinomycetota > Actinomycetes > Kitasatosporales > Streptomycetaceae > Streptomyces > Streptomyces sp. NPDC111744. The sequence goes on from NZ_JBVKCG010000001.1 coordinate 526,163, forward strand.
GCTCGACGGCGGCGTGTCGAAGATCGGCTTCGCGTTCGTCGCCGGCCGCTGGGCATCGCCGTTCTGGCAGGTCTGGGACCTCCTCATGCTCTGGCTGGCGATGCTGCACGGCGCCAACGGCCTGCGCACGGTCATCAACGACTACGCGGAGCGCGCGAACACCCGGCTGTGGCTGAAGGGCCTGCTCTACACCGCCACGGTGTTCACCATCCTGCTGGGCACGCTGGTGATCTTCACCTTCGACCCGAACATCCGCTAGGCACGGGGCTGCGAGAATCATGAAGATCCACAAGTACGACACCGTCATCGTCGGCGCCGGCGGCGCGGGCATGCGCGCGGCCATCGAGTCGACGAAGCGCAGCCGCACCGCGGTCCTGACCAAGCTCTACCCCACCCGCTCCCACACGGGCGCCGCGCAGGGCGGTATGGCCGCCGCGCTGGCCAACGTGGAGGAGGACAACTGGGAGTGGCACACCTTCGACACGGTCAAGGGCGGTGACTACCTGGTCGACCAGGACGCCGCCGAGATCCTGGCGAAGGAGGCCATCGACGCCGTCCTCGACCTGGAGAAGATGGGCCTGCCGTTCAACCGGACGCCCAACGGCACGATCGACCAGCGCCGCTTCGGCGGTCACAGCCGCAACCACGGCGAGGCGCCGGTCCGCCGGTCCTGCTACGCGGCCGACCGCACCGGCCACATGATCCTCCAGACGCTGTACCAGAACTGCGTCAAGGAGGGCGTGGAGTTCTTCAACGAGTTCTACGTCCTGGACCAGCTGATCACCGAGGTCGACGGCGTCAAGAAGTCGGCGGGTGTCGTCGCCTACGAGCTGGCCACCGGCGAGATCCACGTCTTCCAGGCGAAGGCCGTCATCTACGCCTCCGGCGGCTGCGGCAAGTTCTTCAAGGTGACCTCCAACGCGCACACTCTGACGGGCGACGGCCAGGCCGCCGTGTACCGCCGGGGTCTGCCGCTGGAGGACATGGAGTTCTTCCAGTTCCACCCGACCGGCATCTGGCGGATGGGCATCCTGCTGACGGAGGGCGCCCGTGGTGAGGGCGGCATCCTCCGCAACAAGGACGGCGAGCGCTTCATGGAGAAGTACGCGCCGGTCATGAAGGACCTGGCGTCCCGTGACGTCGTCTCCCGGTCCATCTACACGGAGATCCGTGAGGGCCGCGGCTGCGGTCCCGAGGGCGACCACGTCTACCTCGACCTCACCCACCTCCCGCCGGAGCAGCTGGACGCCAAGCTCCCGGACATCACCGAGTTCGCGCGGACCTACCTCGGTATCGAGCCGTACACGGACCCGATCCCGATCCAGCCCACCGCGCACTACGCGATGGGCGGCATCCCGACGAACGTCGAGGGTGAGGTCCTGATCGACAACACCACGGTCGTCCCGGGCCTGTACGCGGCCGGCGAGGTCGCCTGTGTGTCGGTGCACGGCGCCAACCGCCTGGGCACGAACTCCCTGCTGGACATCAACGTGTTCGGCCGTCGGGCGGGCATCGCGGCCGCGGAGTACAGCCACACGGTGGACTTCGTGGAGCTGCCGGAGAACCCGGCCGAGTTCGTCGTCTCGCAGATCGAGCAGCTGCGCACCTCGACGGGCAACGAGCGGGTCGCCACGCTCCGCAGGGAGCTGCAGGAGACCATGGACGCCAACGTCATGGTGTTCCGCACCGAGCAGACGATCAAGACGGCCGTGGAGAAGATCGCGGAACTCCGCGAGCGCTACCTGAACGTCTCGATCCAGGACAAGGGCAAGCGGTTCAACACCGACCTGCTGGAGGCCATCGAGCTCGGCAACCTGCTGGACCTGGCCGAGGTCATGGCGGTCTCCGCCCTGGCCCGCAAGGAGTCGCGCGGCGGTCACTACCGCGAGGACTACCCCAACCGCGACGACGTCAACTTCATGCGCCACACCATGGCGTACCGCGAGGTGGGCGACGACGGCACCGAGTCCATCCGTCTCGATTACAAGCCGGTCGTCCAGACCCGCTACCAGCCGATGGAGCGTAAGTACTGATGGCAACCCCTGTTCTGGACAAGTCGGACGCGGCCGGCCAGCCCGAGCCCGGCTTCGCCGACTCCCCGTACATCACGGTCACCTTCCGGATCCGCCGCTTCAACCCGGAGGTCTCGGCGGACGCCGTCTGGGAAGACTTCCAGCTGGAGATCGACCCGAAGGAGCGCGTCCTCGACGGCCTCCACAAGATCAAGTGGGACGTCGACGGCACGCTGACCTTCCGCCGCTCCTGCGCGCACGGCATCTGCGGCTCGGACGCGATGCGGATCAACGGCAAGAACCGCCTTGCCTGCAAGACGCTGATCAAGGACATCAACCCCGAGAAGCCGATCACGGTCGAGCCCATAAAGGGCCTGACGGTCCTGAAGGACCTGGTCGTCGACATGGAGCCGTTCTTCCAGGCGTACCGGGACGTGATGCCGTTCCTCATCACGAACGACACCAACGAGCCGACGCGTGAGCGTCTGCAGTCGGCCGAGGACCGCGAGCGCTTCGACGACACCACGAAGTGCATCCTGTGCGCCGCGTGCACGTCGTCCTGCCCGGTCTTCTGGAACGACGGCCAGTACTTCGGCCCGGCGGCCATCGTCAACGCGCACCGCTTCATCTTCGACTCGCGTGACGAGGCCGGCGAGCAGCGCCTGGAGATCCTGAACGACCGTGACGGCGTCTGGCGCTGCCGTACGACCTTCAACTGCACGGACGCCTGCCCGCGCGGCATCGAGGTCACCAAGGCGATCCAGGAGGTGAAGCGAGCGCTGATCACGCGCCGCTTCTGATCCCGGCTCCGCCGCGACGTGGAAGGGCCCCGCTCCCGGGAAGGAGCGGGGCCCTTCCGCGTGTCGGCCGCCGGTGCGGGTGCACGGATCTAACCTGACGGTATGTCAGATGACGAGTCGTACGAACTGCTCGGGTTCGACAACGTGCTGCTCCCCGTCGGAGACCTCGCGGATGCCGTCGGCTTCTACGAAAGGGCCGGGTTCACGGTCGGGTTCCGGTTCGACGAGGGCGGGATCGCCCTGCTGAAGGTCGGCGGTGAGACACCCGGGATTCTGCTGCGGGCCGAGGCGGGGCTGGGGCAGCGGACGCCGGTGTGGGCCGCGCCGCGGCTGTGGCTCGAGGTGCCGGACGCTCGGGTGGCGGCGCGGCGACTGGCGGAGGCCGGGATCGCCGTGCTCGACGCGCCTTTCTCCGTCGCCACCGGGTGGACCGTCGAGATCGCCGACCCCTGGGGGAACGTCCTCGGGTTCACCGACTACAGCAAGCGGCCGGAGTTGGCGCGGCGGGCGTGAACCGGGCCACTCCGCAACCGAGTTGAACATGTTCAAAGGCAGGTCTACAGTCATCCCTGTCAGCGTTTTGAACGCGTTCAAGAAGGGGTGGGGCATGGACCGCACGGTCATCGCCTACGTCATCTACCTGCTCGTCAGCATCGGACTCACCATCTGGGTGGCCCGCACGCTCAGCCGCAACGGGCGGATCTTCCTCTCCGACGTACTGCACGGGAACGACCAGCTCGCCGACGCCGTCAACCACCTTCTGGTGGTCGGCTTCTACCTCGTCAACCTCGGCTTCGTCGCGCTGTACCTGCACACCAGCGACACCGTCGACGACACCCGGGAGATCTTCGAGGCCCTGTCGGCCAAGCTCGGCGTCGTCCTGCTGGTGCTCGGCGTGATGCACCTCGGCAACGTGTACGTCCTCAACCGGATACGGCGGCGCGGGGTCATGGAGAAGGAGCAGCTCCCGCCCGTCCCGCCGCAGGGCTGGACCGCGCCGGCGGCCGGGGCGTGAGCACCGTGCCGGCCACCGACGACCGGGGCGCCACGCGCGTCCCGGTCCGCGGGCTCACCGTGCTCTACGACGCCGAGTGCACCCTCTGCACCCATCTGCGGGACTGGCTCGTACGGCAGCCGCAGCTGGTGCCGCTCACCCTGGTCCCGGCGGCGTCGGACGAGGCCCGCGCCCGCTTCCCGGAACTCGACCACTCCGCCACCCTCGACGAGGTCACCGTCGTCGGCGACTCCGGGCAGGTCTACCGGGACACCGCGGCCTGGATCGTCGTCCTGTGGGCGCTGCGGGAGCAGCGACCGCTCGCTCACAGGCTGAGCACACCGGCCGGGGCCCGGCTGGCCCGGGGCGCCGTGCTCGCCGCCGCCCGGTGGCGGGGCGCGCAGTGGGGCGGGAAGGTCTACCGGCGTCAGGACGGCTGGGTGTACGACCCCGGACTCGGGTGGATCTACGACCCTCCGGGCTGTGCCGGCGACGTCTGCGCCACTCGTTAGGCTCTGTCCGTGTCCGCGAAGAACGACGGTCCCGTCGAGGCCGATACGCCGAGCAAGTCCGAGCAGACCCGCGCGCTGATCCTGGAGACGGCGATGCGGCTGTTCCGGGAGCGCGGCTACGAGAAGACGACCATGCGAGCCATCGCCACGGAGGCCGGGGTCTCCGTCGGCAACGCGTACTACTACTTCGCCGGCAAGGAACACCTGATCCAGGGCTTCTACGACCAGCTCGCCGCCGAGCACCGGGTGGCGGTCCGCGAGGTCCTGGACCGGGAGACCGACCTGGAGGCACGGCTCGCGGGCGTCCTCAAGGTGTGGCTGGACATCGCCCGGCCGTACCACGAGTTCGCGGTCCACTTCTTCAAGAACGCCGCCGACCCCGACAGCCCGCTCAGCCCCTTCTCCCCGGAGAGCGAGCACGCGCGCGTGGAGGCGATCAGCGTGCACCGGGAGGTGCTGGCCGGGGCGAAGACCAAGGTGGCGGCCGAACTCCGGGACGTCCTGCCCGAGTTGATGTGGCTCTCGCAGATGGGCCTCGTCCTGTACTGGATCTTCGACCGGACCGAGGGGCGCGAGCGCAGTTACCGGCTCGCCGAGCGCGGGGCCCGGCTGACCGCGCGAGGCGTCTCGCTCGCACGGTTCCGGGTGCTACGGCCGCTGGTGCTGGAGGTGCACGAACTGTTCACGGACTTCCTGCCGGGGATGACGGGGGTACTGCCGGATCCGGCGGTCAAGGGGCGCCGGGGCGAGTGATCACTTTCGGGTGAAGCGGTTCGAAGGGGACAGTGGGGGGCTCGGCTGCCTACGATGATTTCCTCGACACCAGCCATGGGAGGCGTCTGATGGCCGCAGCAGCTGTCGAGCGGCCGCACGAGGAGTGGTCGCAGATCGCCGAAGCGAACCACATCATGGAGAGCATTCCGGGCCTTCGCGTCGAGATCATCGGAGACCAGATCCTCGTGAGCCCAGCGCCGGATGGCCCTCACTCCGAAGCGTTGATGCTGTTCGCAGCCCCATTCATGAATCTGGGCCTGGTGCGAGCGCTCCCGGGCATTGGCCTTTGGCTGCCCAGCGGTCCCGAGGACTATGCAATCCCCGACCTCTCGGTGGTCGACGACGACTACCGAGACCACCTGGTGGAGAACAGCTGCTACGACCCGACCTGCTTCCGTCTGGTCATGGAGGTCACGTCCAGTAATTGGAAGACAGACCTGCAGACCAAGGTCACCTACTACGCGAAGGCCGGGATTCCCATCTACGTCATCGTCGACCGGAAGCACCAGCGCATCCATGTGCTGACCGAACCGACGGGCGGCCGATATGCCACCCACGGGATCCACATTCCCGGGGAGCTGGTCACGCTCCCCGATTCCGTGGGCGGCAAGGTCGTGCTGGATGTCGAGCGCCTCCTCAAGGCCGGGTTGGCCTGAGTCAGTTGACCGCGTCCACCTCCCCCTCCGCCAGTTCCACGTCGTACACCAGCGGCCCCTCCGTCACCGTTACGTGCCGGGCCTTCGAGCCGTACGACGATGACGTCACCGCCAGCAGATACGCACCCGGCGCCGGCACCGACAGGATGTAGGAGCCGTCCGCCAGGGACGTCACGCGGTCCAGCTGGCGCCCGCCCTTGGACATCAGGGTCACCGACGCCTCCTCCACCGGGTCGCCGTCCGCCGTACGCACGAAGCCGTGGATCGCCGTGGCCGGGCCGGTCGGCTCGGCGGGCTCCGGGGCGGCCTCCTCCGACGGCTCCACCGCCAGGTGCGGCAGCCGCTTCTCCAGCCAGTCCGGCAGCCACCAGTTGGACGTGCCGAGCAGATGCATCGCGGCCGGCACCAGCGCCGTACGGAGAATGAACGCGTCGAGCGCCACCGCCGCCGCCAGGCCCACGCCCGCCATCGCCGCGCCCGAGTCGCCGCTCAGGACGAAGGCCAGGAAGACACAGACCATGATCAGGGCGGCGCTGTTGATGACCCGGCTGGTCTCGGCCAGGCCGACCCGGACCGCCCGCGCGTTGTCCCTCGTGTGCACCCACTCCTCGTGCATCCGGCTCACCAGGAACACCTGGTAGTCCATCGAGAGGCCGAAGAGGAGGGACAGCATGATGACCGGGAGGAACGCGTTGATCGGGCCCTCCTTGCCGAGGCCCAGCAGGTCCAGGCCCCAGCCCCACTGGAAGACCGCGACCAGGACGCCGAAGGAGGCCGCCGCCGCGATCAGGTTCATCACCGCCGCCGTCAGCGGGACCACCAGGGAGCGGAAGGCGATCAGGAGGAGCAGGAAGCCCAGGCCGATGATCGTGGCGATGAACAACGGCAGACGGTCGCCCGTGACCGTGGCGAAGTCCTTGGAGACCGCCGTCACGCCGCCCACATGGGCCTGAGCCCCGGCCTTCGGGATCACCTGGTCCCTGAGCGTGTCGATCAGGTCATCCGTCTCCTTGGACTGGGGGGACGTCGTCGGGACCACCTGGATGACGGTCACGCCCTGCGCGGGCGGGAGCGCGGCGACCTGGGCGACTCCGGAGGTCGCCTTGATGCCCTGGACCAGCTGCGCCGTGTCGCCGCCCGCGCTGACCACCTGGAGCGGACCGTTGAAGCCGGGGCCGAAGCCCTCGGCGAGCAGGTCGTAGGCCTTCCTGGTGGTCGTGGACGCGTCGTCGTTGCCCTGGTCGGTGGCGCCGAGACGGAGGGAGAGGACCGGGATGGCGAGGATCGCCATGACGACCACGGCGAGCGCGGCGATACGCCTCGGGCGCTTCTCGACGTTCACCGACCAGCGGGCGGCCAGGCCGCTCGCCTTCTCCGGTTCCGGGCCCTCGGCGGCCAGCCTGCGGCGCTGGCGGCGGCTGAGGACGCGGGGGCCGAGGATGCCGAGCAGGGCGGGCAGGAGGGTCGTGGCGGCCAGGACGCTGAGCACCACCGTCAGGGACGTGCCGATGACCACGCCGTCCAGGAAGCGGAGCCTGGTGACCAGCATGCCGGCCAGCGCGATACAGACCGTGCCGCCCGCGAACAGCACCGCCCGGCCCGAGGTGTTGAGGGCGGTGACCGCGGACTCCTCGGGGTCCATGCCGCGCAGGATGCCCTTGCGGTGCCGGGTGACGATGAACAGGGCGTAGTCGATGCCGACGCCGAGGCCGATCAGGGAGGCGAGCAGCGGGGCGATGTCGGGGATGTTCGTGGTGTGGCTGAGGAGCTGGGTGGAGAACAGGCCCATGCCCACCCCGAAGACCGCGATGGCGATCGGAAGGGTCATCGCGAAGAACGAACCGAAGGCCAGGAAGAGGACGACGGCCGCCGCGATGATGCCGACCATCTCGGAGAGGCCCTGGGGCGGCTCCTGGACGCGCTGGATGGCCTGCCCGCCCAACTCGACCTGGAGTCCGCCGCGTTCGGCGTTCTGGGCGGTGTCGACGACCTTCTGGACGACGTCCTTGGGGATCTCGTTCGCCCGCTGGACGAAGGTGAGCTGGGCGTACGCGATCCTGCCGTCCTGGCTGATCTGCGCGGCGCCCCCGGTGCCGGCGTAGGGGCTGGTGACCGCGCCGACGCCCTTCAGCTTCGCGATCGTGTCGAGGGCCGGCTGGATGCGGCTGCGGACCGCCTGGTCCTTGACCGAGCCGTCGGTGACCTTCCAGACCACGGTGTCCGTGTCGCCCGAGGTGTTCGGGAAGGCCTTCTGCATCAGGTCGTACGCGCTCTTGGAGTCCGTGTCGGGGAGGGAGAAGACGTTCGCGTAGTTCGTGCCCGCCGTCGAGGCCGAGAAGCCCACGCCGAACAGCGCCCCCACCCACAGCAACAGGACCACCAGCCGGTGCCGATAGCACCACCGTGCCAATGCCGTCACGCTCAACAGCTCCTTGATCGAAGTCAGTTCGGTCGGTTGGTCCCCCAGGTCCTGGGCAACAGGATTGGTGGCGGGACGCCCGCCGGACACGCGGCGCGCACGACTCTCAAGGAACTCCAAAGCTGTGAGCCCCCGGCTGTCGGTGGTCGCGCCGATACTGGGGGCATGACGGCTCCAGGCAGCACCGTGCTGATCGTGGAGGACGAGCCGAGCATCGCGGACGTCCTCGCCATCGCCCTGCGCTACCACCGGTTCGAGGTGATGACGGCCGCTACGGTCCGGGACGCCCTCGCGCTGGCCGAGCGCACCCGCCCGGACGCGGCCCTGCTGGACGTGATGCTGCCGGACGGCGACGGCCGGGCCCTGGCCCGCGAACTGCGCGCCCGGCAGCCGGACCTGGCGCTGGTCTTCCTGACCGCGCGGGACGCGCCCGCCGAGATAGTCGGCGCGCTCGGCTACGGCGACGACTACATCACCAAGCCGTTCAACATCGACGAGGTCGTCGCCCGCATCGGCGCGGTGCTGCGCCGCACCCGCCCGGCCGACGTCATCCAGCAGCGCCCGCCGCTGCGCTACGGCGACCTGGAGCTGGACGAGACGACGTACTCGGTGCATCGCGCGGGCCGCACGGTCGAGCTGACCCCGACCGAGTACGCGCTGCTGCGCTTCCTGGTGCGCAACGGCGGCCGGATCGTCCCCAAGGAGCAACTGCTCAGGCACGTCTGGCAGTACGAGCACGCGCCGTCCGAGTCGACCGTCGTGGAGACCTACATCAGCTATCTGCGGCGCAAGCTGGACACCCTGGGCGCGCCGGTGATCACCACCCGGCGGGGCGTCGGATACGGCCTGGCATGAACGTCGGGAAGCGCCGGCACCGGCACGGCATGCACTCGCTGCGCGGCAAGCTGACCCTGGCCAACGTGGGCCTCCTTGCCGTCGGCATCGTGGTGGCGACCACGGTCAGCATCACGGGCATGCGGCTGTACCTGCTCGACCAGGTGGACTCCTCGCTGCTCAAGATGCGTACCTCGCTGGGGAGTTCGGGGCTCACCCTGCGGCAGGTCGACTCGCTGGGCGCACTCGGCGTCATCCGCGACCGGGTCGTGCCGGCGCAGTCCGACCCAGCACCGGGCTCGATCTTCGCCGTGGTCGACACCAAGGGCAGCGCCGTCGAGGTCTTCGACATGGCGCCGACCGAAGCCCAGCGCGGCCTGGCGGCCGCCGTGCACGACCCGCGTGCCCTCGCCGCGGCCCCCGACCCGGGCGATGTCACCGTGCACGGCGCGATGTACCGGGTGACGGCGACCCGGCTCGCCGACGGCCCCTACATCCTGCTGGCCACCTCGACCGAGCTGCTGCACGAGGGCATAGCGAAGGCGCTCCGGCTCGACTTCGCCGTCGGCACGGTGCTGCTCGCGCTGCTGGCCTGTCTGACCATGTTCAGCGTGCGACGCCGGATGCTGCCGCTGGAGGACATGGTGGAGACGTCGTCGGCGATAGCCGAGGGGGATCTGACCCGGCGGGTGCCCTCGAGCCAGCACCCGACGGAGGAGGTCGAGCAGCTGCGGCTGGCCCTCAATTCCATGCTGCACCAGGTGGAGACGGCGTACCGGACCCGCGAACGCAGCGCGGCCCAGTTGCGCCGGTTCGTCGCCGACGCCTCGCACGAGCTGCGGACGCCGCTCGCCGCCATCCGCGGCTATCTCCAGCTGTACGACAAGGGGATGCTTCGCGAGCCCGCGGAGCGGCGGCGGGCCTGGGACCGGATGCACGGCGAGGTGGACCGGATGGGCCGGCTCGTCGACGAACTGCTGCTGCTGGCGCGGCTCGACCAGCGGCCCGAGATCCGGTTCCGGAACGTGGACGTGAGCCGGCTGGTGCGGGACGCGGCGGAGGATCTGCGGGCACAGCAGCCGGGGCGGCCGGTGGCGGTGACCGCCGAGGGGGCGGTGCTGGTGCGGGCCGACGAGTCGGGGCTGAGGCAGGTGCTGGGAAACCTGGTGGCCAACGTCCGTACCCATACACCGGTCGAGGCGGCGGTACGGCTGGGGGTGGAGCGGTCGGACGGGGTGGTGCGAGTGTGTGTGGCGGACGAGGGGCCGGGGCTGGCGGAGGAGGACGCCGCGCGGATCTTCGACCGGTTCTTCCGGGTGGGGAGCGCGCAGGGGAGCGGGCTGGGGATGGCGATCGTGCAGGGGGTGGTGGACGCGCATGGCGGGGAGGTGGCGGTGAACACCGCGCCCGGAGAGGGGCTGGCCGTGACGGTGACGTTGAGGTGCGGTTGATTTTCGGGTGCGGGGTGCCTACGGCTGGAGGCGCTCTCAAGGATCAGCCAGAACCAGCGCCCACACCGTCTTTCCGTGTGTGCCCCTGCTCCATACCCCCCACGCCGCCGCGATCGTCTCCACCAGGTGCAGCCCCCTGCCCGTCTCGTCGTCGTCCCCGACGATCCGGAGCCGGGGCTCCACCCGGCCCTCGTCGGAGACCTCGATCAGGCACGAGCCGTCCGCCAGTGCCGTCACCGCCACCTCGAACTCCCGCTCGAGCAGCGGGCCGTGGCGTACGACGTTGGTGGCCAGCTCGGACACCAGCAGCATGGCGTCACCGACCGCCGGCTCGTCCGGGCCGTGTCCCCACTCGCCCAGATGGTCCCGGACCCGGTGCCGGGCCAGGCCCGGGGACGCCGGGTGCCGGGGCAGCCGGAAGGAGTTGCGTCTCAGCACGTCTGCTCCTCACCCCACGCACACCTCCGTCACATGGTGCTGCGTCGGGTGCCCGCCCGTCAGATCCAGTCCAGACTCCACAGCCGGAACACGCCCGTGCTGTCCGTGAGGTACTGGTCGCCGCCCACGTCCTCGCTGCTGACGACGTAGTCCGTGCGCTGCCAGAGCGGGATCAGCGGCACGTCGTTAGCCACGTCCGTCTGGATGGTGCGGAAGTCCTGGTCGACGCGGGCTCGGTCGGCGTACTGCTGACTGTGCAGGATGAGGCTGTCGACGGCCTTGTTGCTGTAGCCGGTGCTCATCACGGAGTCGCTGCCGACCAGGGAGGCGCCGAAGGTGTCCGGGTCGGGATAGTCGGCGACCCAGCCGACCGCCCAGGCGTCCATCTTGCCCGTGGCCCAGGACTTCTGGAAGTCGGTCCACTCGTATCCCTTGACGTCGGCCTTGAACAGGCCGCCCGCCTCCAGCTGCTTCTTCAGCGCCGCGGCCTCCTCGGCGCCCGCGCCGTGGCCGATGCCGTAGCCGAAGGAGAACTCGACCGGGGTGGAGACGCCGGCCTGCTCCAGCAGTGCCTTCGCCTTGGCGACGCTCGGCGTGGGGTACTGGTCGAAGAAGGACGTGGTGTGGCCGGTGAGGCCGGCCGGGATCAGCGAGTACAGAGGCTCCACCGTCCCGTCGTACACGGTGGCGGCCAGCTCCTCGCGGTTGACAAGCCAGGCCAGCGCACGGCGGACGAGAACGTCGTGCAGGGCCGAGTTCTTACGGGTGTTGAAGTAGAGGTTGCGGGTCTCGGCGCTGTCGGCCTCCGTCACCCGCTGGTTGGGGTCGCTCGGCGAGAGCTTGGACACCATGGCCGGCGGCAGCGTGCGGGTGGCGACGTCGACCTGCTTCGTCTTGTACGCGCTGCTGAGCTTCGCCGAGTCGGGGTAGTAGTCCAGCTCGACGGGCCGGCCGGTGCCGCTGATGTCGCCCTTGTAGTGGTCGTTGGGCTGCAGGGACGCCTGCTTGCCCTTCGTGTACGACGCCAGGCGGTACGGGCCGGTGCCGTCCACCGAGTTGTCGGTGCGCAGGCTGTTCGCCGGGTACTTGTCCTTGTCGACGATCGCACCGGCGCCGGTGGCCACCTTGAACGGGAACGTCGCGTCCGCGGACGACAGGTGGAAGGTGACGGTCCTGCCGGAGGCGGTGACCGAGGAGAGCGTCGAGAGCAGCGAGGCCGGACCGACGTCGGAGTTGATCTTCTTGACCCGGTCGAAGGAGTACTTCACGTCCTCGGCGGTCATCGCCCGGCCGCTCGGGAAGGTGATCCCGTCCCGGAGGACGCAGCGGTACGTCTGCAGACCGGTGTCCGTGAACTTACAGCTCTCGGCCGCGTCCGGGACCGGCTCGACACCGCCGGGCTCGAAGGTGAGCAGCGACTGGAAGACGTTGTTGAACAACGCCCAGGAACCGGCGTCGTAGGCGCCTGCCGGGTCCAGCGAGGTGACGGCGTCGGTCGTACCGACCGTGATCGTCTTGTTCTTGTTCTCCTGCGACGGCAGCAGCTGCCAGCCGCCGATCCCCGCGATCGCCAGTACGAGAAGCGTCACGAGAATCCGCATGCGAACAGATCGCATGGTTGGTGCCCTCCCCAGGACCCTCACGGATCCGTTCCAGGCCCTGCCCAGGCCCTCCACCAGTGCCACTCCCCTAAGTGACGCGGCTCACCTAACCACAGGTGTTTCTTGTGGGGGAAGTGTGATCTGACTAGATGAGGAAGAACTTACCGAGTGCTTGTTTCCGCCGGATTTCACAGCTCCTCCACAGACACCCGGCGTTCAGGCCTGCTTCGACGACGCGCCTGCCCCTATGACGTTCGGCGCAGTGCGCGTACTCCACGCAACCCGATGACCCCGATGACCGTCCCCAGTACGAAGGAAACGACGGCCAGCGTCAGGTGGATCCAGAAGTACGCCGTGGGGTGGCCGTTGTCGAAGGCAAGCCCGCTGCCGTCCTTGACCAGATTCTTGATGAAAGTGATCCAGATGAACCAAGACCACACTCCGAACGCGAGCAGGAACCAGGACACCGGGCGACTGAGCTTCATGGGTTCAGTATCGCCGTCGGCTGTCCGGTTCCGTGTCCGGGGTGGGGTCGGTGACGGGACTTCGCCCTCCGTGCCAGGTACGTTCTCGTCCGTGTTCGCACCGAAGCCCCGTGCCGGCCGATCTCTGCTGGTCGCCTCCGCCGCCTTGCTGTCCCTGTCGCTCACCGCGCCGCCCGCGCTCGCCGCGCCCACCCCCTCGGCCAGTCCGTCGGCCACTCCCCCGGCGCACATGTCGACGGTCGGCGGCGCCCGGCTGGGGCAGCCCGGCACCCAGGTCGATCTGGCCGCCGGGGTGCCGGTGCTGCCGAAGGACATCACGGCGCGTTCCTGGATCGTCTCCGACGCCGAGTCGGGAGAGGTGCTCGCCGCGCACAACGCGCACTGGCGGCTGCCCCCGGCGAGCACCTTGAAAATGCTGTTCGCGGACACCGTGCTGCCGCGGTTCCCGAAGTCGACCCCGCACAAGGTGCTGCCGACCGACCTCGCGGGCATGGGCGCAGGCTCCAGCCTGGTGGGGATAAAGGAGGGCCAGACCTACACGGTCCACGACCTCTGGCTCGGCGTCTTCCTTCGCTCCGGCAACGACGCCGTGCATGTGCTGTCCGCGATGAACGGCGGTGTCGACCAGACCGTCCGGGACATGCAGTCCCACGCGGACGACCTCCAGGCGCTGGACACGCATGTGGTGAGTCCGGACGGGTACGACGCGGCCGGGCAGGTTTCGTCGGCGTACGACCTGTCGCTGTTCGCCCGTTCCGGGCTGCAGAAGAAGGACTTCCGGGAGTACTGCTCGACCGTGCGGGCCGCGTTCCCGGGCGAGACGACGAAGAACGCCAAGGGCAAGTCGGTCCGTAAGTCCTTCGAGATCCAGAACACCAACCGGCTGCTGAGCGGCGACACCGACGTGCCGGTCTACCAGGGCATCGCGGGTGTGAAGAACGGCAACACCACCAACGCGGGCGCCACCTTCACCGGGGTCGCGGAGCGGGGCGGCAAGGTGCTGCTGGTCACCGTGATGAACCCGGAGAAGAAGGAGCACAACGAGGTCTACAAGGAGACCGCCAAGCTGTTCGACTGGGGTTTCCAGGCGGTCGGCAAGGTGACTCCGGTGGGTGTGCTGGTCCCGCCGAAGGGGGCGGTGGACTCCAGTGCCCAGCCGGGGACGGCCGCGTCGGCGTCCGGGTCCGGGTCCGGGAAGGGTGCCGGGTCGAGGACGGTGGCCGCGTCGTCCGCCGACGGCTCCAGCGGGGTCGGGGTCGCGCTGGCGATCGCGGGCGGGGCGCTGGTGCTGCTGGTGGGCGCGGCGTTCCTGGTCAACCGCCGTTGGCCACTGCCGGATCTGGTGCGGCGGCGGACTCGTCCGTGATCTCGGTGCTGCTCTCGGTCGCCGTCCAGGCGGCGCAGAACAGGACGAGTTTCGAGGTGAAGTTGATCCACAGCAGCAGGGCCACCGGGACGCCGAACGCGCCGTACATGCTCTTCGTTGCGATGCCCTGGATATAGCCGCTGAGCAGCAGCTTGAGGAGTTCGAAGCCGACCGCGCCGATCAGGGCGGCGACCAGCAGTCGGCGGCGTGGCGGTTCGACCCCGGGCAGCAGGGTGAGGGCGTAGAGCAGGACCAGGAAGTCGGCGACCACCGCGACGACGAAGGCGATGACGCGCAGCAGCAGGCTGCCCCAGCTGTGCCTGTCGATGCCGAGCTGTCCCGCCGTCCAGCCGACGGTCGCCGAGGCGATCGTGGACACGACGAGGGTGACCAGCAGCGCGCCGCCGAGGCCGATCAGGATGCCGGCGTCCTTGGCCTTGGCGACGATCGGGTTCTTGTCCTTGTCCGGCAGCTCCCACACCGTGCGCAGACAGTCCCGCATCTGGCCGACCCAGCCGATGCCGGTGAACAGCAGGACGGCACCGGCGATGAGACCGACGGTGCCGGCGTTCTGCACCAGGGAGTTGATGTCCAACTGGTCGGAGATCCCCGGGAACTGGTCGGCGATCTTGTTCTGCAGGCTATGCTGCTGTGACTCGCTCAGCGTGCCGGCGGCGACGGCGGCGGCCACGGTCAGCAGCGGGAAGAGCGAGACGAAGCTGATGAAGGTCATGGCGG
The DNA here is from genome assembly GCF_055634995.1 of Streptomyces sp. NPDC111744. Classification (NCBI taxonomy): domain Bacteria; kingdom Bacillati; phylum Actinomycetota; class Actinomycetes; order Kitasatosporales; family Streptomycetaceae; genus Streptomyces; species Streptomyces sp. NPDC111744. Next base: position 541,243 of record NZ_JBVKCG010000001.1, read on the forward strand.
CGGCCAGCCGGCTCCACTTCACCCGGTCGAGCCGCTCGTACGACCGCCATGCGTGCGTGCCCATCAGCCAGCCGACGAGCGGGCCGACGACGGGGAGTTTTCTCAACCAGTCCATGATCCGACTCTGCCCCCTGCGCGGAATACCAATGTGCGGGTACCCCAGAAGCGCAGAACTGTGGCGAGCGCCATGCCGATGACCGCGCCGGAGACCGTGTCGGCGCGCTGTGAGGTGAGGCCGAGGCCGTAGTGGCTGACGGCGAGGCAGAGCAGCTGGACCAGGGCACCGGCGAGGTTCACGGCGACGAAGACGGCGTAGGGGCGCGCCCCGGGCACGCGCGCGTGGCGGTAGGTACCGCGCGCGTTGCCGAGGTAGGCGACCGTGCAGCCCGCCAGGAAGGACAGGGACTTGGCGGTGAGCGGGTCGAGGGCGGCCGGGCCGCGCAGGCAGCTGAAGAGGGTGAGGTCGGCGGTGTACGCGAGCAGGCCGACGGTGGCGAAGCCGATCAGCTCGCGCGGGTGCGCGCTCACCAGTGGGCCACCGCGAGCCCGTACATCGCGAGCCAGGCCAGGCCGATCAGGGCGAGGGCGCGGTCGCGCAGGACGACGTCCTCGGGTTCGCCGGCGGTGCCCCGGTCGGCGAAGACGGCGTAGCGCAGGATCGCCAGGATGAAGGCGACCATGGACAGCTGACGCCACGGCAGCAGGCCGGCGGCGGGGGTGCGGTGGCCCTCCAGTGCCCACAGACAGTAGGCGAGGACAGCGACCCCGGCCGCGAGCTGCCAGACGAAGCGCAGGTAGCCGGTGGTGTACTCGGTGAGCAACGCGCGCGTGGCGCCCGCTTTTCCGGCCAGCTCCACGGCCTCGGAGTAGCGCTTGGCCGACACCATGAAGAGCGCGCCGAAGCCGGTGGTGATCAGGAACCAGCGGGACAGCGGGATACCGAGCGCGACCCCGCCGATCACCGCCCGCATCAGGAAGCCGGTCGTGACGACGACGAGGTCGACCACCAGGACGTGCTTCAGGGCGACGCAGTACGCCAGTTGCATGCCCAGATAGGCGACCAGGAGGGCCGGGACGAGGGGCGGGGTCAGCCGGGTGGCGAGCAGCGGTCCGAGGACGGCCAGGACGCCTCCTGCCGCGTAGGCGACGGGGACGGGGACCTGCCCCGCGGCGACGGGGCGGCGGCACTTGGTGGGGTGGGCGCGGTCGGCGTCGGCGTCACGGGCGTCGTTGATCAGGTAGACGGCGGCGGCGCAGGCCGTGAAGAGGACGAAGGTGACGGTGAGGGTGAGCAGCGCGTGCGCGGAGAAGAGCCGGCCGGCGGCGGCCGGGGCGGCGATCACGAGGCTGTTCTTGACCCACTGCTTGGGGCGGGTGGTCCTCAGCAGGCCCTTGAGGAGACCGCCGGGGGTGACACGCGCGCGTGTCGGGCCGTGCGCCGGTCCCTGCGGTCGGGCAGGGTGGCCGCGCCGGTCGTGCAGATTCGTTTCCGCAATGCCGTCGGCCGCCGCTTCGGTGCCGTCGGCCGTCGCTTCCGTGGCGGCGTGCGCGGTCTCGGTCACACCCGCCTCCCCGCATTCGAGGTACCTGGCACTCCCCCGCGCATCCAGCGCGCCCCGGCGCGCGCCGTGAGCGCCCCCAGGGCCGCGCCCGCCGCGACGTCCGTCGGGTAGTGCACGCCGACGACCAGCCGGGAGAGGCACATGGCGGCCGCCAGGGGCGCGAGGGCGGGCGCGCCGAGCATCCCGAAGGCGACGGCGGCGGCCGCGGCGGAGGTGGCGTGCGAACTGGGGAAGGAGTGCCGGCCCGCGGTACGCACCCGGGGCCGGACATGCGCGGGGCGCGCACGGCGCACGATCCGTTTGACGCCCATGCTGCCGAGGTGCGCGCCCGCGACGAGCGCCGTGCCACGCAACCAGGCGCCGCGCCGCGCGCCGTCCACGGCGGCTCCGGCGAGGCCCGCCGCGAGCCAGAGCGCGCCGTGCTCGCCGGCGAGGGAGAGACCGCGCGCGGCCGACGCGACGCGTGGATCGGCACCGCAGGCATGCAGCGCGGAGAGGATCCGGTGGTCCATGTCGTCCATTGGACTCACTGTTCCCCTTGGCCACGCCAAAGCTGCGACCATATTGAGCGACATTCCGATAATCACCCGTTTCGGGGAGTCAGGTGATATTCCGTAACCAATCGCCAATAGCACTCATAACACCCATACGGCAGCGATACGGTCGTCCTCATGCCTGGAAAGCCTGGCGGGCCCGCAGGTCCCGCCGAGTCCGCACCCCCCGGAACCACCGTCCCCGTCACCGGCTGGGGCCGCACCGCCCCCACCGCCGCCCGTCTGATCCGCCCCCGGACCTACCAGGAGGCGGCGGACGCGATCCGGAACTGCGGGGCACGCGGCGGTATCGCGCGGGGCCTGGGGCGCGCGTACGGGGACGCGGCGCAGAACGCCGGCGGTGCCGTGCTCGACATGACGGGCCTCGACCGCATCCACGCCATCGATGCCGACGGCGGCACCCTCCTGTGCGACGCGGGGGTCTCCCTGCACCGCCTGACGGAGGTACTGCTGCCGCTCGGCTGGTTCGTCCCGGTGACCCCGGGGACCCGCCAGGTGACGGTGGGCGGCGCAATCGGCGCCGACATCCACGGCAAGAACCACCATGTCTCGGGATCGTTCTCCCGTCACGTGCTGTCCTTCGAACTCCTCACCGCCGACGGCCAGGTCCGCACGGTGAGCCGCGGCACCCCGCTGTTCGACGCGACGGCCGGCGGCATGGGTCTGACCGGAGTGATCCTCACGGCGACCGTCCGCCTTCTCCCGGTCGAGACGTCGTACATGGCGGTCGACACCGAACGCGCCACCGACCTCGACGACCTGATGAACCGCCTGACCACCACGGACCACCGCTACCGCTACTCGGTCGCCTGGATCGACCTGCTGGCGCGCGGGGCGGCGACCGGGCGCGCGGTGCTCACGCGGGGCGACCACGCGCCACGGGAGGCGCTCGGCGAAGACTCACGCGCCGGGCGTGCACCACTCGCCTTCCGCCCCCGTCGGCTCCCGGCCGCCCCCGCGTTCGTCCCCGAAGGCCTCCTGGGCCGCACCACCGTCGGCCTCTTCAACGAGCTCTGGTACCGCAAGGCGCCACGCGCGCGTACCGGCCAACTCCAGCGCGTCTCCGCGTTCTTCCACCCCCTGGACGGCGTCCCGCACTGGAACCGCGTCTACGGCCGCGGCGGGTTCGTGCAGTACCAGTTCGTCGTCGGATACGGCCAGGAGGACGCCCTGCGCCGGATCGTGGCCCGTATCTCCGAACGCCGCTGCCCGTCCTTCCTGGCCGTCCTCAAGCGCTTCGGCGAGGCCGACCCCGGCTGGCTCTCCTTCCCCGTGCCCGGCTGGACCCTCGCCGTCGACATCCCGGCCGCCCTGCCCGGCCTCGGCGCGTTCCTCGACGAACTGGACGAGGAGGTCGCGGGCGCCGGCGGCCGCGTCTACCTCGCCAAGGACGCCCGGCTCCGCCCCGACCTGCTCGCCGCGATGTACCCGCGGCTCGCCGACTTCCGTGCCCTGCGCGCGGAGTTGGACCCGCACGGGGTGTTCGTCTCCGACCTGTCCCGCCGCCTCGGCCTCTAGGAGCTGTCAGCTGTCATGAAGGACGCCTTCGGAATGCCCCAGTCCCTGCTCGTCCTCGGCGGTACGTCCGAGATCGCGCTGGCCACCGCACGCCGGCTGATCGCCCGCCGCACCCGCACCGTCTGGCTGGCCGGCCGCCCCTCCCCCGCGCTGGACCGGGCCGCCGAGCAGCTGCGCACCCTCGGCGCCGACGTCCACACCGTCGCCTTCGACGCGCTCGACCCCGAGTCCCACGAGACCGTCCTCGGCAAGGTCTTCACCGAGGGCGACATCGACATGGTCCTGCTGGCCTTCGGCGTCCTCGGCGACCAGGCGACCGACGAGCGGGAGCCGGTGAAGGCCGTGCGGGTGGCGCAGACCAACTACACGGGCGCCGTCTCGGCGGGCCTGGTCAGCGCACGCGCCCTGCAGACCCAGGGCCACGGCTCACTGGTGGTTCTGTCCTCGGTCGCCGGGGAGCGGGCGAGGCGCTCCAACTTCATCTACGGCTCGAGCAAGGCGGGCCTGGACGCGTTCGCCCAGGGCCTGGGCGACGCGCTGCACGGGACGGGCGTGCACGTGATGGTCGTACGGCCGGGGTTCGTGCGGTCGAGGATGACGGCAGGGCTGGAGGAGGCGCCCCTGGCCACGACCCCGGAGGCGGTGGCGACGGCGATCGAGACGGGCCTGCGCAGGCGCTCGGAGATGGTGTGGGTGCCGGGTGCGCTGCGGGTGGTGATGGCGGCCCTGCGGCACGCACCGCGGTCGGTGTTCCGACGGCTGCCGATCTAGGTCTTGTCCGGCTACCGACTCGCGATCGTCCCGCGGTCCACGTGCCCCGCCTGAGGCGGCACGACGGAGCCTCCGAACGGGTACTCGTGCAGCTTCCGCCAGACGCCGTCGCGACCCTGCTCGTAGAGCGCGAACCCCATGCAGGGCCACTCGGCCTCATAGTCCGCCAGCTCGGCGAACGCCCGGTCCATCGCCGCCTCGTCGATCGCATGAGCGACCGTCACATGCGGGTGGTACGGGAACTGCAGCTCGCGGTCCAGCGGCCCGGACGCGGCCCGGATCCGCTGCTGGAGCCAGGCGCAGTCGTCCGCCCCCTGGACCACCCGGACGTAGACGACCGGCGACAGGGGCCGGAACGTGCCCGTACCGCACAGCCGCATCGGGAAAGGCCGGCCCACCGCGGCGACCTCGCTGAGGTGTGCCTGAACGGCAGCCAACCGGCCGTCGGTGATCTCCGTGGGCGGCAGCAGGGTGACGTGGGTGGGGATGCCGTGGGCCGCGGCGTCGCCGAAGCCCGTGCGCCGCTCCTGGAGCAGGCTGCCATGGGGCTCCGGGACCGCGATCGACACGCCGATCGTTACGGTCCCCACGTCATCTCCTGTCGTCGTGGTGGTCGGTCGTGGTGGTCGGACACGTGTCGGGTCGTACCCGGCCGTCCGGCTATCGACTGTACGGCCACGGCCGCCTTCCGGGCAGCCGTGGCCGAAGTGATGTGCAGCGCTCCCGTGCGCTCCCCGGGGCGCCTTGAACGCCCCCGGCGCTCCGCTCAGTGCTTGGCGGGCAGGAGGCCCACCCTGTCGTAGACCTGGGCCAGCGTCTCCGCGGCGACGGCGCGGGCTTTCTCCGCGCCCTTGGCGAGGATCGAGTCGAGCGTCTCCGAGTCGTCCAGGTACTGCTGGGTGCGCTCCCGGAACGGGGTCACGAAGTCGACCATGATGTCTGCGAGGTCGGTCTTGAGCGCGCCGTACATCTTGCCCTGGTACTCCTGCTCCAGCTCGGCGACCGACTTGCCGGTGAGGGTGGAGTAGATGGTGAGGAGGTTGCTGACGCCCGGCTTGTTCACCACGTCGTAGCGGATGACCGTGTCGGTGTCGGTGACCGCGCTCTTGACCTTCTTCGCCGTCACCTTCGGCTCGTCGAGGAGGTTGATGAGGCCCTTCGGCGTGGACGCCGACTTGCTCATCTTGATCGCCGGGTCCTGGAGGTCGTAGATCTTCGCCGTCTCCTTGAGGATGTACGGCTTCGGGATGGTGAAGGTCTGGCCGAAGCGGGCGTTGAAGCGCTCGGCGAGGTCGCGGGTGAGCTCGACGTGCTGGCGCTGGTCCTCGCCGACGGGCACCTCGTGGGCCTGGTAGAGCAGGATGTCGGCGACCTGGAGGATCGGGTACGTGAACAGGCCGACGCTCGCGCGGTCCGCCCCCTGCTTCGCCGCCTTGTCCTTGAACTGGGTCATCCGGCTGGCCTCGCCGAAGCCGGTGAGGCAGTTCATGACCCAGGCGAGCTGGGCGTGCTCCGGGACGTGGCTCTGCACGAAGAGGGTGCAGCGGTCCGCGTCCAGGCCGGCGGCGAGCAGCTGCGCCGCGGCGAGGCGGGTGTTGGCGCGCAGGTCGGCGGGGTCCTGCGGGATCGTGATCGCGTGCAGATCGACGACCATGTAGAAGGCGTCGTGGGACTCCTGGAGAGCTACCCACTGGCGGACGGCGCCGAGGTAGTTGCCGAGGTGGAACGAGCCGGCGGTGGGCTGGATGCCGGAGAGCACGCGGGGTCGATCTGAGGCCATGTTCACCATTGTCTCAGAGAGCTCGGGTGGTTTCGGTGTGTGGGGAACCGCGGATCGTCGGGGCTGGTCGCGCCCACGCGGCGGTAGCCGCATATCGGAACCAGCCCCGCGCCCCTGAGGGGGCGCTGTCCCTGACCGGGTGGTCAGCCCAGGTCGATCTCCGGATACAGCGGGAAGCCCGCCACCAGGTCCGTCGCTCGCTGGGCGATCTCCTGGGACACCTTCTCGTCCAGGACATGGGCGGCCTTGCTGGGCGCGCCCGACTTCGTCGTGCCCGGTTCCGTCGTCGTCAGGACGCGGTCGATCAGGCCCGCCACCTCGTCCATCTCCGCCGTGCCCAGGCCGCGCGTGGTCAGCGCGGGGGTCCCGATGCGGATGCCGGAGGTGTACCAGGCGCCGTTCGGGTCTGCCGGGATCGCGTTGCGGTTGGTGACGATGCCGGAGTCGAGGAGGGCCGACTCGGCCTGGCGTCCGGTGAGGCCGTAGGACGTCTCGACGTCGATCAGGTTGAGGTGGTTGTCCGTGCCGCCGGTCACCAGCGTGGCGCCCCGGCGCATGAGGCCCTCGGCCAGCGCGCGGGAGTTGTCGACGATCCGCTGGGCGTAGTCCTGGAAGGAGGGCTGCCGGGCCTCGGCCAGGGCGACGGCCTTGGCGGCCATGACGTGCGGGAGGGGGCCGCCGAGGACCATCGGGCAGCCGCGGTCGACCTGGTCCTTGAGGGAGTCGTCGCACAGGACCATGCCGCCGCGCGGGCCGCGCAGCGACTTGTGGGTGGTGGTCGTCACGATCTGGGCGTGCGGGACCGGGTCGAAGTCGCCGGTCAGGACCTTGCCGGCGACCAGGCCCGCGAAGTGCGCCATGTCGACCATCAGGGTCGCGCCGACCTCGTCGGCGATCTCGCGCATGATCCGGAAGTTCACCAGACGGGGGTACGCGGAGTAGCCGGCGACGATGATCAGCGGCTTGAAGTCGCGGGCCTGGGCGCGCAGCGCGTCGTAGTCGATCAGGCCGGTCGCCGGGTCGGTGCCGTAGGAGCGCTGGTCGAACATCTTGCCGGAGATGTTCGGGCGGAACCCGTGGGTGAGGTGGCCGCCCGCGTCCAGGGACATGCCGAGCATCCGCTGGTTGCCGAAGGCCTGCCGCAGCTCGGCCCAGTCGGCCTCGGAGAGGTCGTTGACCTGGCGGGCGCCCGCCTTCTGAAGGAAGGGGACCTCGACGCGGTCGGCGAGTACGGCCCAGAAGGCGACGAGGTTGGCGTCGATGCCTGAGTGCGGCTGGACGTAGGCGTGCCGGGCACCGAAGAGCGCCTTGGCGTGCTCGGCGGCGAGCGCCTCGACGGTGTCGACATTGCGGCAGCCGGCGTAGAAGCGGCGGCCGACCGTGCCCTCGGCGTACTTGTCGCTGAACCAGTTGCCCATCGCAAGCAGGGTCGCCGGGGAGGCGTAGTTCTCGGAGGCGATCAGCTTGAGCATCTCGCGCTGGTCGGCGACCTCCTGGCCGATGGCGTCGGCGACCCGCGGCTCGACCGCGCGGATCACCTCGAGGGCTGCGCGGTACGCGGTGGACTCGGTGGAGAGGGGCTCGGACATTCGGGACCTCCGGACATGGCGTTCGGCATTCACGGTTCGGCCCAGGCGCACGGCACTCGATCCAGCACGGGCCGCTCCCCGATGGTCGGTCCCATCCCAGCGCGCCAGTCACGGCCCGCTGGTCACCCTACCCGGCACGCCGGATCCGAGGGCGCTGACGTCCACCAGCCGGGCGGGGGCAGAGGGTAGTAAAGGGGGCACCTCGCCGCGTTCTCTGGAGTCCCCGTGACCACTACGGAAGCCCTCATCGCCACCGCCGACACGTACAGCGCGCACAACTACCACCCGCTGCCGGTGGTGATCGCCACGGCCGACGGGGCCTGGATGACGGACGTCGAGGGGCGCCGGTACCTGGACTTCCTGGCCGGCTACTCGGCGCTCAACTTCGGGCACGGCCACCCCCGTCTGGTCGCGGCGGCGAAGGCGCAGCTGGAGCGGGTGACGCTGACGTCACGCGCCTTCCACCACGACCGGTTCGCCGCGTTCTGCACGGAGTTGGCGGAGCTGTGCGGGATGGAGATGGTGCTGCCGATGAACACGGGGGTGGAGGCCGTGGAGACCGCCGTGAAGACCGCCCGGAAGTGGGGGTACCGGGTGAAGGGGGTGCCGGCGGAGATGGCGAAAGTGGTGGTCGCCGGCGGCAACTTCCACGGCCGTACGACGACGGTGATCAGCTTCTCGACAGATACGGAGGCGCGGGCGGACTTCGGGCCGTACACGCCCGGTTTCGAGATCGTGCCGTACGGCGACCTGACCGCGATGCGGGGCGCGTTGACCGAGAACACGGTGGCGGTGCTGCTGGAGCCGATCCAGGGCGAGGCCGGGGTGATCGTGCCGCCGCAGGGTTATCTGGCGGGGGTGCGGGAGCTGACGCGCGAGCGGGATGTGCTGTTCATCGCGGACGAGATCCAGTCGGGGCTCGGGCGGACCGGGCGGACCTTCGCGTGCGAGCACGAGGGGGTCGTACCGGATGTGTACGTCCTCGGGAAGGCGCTGGGGGGCGGGGTGCTGCCGGTGTCGGCGGTGGTGGCACGGGCCGAGGTGCTGGGGGTTTTCCGGCCCGGGGAGCACGGGTCCACCTTCGGCGGGAATCCGCTGGCCTGTGCGGTGGCGCTGGAGGTGATCGCGATGCTGCGGACCGGGGAGTTCCAGGAGCGGGCGGCCGAGTTGGGGGAGGTGCTGCATCGGCGGCTTTCGGAGTTCACCGGGAGCGGGCGGGTGACGGCGGTGCGGGGACGGGGGCTCTGGGCGGGGGTGGACATCGATCCGGGGGTGGGGTCGGGGCGGGTGGTGTCGGAACGGCTGATGGAGCGGGGGGTGCTGGCGCAGGACACACATGGGGCGACGGTGCGGATCGCTCCGCCGTTGGTGATCGAGGAGGAGGATCTGGAATGGGGAGTTGAGCAGTTGTGGGGGGTCCTGAGCGCCTGAAGGGGTGCGACCGGGAGCCCGCTCCCCAGGCAGGCGACCGGCCGGACGTCCGGCGCCGGCACGAGTGCGGCTTCACCTACAGTCCCTCTGTGCTCTTTGGAATGGTGTGTGCTCTCGCGGCCGCGATCTGCTTCGGTACGGCGACGGTCCTTCAGGCGGTGGCCGCGCGGGCGGCCGGTGACGGCACGGGCGGGGAGGCGGCGCTGCTGCTCCGGGCCGTGCGGCAGTGGCGGTACATCGTCGGGCTCGGGCTCGACGGCCTCGGCTTCGTGTTCCAGATCCTGGCGCTGCGGTCGATCCCCATCTACGCGGTGGGCGCGGCCCTGGCGTCGAGCCTCGCGGTGACCGCGGTGGTCGCGGCGCGGCTGCTGCGGGTACGGCTGAGCGGGCTGGAGTGGGGTGCGGTCGGGGTGGTGTGCGCGGGGCTCGCGATGCTGGGGCTGGCATCCGGGCCGGAGGGCGACCGGGCCGGGTCCGACGCGCTCAAGTACGCCATGCTCGCGACCGCGGTGGGCGTGCTGCTGCTCGGGCTCGTCGGCGGGCGGCTGTCGGGGCGGTGGCGGGCGCTGCTGCTGGGCCTCGGGGCGGGATTCGGGTTCGGGGTGGTGGAGGTGTCGGTGCGGCTCATCGACACCCTGTGGCCGGCCGGACTGCTCACCAACCCCGCGACCTACGCACTGCTTGTCGGGGGCGGTGGCGCCTTTCTGCTGCTGACCTCGGCGCTCCAGCGCGGCTCGGTGACCACGGCGACGGCGGGCATGGTCATCGGCGAGACGATCGGCCCGGCGGCCGTCGGGGTGGTGTGGCTCGGGGACCGTACCCGCGAGGGACTCGCCTGGCTCGGGGTGCTCGGTTTCACCGTGGCCGTCGCGGGGGCGCTGGCACTGGCCCGGTTCGGGGAGGCGCCCGGGGCGCAGGATGACGCGGACCCCGGGGCGCCCGAGCCGGTCGGTCCGGCGCGGCCGTGATCCCGTCCCGAGGCGGGAACTGTCCTCCAGGGCGACGCCGACGGTCTCGTCCCGGCGCTGTTCGTCGGTGCCGCACAGGTCGGCGACCGGCGGGGCGGATCGAGAACTGCCAGGTGGAGCTCCTCTTGGCGGACACCTCTCCGCGCGTTGCCGGGCGTTGAACTCGGGGTGTCATCGCGCCGGGTGTTGCGGCGGACACGGTCTGAAGTCATTCGACGCCGATCACGGCCGGGTCCGACAGCACCGTGCACAGGATGTCCAGCGCCCCCGACCAGGCGTGGTCGGCGGGGGTGCCGTAGCCGAGGACGAGCGCGTCCGGCGGTGCGGTGGCCGCGTCGGGGTGGCGGTGGCGCGGGGTGAGGCCGTCGAGGGCGAGGCCGTCTTCGGCGGCGGCCCGGATCACCCGGCCCTGGGTGCCGGGCGGGAGCCGCAGCACCATGTGCAGACCGGCCGCGATGCCGGTGACCCGGATCGCGGGGGCGCGCTCGGCGAGGGCCTCGACCAGGGCGTCCCGGCGGCGCCGGTAGCGGGAGCGGGACGCGCGGACGTGACGGTCGTAGGCGCCGGAGGTGATGAACTCGGCGAGGGTCAGCTGGTCCGGCGCACCGCAGGTGTCCACGTCACCCTTGACCGCCGTCACCTCCCGGGCCGCGCCCGGCGGCAGCACCATCCAGGCCAGCCGCAGGCCGGGCGCCAGGGACTTGCTGGCCGTGCCCAGGTAGACCACCTCGTCGGGGGCGAGGCCCTGGAGGGCACCGACGGGACGGCGGTCGTAGCGGAACTCGCCGTCGTAGTCGTCCTCCAGGACCATGCCGCCGGTGCGTCGCGCCCAGTCCACGACGGCCGCCCGCCGGTCGTGGTGCAGCGGCGCGCCCATCGGGAACTGGTGCGAGGGGGTCAGCAGCACCGCGGCCGGACCCTGGCCCAACTCCCTGATGTCCGTGCCGAGTTCGTCGAAGGGCAGCGGGCAGGTGTGGAGTCCGGCCGTCGTCAGCAGCCGCCAGTGCTCGTCGAGGCCGTACGACTCCACGGCGACCGTGTCCGCCCCGCGGGCCCGCAGCAGCCGGCCGAGCAGGCTCAGACCGTGCGCGAACCCGGCGCAGATCACGATCCGTTCGGGGTCGGCGCGCACCCCCCGGGCGCGGGCGAGGTAGGTGGCGAGCGCGGTGCGCAGTTCGACACGGCCGCGTGGATCACCGTAGCCGAAGGCCTCGTTGGGTGCGGTGGTGAGGGCGCGGCGGGCCGCCCTGAGCCACTCGGTGCGCGGGAAGGCGGAGAGGTCGGGGCAGCCGGCGCGCAGGTCGTAGGCGGGGCGCTCGGCGGTCGTACCGGCGGTCGCCGTGGCCTTTCGCCGGCCCGGCGGCATCGCCGGCTCCCTGGCCGCGACCCGGGTGCCGGAGCCCTGGCGTGCGGTGAGCCAGCCCTCGGCGACCAGGTCGGCGTAGGCGTCGGCGACGGTGTTCCGGGCGACACCCAGGTCGGCGGCGAGGGACCGGGACGAGGGCAGCCGGGTGCCGGGGACCAGCCGGCCGCCCCGGACGGCCTCGCGCAGGGCGTCGGTCAGGCCCCGGCGCAGGCCCGGACCGGCCGGTTCCAGATGGAGGTCGATACCCAGAGTGGCCCATGGTTTCTCCATGGAAATGGACCATACCCCTGGGCTGCCTGGCTCCTAGGGTCAAGATATGACCACAGAACACTTGACAGAGTACGCACCCGAACACTCCCCCCGTCTGCCCTGGTCGGAGCTGGTGCCCGACGTGTACAAGGCGATGGTCCGGCTGGACACCGCCGCCCGGAAGGGCCTCGACCCGAAGCTCCTGGAGCTGGTGAAGATCCGCGCCTCGCAGCTCAACCGCTGTGCGCTCTGCCTGGACATGCACAGCAAGGACGCGCTCGCGCAGGGCGAGAGCGTCGAGCGGATCATCCAGCTCAGCGCCTGGGAGGAGTCCGGGCACTTCTACACCGAGAAGGAACTCGCCGCGCTGGCGCTGACGGAGGCGGTGACCGTCCTGACGGACGGCTTCGTGCCCGACGACGTCTACGAGCGGGCCGCCAGGCACTTCGAGGAGGCGGAACTCGCGCAGCTGATCGCCGCGATCACGGTGATCAACGCGTGGAACCGGTTCGGGGTGACCTGCCGTCTGGTGCCGGGGCACTACACACCGGGGCAGCACGCCTGAACAGGGCCGGCGCCCTGCGGGGCGCGGCTCCGGCAGTGAGCCGCGGCGGCGGTCCGGGGGGATCGCCGCCGCGCTCCGTCGGACGGGGCGGCCGGGGTCACCCCACGTGGCTGACCGTCCTCGGGCGGAAGCGCCGGTACAGCACCACTCCCGCCGTCAGCGAGGCCAGGCTCGCGGCGGCCGGCGCCCAGGGGTTGCCCGTTCCGGTGTGCGCGAGTGTGCCGGTCGTCCGCTGCCGCACGACGGTGGCGGGCGGCTTCGGCATCGGCTGGGCCTTGGCCGGGTGTGACGGCTGGTGGCGAACGGGCGGCGGAGGTGTGGAGCGGACGGGCTCGTCGGGGTGGTCGTCCGAGGTGTTGACGCCCTCGTTCCCGAACACCGGATTGCCGACACCCACCGCGTTCACACTGTTGCCGATGACGTTCAGGGGAACATCGACCGGAAGCTGGAGGCTGTTGCCGGAGAGGACGCCCGGCGAGTCGTGGGCGCTGCCGACCGCTGCGGCCCCTTCCTTCTCCTTGGCCTCCTTGGCCTCCTTGGCCTTGCCGCCCTCGTTGACGCAGCGGTTGCCCATCGCCGGGTTGAGCAGCCCGATCACGTCGACGGTGTTCCCGCACACGTTCACCGGGATGTTCACCGGCAACTGGATGTCGTTGCCGGAGACCAGCCCGGGCGAGCCGGACGCGGAACCGTCCGCGGCGGAGTCGGCCCATGCCGGGCCCGCAACCGCCATCGCACCAGACGCGACGGCGAAGGCGATCACACTGTTTCGGGTAGCCCGTTTCATGGGTTCCCTGCCCTTCCAGACACGTCGCGGGCACTCACCCGCGATCGGCGAAATCCAAGCAGAACTGAAGAAATAGTATTTTTTCGGGCACTTGGCCAGTCCCAGGACGCCATGGGTGCACCAGCCTGGAGCGTGACCCGGCGGATCGACGCGGCCGACGGCTGATGCGCGTCGGCCGGTGGCGGCACAAGCCGGGCAAGCAGCGACGGAGGTGTCAGAGCGCCTGGTTGTTGCAGCCCATGTCGGAACCGAGGTGGCTCTGCTGGGCACCCGGGTTGCCCTCGCCGTTCAGCAGGTTGCCCGCCAGACCGGTGAGCGCGCCGACACTGCCGATCACTTCGATGTTCATGTCGTGCGAACGGCACTCGGTGGCCTGCGTGATGTCGAGGTCGCGACCGGTGTCGTCGTGCGCGAAGGCGGTGTTGCCGCCGAAGGAGCCGACACTGCCGAGCATGGCGCCCACGAGGACTGCCTTTTGGAACTTGCGCATGGGTTCTCCATTGTCTGGTGGTCTAGCGGTTGGAATCTGCGACAGATCGAGTGGGAGTGCGAAGGTTCACCGGCGCGGCCGTCAGCCGAGTCGGGGAAGCCCCAACTGGCCGAGGGGAGGTGCCGCGACCTGTCCGAGGCCGACCGGGGAGAGCTGCGGTACGCCCGGTGACCCGAGCTGCGGGCTGAGGAGCGGGTTCACCTGCGGATTGACCTGGGGGTTCATCTGCGGGGCGACGATCGCCGGGGCCTGTGGGGCGAATCCCTGGGGTACGGCTACCTGCGGGGCCACCTGCGGCATCACCTGCGGCATGACCTGGGGCACCACCTGGGCCGGTTGTTGCAGCGGGGGGGCCTGCTGCGGGTACTGCGGAGCGGCCTGCTGCTGGTACTGCGGGGCGGCCTGCTGCTGGTACGGAGGGGGAGCCTGCTGCGGGTACTGCGGGGCGGCCTGTTGCGGGTACGGTGCGGCGTCGGCCTGGGCAACTCCCTGCGACGAAGCCGTGCTGGAGGCGTATCCACCGGTCTGCGGCGGGGCCGGGGCGGGCTGGGGAGCGGGTGCCGGGGCGGCCTGCGGGTACGGCTGGGGAGCGGGTGCCGGGGCGGCCTGCGGGTACGGCTGGGGAGCGGGCGCCGGGGCCGCCTGGGGAGGAGGTGCCGGGGCCGCCTGGGGAGCGAACTGCTCGGGAGCCGGCGCCGGGGCGGGACTGCCCTGTGCGATGGGAGCGGCATGACTGACGCCGCCGCCGAGTGCGGACAGTCCGCTGGCCGCCACTGCAAAGAGCGCGGCCTTGTGAAGCTTGCGCATGAAACCCTCGGCCCTTCGATACCTGAATAGGGAAGTCCATTGCATTCAGCGCGGTCACGCGTGCAGTCGGTGTGATACTCGTACCGCACCGCCAGCAGCGGTAGTTCCGAGAAGCACGCGGACTTCGCATCCGAGCCGACAGCGATTGCCTCGCCCTGTTCAGGTCCACGGTCGCTGTCTTCTCCCCGTCGGAACGAGGATTGCCAGGCCGCGGTCACGGCATCCAAAAGCCCGTCACCCATTTGCCGTGCAGCGGGCCGGACTTCACCATCCACACACACCTGCGGCAAATGGGTGACCACTACCCGGCGACCGTTTCTGGGCCTGCTCGCATCTCGTTCCCCACGGGGCAAGAACGATGGGTCATCGCAGCCGAACCGGGCAGCAGGAACAGCGACAACTGCGCTGCCTCATCAGCATTTCATCAGATTCCGTGCACAGGTCAATGAAGGGCCGAGAATTCCATGCGCAAGCTTCGTAGGGTCGCGCTCGTCGTCGCAGCAGCCGGAGGCCTCACCGCCGTCGGCGCCGCCCCAAGCTCCGCCGTCACTCCCGCCGCCTACAACGGGGCTGTGCCGCCTCCCGTTTCACAGCCGGACGCGCAGGCCGCCGCGGCCGCCCACGCCCAGGCGACCGCGCAGTCCTACGGCTCGCCGGCCCCGCAGCAGGCGCCCCCGGAGCGGGGCACCGAGGTCGCCCCGCAGATCAACCCTCAGCTGAACCCGCAGATCAACCCGCAGCTTTCCGCGCCGGCCCCGCAGCCGGGACAGGGACAGGGCGCCCAGGTGAACCAGACCAACATGTTCCGTCCGTCCCAGGAGTGCAGCCCGCAGAACCTGCTCGACGCGAACGTCCCGGTCGCCCTGCTCGCGGCCTCCCAGACGCGGGGTGTCGACTGCTCCCAGGCCAACAGCCAGTCGAACTCGCTCGCCCACGCGCAGCAGGGATGACGGCCAAACGTCGCGGCGTGGCGGGGAGTTGTCGAGAGTCGCGATCGACGGGTCCGTTCACACGCGATACGGCTTTCGGGTGCTTTTACCTCGTGATCACGGGAGCGGCGCGCCGTTGCCGTTTTTGGCGTATTACGTACTAATCTCCCGTAACTGTAATAAGTCGATCTCCCACAGATCGCACCCACTCACTCCCCGGAGATGACATGCGTAAGCTTCGCAACGTTGCCGTCCTGGTCGCCGCACTCGGCAGCATCGGACTCGTCGGCGGCACGGCCCATGCCGACCAGGGCGGCGGCAAGGGCGGCGAGCACGGAGACAAGTTCAACATCACACAGAGCTCTCACTGCAAGTCGCACGACCTGAACCTCGACGTCCTCGGTGAGGTCGGCGTCCTCAACGGCCTCCTGGGCAACGCGCTGAACGGCGAGGGCAACCCGGGCGCCCAGGCCACCGACATCGGCTCCACCATGGGCTGCAACAACAGCGCGTTCTGAAAATCTGATCGGCGCGGAAACGTCGGTTGGCAAATGGTCCCGGTGCCGGGCTTCAGGCAGGCGCCGGGACCATTTGTGTGTGCCGACAGACCTCAGAGGTATCGAAATTTAATCGAATTCGGCGCGCCGCTGCATTATCTCGGTTATTTCGTATCAACCTTCAGGTCAACGGATACCGATCTTCCACAGATCGCCTCCACCTCACCTCACCGGAGATGAAATGCACAAGGTACGCACGGCTGCCGTCCTCTTCGCCGCACTCGGGAGCATCGGGCTCCTGGGTGCCGGCGCCGCCCACGCCGGCCAGGGCGGGGGCAAGGGCGACAGCTTCGACATCCGGCAGAGCAGCACCTGCACGTCGCACGACCTGAACGCCGATGTCCTCGGCGAGGTCGGCATCCTCAACGGCCTGGGCGGCAACCTGCTGAACGGCGAGGGCAACGCGGGTGCGCAGCAGAGCCACCTCGGGTCGGACATGGGCTGCAACAACAGCTTCCAGTAAGGCGAAACGACAAAATCCCGGTGCCCCGGCCGTCGGCCGGGGCACCGGGATTTGTCAATTGCGCTCAGGGAGTCGTCAGTGGCGCTCAGAACTCGATGTGCGGCTTCTTGAAGCCCTTGGGCAGCTCCGCCCTGTTGGAACAGTCCACAACGGGCCCAGCGGTCGTGGAATCGGCACCGAAGGCCAGTCCGCCCTCCGGATACACCACGTTCGGCCGGTCGGTCGTCGAGCAGTCCTGCGTCTGCTTGATGATCTGCGTGCCGTCCTTGTCGGCGTGGATCTCCGACTTGCGAATGCAGACAGTGTCACCCTGCGCGCTGGTCTTGCAGTCGCTGGAGTGTCCGTCTGCGTACGCGTGTCCGGCGCCGACGCAGATCGCTGCGAGACTCCCGACGAGCCCCGTGACGGTGGCAATCTTCTGCCGAGTGATCATGTGCTGCTTCCTTTGCAAAAGAGGCCCGGGCGCGCGCCGTTGCCGACGTGCGCCCGGGCCCGAGAAGGTCGAAACAGAGCATCCTGCGCCTGGCGCGTTGCCGACCTCCGCCGACGACAGGATGGCGGCAGCCCGGACGCATGCCCCGAGGGAGCGGTGCGTCCGGGCTGCCTTCGCCGCGGGGTCTCGCTCAGCAAGCCGCTGAACGGACCCCTGAGTTCGTGCGATGTTCCCCGGGCTTCCGGAGGAGGTCTGTGCGCCGTGCCGGCGCCGAGAGGACGAGCTCTCGGTACGCCTTTACTCGCCCTCGCCGCCCTGCTGCTGGCCGTAACCCTGCTCGGGGCCCTGGTCGGGACCCTGCTCGGGGCCCTGCTCGGGGCCCTCCTCGGGACCGGACTTCTGCTCCTCCGGCTGACCCTGCGGCTGCGCCTGCGGGCCGTAGTAACCGCTGCCGACGGCCACGGCGTTGGCCGACGAGTTGGCCACTGCGGTGACGCCCTGGCCCGCGTCCTCGCCACCGGCGGCGAAGCTGGCCCCGGCACCGACGATGGACAGACCGGCGACCGCCGCCGCTACGACCGCGGCACGCTGAAACTTACGCATGATTTGACCCTTTCTTATCCGGGCAGGACAGCCCGGCTCGACTACGCAATGTGAGCATATACACACATTTCGTAGTCATTCAGGATCTACACTCGGTCATGTCGCGTCGTCTTCGCCTCGGGCCGTCGCCCTCCACTGCGCCGCATGCCGGTCCTCGCGGGTGCCGTTCGATCCCCATGTCGTGGGGGAACAGGTCACCTCGGGCCCGAGCCGCGCCCTGCCGTTGCCCAGGACGGCGGGCACCGTCACGGGCTCCACTGTCTGGCAGGTGTCCTGATGGGGCGGGAGTTCACCTTCGGGGAGCTCACCCTTGAACCGCTGGGTGCAGGTGAGGTTGCCCAGGACGTCTTTGGCGCAGGCCCCCGGGCCCCCTCCGGCATACGCCTGGGTGATGCCGGTGCAGGTGACGGCGAGGCCGCCGACGAGCACCGAGAGAGCCGCGATCTTCTTCCTGTTGAACATGTCAGGGTCACCCCGAGAAAGCGGTGTTGTACTGGCCGCAGGTGGTGTCCGTGGTGCCCGCGAGACCGAGCACACCGATCGGGACGTCGTTCTCGGCCACCGTCTGCGGACTGCATTCCTGGTAGGGACGGAAGAGGTCGGACACCTGCAGCCCGTTGTTGTCGGGGCTGTCGGCGACAGCGGTGCCGGCACCGATGGCGGACAGGCCGCCGGCCGCCGCCACCGCCGCGATCACGACCTTCTGAAGCTTGCGCATGGAACCCTCGATTCTTTGCTTGTACATCGAGACCGATTGCCTAGCGTGACCGCGCAAACACTAGCAGTAGCCGCACGCGACTTGCCGCACGGAAGATCCGTGTTCCCATGCGGCATATAGGCCGCCGAAATCACCACGCGGACGCCAATTGACCGTATTGGTCAATGGGTTGCCGTTCACCACTCGTGGCCGCCGGTACCAATACGGTCGTATCAGAAGGGAAGTTGGGTCAGAGGAATTCCGGCTGTGCGGCCCGAATGCCGTCGCTCGCCGGCACGGAGACAATCAGGTCCCGCAGTCCCTCGGCATACCGCCGCACGTTCTTGTAGGCGACCTCGGTGTCCGGGTAGCGGCAGGCGAACCACAGTCCCTCGTGCAACCGGCTGACCCAGGCACACACCTGGTCGCCGTACGACACCCGGATCAGCCCGTACGTCTTCGTCTCGGTCCAGCCCGCCGAGCCGGGGGCGAGGCGGGCATCCACGTACGAGACGATCGAGTACATGTCGGGCGAGGTCGGGCGGAAGTCCGCACCGAGCAGACGCAGTACGCGGGCCAGCGGAATACGCGCCAGCGACCGGTTGGCCCGCAACTCGGCGCGGACCGCGGCGAGCGCGCCTTCGAAGTCCCGTGCCGCGGGCACCTCGATCGGTGCGCCGCCGACGTACCAGCCCACCGAGTCCGACCATTCGGACTTCAGTCGGGTGTGGAACGGCACGACCGTACGGTAGACCGGCTCCCCGCCGATCTCGTGGACGATCAGACTGGTCGCGGCCAGGATGCCCACCAGGCTGCCGCCGTAGGGCCGGCAGTACGCCTCGAAGGCGGCGGCGGTGTCCGCGTCGACGAGCGGCTCGCAGATCAGCTTCTGGGCGGGCAGGGCGCCACCGGGTTGCAGACCGAGGTCGACGGGGAACTCCGGAAGCTTTCCGTCGCACCGGCCGATGAACTCCCGCCAGCGCGCGACGATCGCGTGTGTGTCGTCGATCCCGTCCGCGTTCGCCCGCTCGTGCCGGCAGAAGTCGACGTAACTTCCCACCGGCCTACCGGTGACGGGCCGCCCCGTCACGCCCGCTGTGTACAGCCCGTGGATCTCGGCGGGCAGCGCCTGAAGGGAGTAGGCGTCGACATTGGTGTGGTCGAAGGCCATGTACACGCTGGTGGAGTCGTCGCGGACGACCGCCGCGTAGATGAGGTTCGGCCAGCCGAGCGCGTCCGCCGCGACGTCGAACCGGTCCTGCAGGTACCGGCTCAGCACCTCCGCGTCGGCGAAGTCGCCGACCACCTCACGGTGCAGCGCCACGTCGTTCTCGTCGAGCGTGAACCGGTGCATGTCGTCGCCGGCCCACCTGAAGCCGCTGCGCAGCGTCTCGTGACGCAACGTCCAGCCCCGCAACGCCTCTTCCAGCGCGTCGAGGTCAGCCCGGCCCGGCAGGTCGAACGCCGTGCCGAGCCAGGTCGGTACGAACAACCCGCCCTCGCGCACCGCCCGCGCCGTTCTGATGTGCGACTCCTGGATGTACGCCGGCGGCCGCGGATCCGGCGGCAGCGCTGTCGCGGCCGCGATGGCCGCCGGGCTGAACGTCCACTCGACTAGCCGTCCGGGCCGGACCTCGCAGCGTTGAATGTCAGAAATTCGCACGTGGGCGTCTCCTTCACAGAAGACACCAGCTTGATCAAGGCGGAGCCGTGCGCGAGCGATGGCCGCTGTGTCGCCGGCTTTTCAGCGGGACGGGTGACACCTCGAACGAGTTGACGGGAGCTGCTCAGGGCAGCCACTTCTTCCACACCGAGGGGTGGCTGTCCACCCACTTCTTCGCGGCCTCCTGAGGGCTCAGCTTCTGGTCGGCGATCATCAGCGAGACCTGGTCCTGGTCCTCGGTCGTCCACTTGAACTTCTTGAGGAAGGCCGCCGCCTTGCCGCCGCTCTTGGCGAAGTCCGCGTTGAGGTACTTCTGCAGCGGTGTGTGCGGATAGGCGCAGGCGACCTTGGCCGCGTCGGCGTCGCAACCCTCCTTGTACGCCGGGAGCTTCACCTCCGTCATGGGTACCTTCTTGAACAGCCACTGGGGCGAGTACCAGTAGGTCAGGAAGGGCTTCTTCTCCTTGGCGAACTGCTTGATCTGGGTGATCTGCGCGGCCTCGGAACCGGCGAAGACGACCTGGAAGTCCAGCTTCAGGTTGTTCACCAGCGCCTTGTCGTTGGTGACGTACGACGGTGAGCCGTCGAGGAGTTGCCCCTTGCCGCCGCTCTCCGCGGTGCGGAACAGCGAGGCGTACTTGTCGAGGTTCTTCCAGTTCGTGATGTCGGGGTGCTGCTTCACCAGGTAGGTCGGCACGAACCACCCGATGTGCCCGGTGACTCCGAGGTCCCCGGCACGGCCGATGGTCTTCTTGTCGTCGACGTACCGCTTCTCCTGGTCCGGGTGCCCCCAGTCCTCCAGGATCGCGTCGACGCGTCCCTGGCTGAGCGCGTCCCAGGCGGGCACCTCGTCCACCTGTACGGTGTCGACGCGGTAGCCGAGTCGGTGCTCCAGGATGTACTGGGCGACGGCGACGTTGGACTGCGCGCCGACCCAGGACTGCACGGACAGGGTCACGGTCCTGGACCCCTGCGCGTTGGCGAAGGGCGAGGCCTGCTTGGTCATGTCGGCGGCACCGCACCCGGTCGCGAGGACGAGCACGGAGACGGCGGCCACCAGGGTTGTACGGCGCATGGTCATGCTCCCTTCCTCGTACGGCGCTCCGTGGGCTGGGTGACCCGGTCGAGCATCAGGCCCAGGCAGACGATGGCGGCACCGGCCACCAGTCCTGTCGCCAGATCGCCCTGGGCGAGACCGAAGGCGACGTCGTAGCCGAGGGCGCCACCGCCGACCAGGCCGCCGATGATGACCACGGCGAGGACCAGCACCACGCCCTGGTTGACGGCGAGCAGCAACGCGGGACGGGCGAGCGGCAGTTGGACCTGCCAGAGCTGCTGACGGCCGGTCGCGCCGAGCGACCGCGCCGACTCCAGGGCGGCCGGGTCGACCTGGCGCAGGCCCTGCGCGGTGATCCGTACGACGGCGGGCAACGCGTAGACGACGGCGGCCGCCACGGCCGGGGCGCGGCCGACGCCGAACAGGGCGACGACCGGGATCAGGTACACGAACTGCGGCATGGTCTGGAACACGTCCAGGACCGGGCGCAGGGCGCGTTCGACGCGGTCGCTGCGGGCTGCCGCGATACCGGTCGCGAAGCCGAGCACGAGGGTGACGGCGACGGCGGCGAGGACCTGCGAGAGCGTGTCCATCGACGGTTCCCACACTCCCAGCACACCGATCGCGGCCATCGCGAGGACGGCGGTGAGCGCGGTGCGCCAGGTGCCGATCAGCCAGGCCAGGGCGGCGACGATGAGCAGCACCGACCACCAGGGCAGCCACTGCAGGCCCGATCGGACGGGGTCCAGGATCCAGGTGGTGAAGTGGGCCGCCCAGTCGGCGGTGCCGCCCACGACCGGGACGCCCGAATACAGATGGGCGGTCATCCAGTCGACGGCACGGTTGACCGGTTCGGCGAAGTTCAGGGTCCACCCGGCGGGCCAGTCGAGGCCGCCGAGGAGACGGGCGGCGACGGCCACGGCCACGGTGGCGGCGAGGGCGTACAGGAGGCCGACCGGGGACGGGCGGGTGTCGCCCCGGTCACCCGCCGCCGCGGTGATGCGGTCCAGCACGACCGCAAGGAGCACGATCGGGATGCCGGCCGCGAGGGCCGCGCCGACGTCGACCGAGGCGAGGGCCTGGTAGACGCGGTCACCGAGGCCGCCGGCGCCGATGACGGAGGCGATGACCGCCATCGACAGCGCCATCATGATCGTCTGGTTGAGGCCGAGCAGGAGTTCCTTGCGGGCGAGCGGGATACGGGCGGTCAGCAGCCGTTGCCCGCGGGTGGCGCCCAGTGACTCCACAGCCTCCAGGACCTCGGGGTCGGCGCCGCGCAGGCCGAGGGCGGTGAGCCTGGCCATGGGCGGGGCCGCGTAGACGACGGTGGCGAGGACGGCCGCGGGGACGCCGATCCCGAAGACCAGGACGACGGGGAGAAGATAGGCGAAGGCGGGGAGCACCTGCATGGTGTCGAGGACCGGGCGCAGGGCGCGGTTCAGCCGGTCGGAGAGACCGGCACCGAGGCCGAGGACGAGGCCGACGGCGACGGACGCGAGGACGGCCACGACCATCAGCGCGAGGGTCTGCATCGTCGGCACCCACATGCCGAGGGCACCGCAGGCGAGGAAGGCGGCGGCCGTACCGACGGCGAGCCGGACACCGGCGACGCGGTGCGCGACGACGGCGGCGAGCACGGTGACGCCGGGCCAGCCCGCGGCGAGGAGGGTGAGGTAGACGGCGCGGACGGTGAGGACGACGGCGTTGCTGATGTAGCCGAGGAAGTACAGGAAGAGGGGGTGGGTGTCGCGGTTGTCGATGACCCAGTTGCTGGCGGAGGTGAGGGGTGAGGTCAGGTCGACGGTGAGGTTGTGGGGCCAGGCGGAGGTGGTCCAGTGGGAGTTGGCGAGGGGGACGAGGATCGCGGCGGCCATGGCCAGCACCAGAAGCTTGCGTACGGCCTGGCTGGCGGGCAGGGCTGCTCGGCGGGGGCTCGGGACAGTGATCGTCGCCATCAGATGCCCTCCGAACTGGTACGGGGGGCCGGGGGCTTCACTGGACGGTGCTGATCTCCACCCAGGGGTGCGGGGCTCTGAGATGTGCGGCTCCGCCGCGTGGGCGCGACCGGCCCGCTACCGCCCGCGGCCGGACGACCGCCCGCATCCGCCTTCGCCACGACACCGAGCAACGCGTCCGCGTCCACGACCCCGACGCACCGCTCCCCCTCCACTACCCTTGCCGGGACACCGGAGCCCGCCACCACGTCGATCGCCTCGGCGACCGTCGCCCGCGGGCTGACCACGGGCCCTGTCCCGGAGTCGCCCTCCTCGACCGCCCGCATCGCGGAGCCGACCGTCAGCACCTGCTCGCGCGGCACGTCCCGCACGAACTCGCGGACGTAGTCGTCGGCCGGGGAACCGACGATCTCCTCCGGCGTACCGAGCTGCACCACCCGCCCGTCCCGCATCAGCGCGATACGGTCGCCGAGCTTGAGCGCCTCGTTCAGGTCGTGGGTGATGAAGACCATCGTGCGGCCCTCCTCCTGATGCAGGCGGACCACCTCCTCCTGCATGTCCCGCCTGATCAGCGGGTCGAGCGCACTGAACGGCTCGTCGAAGAGGAGGACCTCGGGGTCGACGGCGAGCGCCCGCGCCAGGCCGACCCGCTGCCGCTGGCCGCCGGACAGCTGGCCGGGGCGGCGCTGCTCCATGCCCTCCAGGCCGACCTTGGCGACGACTTCGGCGGCCCGCCTGCGTCGTTCGGACCTGCCGACGCCCTGGATCTCCAGGCCGTACGCCACGTTGTCGAGGACGGACCGGTGCGGCAGGAGCCCGAAGTGCTGGAAGACCATCGCCGCACGGTGGCGGCGCAGTTCACGCAGTCGGCCCTTGTCCATCGCACGGACGTCCTCGCCGTCGATGACGATCGTGCCGGAAGTGGGCTCGATGAGGCGTGTCAGGCAGCGGACCAGCGTCGACTTCCCGGAACCCGACAGGCCCATCACGACGAAGACCTCGCCCTTGCGCACGTCGAAGGAGACGTCGCGGACGGCGGCCGTACAGCCGGTACGGGACCGCAGGTCGGCGGGAGCGAGCCCGGTCAGCTCGGGGTCCGCGGGGACGCGTCCGGCCTTCGGACCGAAGACCTTCCACAGACCGTCGACGGAGAAGACAGGGGTCTCGGCAGAGGTCGTCACAGGGGTCGTCACAGGGGTCGTCACAGGGGTCGTCACAGGGGTCGTACTACTCATCACGCACCGCCTTTCAGTAGGTCCACGGCCCTCTCGCCGACCATCAGCACTCCGATCATCGGGTTCACGGCCGGCATGGTCGGGAAGACGGACGCGTCGGCGACACGGATTCCGTCCAGACCGCGGATCCGCAACTCGGGGTCCACCACGGCCTGTTGGTCGTCTGCCGAGCCCATCCGGCAGGTGCCCGCCGGGTGGTACACGGTGTGCGCGACCTTGCGGGCGTACTCGCTGAGTTCGGCGTCGCCCAGGATCTCCGGCCCGGGGCACACCTCGCGCTTCAGCCAGCCGGCCAGCGGCTCGGTCTTCGCGATCTCCCGGGCGATACGGATGCCGTCGACGAGAGTGCGGCCGTCGTAGTCGTCCTCGTC
Organism: Streptomyces sp. NPDC111744; assembly: GCF_055634995.1. NCBI lineage: Bacteria > Bacillati > Actinomycetota > Actinomycetes > Kitasatosporales > Streptomycetaceae > Streptomyces > Streptomyces sp. NPDC111744. The sequence continues at coordinate 565,643 of NZ_JBVKCG010000001.1, forward strand.
GGTGAAGTAGCGGAAGTCCAGCGCGGGCTTCGCGGACGGGTCGGCGCTGGTGAGGTACAGGCGGCCGCGGCTGCGGGGCTTGGGGATGTTCGGGGTCATCGACACGCCGAACTCCGGCCGCCGGTAGCCCAGTCGCTCCGGGTTGTCCGTGAACGGGATCTGGTAGAAGTGGAACATCAGGTCCGGGCCCGCGTGATCGGGGTCGCGGCGCACGAACAGGCCCGCGTCGGAGTCCATCGCGGAGTTCTCGGGGATCGGGCCGTTCGTCTCCCAGACGATCACCGACTCGGGGTGGTCGAGGAGGTTCTCGCCGACGCCCGGGAGGTCGAGCACGACCGGGATGCCGAGCGCTTCGAGATCCTGGGCCGGGCCTATGCCCGAGTGGAGCAGCAGACGCGGGGAGTCGACGGCGCCCGCGCTCAGCACGACCTCGTTGCGGGCCCGTATCAGCAGGTCCTCGCCGTCCTTGGTGCGGACATGGACGCCCTCGGCGCGGGTGCCGTTCAGCTCCAGCCGGTACGCCCAGGTCTCCAGCAGGATCGTCAGATTGGACCGCTCGTCCATCACCGGGTGGAGGTAGGCCACCGACGCGCTGGACCGCTTGTTGTCCTCGGGGTGGTAGGCGAGGTCGAAGAAGCCGACGCCCTCGGTGAACGGCTTGTCGTTGAAGCCCTCCACGCGCGGGACGCCCAGCGCCTCCTGCACCGCGTCGACGAAGTCTCGGGCGATGGCGTTCCGGTCCTTCTCGTCGACCGGGACGATGTTGTTGAGGAGGCGGGCGTAGTACGCCTCCATCGGGACCGCGCCCCAGCCCTTGGCGCCGGCCGCCTCCCACTCGTCCCAGTCGGAGGGCAGCGGCTTGAAGGCGATGAGCGTGTTGTGGGACGAGCAGCCGCCGAGGACGCGGGCCCGGCTGTGCCGGATGTTCGAGTTGCCGCGTGGCTGCTCGGTGGTCGGGTAGTCGTAGTCCAGCTCGCCGCCGAGCAGACCCATCCATCGGCGCAGGGTGAGGACGTCGTCGCGGCCGACGTCGCTGGGGCCGCCCTCGATCACGGCGACCGTGACATCGGGGTTCTCGGTGAGACGGGAGGCTATGACGGAACCCGCTGTTCCGCCGCCTATGACGACGTAGTCGTAGATGTGGGAGTGGGACATGAGGGGGGTGCTCCAAAAGGCTTCCGAAGACCTCTGTGAGGCTCCTCGCGTAGCGACTTCTCGCGGACGGCGGCCGGGTGGGGCTCAGCCGGCGAACCAGCGCACCGGGCGCGGTGCGAGGTTCTGGTAGACGTGCTTGGTCTCGCGGTACTCGGCGAGTCCGGCGGGTCCCAGCTCGCGGCCGGTTCCGCTCTTTCCGAAGCCGCCCCACTCCGCCTGCGGGAGGTAGGGGTGGAAGTCGTTGATCCAGACGGTGCCGTGCCGCAGCCGCCCCGCGACCCGACGGGCGCGTCCCGCGTCGGCGGTCCAGACGGCACCGGCCAGGCCGTACTCGGTGTCGTTGGCGAGGGCGACCGCCTCGTCCTCGGTGCGGAAGGTCTCGACGGTGAGGACCGGCCCGAAGACCTCCTCGCGTACGACCTTCATCTCCCGGTGGCACTGGTCGAGGACGGTCGGCTCGTAGAAGTAGCCGGCGGCGGGCCGGTCGGCGGAGGGTTCGGGGCGCTTGCCGCCCGAGCGCAGCACCGCGCCCTCCGCGAGCGCCGACGCCACATACGCCTCGGTCTTGGCGCGCTGCTGCTCGGAGACCAGCGGGCCGCACTCGACGCCGTCCGCGGTGCCGCGTCCGAGGCGGATCCGGGCGGCCCGGCGGGCGAGTTCGGCGACGAACCGTTCCCTGAGCGGCTCCTCGATGATCAGCCGGGCGCCGGCCGAGCAGACCTGGCCGCTGTGGATGAAGGCGGCGTTGAGGGCCTGGTCGACGGCGGTGTCGAAGCCCTCTTCGGTGGCGCAGGCGTCGGCGAAGACGACGTTGGGGTTCTTGCCGCCGAGTTCGAGGGCGACCTTCTTGACGGACACGGCGGCCGCCTGGGCGACCTTGGTGCCGCTGACCAGGCCACCGGTGAAGGAGACCAGGTCGACGTCGGGGTGCTCGGCGAGCCGGGCGCCGACGCTGTGCCCGGGGCCGGTGACGAGGTTGGCGACCCCCGCGGGCAGCCCGGCCTCGACCAGCAACTCGACCAGCGCGACGGTCGTCAGCGGGGTGATCTCACTCGGTTTGATCACGAAGGTGTTGCCGGCCGCCAGCGCCGGGGCGATCTTCCAACTCGCCTGGAGCAGGGGGTAGTTCCAGGGGGTGATCAGGGCGCAGACGCCGACGGGCTCGTGGACGACGACGCTGTGGATGTCGGGCGAGCCCGCGTCGACCACCCGGCCCGCGCCCTCCGCCGCCACCAGGTCGGCGAAGTAGCGGAAGGCATCGGCGACACAGTCGATGTCGACACGGCCCTCCTCAACGGTCTTGCCCGCGTCCCGGCTCTCCAGGAGGCCGAGCTCTTCACGGTCGCGTACGAGCAGGTCGGCCACCCGGCGGAGCAGGGCGGCCCGCTCGGCGACGGGGGTGCGGGGCCAGTCGCCGGTGTCGAAGGCGCGCCGGGCGGCGGCCACCGCCGTCTCCGCGTCCTTCTCGTCGCCCTCGGCGGCCACGGCGAAGGGCAGGCCGTCCGCGGGGTCGATGATCTCGCGTGTCACGCCGGAGACGGCTTCCAGCCACTCGCCTCCGGCATGGATGGTCGCTTCTGCCTTTCGGTCCGCCATGATCGGTATTGCCTTCCGTTCCTGTTCAGTGCCCTGTGTGACAGAGGAGTCACACTCGGGGACCGTCAGCGCATGCCCTCGTTCTCGGATTGCATGCGCAATCGATGGCCGAAAGTGTGCTGCATCACTGAACAGTCGGACGGAAGGGGACAAAAGCCACTCTCACGGCGTGGAACTCGACGGTTCGGTGCGCGTGGCGTGCCGCGGCCTGCTCTTGGTCGAGATCTGACCGACGAGTTCCCAGAAGCACACCAGGGCGGTCACCGGCGGAATCCCGAAGATCACTAACGACAACAGCGCATGTGACGAGTGGCTGGCGCACAACGCCACAGCGAGGACGGAGGCAGCCAGCACCACGCACCAGGACCGGCGTGCACTGCGGCGCTGAGCGGTGGCCCGCAGGACGGAGAGCGCCGCCACGAACCAGGGCCCGTACACCGTCAGCGGCCAGTACTGCGCCAGCCCCGCGGGCAGTACCGACGAGGCGATCCCGCGCAGCTGCTCGTAGGAGTAGCAGACGGACCAGGTCAGCATGCACACCGCGCACAGCGAGACCGTCGCGATCAGGAACGTGATGTGCGTGACGCGCCGGCCGCCGTCGAGCAGATGGGGTTCCTGGCGGGGCCGCCGACGGCTGCCCCTGCGCGGGGCCGGCACGTCCAGCAGGGTGGGAGCCGTACTCACACCGGTCGGTGTGGACAGCATCTGCGCCAGTTCCTCGACCGGGTCCCAGTCGTTCGGAGGGACACCCGGCTCCGGGGCGCCCCAGCCGTGGTCGTAGAGACCCGCGTGGGGGTCATAAAGACCCGTGTGGTCGTAGAGACCAGGGTGGTCGTAGAGACCGGTGTGGTCATAGAGACCGGCGTCATGCTGCATCCCGTCCATCGGTAAAACCTCCGCACCCTGCCTCAGGACGCTCCGTACAGATCCGCCATCGTCCGCCGATATTCATTTTCCATCGCGTTGATTCTCTTCAGGAAATCATCGAGCAGGTCCGAGCATGAGGTGATATCCATACCGCCGGGCCAGCGGAGCACGGTCGTCGGATGATCTTCTGCGGCACGCCAGTCCAATCGCATCACGGTGACCTAACGACCGCGACCCGGGGCGGGACTTGGGGCATTCGGGGGATTCACGTCACCCGGAAGAGAAGCTATAGAATGCCCATCGTCGCGCAATTGAAGAAATTGTGGATAGGCGCACGGATACATTCCGCGAATACGGAAATTAAATGAACGACGATGTGACCGGCGGGGGCGGCGGGGGACCGGCGCTCAGTCCGCGGCGGGATCCGTGTCGCAGACCGTGTCCGGCGGGCAGAACCAGTCCACCGCGGTCGTCAGGTAGGCCAGCTCGTCGTCACGGCCGTCGGAGTCGGGGCCGTAGGACGCGACGGCGTAGATGTTGCCGTCCGGCGCGACGAACCGCTCGTCGAAGACATGCCAGGTGCCGATGTCCGGCTCGCCGCTGATCGTGCCGGCCAGGTACTCCAGGCGGGAGCCGGTGAAGCGGCCGTCGCCGAGGTCGGTCAGGCCGAGTTCCCGGAAGCCGTCCGGCTTGGGGGTCTCGGCGGAGAGGTAGAGCTCGTGGGAGGCGGCCGGGGACTCCTCCGCGACCTGGTAGACCTGCAACCGGTGCTCGCGGTCGGGGCTTCGGTAGCTGACCACGGCCATGCCGTACGAGGAGTCGACGGTGGCGCGCGACCAGCCGTCGGGAACGGCGATCCGGAAGCCCTCGGTGTCGTCGCGCAGCTCGTATCCGGCCGGGGGCGCGGAGGCCGACGGGGACGGGGAGCCGGTGTCCGAGGGCGACTCCGACACCACCCCGGGCCGCGCGGAGGAGGTCGGGGTGACGGAGGCGGCGGCCGTGGCGGGCTTGTGGCCGTCCCCCTTGTGGACCACCAGCGTCAGAACCAGGCTCGTGGCCACGCCGACGACAGCGGCCCCGACGACGACGGACCATACGAGTCTGCGGTCCCGCCGCCGGGAGAGCACGGGCGCCGGGAGCTGCTCGACGAACGACCAGCCGGAGACGGGCGCCTGGCCCGGGGCGGGCGGCCAGACGGTGCCGCCGTCCGCCACCGGCAGCACCGGCGTCGTGGGCGCCGGCCCGGGCGGCTCAGCAGGCACGGACGCCACGGACGGTTGCGCCGGCGCAGCGAGCACCTCACCGGAGGCAGAAGCCTGGCCCGGGGCGGGCGGCCAAGCCGTGCCGCCGTCCGCCACCGACGGCACCGGCGTCGTAGGCGCCGGCCCGGGCGGCTCAGCGGGCACAGACGGTTGCGCCGGCGTCGACGCTGCGGACGGCTGGGGCGTCGGCACTGACACCCCGAGCGGCTGCGTCGGTGTCGGCGCGACGGGCGGGTGGCCGGGGACGAACACCCCGCCTGGCTGACCAGGCACGGACGGCCCGGGCGGCTGGGGCGGCGTCGGTGCTGCAGCCGCCCAGTCACTGCCCCCGTCCGACCACCACTCCCGCTCCGGAACCGGTGCCGGCGTCGGCGTCGGCTGGACCTCCGGTCCCGCCGGAGGGTGTGGTGAGGCTGCCGCGGCGGCGGGCCGGACGTCGGCCTCCCACCGCTGCGTGTCCTCGTTCCAGTGCCGTTCTCCCCCGTTGCCCCCGTTGCTCATCGGCTTCCTCTCACATCCCCAGCAGCCCGGCCAGCGTGCCCGCCGAGGCCAGCACGCTCAGCAGCGTCTGCGAGTCGGTGAGAAGCTCGCGCAGGCGTTCCCGGCGGGTGGGGCCCGCCTGGCCTGTGCGGGCGATCTCGTCCTCGGTCTCGGCGAGCGCCGTGCCCAGCGCCGCCGTCTGCCCGGTGCCCCGCACCCGCTCCAGGTCGGCGCGCAACTCCCGTACGGCGGCGAGGAGTTCCTCGTCGGCCGCAGAGCCAGGGGCGCCGTGGTGATGGCTCTCGGCATGCGCGTGGCTGCCGATGGCGAACGTGCTCCCGGAGATGTTCCCCAGGGTGACCTGCGGCTCGTCACTTGCCATTGCTGTCGGACCCCTTCTGCGTCGTGTGGCTGGTGGCGGTGGCATGGCTGCCGAAGGCGAACGTGGAACCCTCGACCCGGTCGATGCTCACGTTGGTGCTGTTGTTCACGGTCTTCTGGACGAACTCGCCGGTCTCGTAACCGGCTTCGGCGAGCGCGGCCCGTACGCCGTTCGCCACCCGGTCCTGGATGCTGCGCAGGTACCGGACGACGTCCATCTCCTGGAAGTGGGAGCCGACGTCCACCGAACCCAGTTCGCGCACGGACAGCGCCGGCCCCTCGGGCAGCGCGCCCGCGTGACCGCCGGTCAGCAGCCGCCAGAGATGCATCGCGCCCCGGCCGAGCTGGCCGAGGGAGCGGCCCACCGAGCCGGGGACCAGGGCGATCGCGACGGCCGCCTTGCCGGCCCAGTTGTTGTTCCGGAACCGGTGGGCGGCGCGGTCGGCGCCCTTGAAGTCCGCGCGGACCGGGGTCAGTACGTGCGGGGCGATCTCCAGGACGAGCATCCGGCCCTGGGTGTGGATGCGCACGAACACCGTGACGACCACCTCCTCCTCCCAGCCGCCGACGCGGATGCGCAGGAAGTGCCTGCGCTTCTCGGCGCCCTCCTCGACGGCCCGCGCCCGATGCTCCTCGAAGGCCTGCGGGGTGTACGGCGCCTGGTCCCGGGCGAGCAGCCCCTCGGCGGGCAGGAACACGCACTCGTCGATCTCCAGCTGGCGCAGCCGGTCGCGGTTGCCGGGTCCGGCGTACTCGGCGGGGACGCGGAGCTGTTCGAGCAGCGGGCGGACCTTCTCCAGGATCGCCCGGTTGCTGAGCAGCTGCTGCTCCTTCTTCAGCTCGTCGGGCTTGAGTTCGACGGCGAGCACCCATGTGTCGTAGGCGGCGCCCGCTCCGCAGAACGGGTCGGCCTCGTTGTACATGATCAGCGGTGCGTGTTGTTCGATCCGGATGCGCTGCTTGAGCCGCTGGAAGCGGGGGTTCTCCGCCTTCTCGGCGGGGTCGCTCGCCGCGTCCGGGAAACGCTGCGGGGAGAGTTCGCCGGCCAGCGCCCGGCTGAACTGGGTGCGCTGGGCGTGCGCGCACAGGGCGACACCGGCGAACACGGCGAGTGTGAGCCAGGCGTGCCAGGCCTCCACCAGGCCGCCGAAGTCGCCGACGCCCGGGGCGAGCAGATCGCCGAAGCTGGTCGAGTTGGAGTAGCTGTAGCCGTAGGAGCCGTCGTAGGAGCCGTACGAGTCGTACGAGGGGCCGTTGTCCGAGCCGCCGCCGAACGCGACGACGAGGGTCGCGATCAGGGCGACCGCGTAGAAGGACCGGCCCCACCAGCGGACCATGAAGGCGGCGATCACCCGGTACAGCGGCGGGCGGGCGGCGCGGCCCCTGATCCACGGTGCGACGGCGAGCGCGATACCCGGCACCAGGAAGAACACGAGCAGCCCGCCGCTGAGCGGCAGCCCCACCACCCACAGACCGAGGATCGCCGCGGCCCACAGCAGCTCCTGGCGGCGGGCGCGCAGGGCATGAGCGAGGACCCGGGCGGCGTCGAAGCCGAGCGAGGGCGCCGCGATCCGCTGTTCGTTGAGGTGGAGTTCCTCGATGACCCGGTCCCGGTACGCGGAATCCAGGTAGGTGCCCGCGCACAGCAGCCGGGTGGCCTCGCTGGCGTACGGCGGTGTGGGCGGCAGCGCGGGCGGTGGCCCGGCGGGCGGCCCCGCCTGTGGTTGGTGCGGCACGTAAGCAGTGCTCACGCCGATCCCCCGATGCGTGTGAAGTGCGTTGCCGACCGCGAGTTGCTGGTACGGCGTTGCTGGAAGTGCGTGCTGGAAGTGCGTGCTGAAGTGCTTTGTCAGACGTCCAGTTGACAAACCATCAGCATAGAGGGACGGCCGTGACCGGTGAACCGGAATTACCCGAAGACGCCGCTGGTCAGAACTCGGCCGGCGGGCCCTCCCCCACGCGCCCACCGATGATCAACTCCCGTACACGGCGCCGGAGCCAGGCGTGCGCCGGGTCGGCGTCATGGCGCGGGTGCCAGGCCGGCCCGATGCTGATCGGGGGAGGTCGAGCGGCACCTCGAAGGGGACCAGGCCGAGGGCGGTGGCCAGGGGCACGCTCGAGGAGCTGATCAGACCGATCAGGCCGGAGCCGCGGAGCACTCCTGGTGTCCCGGCTCTTCCGCCCGCCGTGAGCCCTCCGGCGGCTCGCTCCCCGTGTTGTTCCCGGGCCAACCGTTCTCGTCGTTCCCGCCGTTCCTGTCGCTCATCGCGAACCCCCGATTCACTCCACCGCGTACTCCTTCCGACGGTAGCGGCGGAAACGGGAACGGGCCCCGTTCCGGACGAAACCGGAGTGGGGCCCGTGGGTGCGGGAGGCTCAGATGAGGCCGAGGGCGCGGACCGCGTCGCGCTCCTCCGCCAGCTCCTGCACCGAGGCGTCGATGCGGGCGCGGGAGAAGTCGCTGATCTCCAGGCCCTGGACGATCTCGTACTTGCCGTCCTTGGTGGTGACCGGGAAGGAGGAGATCAGGCCCTCCGGGACGCCGTAGGAGCCGTCCGACGGGATGCCCATGGAGGTCCAGTCGCCGTCGGCGGTGCCGTTGACCCAGGTGTGGACGTGGTCGATGGCGGCGTTGGCGGCGGAGGCCGCCGAGGAGGCGCCGCGGGCCTCGATGATGGCCGCGCCGCGCTTGGCAACGGTCGGGATGAACTCCTCGGCCAGCCACTTCTCGTCGTTCACGACCTCCGCGGCGTTCTTGCCGGCGACGGTCGCGTGGAAGATGTCGGGGTACTGGGTGGCGGAGTGGTTGCCCCAGATGGTCAGGCGCTTGATGTCGGCGACCGTGGAGCCCGTCTTCTTCGCGAGCTGGGTCAGCGCGCGGTTGTGGTCGAGGCGGGTCATCGCGGTGAAACGCTCGGCCGGTACGTCCGGCGCGGCGGCCTGCGCGATGAGCGCGTTGGTGTTGGCCGGGTTGCCGACGACCAGGACCTTGATGTCGTCCGCGGCGTGGTCGTTGATGGCCTTGCCCTGCGGCTTGAAGATGCCTCCGTTGGCCTCCAGGAGGTCACCGCGCTCCATGCCCTTGGTGCGGGGGCGGGCGCCGACGAGGAGAGCGACGTTGGCACCGTCGAAGGCGACGTTCGGGTCGTCGGTGATGTCGATGCCCTGGAGGAGCGGGAAGGCGCAGTCGTCGAGCTCCATGGCGGTGCCCTCGGCGGCCTTCAGCGCGGGCGTGATCTCCAGGAGGCGGAGCCGGACCGGCACGTCCGCGCCGAGCAGCTGGCCGGAGGCGATGCGGAAGAGCAGGGCGTAACCGATCTGGCCGGCCGCGCCGGTGACGGTGACGTTCACGGGAGTGCGGGTCATGGCGTTCTCCGTATGACAGCTGGCGGTGGGCGTCCTTGCCCTGGGGTGCGGACGTAGAAATGATCGATCTCTCGGCATCAAGAGATCCACCGCTCAGGCTATCGCGCATTCCGGATGCCGGACGGGGAGGGGTGGGTGTGGCTCACCCCACAGACGTGACCCTGCAAGCGGCATGACAGAAGAGGCGGCCGCCCGTCCGGGAGAGGTGAGACGGAGCGGCCGCCAACCGGGGGAACCGGAATCCGGACTCCCGTGGGGGGTACGGTTCGCGTGCCCAGGAAACGCCGCGGCATTCCTGGGCACGCCGGGTTTCTGCGACGTGTGTCTCTACGACGTGCATCCCGTCTGCCCCGAGGCCAGCGTCGCGCAGGCCTTGGCCTCAGCCGCGTCCCGTACCGCCACCATCGGCGTGTAGGCGATCGTGTCGCCGACGGCCGTGATGTCGCCGGTCTCCGAGGCGGTGCCGGCCGTGACCCGCACCGAGTCGCCCTGGGCGGCGCCCGTGATCCGGCCCCAGGCGGCGCCGCAGGTGCTGCTGTAGCGGACCTCCAGGGTGGTGGCGCCGACCGTGGCGGTCCTCGCGGTGGTCACGAGGTCGCCGCTGCACCCCATGGCCTCGGCGTCCTTGCCGGTGCAGCCGGCGCCCGCGCACTTCACGCCGGCCGGCAGTTCGGTGCCGGCGCTGGTGGACGGGGCGGAGGAGGTGGCAGCACTCCCGTTCTTCTTCCCGTCGCCGCCGTTGTTGCCGGTGAAGAAGAAGACGCCGGCGACGATCACGGCCACGCCGACGGCCCCCGCGAGGAACATCGTCAGCCGCCGCCTGCCGCCGCCGGGGGCCGTCGGTCCCCCGGGCGCGGCCGGCCCACGGGACCCCGTTCCCTCCCGGCGGTCGGCGTCGGGTGCCGTCGGCTGGGGCGGAATGGTGGGCGAGACACCCGCCGGCCCGGCGATCCCCGATGTCGCGACGGCGCTGCCCGCCCGGCGCGGCGTCTTGCCCCCGGCCGTGGTCGTGGACGTGGACGTGACCGGTGGCCCCCCGAACTCCCCCAGCGCGGCGCGCGCCTGGGAGATCCGGATCGCCTCCATCGTCATGTCGTGGCGCATCTCCGAACGGCTCCAGGCCCGTTCGGCCAGCTCCCACATGGTCGTGAGATGGACGGGATTGGCGCCGGTGACCTCGGCGAGCGCGACGATCGCGCCCTTGGGCGCCAGCAGGCGCCCGCCCAGGTACCGCTCCCAGGACGTCTTGCTGTAGCCGGTGCGGTCGGACAGTGTCGCCACACTCAGCCCGCTGCGGTCCACGAGCCGCCGCAGCTGGGTCGCGAACTCCCTGACCTGCGGATCGAGTTCATCCGGCAGGGCCTTCCAACGAGGCATTGCTTCCCCCCTCTTCCCCCGGTCGTCTTTCCCCCGGCTCGGTGCCGTGTCTTCCCCCGCGTTCCCCTTGCGCGTGGTGCCCCGCGCCGGTCCCCGTTCTGGCCTACCCAGCGGACCGCGGCACCCCCGGAACCCAGTCCCCGGGCAGGGGGCGCACAGGAGCACTGACCGGCCGACGTGCACCGTCGCACGCCGACAGCGGCGCGGTCCAACGGGCCTTCGGCTCGCCCCGATTGGACACGTTAGCCCGCTTGTGAGTCGGCTTCGTGACATATCCGCGAACTTGTCAACGCATCGGCACACCGGTCATCCGGCCGTGACCTCGCAGGTCACAGGGCACTCAGCTCACCCGAGAACCACGGCACCGACGACCGTCACAAGGAGCAGTACGAGCAGCAGCAGGACCGCGGCAAGCAGCAGCCGGCCGTGCGGGCGGGGCGCCGGCTCCTCCGGGCGGTCCCACCAGGGGAGGGTGGGATCGTCCTCGTACTCCCCGGCGCCGGGCGGTCGTTCCGGCAGGTTGGCCGGGCGCGGCCAGGCCTGGAGGGCCAGTTCCCAGCGCACGGTGTGCCGTTCGGCGTCGGCGCCGGTGAGGCCCGCGACCCGGCACAGCGCGACGACGGCCTGCCGCGGCGGCGGCTGTACCGCGTTGAGGTAGCGCTGCCAGGAGGACTTGCTGTACGCAGTGCGGGCGCCCAGCGCGACCAGGCTGAGGCCGGTCTCGTCCTTGAGGAGCCGCAGCTGCTCCACGAAGTGCCGCACCTCCGCCGGCAGTCCCTCCGGCAGCGGCTGCCAGCCGCCCATCACACACCTCCGCGGCTTCTCGCGTTGCCAGTTCGTTGCCAGTTCAGACCGGGTGACGACGGTGGGCGGTCCGACGGTTCCCGCAGGCCGTGGCAGTGCGGACGGTCCGTGGCGGAACTGTCACCTCTGTGCCACAGCCGACGGACAGCCGTTGAAGAGCCGCCCCGCGGTGGGAAGGCTGAAACCCGACGGCGGTCCGTCCTGCTCGGGGGAGGGGACGGGCCGCCTTTCGGACAGCGGCCTTGCGAACGGCCCACCGATCTGCACAACGGTCCGCCGGTCGGCTCACCGGTCGGCCGGGCCGCCCGGTGTCACCAGTCCCGTCTCGTACGCCACCACCACCGCCTGCGCCCGGCTGCCCAGGTCGAGCTTGGTCATCGTGCGGTTGAGGTGGGTCTTCTGACATAGGCGATCGAGGCGCCCTGCATGACGGCGAAGACCACGACCGGCCACCGCCCCCGCAGGGCGACGGGCAGCTGCGCCAGCCCGATCAGCACATACGCCCGCGCGTCGAGCTGCGGCCAGCCCTGGGTGGGCGGCTCCCGCCCGAGCAACACGGCCGTCGCGACCGTCCCGCACGCGATCAGCGTGTCGACGGCGAGAGGGGGCGGGTTGCGCGGTCGCATCGCCGCAGCGTAACGCCCGGGTCCGGGGCCGGGAGTCAACCACCGGGAGTACCGCGGAAGTTGTAGGGGTTTCAATCGGGAGTGGGATTCGCCGGGGACTCCGGATCCCTACTTTGATCCAGGGGGAAGGGGAAGGCCCGCACCCACCGGGGGAGGTGCGGGCCACTCTTCGGCCACTTCTTCAGCCAGTTCTTCAGCTAGTTCTTCATCGTGAAGTGCAGCGTGTCCTTCAGATACGGGATCACCAGCCACGGCTGGGGCTGCGCCATCAACGCCAGCAGCACGATCGCCAGCCCCAGCACTCCGTACGTCGCGATGTCCGTGAACCGGGACCGCACCGCCAGCATCCCCACGCTCGGCAGTATCCACCGCATCACCGCCCCGGCGAGCAGCGCGGCCCCGATCAGCAGCGCACCCACCCGGAACTGGTCCAGCGAGGTCAGCAGCAACCCCACCGCGACGGTCGCCAGCACCACCAGCAGCGGCCACTGCCGGGCCGGCGCCGGCAGATCCCCCGACGCTGCCCTGCCGCCCCCCTCGGGGCGCGCCGTGTCCCGTGTGAACAGCGGGAAGCGCCGGGTCGCGCGGCGCCCCGCATCCTGCCCGTGACCGCCGTCAGCCGACACTGCGCTCCGCCGCCTCGACCACGTTGACGAGCAGCTGCGCCCGGGTCATCGGCCCGACACCACCGGGGTTCGGGGAGAGCCACCCGGCGACCTCGGCGACGCCGGGGTGCACATCACCGACGATCTTGCCGTCGGCGTTGCGGGAGACACCGATGTCGAGGACGGCCGCGCCCGGCTTGACGTCCTCGGGGCGGATCAGGTGCGGGGAGCCGGCCGCGGCGACGATGATGTCGGCGCGCCTGAGGTGGGCGGACAGATCGCGCGTGCCGGTGTGGCACTGGGTCACCGTCGCGTTCTCGCTGCGCCGGGTGAGCAGCAGCGGCATCGGGCGCCCGATGGTGACGCCACGGCCGACGACCACGACCTCGGCACCCTTGATCTCGACGCCGTAGCGGCGCAGCAGGGTCAGCACGCCGTTGGGGGTGCAGGGCAGCGGCGCGGGCTCGTTCAGGACGAGGCGGCCGAGGTTCGTCGGGTGCAGGCCGTCCGCGTCCTTGTGCGGGTCCATCAGCTCCAGGATGCGGTTCTCGTCGATGCCCTTGGGCAGCGGGAGCTGGACGATGTAGCCGGTGCAGGCCGGGTCGTCGTTGAGCTCGCGGACGACGGCCTCGATCTCCTCCTGGGTCGCGGTGGCGGGCAGCTCGCGCTGGATGGAGCCGATGCCCACCTGCGCACAGTCACGGTGCTTGCCGGCGACGTACTTCTGGCTGCCGGGGTCGTCCCCGACCAGGATCGTGCCGAGGCCGGGCGTGACGCCCTTCTCCTTCAGCGCCGCCACGCGGGCGGTCAGATCGGACTTGATCGCGGCTGCGGTGGCCTTGCCATCGAGAATCTGGGCGGTCATGGCTCCATCCTCGCGGATGCCGGTCTCCCGGTTCCAATCGGGTGTGCGGTCATGATCAATGATGTTGCACTTGCACAACACCTCGCGAATCGGACTGGACAACAACTCGCGGTTACTAAACGATGAGCGGCGCAGTATCGCGGTCCGGTGGGGGGCAAACCGCTCAGATCATGACGTACCTCCGTCCCAATCCGCGTCGTCCCCGCAGATCCAACGGAGGAAATCGGCCATGAGTTTCGGCTCGCCCAACAACCCTTACGGTCAGCAGCCGCAGAACCCGCAGCAGGGTCAGCCCGGCTACGGCTACCCGCAGCAGCAGCCCGGCTACCAGCAGGCCCCGCAGGGCGTGCCGCCGCAGCAGGGGTACGGCTACCCCCAGCAGCAGCCCGGCTACCCGCAGCAGGGTGGCTATGGCTACCCGCAGCAGGGTTACGGCGCGACGCCGCCGTACGCGAACTGGGGTCAGCGCTTCCTCGGCACGCTCGTCGACGGCCTGGTCTTCCTGGTGCCGTACATCCTGGTGCTCGTCGGCGCCAAGGTGAAGGCGCTGCTGTTCATCGGCTTCCTGGCCATCATCGCCGTCGCCATCTGGCAGCTGATCCAGGAGGGCCGCACCGGCCAGACGGTCGGCAAGAAGGCGCTGGGCATCCGCCTGGTGAAGGAGGCCACCGGCCAGCCGATCGGCGTCGGCATGGCCTTCGTGCGCCGTATCGCCCACTTCCTGGACAGCCTCGCCTGCTACCTGGGGTGGCTGTGGCCGGCGTGGGACGCCAAGCGCCAGACGTTCGCCGACAAGGTGTGCGGCACGATCGTGATCCGCAGCAACTGAGCGACTGAGCGACCGGCCGGCTCCCGCACACTCCAAGGGCCGTGTCCCCCGCGCAGGGGGACACGGCCCTGGTGTTCGGTCGCGGCCCTCAGCCGCAACCCTCAGTCGCCGTCCTCAGTCGTCATGCTCAGTGGAAGAAGTGCCGTGTCCCCGTGAAGTACATCGTGACGCCCGCCTTCTTCGCGGCCTCGATGCTCAGTTCGTCGCGCATCGAACCGCCCGGCTGCGCCACGGCCTTGACGCCGGCCGCGGTGAGGACCTCCAGGCCGTCGGGGAAGGGGAAGAAGGCGTCGGAAGCGGCGTAGGAGCCGCGGGCCCGCTCCTCCCCCGCCCGCTCGACGGCGAGCTTCGCGGAGTCCACGCGGTTGACCTGGCCCATGCCGACGCCGACCGAGGCGCCGTCCTTGGCGAGCAGGATGGCGTTGGACTTCACGGCCCGGCAGGCCTTCCAGGCGAAGGCGAGTTCCCGGAGCTCCTCGGGGCTCAGCGCCTCGCCGGTGGCCAGGGTCCAGTTGGCCGGGTCGTCGCCCTCCGCCTGGAGCCGGTCGGTGACCTGGAGCAGCACACCGCCGTCGACGGGCTTGACCTCGACCGGGTTGGCGGGGGCGCCCGGCGCCTTCAGCACGCGGATGTTCTTCTTCTTGGCGAGGGCCTCCAGGGCCCCCTCCTCGTAGTCCGGGGCGACGATGACCTCGGTGAAGATCTCCGCGACCTGCTCGGCCATCGCCCTGCTCACCGGCCGGTTCACGGCGATGACCCCGCCGAACGCCGACAGCGGGTCGCAGGCGTGCGCCTTGCGGTGCGCCTCGGCGACGTCCGAACCGATCGCGATGCCACAGGGGTTGGCGTGCTTGATGATCGCGACGCAGGGCTCGTCGTGGTCGTACGCGGCACGGCGCGCGGCGTCCGTGTCCGTGTAGTTGTTGTACGACATCTCCTTGCCGTGCAGCTGCTCGGCCTTCGCGAGGCCGCCGCCGTCGGCGTCGACGTAGAGGGCGGCGGGCTGGTGCGGGTTCTCGCCGTAGCGCAGGGTGTTCTCGCGCTCCCAGGTGGCGCCGAGGAAGTCGGGGAACCGGGAGTCGTCCACGGGGGCGTACTCGGAGGCGAACCAGGAGGCGACCGCCACGTCGTACGACGCGGTGTGCTGGAAGGCCTCGGCGGCGAGCCGCTTGCGGGTGGCGAGGTCGAAGCCGCCCTCGGCGACGGCGGCGAGGACGTCGGCGTACCGCTCGGGGCTGGTGACCACGGCGACCGAGGGGTGGTTCTTGGCGGCGGCGCGGACCATCGAGGGGCCGCCGATGTCGATCTGCTCGACGCACTCGTCGGGCGAGGCACCCGAGGCGACGGTCTCACGGAACGGGTAGAGGTTGACCACGACGAGGTCGAACGGCTCGACACCGAGCTCTTCGAGCTGCTGCCGGTGGCTCTCCAGGCGCAGGTCGGCGAGGATGCCGGCGTGCACCTTGGGGTGCAGGGTCTTGACCCGGCCGTCCAGGCACTCCGGGAAGCCGGTGAGCTCCTCGACCCTGGTCACGGGGACACCGGCGGCGGCGATACGGGAGGCGGTGGAGCCGGTGGAGACGAGTTCGACACCCGCCCCGTGCAGCCCGCGCGCGAGGTCTTCGAGGCCCGTCTTGTCGTAGACGCTGACGAGCGCCCGTCGGATGGGCCGCTTGTTGCTCTCGGCGGTCACTGGATAACTACCTTTCGTCCCTCGATGCGATGGCCGTTGCGGGCGATCCGCCTCACGACCTCGACGAGCAGGCTTCGCTCGACTTCCTTGATGCGCTCGTGCAGAGCGCTCTCGTCGTCCTCGTCCCGGACCTCCACCACGCCCTGAGCGATGATCGGCCCGGTGTCGACGCCGTCGTCGACGAAGTGGACGGTGCAGCCGGTGACCTTGACGCCGTACGCGAGCGCGTCCCGTACGCCGTGGGCCCCGGCGAAACTGGGCAGCAGGGCCGGGTGTGTGTTCACCGTCCGCCCGCCGAACCGTGCCAGGAACTCCTTGCCGAGGATCTTCATGAACCCGGCGGAGACCACCAGGTCGGGCTCGTGCGCGGCCACGGCCTCGGTCAGCGCCCGGTCCCACTCCTGCCGCGTCCCGAAGTCCTTCACCCTGGTCACGAAGGTCGCGATCCCGGCGCGCTCGGCGCGCGCGAGCCCCTCGATGCCGTCACGGTCGGCACCTACGGCGACGACCTCGGCGCCGTAGGCCTCGACGCCGCTCTCGGCGATCGCGTCGAGGAGCGCCTGGAGGTTGGTGCCGGATCCGGAGACCAGCACGACGAGGCGCTTGGCCACGGGCTTGGCGGCCACGGTTTGGCCCTTTCTCGGGGGAGCGTCGGTACGGCGGCCGGACTCGCACACGCTTTGTACATTCGTACGAGTGCTTCGCGCCCCGGGATACGGGGAAGTCTACGAAGCGGGCGACCGTCAGCAACGATACCGGCACACCGGACGGCCCCCACGGGACGGGGGCGTGGCCGGAAGGTAGCGTCTGGGAGGTACCGAGGCGGGAACGCGTGCGGGATACGACGCGTTCACGAAGTAACCAGCCGTTTCGTCCGCTGTATCGATCAGCCGTATCCATCAGCTGTATCCATGCAGTCGTATCCGTAAGCCAGTCACAGCCGTCAGCTCAGCCATCCGCTCTGTTCATCTTGATCTAGGGGAAGACGCTCACTTTGATGCCGGACCGCAGCCTGGGACTTCGTATGCTCCCCCCGCAGTCGGTACAGGGAGGGCCGCGTTCCGCCGTGCTGTTGCGGGAGCGGCCGGCCTCGCCGCCGGAGGCGCCCTCGGACCGGCCGAAGGGCGACCAGCAGGACGACAACCCCTTCGCCCCGCCGCCGGAGGGCACGCCGGACAAGCCGTGGCAGCCCCGCCGCCCGGCCGGTGACGGCGACAAGGGATCGCCCTGGGGCAGCCAGTGGAGCGACCGCCAGCCCGGCCGGCAGTCCGGCGGCTTCGGCGAGCGTCCCGACGAGCGTCCGGGCGACGGCGGTCAGGGCGGCCCCGGTGGCCCGGGTCTGCGCTTCGACCCGACGGACCCGGCACAGCGCCGGGCGCGGTACGCCCTCCTGTGCGGGATGTGGGCCTTCCTCTTCGCCCTCTTCGGCTGGCCGTACGTGGCACTGCTGCTGGGCGCCCTGGGCATCTACTGGGGTATCAGCGCGCTCCGCGCCAAGCCGCGCAGCCCCGAGGAGGCCACGGCCGCCACCGGCCGCCCGCAGACGACGGCGGCGATCAGCGGCCTGGTCACGGCCTCGCTTGCCCTGGGCCTGGTGGCGGCGACCTTCACGGCCCAGATGGTCTACCGCGACTACTACACGTGCGTCACGGACGCCCTCACCAGCGAGGCCAAGCAGTCCTGCGACCACCTGCTGCCGCAGGAGCTGCGCACCTTCCTGAGCACCACGAACAGCTGACGGGACGGCCGGAAGGGTCCGTCGGACCATCAGGTTCCGTCGGGGCTGTCCGGCGGCTCGGCTGCCTCTCGCAGCGCCGCCCACCGGGCCTTGCGTGCCGCGTCGTCCTGCCAGGTGGCGGGCGGGTCGGCCGACAGCATCTCGTAGGGCTCGGCGGGCAGCGCCTCGTACGTGTCGCCGTCGCCCTGGTCGGGCAGCAGCGAGACCACCACGGCGGGGGCCGGGCTCGCCGGGGCCTCGCTCTCCTTCTCCGCGGCCGGTTCCTCCCCGGGCTTCCGTTTCCCGAACCCGAGCCAGGCCGCAAACGAGGCCGGGCTCAGCCCCCGCAAGGCCCGCACCACCAGGGCCGCCGGCACGCCCACCACGAGGAGCCAGGCGCAGGTCGCCGCGCCCGTCTGCCAC
Organism: Streptomyces sp. NPDC111744; assembly: GCF_055634995.1. NCBI lineage: Bacteria > Bacillati > Actinomycetota > Actinomycetes > Kitasatosporales > Streptomycetaceae > Streptomyces > Streptomyces sp. NPDC111744. The sequence goes on from NZ_JBVKCG010000001.1 coordinate 583,689, forward strand.
CAGAGCGGGCCGAAGCGGGTGAGCGTGGCGACACCCAGGGGGCCACCCGCCAACTCGGCGAGAGCCGCGAGCAACAGCGCGCACAGCAGTGCCGCCAGCGTCATCACCCCGGCCGTGCGCCCGGCGGACCAGCTCCGCCGGGCCGCCCTGCCCACCACGAACCACGCCATCGTCACCCCGGCCGCCATCGGCACCGTCCCGGCCAGGAGGTTCAGCGGCGTTCCCGGCCCGTGCGCCGGCACGGCCGCAAGCAGCGGCAAGGGCGGCAGGAGCGGGACCGGGTCGGCGGCAAAAGGGTTCACGACATGACCGGCGCCGAGCGCGAAGCCGGGGCCGACCGCGTACGACGCCGACCACACCGCCGCGTTCGGGATCAGCGAGAGGCACAGGAGCAGGACCGCGAACCGGCCGGTCCACCCCTCCGTCAGTTGCAGGAACGACGCCCGGGCCGTGTCACCGTGCGCCACCAGCGACACCGCGAGCAGCAGCGTCCCGCCCCCGAAGAACACGGCCACCCCGGCCAGGGAGGCACGGACGGCCGTACCCCACCGCACCCGGGTGTCCCGGCCGACGAGCAGTCGCCGTACCGGCCCCGGGAGCGCCACCGCCAGACTCAGCAGTGGCTCGCGCGGACGGCCGTACGCCGTCCACACCCCGGCGCCCGCCGCGGCCGTCGCGAGCAGCGGCACGGACACCGCCACCCATCCCCAGGCGGGCCGCAGTTCGCCGCCGGACGCGTACAGCGCGGCGCAGCCGCCGACGCCGAGGTAGCCGGCGACGACCCCGGTCCACGCCGTACGGGCCTGGACCGGCGGCGGTGCGTCGATGTCGTCGCCGTCGCCGTCCGAGGCGTCCACCGCGTCCCGCGCCCCCCGGTACACCAGCAGCGCCGGCAGCACGAGCAGCAGCAACGGCGTCACCCCGACCGGGGCCGGCGCCCCGGACAGGGTGTGGGCGCGGACCAGTTCGACCCCGTGGGCGAGGAGCCACAGCGCCGCCGCGAGATGCAGCGCGCCGCCCGGTCCGCTGTCGGGATACGGCGAACTGACCCACAGCGCCATCACCAGCACGGAGAAGAAGCCGAGTCCGAGCCCGGCCGCGATGGCGCCGCCCAGGAGGCTCGCGCCCAGTCCGGGGGAACGGTCGCGCAACCGGGTGAGCAGGAGCGACAGAAGCGACGGGCGCAACGGGCGCGGCGGGGGTGCCGACGGCGGTCGGTGTGCGGGCATCCGAATCACGACGGCCATGCTGCCAACGACACGCGCTTTCCCGTCGTAACAGGCAAACCACCGAAGTGTCGCCCAATATATGTTTATGTGTTTTTTCGAGGGAAGGTGCGCCCGGTGACGCAGAGCCCTGTCCACGCCGACGAGGCCGTACCGTCCGCTGTCCTGACGCCCACTCAGGCCTTCGACGCGCTGTACGCGTTCTGCGCCCCGGCCCTGGTACGGCAGACCTATCTGCTCACCGGGCGCCGGGAGCTGGCGCGGGAAGCCGTCGAGCGGGCCTTCCAACTCGCCTGGCAGAACTGGCCGCAGGTGGCCCGCGACCGGGACCCGGCCGGCTGGGTGCGGGCGGTGGCGCACGAGTGCGCGCTCTCCCCCTGGCACCGGTTCCGGCTGCGCTACCGCCAGCCCGAGTCCCCACCGGCCGACGCGGCCGACCGCGCCCTGCTGGACGCGCTCCTCAAACTCCCGCCGTCGTACCGCCGCACGCTCCTGCTGTACGACGGTGTCGGCCTCGACCTGCCGGAGACGGCGGCGGAGACGGAGGCGAGCACACCGGCGGCGGCGCGGCGGCTGACCCACGCGCGGCGGGCGGTCGCCGGCGAGGTTCCCGAGCTGGCGGACCCCGCCACGCTGAACCGCCGGCTGGCCGAACTGGCCTCGGCGGAAAGCCTGCGGGCGGCCCGGCCGACCGCCGTGCGGACCTACGCCGAACGCAGGACACGTTTCTGGACGCGGTCCGCCCTCGCCTTCACGGCGACGATCGTCGCGGCGACGACGCTCACGCTACGGACGGCACCGACGCACTACGAGGCGCCGGTCGGCCCGGCACAGGCGATCAGCGGGGTACCGGCGGAGGTGGGGCTGGGGCCGTTGTCGGCAGGGGAGCGTGCACTGCACGCGAAGCTGCGGCAGGAAGCGGCGAACGGCCCGGAGCGGCTGGTACCGACGGCGAGGTGAGTGGGTTCGGCCGCGGGCCGGTGGGGCTGGTCGCGGGTTCCCGAAACGCCGGCAGGCCCGCCCCCACCCCGGGGACGGGCCTGCCGACGCTCAGCTGTCGTACGTGGCGTCAGCCGGCGAGAATCTCGCGCGCCAGCTTCGCCGTCTCGGTCGGGGTCTTGCCGACCTTGACGCCCGCGGCCTCCAGGGCCTCCTTCTTCGCCTGGGCGGTGCCCGACGAACCGGAGACGATGGCGCCGGCGTGGCCCATGGTCTTGCCCTCGGGCGCGGTGAAGCCCGCGACGTAACCGACGACCGGCTTGGTCACGTTCTCCTTGATGAACGCGGCCGCACGCTCCTCGGCGTCGCCACCGATCTCACCGATCATCACGATCAGGTCGGTGTCGGGGTCGTCCTGGAACGCGGCGAGCGCGTCGATGTGCGTGGTGCCGATGATCGGGTCGCCACCGATGCCGACGGCGGTCGAGAAGCCGATGTCACGGAGCTCGTACATCATCTGGTACGTCAGCGTGCCGGACTTCGAGACCAGGCCGATACGGCCCGGCTTGGTGATGTCGCCCGGGATGATGCCGACGTTCGACTGGCCCGGGGTGATGATGCCGGGGCAGTTCGGGCCGATGATCCGGGTCTTGTTGCCCTTCTTGCCGGCGTACGCCCAGAAGGCCGCCGAGTCGTGCACGGCGATGCCCTCGGTGATCACGACGGCCAGCGGGATCTCGGCGTCGATGGCCTCGTCGACCGCGGCCTTGGTGAACTTCTCCGGCACGAAGATGACGGAGACGTTGGCGCCGGTGGCCTCGATGGCCTCCTTGACGGTGCCGAAGACCGGTACCTCGGTGCCGTCGAAGTCGACCTTCTGACCGGCCTTGCGCGGGTTGACGCCGCCCACGACGTTGGTGCCGTCGCCCAGCATGAGCTTGGTGTGCTTCATGCCCGTGGCGCCGGTCATGCCCTGGACGATGACCTTGCTGTCCTTGTTGAGCCAGATAGCCATGGTGTGTTCTGTCCTCGTCCTGAGTGCTTACTTGGCGGCGTGGGCCAGCTCGGCGGCCTTGTCGGCCGCGCCGTCCATGGTGTCGACGCGCTGCACCAGCGGGTGGTTGGCGTCGGTGAGGATCTTGCGACCCAGTTCGGCGTTGTTGCCGTCGAGGCGGACGACCAGCGGCTTGGAGACGTTCTCGCCGCGGTCCTCCAGGAGCTTCAGCGCCTGCACGATGCCGTTGGCGACCTCGTCGCAGGCGGTGATGCCACCGAAGACATTGACGAACACGGACCGGACGTCCGGGTCACCGAGGATGATCTCCAGGCCGTTCGCCATCACCTGGGCGGAGGCGCCACCGCCGATGTCGAGGAAGTTGGCGGGCTTGACGCCGCCGTGCTTCTCACCGGCGTACGCGACGACGTCCAGGGTGCTCATGACGAGACCCGCGCCGTTGCCGATGATGCCGACCTCGCCGTCGAGCTTGACGTAGTTGAGGTTCTTCTCCTTGGCGGCGGCCTCCAGCGGGTTGGCCGCGGCCTTGTCGTGCAGCTCGTCCCAGTCGTGCCGGAACTCGGCGTTGTCGTCGAGCGACACCTTGCCGTCCAGGGCGAGGACCTCACCCGAGACGACCTTCGCGAGCGGGTTGACCTCGACGAGGAGGGCGTCCGACTTGATGAAGGTGTCCCACAGCTTGACCAGGATGTCGGCGACCTGATCGGCGACGTCGGCCGGGAACTTCGCCGCGGCGACGATCTCCTTGGCCTTGGCCAGGTCCACACCGTCGATCGCGTTGATCGGGGTCTGGGCGACGGCCTCCGGACGGGTGGCCGCCACCTCCTCGATCTCCATGCCGCCCTCGACGGAGGCGATGGAGAGGAAGGTGCGGTTGGCACGGTCGAGGAGGAAGGAGACGTAGTACTCCTCGACGATCTCCGGGGCGGTCTCGGCGATCATGACCTTGTGGACCGTGTGGCCCTTGATGTCCATGCCGAGAATGTCCGTCGCCCGGGCGACGGCCTCGTCCGCGGAGGCGGCCAGCTTGACGCCACCGGCCTTGCCGCGACCACCGACCTTCACCTGCGCCTTGACGACGGACTTGCCGCCCAGACGCTCGGTGATCTCGCGCGCCGCCTCAGGCGTGTCGATGACTTCACCGGCCAGCACCGGTACATCGTGCTTGGCGAAGAGGTCCCTCGCCTGGTACTCGAACAGGTCCACGCGCTTCCGTCCCTATCAGTGATCTCGCGGTTCGTTGGATGCGTGGGCGTGCCGCGAAGGGCAACGTGACGTCCGCAATGTGTCACAAGGGAGGCGCACACGGTGTCCGAGCGCGCGGCATGTCCGTCTCGCAGATTATCGCCGCTCGCGGGGGGTCTCTAAATCAGGGGTCACACCTGAGCGGTGATACCTGTCACATGATGCCGGGTATTGCGGGTTCTGGTGGCACCGCGTGCCGCCTTGCGGACAATGTGCGAGGCCTCACCGGGCTGGGGTTGGCCCGGTGAGGCCTCAGGCCCCCTTCTGGGGGGCGGGCGGCCGGTCCCCGCCCCAATGGGGACCGGGCGGCCCGGACCGAGGGATTCCGACCGGACGGACCGACGGCATTCGGCCGTCCGGGCCGGGCGCCCCCGGAGTCAGACGGAGTAGAAGTAGCTCCTGGCCTGCGGCCCGGGGACGTACTCCGAGGTCAGGGACACGGCGCCGATGCCGGTGCCGGTGTCGATGCCGGAACCGGAGCCGGTGGCCGCGAGCATGGTCGCCGCCCGCCTCTGCAGGGCCTGGGCGTGCGCCCTCGCGGTGGCCTGGGCCTTGACCGTGGCCTGTGCGGCCCGTGCCGCCCGGGCCCCCTGGATGGCCTGCGCAGCGCGGATCCTGGCCGCCCGGCCCGCCTCCTGCCGGCGTGCGGCGTCGTCGGTGGCTATGAAGTCGTCGGTGGCTATGACGAGGGAGCTGCCGATGTTCTTGTTCATGCGTACGTCAGTCCTTCGGGGCTCCGGTGCGTACGTCACGCAGCTGCAGAGCCGGGAGGCTTCCGGTGGGCCGGAAGCGCGGCTGGGGACATCGCCGTCCGGAGCGGTGGGAGGGGAATCCACGGGGGATGCCGAGTGGGATGCCGCGGAGGGGGATCCGAGGCACGGGATCCGCAGGGGTCCGAACGGACGGGCAGACCTGTTCCGCCCCCGCGCGGCAGGTCTGGGCGGGGAGCAGGGAAAGCGGTCGCCGGTCCTAGCCGGGGAAGACGAGGATGTCCCGGTACCTGTCCCGGGTCCCTGCCGCGTCCACGCGCGCGGCGGCACCGGGCACCAGCCGCAGCGGCCCCCGGTCGTCGAAGGTCACGGCGTACGCGTCACCGTGCCTGGAGGAACCGCCGTCGACCGCCTGCTTGCCCAGCACGCCGTCCGGGTCACCGGTGGGCGCGGGGTGACCGGGAGCGTCCACGGCGTGGGGGGCACCGTGGCCCCCGGTGTGCGTGTGCCTGTGCGCCGCCGTCCCGGAGACCGGGGCGGGGGTGACGGTGGTGCCCTGCGGCCCGTACGACGTCACGGTCGTCGCCGGCTTCTTCGTACGGGCGGTCTGCTGCGCGGTCTGCTGCCGTACGCCGTCCGTGACAGCCGGCCGTGCCTCGGTTGTGCCGGGCGCCGAGGCGACCGGCACCGGGGGCGACTCGGCGGGCGGTTCCGACACCGGCAGGGTGCTGGACGTACCCGGCAGCGCCGGAAGCGTGGGCAACTGCACGGGCAGGGGCTGCGTGGTCAGCTTCGCCGGCAACTCCGACACCTGCTGCGCCACGTCACCGAGCCCCTGAGTCACGGCCGCGGTCACCGAGCGAACCGATTCCCCCACCACCGGCACGACCCGGGCCACCGGCACGGCGGGCAGTGCGGGTAGTGCGGGTGCGGCGTGTGCCACGGGTGCCACGTGTGCCACAGGTGTCGTGGGCGCCGAGTGGGTGACGCGCGGGTGGCGTGCCGTCTCGCGGGGCGTCGCTTTCTCGTCCCGCACCGGCTCGCTGTGCGGGACCACCTTGTCCACGCCCAGTCGGCTCACCACGGACGACAACAACGGCGACGGCACCGTTTGCGTCCCCTCGGCCGCCTGCGCCCGTCCTCCACAGAGGAGGCCGAGCGCGAGCAGTCCGCCGAGCAGCAGCGCCAGTTGCAGCGCACGCCGCCCCGCCACCGTGTGCGACACGCGCACGGCGACACCGGGCAGCACTGCTGACGAGGGCAAGACGGCGAGGTTCCTTCCGTGCGGCGGCACGAGGACGCGAGGAAGCAGGGAGCGCGGCGTCGATCCTCGCACGCCCTGCCCGCGGTCGCGCAAGTGCCTCTTACCGACGGGCACTCATGTCCTGTTCACAGGGCCTCTTTGACTTGATGCGATCTCCTTCACACGGCCTCCGGCACCGGAATCGGCCGCTTCTCGATCGCCGCCGCCATCACCTCGGGGAAGAGATCGGGCGTGCACGCGAACGCCGGTGCGCCCAGCGCCGCGAGCGCGGCCGCGTGTTCACGGTCGTAGGCCGGCGCTCCCTCGTCCGACAGCGCGAGCAGCGCCACGAACTGCACCCCCGACGCCTTCATCGCCGCCACCCGCTTCAGCATCTCGTTCCGTATCCCGCCCTCGTAGAGGTCGCTGATGAGCACGACGACGGTCTCGGTCGGCCGGGTGATCTGCGACTGGCAGTACGCGAGCGCCCGGTTGATGTCCGTACCGCCGCCGAGCTGGGTGCCGAACAGGACGTCCACCGGGTCGTCGAGCTGGTCGGTGAGATCGACGACCGCCGTGTCGAAGACGACGAGCCGGGTGTCGATGGAGCGCATGGACGCCAGCACCGCCCCGAACACCGAGGCATACACGACCGAAGCGGCCATCGACCCGGACTGGTCGATACAGAGGACCACTTCCTTCTTCACCGACTGTGACGCCCGCCCGTACCCGATGAGCCGCTCCGGCACGATCGTCCGGTACTCGGGCAGGTAGTGCTTGAGGTTGGCCGCGATCGTGCGGTTCCAGTCGATGTCGTGGTGGCGCGGCCGGCTGATCCGGGCGCTGCGGTCCAGGGCGCCGGTGAGGGTGGCCCGGGTGCGGGTGGCCAGCCGCTTCTCCAAGTCCTCGACGACCTTGCGTACGACCGCCCGTGCCGTCTCCTTCGTGGTCTCCGGCATCGCCTTGTTGAGCGAGAGCAGCGTGCCGACCAGGTGCACATCGGCCTCGACCGCCTCCAGCATCTCCGGTTCGAGCAGCAGCGCGGCCAGCCCCAGCCGGTCGATGGCGTCACGCTGCATGACCTGGACGACGGAGGACGGGAAGTACGTCCGGATGTCCCCGAGCCAGCGCGCCACCGACGGCGCGGACGCCCCCAGCCCTGCCGACCGCTCCCGCCCCGACCGCGGTCTGTCCCCCTTCCCGTAGAGCGCGGCCAGCGTTCCGTCCATCGCCGCGTCCCGCCCGGACAGCGTGCATCCGGTCCCGTCGGCGGCCTCGCCCCCGAGCACCAGCCGCCAGCGCCGCAGCCGTTCCTGCGCCTCCCGCGTCGGGTCGTCGACTCCGGTGCCGCCGTCCATCAGGTCCGCTGTCATCTCGCCGCCCCCACAAGGTCGTTGTCGTCAACCGCCGTCGCGTCGTCCAGGCCGAGCAGCAGCCGCAGCACCGGCATGACGGCATCGGCACGCTCGGTGTCCGCTTCGGCGCCGAACCCTGGTGTCCCGCCGGCCTGTCCGGCCCGTTGGGTCCGCTCCCCCGGGCCCCGCCGCACCAGCTCGCCCAGCGTTCTGCGCACGCCCGGCTCATACGCCGAGAACGTCCGCCGCAGCAGCGGCAGTACGTCCGTGAACGCCTCCTCAGGCACCCCGGTCAGCCAGGCGTCGACCAGCCCGAGCAGCCGCTCGTCGTGCACGAGCAGCATTCCGCCCCCGCCGCTCCCGCCGACGAACCCCTCGATCCAGGCCGCCGCGTCCGCCGGCGGGGTCCCCGGCGAGAGCACCAGCCCCATCAGCCGGGCCGCCTCCTCCGCCCCCAACTCCCCCTCGTCCAGCAGAATCCGCACGGCCCGCCCCCGCAACACCCCGGGCACGGTGTCCCGCCCCGAGAGCGTGCGCAGCACCGCCCGCCAGCGGCCACGGAGGTCACGGTGGCCGGGGGTGGAGGCACGGGTGGGGGTGGGCGTGGGGGTGACGCGAGGACCGGCACCGGCACCGGCACCGGGGGCGGGGGCGGGGGCGGAGCCAGAGCCGGTCTCCGTGTCTGTCGCCGTCGCGGTCTCCGCACCCGTCACCGTCACGGCCTCCGCACCCGTCACCGTCACGGCCTCCGCACCCGTCACCGTCACGGCCTCCGCACCCGTCGCCGTCACGGCCTCCGCACCCGTCGCCGTCTCGCCGAGCAGCCCGACCGCCGTGTGCACCGCGTCCACATGGCCCCGCATCTCCTCCGCCGCGTCCGCGTCGAGGGCCGTGCAGGCCGGTGGGAGCCCGACGAAGACCCGCTCGGCGAGGCCCGCGGCCAGCTCGGCGAGCGCCCGGGTGTCGGTGCCCCGTACATCGCCGTAGCGCAGGGAACGGACCAGGGCAGGCAGGGCCTGGGCGAGATGGCCGACGTCCGCGTCCAGTGCGGCCCGGTCGGCGAGCGCCCGCATCACCACCGGCAGCGCGTCCGGGAGCCCCGCGAGCAGGCACTGTTCGGCGAGCGCGGTGACGTCGGCGAGGGCGGTCGCGTGCACCGCGTCGGCCTCGGCCTTGGCCGTCGCCGCGCCCTCGACGGTCGTCCCCCACACCCCGGCCTCGGCGATCCGCACCGCCAGCTCCGGCTCCCAGCGCAGCCGCCAGGTCTCCCGGAACGTGCCCGTGCTCCCCCGCGACTGCACCGGCTCGCCCCACCCGACGCCGAGGAGCCGCAGCCGGTGGAGCAGCCGGCTGCGCCCGGTGTCGTTCTCCTTGCGCAGGTCGAGCTCCAACTCCCGCTCCAGCGCCTCCGGCTTGAGCCTGAGCCGGCGCTGTTCCCGGGCCAGGTCGCGCTGCAACGGCACCGCGGGCGCCGCCTCCGGCACCTCCCCCAGCACATCCCCGACCACCAGCCGGTCGTGCACCAGCGCAAGCGGAACGTCCGAGCCCTCGCAGAGCACCGCCCGCACCGCGTCGGTCGTCTCGCCCAGGCCGGGCAGCGGGCGGCCACGCATCACGGCGAGCGTCTCGGCGAGCCGTACCGCCTCGATGACATGGGCCGAGGAGACCAACCGGTCCTCCTCGCGCAGCAGTCCGGCCACTTTGGTGAGCCACCGCTCCACCGGCCGGTCCGGGGCCCGGAACAGATGCCCGTACCAGCCCGGTGAGTCGATGCCCGCGCCGTATCCGCCAGCCCGCGCCAGCCGGCGGTTGGTCCACGGCACCCAGGTCATGTCCGTCTTGACCTTGGGCAGCCCCTTCAGCAGCTCCTTGTCGGCCCCGACCGTGCTCCGTGCGCGCAGCGCCGGCACATGCCACGCCCCGCACACCACCGCGACATCCTCGCCGAACTCCCTTTGAGCCGACCGTAGCTGGAGTCGCATATACGCCTCCCGCACCGGGTCCCGGTCGCGCCCGCCGACCCCGTACGTCTCCCGCAGCACCTCCATCGCCTCCGCCACCGCGGTGAACGGTGCGAGCACGTCCCTCTCCTGCTCCCCGGTCCCGCCCCGGTGCTCGACGACGTCCTCCCACCAGCGCTCGGCGTCCTCGTAACCGGCGGCCTCGGCGAGGGCGGCGAGGGGGTCGACCCGCATCCGCTGCCCGGCGTCCAATGCGCCGGGCTCGGCGTCGGGTTCACCGGCCTCTCCGGCCTCTGTGCCGGGCGGCGCCGCCGCTTCCTCCTCCGCCTTCCCCCACGCCAGCGTGTGCGAGGCCGGCAGGTCGATGAAGCGGGCCGGGACCTCGTGCTCCAGAGCCCAGCGGATGGCCACCCACTCGGGGCTGAAGTCGGCCAGCGGCCAGAAGGCCGAGCGGCCGGGCTCGTCCACGGCGTGCGCGAGGAGGGCTACCGGGGGCCGCATCTGCGGGTCGGCGGCCAGCGGGATCAGCGCATCGGCCTCGGGCGGCCCCTCGATCAGCACGGCCTTCGGTTGCGCGGCCTCCAGGGCGGCCCGCACCGCCCGCGCGGAGCCGGGCCCGTGGTGCCGTACTCCCAGGAGCAGCGGCCCGGTGCGCTGCCGCATGGAGTCGCTCACGCGCTCACCTCCCGGCAGGCGCGGTAGAAGTCCTTCCAGCCGTCCCGCTCGCGGACGACCGTCTCCAGGTACTCCTGCCAGATGACCCGGTCGGCGGCCGGGTCGCGAACGACCGCGCCGAGGATGCCGGCCGCAACATCGCCGGCCCGCAGCACTCCGTCCCCGAAATGGGCGGCCAGGGCGAGGCCGCTCGTCACGACGGAGATCGCCTCGGCCGTGGAGAGCGTCCCGCTCGGCGACTTCAGCTTGGTGCGGCCGTCGGTGGTGATGCCGTCGCGCAGCTCACGGAAGACGGTGACGACCCGGCGGATCTCCTCGATTCCCTCGGGCACGGCCGGCAGGTCCAGCGAGCGGCCGAGTTGGTCGACACGGCGCGAGACGATGTCGACCTCGGCGTCGGCGCTCTCCGGCAGCGGCAGCACCACGGTGTTGAAGCGGCGGCGCAGGGCACTGGAGAGGTCGTTGACCCCCCGGTCGCGGTCGTTGGCGGTGGCGATCAGGTTGAAGCCGCGGACCGCCTGCACCTCCTGTCCCAGCTCCGGGATCGGCAGGGTCTTCTCGGACAGGATCGTGATCAGCGTGTCCTGCACATCGGCCGGGATCCGGGTCAGCTCCTCGACTCTCGCCGTCATCCCCTCCGCCATGGCCCGCATGACCGGGCTCGGCACGAGAGCGTCCCGGCTCGGGCCGTTGGCCAGCAGCTGTGCGTAGTTCCAGCCGTAGCGGATCGCCTCCTCCGGGGTGCCGGCCGTGCCCTGCACCAGCAGGGTCGAGTCGCCGCTGACGGCGGCGGCCAGGTGCTCGGAGACCCAGGTCTTGGCGGTGCCGGGCACGCCGAGCAGGAGCAGGGCGCGGTCGGTGGCGAGGGTGGTGACGGCGACCTCGACGATACGGCGCGGGCCGACGTACTTCGGTGTGATCACCGTGCCGTCCGGCAGGGTGCCACCCAGAAGATAGGTGGCCACCGCCCAGGGCGACATCTTCCATCGGGCCGGACGCGGCCGGTCGTCCTGCGCGGCCAGCGCGGCGAGTTCGGCGGCGAAGGCGTGCTCGGCGTGCGGTCGCAGGGCTTCCGGAGCCGCGGTGGCGCCCCCGGTCACGTCCCCGCCCCCGCTCGCGGAGTCGTTCTGACTCGGTACGGCGATCGTCGGATCAGTCGGTTCCACGGACACAGTCATGGCTGAGGCCCCCTCCAGCTCGGCCGGTTCGGATCTGGTGTCCACCGTGCACCACGCCACTGACAATCGCTCTGACCTGCATAAACGCGCCCGCAGGGCCGATTGTCAGTGGTGGGATCTACCTTCGATGACATGACTCAGCAGGGGGTGCGCTGGAGTGCGGACCAGGTGCTGGCACTGGCACCTGACTCCGCGTCACGCAAGGCGGGAAGCAAGCTCGGCGCGGCGGGGCCGTGGTCCGAGGCGGGGAGTGGCGAGGAGGGGACGGTATGGGGACTGTGCAAGGGCAGCGGCAGCAAGCCGTACCAGACGATCGTGGACATCGCGGACCCGGCCGGGCCCGCGTACAAGTGCAGTTGTCCCAGCCGGAAGTTCCCCTGCAAGCACGCCCTCGGGCTGCTCTTGCTGTGGGCGGGCGAGGACGACACGGTGCCGACGGTGGCGGAGCCGCCGGACTGGGCCGAGCAGTGGATCGCGGGCCGGCGCAAGCGCGCAGAGGACAAACGCACGGCGGGCGGCGGGAGTTCCCCGGCCGCCGCTGATCCCGAGGCGGCCCGGCGGCGGGCGGAGCGGCGGGCCGAGCGGGTCACGGCGGGTGCCACGGAGCTGGAGCAGCGGCTGACCGACCTGCTGCGCGGCGGCCTGGCCGCGGCCGAGCAGACGGGGTACGGGCTGTGGGAGGAGACGGCGGCCCGCATGGTCGACGCCCAGGCGCCCGGGCTGGCCGCCCGGGTGCGGGAGTTGGGTGCGATACCGGGCTCCGGGCCCGGCTGGCCGGTGCGGCTGCTGGAGGAATGTGCGCTGCTGCACCTCCTCGACCAGGGCTGGCTGCGCCGTGACCGGCTCCCGCAGGACCTCGCCGCCACGGTCCGCTCCCGCATCGGCCTGCCCGCTTCGGCGGACGGCCCGCCGGTGCGAGACCGCTGGCTGGTCCTCGCCCAGCACGACACGGCGGACGCGAAGCTGACGACCCGCCGGATCTGGCTGCACGGCGCCGAATCGGGCCGTACGGCACTGCTCCTCTCCTACGGCGCGGCCGGCCGCGCCCCCGAGCTGGCGCTGCCGGTCGGTCTCGCCCTGGAGGCGGAGTTGTCCGCCTACCCCGGTGCGGGCGGGCACCGGGCGGTCCTGGGCGAGCGGTTCGCCGCGCCCGCGCCCCTCTCCATACGGCCGCCCGGCATGACGACGGCACAGGTGGCGGCCCGGTACGGGGAGGCGCTGCGGGAGGACCCGTGGCTGGAGTCGGTGCCGGTGACACTGGGCGCGGTGGTGCCCGTCCCGGACGGCGACTCCTGGCAACTGGCAGATGAACATGAGGAATTGGCACTTCCGATCTCCCCTTCCGCCCGTTCCCGGCCCGGTCTGTGGCGGCTGGTCGCACTCTCCGGCGGAGCGCCGGTCACGGTTTTCGGCGAGTGCGGCCACCGCGGCTTCACACCACTGACGGCCTGGCCGGAGCAAGCAGGCGAGGCGGTACCGCTGTGCTGATCCAACCACCTCACGGAACCCGACCGACTCGCAGAACCCCACCAGCTCACGCAACAGCACCGGCTCATACAACCCGGCCGACTCGCAGAAAGGGAACCCCGTGACCACTTGGGAAGACCTCGTCACGACGGCCCTGCTGGGCACGGACCGGCGTCCGCCCGCGACCGGCGGGCCCGGGCGCGAGGCTCCGGTGGTCCTGCTGGACGAGGCGGCCGTGGCGACCGTACGACGACGGGCCGGACTGCGGCCCGCGCGGGCCGCGCACCGCCCCGAACGGGCTCCCGAGGACCCGCGCCCCGCACTGCCGGCCGCGGCTGCGCGCAGGCTGGCGGTGCTGCTGTCCGGCCGCCCCGGCGCCGGGACCGGCGGTCGCCGAGGCACCTCGCCCGACCTCATGGAGCTGCTGCCCCAGTGGCTCGCGGCGGCCAACGCGCGCGGGTTCACTGCGCCCCCGCAGACGCTGCCCGCGCTGCTGGACGCCGCCCGGGGCCGTACCGACCTGCGGCCCGCCGCCCTGGCCTTCGCCGGGCCGCGCGCCCTGTGGCTGGCCCGGCTCAACCAGGACTGGCGGTTCGCCCTGCGCGCGGCCCCGGGCGGCGGCGCGAGCCTGCCCGGCCCCGAGGACGCGGAGGCGATACGGCGGTTGTGGCAGGAGGGGTTGTTCGCCGAACGGGTCGCGCTGCTGGCGGCGCTGCGGGCCCGTACGCCCGAGGCGGCGCGCGAGTTGCTGGCCGGGACCTGGGCGACGGAGCGGGCGGAGGACCGGCTGATGTTCCTCGACTCGCTGCGCACGGGACTGGCCGCCGGGGACGAGCCGTTCCTGGAGCAGGCGTTGTCGGACCGGAGCCGTAACGTGAGAACGACAGCGGCGGAACTGCTCTCCGCGCTGCCGGGCTCGGCGCTGGCGGGGCGGATGGCGGTGCGGGCCGGGGCGTGTGTGGCCGTCGACCACACAGGGGACGGCCCGGTGATCGCGGTGGAGGCGCCGCCGGAGTGCGACCCGGCCATGGAGCGGGACGGGGTGGTGGCCAAACCGCCTACCGGACGCGGTGAACGGTCCTGGTGGCTGGGGCAGTTGGTGGAGGCGGCCCCGCTCAGCACCTGGTCGGCGCGGCTCGGTGGCCGTACGCCCGGGGAGATCGTGGCGCTGCCGGTCGCGGACGGCTGGCAGGGCGAGCTGCACGCAGCCTGGTCCCGGGCCGCCGTACGACAGGGGGACGGCGAGTGGGCGAGAGCACTGCTCGGGGTTCCGGCGGCGCCGGAGGCGGGCGGTCCGGGCGCGGTGTCCCTGGCCGAGCGGGCAAAGCTGCTGGGCACGCTGGAAGATGCGGAGCGGGCCGGGTGGGTGGCCGGGTTCATCGCGGCACACGGCCTGTCGGAGGCGTTCCAGCTGCTCGGCGTCTGCGCCGTACCGTGGTCCGCGCCGCTCGGCCGGGCCGTGGTGGATGCCCTCAACATCGCGCGGGACGCGGGGAGTTACCCCTGGAGCTTCAGCGGGGTGATGGGCCTGGCCGAACGCTGTCTGGATCCCGCGGAAGCGGGCCGGCTGGACGCGTTGCTGGCGGTGCCGGACGAAGGGGAGGACGCGTCACCGGGTGCCGGCGGGTACTGGGCGGAGGCGTTCCAGCGGCTGGCGACGACATTGAGGCTCCGGGCGGTGATGATGGAGGAGCTGGGGCCGGCCGGCGCCTGAGCGTCCGGTGCCGAGACGGCTCCTGGGGGCTGTGCCCGAAGAACCCTCGCGGTGATGCGAACGGCCGCCTGCTCGGGCGCATCCCGGCCGCCCCGGCCCAGCCGCCGGGGTCTGGCCGGCCGGAGAGGGTCGGGTCAAGCCAGGCCTCGGTGACGCGAACGCGGGCTACGCCTCCGTGGGCTGCCGGACGTTCTCCCGTACCCACTCCACGATCGACGCCGTCGTCGCCCCCGGCGTGAAGATCTCGGCGACGCCCTTGTCCTTGAGGGGGCCGATGTCGTCCTCGGGGATGATGCCGCCGCCGAAGACGAGGATGTCCTCGGCGTCACGCTGCTTGAGGAGGTCGATGACCGCGGCGAACAGGGTGTTGTGGGCGCCGGAGAGGATGGAGAGGCCGATCGCGTCGGCGTCCTCCTGGATGGCCGTGTCCACGATTTGCTCCGGTGTCTGGTGGAGCCCGGTGTAGATGACCTCCATGCCCGCGTCACGCAGCGCACGCGCGATGACCTTGGCCCCGCGGTCGTGGCCGTCGAGCCCCGGTTTGGCCACCACCACACGAATCGGGCCGGCTGCCACACCCATCACTGCCTCCATGACCATGAAAAGAACACGCCAGCATCTGTGCGTACCGACAAGTACCGCACATTTGGCGCGTTCCGCCACCCGTCTCCAGTGAACGAACGTTATCTCCAGCATCCCGCAACCGGCAGTTTCGCGGAGGTTACCGAGGGGGAAATCACACACAGTGGGACACGTCAGGGAGCCGCAGCGTGGTCCGCGGGGGCAACAGGGGCATGCGACGCGGCCCGTCGTCGTACCCTCGCCACCTCCGCTCGGCCTCCCATGAGGGCACACGGGGGACAGAGCCGTCCCCCGAGCGCCGACAGGAGGTCGGCCGATGAAGGTCACCGGGGTACTGGAGCCCTTCCTCCCGCTCTGCCGTCGCCTCGTGCCCGGCAGAATCGCCGGCCTGTCGCTGGCCCTGCTGAAATCGACCGCGCTGGAAGCCGCGATCCTGGCCGGGCATCTGCTGCTCTATCCGACCGGCCTCACCCCGGAGCGCCGCTCCCCCGCGCCGCCCGCACCCAGTGACGGCACGGCCCGGCTCCCGGTCCGGACGACCCCGCCGGTCGTGCTGCTGCACGGGTTCATCGACAACCGCTCGGTCTTCGTCCTGCTGCGCCGCACCCTCGCCCAGCATGGCGGCCAGCGCGTCGAGTCGCTGAACTACTCGCCACTGACCTGCGACATCCGCACCGCCGCCGGTCTGCTGGGCCGGCACATAGAGGAGATCTGCCAGCGCACCGGCAGCCGCCGGGTCGACATCGTCGGGCACAGCCTCGGCGGCCTGATCGCCCGCTACTACGTCCAGCGCCTCGGCGGCGACTACCGCGTACGCACCCTGGTGACACTCGGCACCCCGCACTCCGGCACCAGGGTCGCGCCGTTCGCCGACGCGCACCCGATCGTGCGGCAGATGCGCCCCGGCTCGGAGGTCATCGAGGAGTTGGGCCGCCCCGCGCTCGGCTGCCGTACGCGGTTCGTCAGCTTCTGGAGCGACCTCGACTCGCTGATGGAGCCGGTCGAGACGGCCCGTATCGACCACCCGGACCTCATGGCGACGAATGTGCAGGTGACCGGCGTCGGCCACCTCGCCCTGCCCGTCCACCCGGCGGTCGCGACCGGCATACGGCAGGCCCTCGATGAGGTGCACCCGGAGGAGCGGATCGCGGGCGGCCTGACGGTGGCCTGAGGACGAACCGGGTGAGCCGGGCGGGTCGGGGTATTCAGGCCGGTTCGGGCCGGCAACGGCTTCCCGGCATCACCGACTTGGCCCCCTGAAACCTCGAACGCTCCTCGAACACAAGGCCAAACCCGCGCCCGTCGTCCCCCGAAACACGGCCGAATGCCCGTTTCCCGAAACCACGAAACCTGCTGAAGATTGTCGCGCCCGCATACCGCCGGGTACAGTCGCCGCACTGCTCTGGCAGCCCCTGTTGTCGAGGCGAAAGAGAAGTTGGTGAACGACCGTCACCCGTCGGGGACCATGACCACCCCGGCCCCGGCTTCCGACGCCGACCAGGCGCACTACGCGCCGTACGGCACCCAGGAAGCCCAGTACGGCGACTTCACCGCGTACGGCGACCACACCGCTACCGGCACCTCCTTTCACAGCGACCCCCTCTTCGGCCACCTCCCGGGCGACGGCCAGGCCACCGGCACGTACGACGCCACGCAGTGGCAGACGGTCGGCGACCAGACGCTGAACTACGACCCCTACGCGGCCCAGCACCACGCCGCCTACGACTCCGGCACCTACGACAGCACCGCCTGGACCGTCCCGGCACAGGGGACGGCCGTCGACGGCAGCGGCCACTGGGACGCGAACGCCTGGCTCCAACCCGACCAGTCGGGCATGGCCGGCGCGACCCAGCAGTGGGAGTGGGGCACCCAGGCCTTCGACACCGGCGCGTACGACGCCACGCAGTGGAACTCCGACGGCACCCCGGCACAGTCGGCGGAGCCCGAGCACGAGCCACAGCCACAGCCCGCCGACGCCTTCGACCAGTCGGCGACCCAGATGTTCGAGCAGCTTCCCTATGACGGGTTCGAGGAGTTCACGGAGGACTCCGCGGACGCGGCGGAGTTGGCCGCGACCGGTGGGCTACCTGCAGTAACGCCGCTGCTGGAGGACCAGGAAGAGGTCACCCCGGCCGCTCCGGCCGCGACACGCGCCGGCGCCCGCGCGGGGTCGCGTTCCCGCCGTCGTACGCCCCCCAAGCGCTCCGCACTGCTCACCGTCGCCGTGCCCTCGGCGTGTGTGATGGGGGTCGCCGGGATCGCGGCCGCCTCCGTCGGTACCCTGACCGGCGGCGACGGCCAGGACACCACCGCCTCCGCCTCGGACGCGCAGTCGGTGAAACCGTCCGCAGCCAACAGCAAGCTGGACGCCCAGCTGAGGACGCTCTCGGCGGGCGCCGACGACTTCGCCGACCGGGCCAGCCGAACCCAGGAGCGCATCGACCTCAGGACCCAGCAAGAGGCCGAGAAGAAGAAGGCGGCGGCGGCGGCGGCCCGCAAGGAGCGACTGCGCCCCAAATACGTCCTCCCGGTCACGCAGCGAGGGCTCAGCGCCTATTTCGGCCAGGCCGGCGTGAACTGGATGTCCGTCCACACGGGCATCGACTTCCCCGTCTCCTACGGCACGACGGTGATGGCCGCGACCGACGGCGTCGTCTCCACCAAGTGGAACAGCGCCTACGGCAACATGATGATCGTGACGGCGAAGGACGGCACGGAGACCTGGTACTGCCACCTCTCGTCGTACCGTGTCGCCTCGGGTACGACCGTCAAGGCTGGGGATCCGATCGCGTACTCCGGGAACTCCGGCAACTCGACCGGCCCGCATCTGCACTTCGAGGTCAGGCCTGCGGGGGGCTCCGCCATAGACCCGCTGCCGTGGCTGCGGAGCCACGGGCTCGACCCGACCTGATCAGTGAAGTGAGCCGGCCCCGCTCGTGGGAGCGGGGCTCAGCCCTGTGCGGCTACAGCTTCTCCACCGGCGCGTATCGCAGCAGCAGCCGCTTCGGCTTGGCGTCGCCGAAGTCGATCGTCGCCTCCTCGTTCCCGCCCGCGCCCTTCACCGCGACGACCGTGCCGAGGCCGAACTGGTCGTGGGTTACCCGGTCGCCGACGGCCAGCGAGACCACCGGCTTCTCCGAGGTCCGCCGGGTGGCGAAGCCGGACGCGCCCGACGCCGAGGACCGCGAGCGGGTCGAGGAGAGCGAGGCCGCGACGCCCGACGCGGGCCCGGAGGACACCGGTGCCATCGCCCCGGTCCGCTTCCACTCCAGGTACCCGGCCGGGATCTCCTCCAGGAAGCGCGAGGGCGGGTTGTACGACGGCTGCCCCCAGGCGCTGCGCATCGCCGACCGGGTGAGATACAGCCGCTCCCGCGCGCGCGTGATACCGACGTACGCCAGGCGCCGCTCCTCCTCCAGCTCCTTGATCTGGCCGAGGGCGCGCATGTGCGGGAAGACGCCGTCCTCCATGCCGGTCAGGAAGACAACCGGGAATTCGAGGCCCTTGGCGGTGTGCAGGGTCATCAGGGTGATGACGCCGGAGCCGTCCTCGTCCTCGTCGGGGATCTGGTCGGAGTCGGCGACCAGCGCCACCCGCTCCAGGAAGTCGGACAGCCCGCCCGACGCCTCGCCCTCCCCGGACTCCTGCTCGAACTCCAGTGCCACGGAGGCGAGTTCCTGGAGGTTCTCGATCCGGGTCTCGTCCTGCGGGTCGGTGGAGGCCTGCAACTCGGCGAGGTAGCCGGTGCGTTCGAGGATCGCTTCGAGCACGGTGGCCGGTCCGGCGCCGGACTCCACGACCGTACGCAGGTCCTCCATCAGCGTGTTGAACCGCTTGACCGCGTTGGTCGACCGCGCGGCCATGCCGTACGCCTCGTCGACGCGCTTGAGCGCCTGCGGGAAGCTGATCTTCTCGCGCTGGGCGAGGGCGTCGATCATCGCCTCCGCGCGGTCGCCGATACCACGCTTGGGGACGTTGAGGATCCGGCGCAGCGGGACGGAGTCCTCCGGGTTGGCCAGTACGCGCAGATACGCCAGGACGTCCCGGACCTCCTTGCGCTCGTAGAAGCGGACACCGCCGACGACCTTGTAGGGCAGGCCGACGCGGATGAAGATCTCCTCGAAGACACGGGACTGAGCGTTGGTGCGGTAGAAGACGGCGACATCGCCCGCCTTCGCCTCGCCCGCGTCCGTCAGACGGTCTATCTCGTCGGCGACGAACTGCGCCTCGTCGTGCTCGGTGTCGGCGACATAGCCGGTGATCTGCGCGCCCGCGCCGGCGTTGGTCCACAGGTTCTTCGGGCGGCGGGACTCGTTGCGCTCGATGACCGCGTTGGCGGCGGAGAGGATCGTCTGCGTGGAGCGGTAGTTCTGCTCCAGGAGGATCGTCGTCGCGTTCGGGTAGTCCTCCTCGAACTGGAGGATGTTGCGGATCGTCGCGCCCCGGAAGGCGTAGATCGACTGGTCGGCGTCGCCCACCACGCACAGTTCGGCGGGCTGGAGGTCGTGCTCGCCCGGCGGCACGTCGACGGGGTGCTCGGAGGTGCCGACGAGCTCGCGCACGAGTGCGTACTGGGCGTGGTTGGTGTCCTGGTACTCGTCGACCAGGACATGCCGGAAGCGGCGGCGGTAGTGCTCGGCGACGTCCGGGAAGGCGCGCAGCAGGTTGACCGTCGTCATGATCAGGTCGTCGAAGTCCAGGGCGTTCGCCTCGCGCAGCCGCGACTGGTAGAGGGCGTAGGCCTGGGCGAGGGTCTTCTCGAATCCGTCGCTCGCCTGGGCGGCGAAGTCCTCCTCGTCGATCAGCTCGTTCTTGAGGTTGCTGATCTTGGCGCTGAAGGACTTGGGCGGGAAGTGCTTGGGGTCGAGGTCCAGGTCGCGGCAGACCAGGGCCATCAGGCGCTTGGAGTCGGCTGCGTCGTAGATCGAGAAGGAGGAGGTGAAGCCGAGCTTCTTGCTCTCCCTGCGCAGGATCCGCACGCACGCGCTGTGGAAGGTCATCACCCACATCGCGTTCGCGCGCGGGCCGACGAGGTGCTCGACTCGCTCCTTCATCTCGCCCGCGGCCTTGTTGGTGAAGGTGATCGCGAGGATCTGGCCCGGGTGCACCCTCCGCGCGCCGAGCAGATGCGCGATGCGGTGCGTGAGCACGCGCGTCTTGCCGGAGCCGGCACCGGCCACGATGAGCAGCGGGGAGCCGGCGTGCACGACCGCCGCCCGCTGGTTGTCGTTCAGCCCCTCCAGGAGCGCGGCCGGGTCCAGGGCCGGGCGGGCGGCGCCGTCGCGGTAGTAGGCGTCACGGTCCGGAGGCGCGTCGAACTTCCCGCCGAACAGATCGTCCGGAATCGGCTCCGGTACGTGCTCGTCCTCGGGCGGCGGCGGGGACTCCTCCTCGTGGCCGCGCGGGGGCTGGAGGCTCGCCAGGAAGCTGTCGTCAAAGAGGCTGCTCATCGCTCTCCGAGTCTAGGGCGCCCCACCGACAACCGGTCCCCACCCCGGAAACTCGCCCCGGTCACCCAACAGAATCAACCCCTCACGGTCTGCGATCACACGCCGTGAGCATGCGCGCGCCCACCCACCGGGAGCGCGGGCCACTCGACCGCTCCGGACAAGTCACCCCATACCCCGCTTGATCAACCGATCCGGCCGGGCAGCAACACCAAGGTCACGAAAATGTATCGGGCATATCGCACATCAACCTTCACACAGAGCACACGAGTTGGCTAGCGTGCCGACCAGGCCGTACGACCCCCACCGGCGAACGTCGCCGGGCCGCACGGCCTCCGCCGAGTCCAGGGTGCCACCGCGCACCCGGAGCCGGGGACCCACACCGACCTTGGGGTGAATCGGTCCCGACTTCCCACCGGGAGCGAACCGTAGGGCAACCCTTCCGAACCACCCGCCCGAACCCGACAGCTAACTCGGTAGGCGGAGCATGGAAGGAGTCGCCCCCGTTGGCGTCGCACCGCAAGTCGCGTCCGTCCGCAACGCGCGTAGGCATACGCACCCCCGCTCTGGCCACCGCCGCTCTCACCTCCGTGGCCCTGCTCTCCCAGACGGCCAACGCCGCGCCCTCCGAGGACGGCAAGCCCAGCCTGGAGGAGGTCGAGAAGAAGGTCGACGCCCTCTACCGGCAGGCGGAGTCGGCGACCGAGAAGTACAACGCGGCCAAGGAGAAGACCGGCAGGCAGCGCAAGCAGGTCGACACCCTGCTCGACGACGTCGCCGAGCGGACGGACCGGCTCAACAAGGCGCGTGAGGAACTGGGTTCGTTCGCCGCGGCCCAGTACCGGACCGGGGCCAGTGCGCCCGACACGGCGACCTTCCTGCTCGCGGACAGCCCGCAGGACTACTTCGACCAGACGCAGCTGATGAGCCGGCTGACCTCGCGCCAGAAGGACGCGGTCGACGACTACGCCACACAGCAGTCCGCGACCATGAAGAAGCGGCAGGAGGCCGCCAGGAGCCTGGAGACGCTCACCGAGACCCAGAACGACCTCAAGACCGCCAAGACCACCGTCCAGACGAAGCTGGCCTCCGCGCGGGAGCTGCTGTCGCAGCTGACGGCCCAGGAGAAGGCCCGGCTGGCGGAGATCGCGAAGAGGCAGCAGGCGGAGGCGGCGCTCAAGGCGGCGGAGCTCGCGAAGCAGCAGGCGGCGGCCGCGAAGCAGGAAGGTTCGTCGTCATCGACGCCGTCCTCCGGCGGCTCCGCCTCTTCCTCCGCCTCTTCCTCCTCCGACGCCTCCTATGCGACAAAGGCCACCAAGGCGATCGCCTTCGCCCGCGCGCAGATCGGCAAGCCGTACGTCTGGGGCGCCACCGGCCCCGGCTCCTACGACTGCTCCGGCCTCTCCCAGGCCGCCTGGAAGGCCGCCGGCGTCTCCCTGCCGCGCACCACGTACGACCAGGTGAACGCCGGCACGACGGTCTCCCTCGCCGACGCCCAGCCCGGTGACCTGGTCTTCTACGACGACGTCACCCACGTCGGCATCTACATCGGCAACGGCATGATGATCCACGCCCCGAAGCCCGGCGCGTACGTCCGGGAGGAGTCGATCTACTACGGGGGCGAGTCGATCATCCATAGCGTGGTGCGACCGGCCTGAGGGGGCGTGGGCGCGCTAGAAGGGCGTGCCTGGGCCGCACTGGCTCTGGCCTGCGTGGCCCGAGCGGGGCTGGCCGCGGAGTGCGTCGTACGGCTGCTGGAGGACCGTTCGCGGTGGGTGGCGAAGGCGGCGACGCCGGGCTCACTCACGCCGTGGCGGCGACGGCGGTGGCCGGCCGTGCTGGGGTCCACACTGGCGGCGGCCGCCGACGCGGCGCGACTCGCGCCGCCCTCAGGAGGGCTTCCTGAGGGTCACGTCCACAGCACGGCGATGAAGATGTTCGCCATGGTCAGCAGGCCCACCAGGCCGAAGGCGCCCTTCTCCGCCTTCTCGTCGTCCCGTTTCACATAGACGAGCCCGAGGATCACGATCAGCAGCGCGAGCTTCACGCCGATCTTGATCGTGTTGACGTGGTGGTCGTCGGCCTCGTTGAGGCCGACCAGGATCACACCGGTCGCGAGCATGGTGAACGCGCCGTGCAGCATCCCGGGGACGAACCGGGCCGTGCCCTGACCCATCGCCTTCATCTGGGTGAGGAAGCCGCCGAGGAGCGCGGCAATGCCGATGATGTGCAGGCCGACGAAGAGATGGATGAGTACGTCCATGGCCCCGGAGCCTAATCAGGGCCCCATGGGGCACCGGGCACCGGCCCCTCCCTCGGCGCCCGCCGCTACTCACTTGCACGGCATCGCATTTATGCACCCCATAGCACTCCGTGTCTCCCGCGCGCCCCCGAACCGCCGCTTCGGTCATCCCACCCCGCGAAGCCGACGACTCCGGACCGGAATCCCGGTCACATACCGTCGGGTAACGATCCGGCCACGCCAATTCCGTGCATCGCGTTACCGAGCCGACACACTCCGGCCTAGCGTCCTCCCCCAGGTGACCGACTCCCCACCGCCGCCCGGGCCAGGGGCGGCAGTCGGACACCACCGCCGAGAAAGTCCGGCGGCGGCCCGCTCCCCCTGTGCGGGCCGCCGCCGGACGCCTAATCCGCACCCCTGCGGCCGTATGCGCGCTCCTCCTGGTGTGCGTACGGGCGACACGGCGGTCGTACGAAAGGACGTGACCAGTCCAGGTGGCAGCGCACCGCAAGCCCCGACAGCGCTCCCTCAGCGGCAATACGGCCCGCACGGCCGCCACCCTCGCCCTGGCGGGCGCGGCCACCGCGACGGGCTTCGACGGGACCGGACACGCCGAGCCGCAGCTGACACCGGCGCAGGTGAAGGCCAAGGTGGACCAGCTGTACCAGGAGGCCGAGGCCGCCACGGAGAAGTACGACGGTGCGAGGGAGAAGGTCGACGCGGCCCAGCGGCGGCTCAAGGCGCTGCAGGACGAGACCGCCCGCAAGCAGGAGAAGCTCAACTCCGCGCGGGACGCACTCGGTTCGGCAGCGGCAGCTCAGTACCGCGACGGCGGTATCGATCCGGCGTGGCAACTGGCGCTCTCCAGCGACCCCGACCAATACCTGGACGACGCCGCGTTCGCCGAACGGGCCGGTGCCCGGCAGGCCGGCGCGGTGGCACGGGTGCGTCGGCAACTGCGGGAGATCGAGCAGCTGCGCGGCGCGGCGCACGTCGAGCTGACGTCGCTGCGGTCCCGGCAGGCCGAACTGAAGCGGCAGAAGACCGCCGTCAACGGCAGGCTCGGCGAGGCCCGGCGGCTGCTGGACCGGCTCTCGCCCCAGCAACGGGCGGCGGTCACGGCGGACGGCGCCTCCTCACGCGCCTCCCGCTCGACCTCCGGCGCCCGCGCCACCCTGGCCCCGGGCAGCATCGCCGCCCCCGACTCCCGTGCCGCGGCCGCCGTGGCGTACGCCTACGCCAAGCTCGGCAGCCCCTATGTCTGGGGCGCCACCGGCCCCCATGCCTTCGACTGCTCGGGACTCGCCCAGGCCGCCTACCGCTCCGCCGGCGTCTCCATCCCCCGCACCACCTACGCCCAGGTCAACGCCGGCCGCCGTGTCTCCCGCTCCGAACTCCAGCCGGGCGACCTGGTGTTCTTCTACTCCGGCATCAGTCACGTCGGCATCTACATCGGCAACGGCGAGATGATCCACGCCCCCAACCCGTCGGCGCCGGTACGGATCGCCCCCATCGACGAGATGCCGTTCGCGGGGGCGACACGGGTGGCGTGACAGCTCGTCGGCCTGACGGTGAGGCAGGTATCACGCGCCGTCGTCGATACCTCCGAGCCACAGTCAACGGCCGAGGTCGTCCAGCTCGCTCTTTCCGGATAGACGTCCAGTTGCCTCCCGTCGGGCACGGCGTAACGGTGTGATCGTTGGGACGCCTACGGGATGGTCAGACCAGGCGGCGCGCCGTCGCCCAGCGGGTCAGCTCATGCCGGTTCGACAGCTGCAGCTTCCGCAGCACCGCCGACACATGGGACTCGACCGTCTTGACGGAGATGAACAGCTGCTTGGCGATCTCCTTGTAGGCGTAGCCGCGGGCGATGAGGCGCAGGACCTCGCGCTCGCGCTGGGTGAGGCGGTCGAGGTCCTCGTCCACCGGCGGGGCGTCGGTGGAGGCGAAGGCGTCCAGGACGAACCCGGCCAGCCGCGGGGAGAAGACGGCGTCGCCCTCCTGCACACGGAAGATCGAGTCGACCAGGTCGGTGCCGGTGATCGTCTTGGTGACATAGCCGCGGGCGCCGCCGCGGATCACCCCGATGACGTCCTCGGCCGCGTCCGACACGGAGAGCGCGAGGAAGCGCACCGGCCGGTCGGCGTCCGCCGTCAACGGGGCACACCGGCGCAGCACTTCGACCCCGCCGCCGCCCGGCAGGTGCACGTCCAGGAGGACCACCTCGGGCCGGGTCGCAGTGATCACCGAGACCGCCTGGTCGACGTCGGCGGCCTCGCCGACCACCTCGACGCCGGTCTGTTCGGTCTGTCCGATCTCGGCCTGCACACCGGTACGGAACATCCGGTGGTCGTCGACGAGGACCACGCGCACCCGACGCCCGGCCTTCTCCGTGCCTTCCGCCGGGCCGTTCGCCTCGGTCGCGTCGCTCATGACGTCTTCTCCGCCCTCTCCATCTCCAGTTCGACCTCCGTGCCGCCGCCCGGCACGGACCGCAACCGTGCCGTGCCGCCGTGGCGCTCCATACGGCCGATGATCGATTCTCTGACGCCCATGCGGTCGGCGGGTATCGAGTCGAGGTCGAAGCCAGGACCGCGATCGCGGACGGACACGAAGACCGTCCTGCCCTCGACTTCGGCGTAGACCTGGACGGCGCCGCCCTCGCCACCGTACTTGGCCGCGTTGACCATCGCCTCGCGCGCGGCCTGCATCTGTGCGCCCGTCCGCTCGTCGAGCGGGCAGTCCCCGACCACGACGACCTCGATGGGGACGCCGTGCTTGTCCTCCACCTCCGCCGCGTTGCGCCGGACGGCGTCGGCGAGGGTGGCGGGTTCGTCGGCCTCGTCCTTGCCGGTGCCCTCGGGCTTGTAGAGCCAGGTGCGCAGGTCGCGCTCCTGGGCGCGGGCGAGGCGGCGCACCTCGTTCGCGCTCTCCGCGTTGCGCTGGATCAGGGTGAGGGTGTGCAGCACGGAGTCGTGGACATGGGCGGCGACCTCGGCGCGCTCCTGCGCGCGGATACGCATCAGCCGCTCCTCGGAGAGGTCCTGGGTCATCCGCACGAGATACGGCCCGGCGAGCAGCGTGATGCCGACGAGAACGGCGAGCGATGCCTGGAGCACCGCCCCGATGTGCGCGGCCGAGCCCTGCATGACGAAGACGCCCGAGACCCCTGCGGTGACGAGCAGGACGCCTACGCCAGCGCGCAGCAGCGAGAGCGTACGACGCCGACTGCCGACCTCGACCCAGCGGGCCCGGCGGGCGTTGTCCGCCTGGCGCCAGACCAGCGCTACACCGGCGGCTACCAGGACCGCGGGCAGGAGGTAGGCCTTGGCGGCGCTGGTGAGGTTGACGCTGCCCACGAAAACCATGGACACGACGACCATGAGGAGCAGCGCGACGATCTGGCCTCTGTCGGGCTTACGGGCGATGAGTCTGCGGCGGCCGTCCGCCGAGTTCTCGGTGGTGACCAGGGAGGGCGGTTTCTGGCCGCCGACACCTCCCACACCGAGGGGTACGAAGAACCAGAACGCGGCATACAGCAGCGCGCCGAGGCCGTTGGCCATGAACAGGCCGACGAAGACCAGCCGCACCCACACGACGGGCAGGCCGAGATGCCCCGCAAGGCCCCGCGCCACCCCACCGAGCCAACGGCCGTCGCTGCTGCGGTAGAGCTTGCGCGGCGGCCGCGGGTCGTCGAGGGGCACTGCTGCGGCATCCGGCATGCCACCGATGTTCACACGCCGCGAGTCCCCGAGCATCAGGGTCGGCCCCCGAGACTCCCCTGATCTTCGGATTTCCCCGCGGTGGGCCTGTTGTCCGAGTCGCACGCGCCCTCTGCCCGCGAGTACGCCCGCTCCATTCCGCGGACCCCCCGCTTCTCACCCTCCCGCGCCCTCGTCCCGCAGCACGCGCTGATCCCGCGCCCCACGTCCGCGCCCGCGCCCCGCAGCACACGCCCTTGTCCCGCGCCCCGCGCCCTCATCCCGCGGTCCCGTGTCCTCTATCCCGCAGAACGCGCGTCTTCCCGCAGAGGCCCCCGCTTCCCGCCCTCCCGCGGCAAGTCCCCTCTTTCCGCGGTGAGTCCCCGGGACTTCCCGCGGCGAGCGCCGGAACTTCGGACGGCGAGGGCCAGCCCCGGCCCGGCCTTCGGCAGCGAGTGACCGGAGTCCGAGGCCGAAGCGCGGCCTCCGGCGGCGAGTGACCCCGAGGCCGAGGTCAAAGCACGGCCTCCCGCGTCGAATGACCGGAACCCGAGACCAAAGCACGCCCTCCGACGGCGAATGCCCCGAACCCGAGACCAAAGAACGGCCTCCGGCGCCGAGTGACCGGAGTCCAAGGCCAACGCGCGGTTCGAATGCTTCCCGGCCCGGTCTCCGGGCCGATTTCAGGGTTCGGCCAGGGTCATCCCGACTGCCGTTGCGGCGGCTCGGCCGTCACCATTGACTCATGACTGATCACGAGCACGCCGCGACGGGTCCGGGACCCGGCCCCGGCCCGCGGCCCGCCCCGGGCCCCGGGCCGTCGGATGCCGCGCCCGCCGCGACGGGGGCCGACGCCACCGGCGCCGGCGCGGAAGCGGCCGCCGAGGCGCTCCCCCGGTTCCGGCGCGACCGCCGGCACAAGATGATCGCGGGCGTGTGCGCGGGGCTCGGGCGTCACACCGACCTGGACCCGGTGATCTTCCGCATCACCCTGGCCGTGCTGGCCGCGACCGGCGGCATCGGTCTCCTCTTCTACGGCTTCGCCTGGCTCTTCGTACCGTACGAGGAAGAGGAGGAGAACGAGGTCCGCAAGCTGCTGACCGGCCGGGTCGACGGGCAGGCCTTGGCGGCCGTGCTGTTCGCGCTGGTCGGCTGCGGAGTGCTGCTGACGATGATCAGGAACGGCGGGGTGCTGGCGTTCGCCGTCGTCCTCTCCGTTCTGCTGGCGGGCGCCGGGTACTGGTCGCGGCGGCGGGGCGCCCCCGACCCCGATCCGCTGGCCGCGCAGGCCGTCGCCGACGCCCCTCCCGAGGCCCAGGCACCGCCGATTTCGATCACCTACCCCTCGTGGTGGCGCGACCCGATCGTCAAGGACGGCACGCACGTCGGGGGCACCGGCTATCTGTGGGGCCCTGCCGACGCCCGCGGCCGGGACGTCCCGGGACTCGACTTCCGTCTGAGTACCCCGTGGGTCCACGGCCAGGACATACGCGCCCGGCAGAGCACGCCGCCGAGGCCGCGCGGACCGCGCTGGATCGGCGGCTGGATGTTCCTGTTCGCCCTGCTGGCGGGTGGCCTGGGCTCGGGCCTGACGTGGGACACGCACCCGCTGGGTACCAGCCTCCAGGCCGGCCTGGCGGGCGCGCTGATCGTGTTCGGCCTGGGTACGGCGGTCAGCTCGTTCCTGGGACACACGGGGGCCGGCTCACTGTTTCTGGCGCTCGTCACGGCGGCCCTGCTCGCCGCGGCGACGGCTCTGCCGTCCGACATCAGCACCCACTGGACGCGCGCGTCCTGGACCCCGGCGACGGCGGCCCAGGTGCAGTCGGGGTACGACCTGGGTACGGGCGTCGCCACCCTGGACCTGAGGCACATACGCATCGCCAAGGGGCAGACGGTGTCGACGGCCGCCGAGGTGGGGGCGGGCCGGCTGGAGATCGTCGTGCCGGCGGACGTGACCGTGCGGATGAGTATCGACGTGGGGGTGGGCGACATCCAGTTGCCCGGTGACAACAAGAAGGACGTGGACGTGGAGCCGGGCAGGCACAAGGACGTGACGCTGCCGCCGACGAGCGGCGCGAAGAACACGGGCACGCTCGACCTGGATCTCCAGGTCCGCGCGGGACAGGTGGAGGTAAGTCGTGCTGCGGCATGAGTTCCAGCCCGGACGGCTGGTGGTGGGCGTCTTCCTGACGGCGGCGGGAATCTCCTACGCCGGTGACGCGGGCGGCTGGTGGGACACCGAGTGGTTCGCGGTCATCCCGCTGATGGTGGTCGGCCTCTTCCTGGCGGGCGTGACCGCGACCCTGACCCGGGCGATACGCAGGCGCCGCCGCGCATCGGGAAGCTAGAGCAGAGCAGAGAGGGGAGCTAGCGCAGACCTCCGGACCGGTGTCGCCGTCGGGCACGCCACATCGCGTCCAGGGAGAGGTAGGGGGCGCCGGCGAGGACCAGGGGCAGCCAGGCCATCAGGTAGGCGAGGTCGTTGCCGAAGTAGTACGGGGACGTGGCCCAGCTCACGGTCAGCCAGAAGCTGAGCGAGATCAGCGCGCCGCCGAGGGCGGCCAGGCGGGCCAGCAGGCCGAAGAGGGTGCCGAGACCGACGGCGAGCTCGCCGATGGCGATGGCGGTGCCGAAACCGACGGGGTTCTTCAGGGCCAGGTCGACCAGGGCCGGGATCGCTGCGGAGTCGCGGACCGCGCGCATGGTGTCACCGATCGAACCGGAGCCGCCGGACTTCAGGAAGGCGCTGTCGGTCAGTTTGTCCAGGCCGGCGTAGATGTAGGTGACACCGAGAAAGATCCGCAACGGAAGGAGGGCATATCGGGAGGTGGTGTCCCGCAGACCGCGAGCGCCATCGAGATAAGGGGAGTGCGTGTCCGTACGAATGCCGTGAGTCATCGCCAGTAGCCGCCTCTCGCCGCTGTACCCAGGCCCCTCAACAGACGATACGTACGACAACCGCGACCCGCTCAATCCTCCTCCGGAGGTTTTTCCGAATTTCGGCCGGTCTTGGTCACCCGACCGCGGGCTCTCCCGCCTCCTCAGGTCCCCTTACTCGGTCACCTCGACCACGCACCGGTTCGTGGCCGCCCCGGCCGCTGTCACCACCTGGATCTCCACCCAGCCGGGTTCCACCTCGGCGGGTACGGGGACGGTGAGGACGTTGTCCGTGGGGTTGCTGAAGCCGCCGGTGACGGGGACCAGGGGCACGTGGACGTTGACCGCGCCGACGCGGACGACCATGCGGGAGAGGCGGTCGGCGCTCTGGGCGCCGGGCGGGACGAAGCCGGTGCCGCGGATCTCGATGTCGTCGCCCGTGCGGATGGGGGCGTCCAGGTCACCGGCCTCGCGGGCGCGGACGACGGAGAGGATGACCGGGCGGCCGCCCTCGGCGTACTTGCCGGCGAGGTAGGTCGCGGCGGAGATCAGGACCACCGTCGCGAGACCCCAGGGGAGGTCGGGGAGCTGGTCGGGGCGGCGGGCGAGGCGTACGGCGGCGAAGACGAGGGCGACGGCGCTGATCAGGACGTACTGGATGTCGGCGAAGGTGCCCCGGCCGGAGTCGTCGGTGAGCAGGTCGGCCGCGCGGGGGCGGTCGGCGCGCAACTTCTGCAGGCGCTGGCCGAGAATGCGCAGGCCGACCACCCGGCGCACCAGGACAGCGATGCCGCAGACCACGGCGAGGACGGTCACCACACCGGCGCCGCGGCCGAGATCGAGGCCGGAGATGAGGGCGTCCCGGTCGGCGGGAGAGGAGGCGGCGGCCAGGCGGCCGGCCAGGACGAGCACGGCGTAGGCGACGAAGAGGACCCAGGAGGCGGCCACGGTGCGGGAGGTGGACATGCGGTTGTCCTCGCCGATCACGGGGGCGAGCACTCCGCCGCGCGAGCGGTGGAACCAGGAGGCGGCGGTCAGCGCCAGGGCCACGACCACGGCGGCGACCAGTCCGGCGGTGCGGGCGCCGGTCCAGCCCGCGCCGATCGCGGTGAGGGACTGGGCGAGGAGGAGGATCACCACGGTTGCCCAGACCGTGTACGCGGTGCGCAGCCAGAGGCGGGCGAGCCAGGCCTCGCCCTCGGCGCGGCCGCGTACGGCGACCACGTCGGCTGACTGGGTGAGTTCCTCGGAGACCCACTGTCGGGAGGCGGAGGCGGAGTGGGCCACCGCCGCGGGCAGCCCCTGCCCGGCCGCGAACTCGTCCCGTTTGAGGAGGAATTCGGCGACCGCCCGCCGGTGCCCCTCGCGTGCTCCGTGCGGACAGTCCCCGCACGCGCAGCCGCCCCTGTGGACACCCGAACCGGCGTCCTGCCTCGCCTCCTGCACCGCCACGCCCGACGCCCGCCTTCCCCACGCCCGGGGCACGACGCGCAGGGCCCTCCCCGGGGCCGGACGACGCCGTGCAACTCCCTTGTGTCGAGAGCGAATTGTGCCCTACGCCACGGTGTTCGCGTTCAGCAGGTTGGTCACGACGGGTGAAGGTACGGCCGACAGATTGACCCGGCTGCGAGAATTCCCCCATGGCCGAGATCATCCAGCGGGACGGGACCTGGGCCTTCGACGGCAGCACGGTCCGGATCACGCCGGGACGCCACCGCTCCGTACCGCTGTTCCGGCAGACGTACGGGGAGATCGCCGTACCCCTGGAGGCGGTGTCGGGGGTGGTGTACGAGCCGGAGCGCAAACGGGGGCGGCTGCGGATGCGGCTGCGCGAGGGCGCGGATCCGTTGCTGCAGGCGACGGGCGGGCGGCTGCCGGAGGCGGCGGATCCGTATCGGCTGACGGTGGACGCGGACCGTTCCGGGGTGGCGGAGTACGTCGTGGCGGAGATCCGGCAGTCGCTGCTGCTGGACCAGATCCCCACGGAGCCGACGAAGGCGTACCTGCTGCCGGGGCCGCCGGTGCCGGTGTCGGTGCGGTCCTCGGACGGCACGGTGTCGTTCGACGGTACGCAGGTGCGGATCGACTGGGCGGACATCTCCGACCGGGTCAAGCGGGCGACCGGGCCGCGGATCATCGGCATCGGCGATCTGGTGCAGGTGGAGTGGCTGCCCAACTCGGGCTACGAGGACGGGTTTCTGCGGTTCGTGACCCGGGAGACGGTGTTCTCGAAGCTGCCGGCGGAGCGGGACCCCTACGCGCTGGACCTGTGGGGCAGTGCCCGCCGCGATCTGCTGACGGCGCTGGTCGCGGCGGCGGTCACGGCCCGGCTGCCGCATCCTTCGACCCGCGCGGGCGCGGAGTACGCCGACCGGGACCGGCCCCCGGCGGCCGTACCGCGTCAGTCGGCCGACCATCACGACATACTGCTGCGCAGGCTGCGGGAGTTGGGCGAGCTGCACCGGGACGGGGTGCTCACGGACGAGGAGTTCGCGATGACGAAGGCGGCCGTGCTCAGGAGTTTCTGAGGCTTCTAGCTCAGCAGGTCAGGTTCGGCGCGGCTGATGTCCTGCCACAGGGGCTGGTAGTTGATCCAGGCCACCAGGTCGCCGCCGAGCTGTTCGCGGGTGGCGACGGCCATCTTGTGGTCGATGAGCAGCGGCCGGCCGGCCGCCTTCGCGGTCAGCTGGACCTGCGCGGACCGCTCCATGGACAGGAACCACCAGGCGGCCGCGTCCACCGAGTCGCCGACGGTCAGCAGCCCGTGGTTGCGCAGGACCAGTGCCTTGCGGGAGCCGAGGGCGCCGGCGATCCGGCGGCCCTCCTCGGCGTCGACGGCGACACCGGTGTAGGCGTCGTAGAGGGCGTGGTCCTCGTAGAAGGCGCAGCTCTCCTGGCTGATCGGGTCGAGCAGGTCGCCGAGGGCGGACAGGGCGCGGCCGTGCACGGAGTGGCAGTGGGCGACGGCGACGACGTCCGGGCGGGCCGCGTGCACCTGGGCGTGGACGGTGAAGGCGGCCTGGTTGACGTGGTAGCGGCCCTCGATCACCTGGCCGTCCTGGTTGGCCAGGACGAGGTCGCTGACGGTGACGTGCTTGAACGGCATGCCGAACGGGTTGACCCAGAAGCAGTTCGCGTACTCGGGGTCGCGGGCGGTGATGTGCCCGGACACCCCGTCCTCGAATCCGGCCCGGCCGAAGATCCGCAGCGCGCCCGCGAGCCGTTCCTTGCGATGCCGGCGCTCGTCGTCGAGCGAGTCGTGCATCGGCGGCATCGCGAACCGGAGCTGATCGGTGGGCAGCGGCAGGGGCGGAGTCGGCCCGTGCATAGGTCCTCCAGCACTGGGTTTGTGTTACGGGCGGAAGTTACCGTCGGTCAGCGCAGGAAAACAGAGCTGTTCTGTAAAGATGACGCGCGCGAGCAAATCACGACAGAAGATGTCGGGTATTGGCAGCACACTTGCTGGTATGACACGCACAGCTCCTACGGGTGGAACAGCCGGTGCCGACTGGGCGGACTTCGCCGTCGCCGCGCCCGACCTGGCGCGGACCGTCGAGGAACGCTTCGCCGCGCACCGCCACCACGTCCTGGCCACCCTCCGCAAGGACGGCTCCCCCCGCACCTCGGGCCTGGAGGTCCGGTTCCTGGACGGCGGGCTCTGGCTCGGCATGATGCCGGGCTCGGTGAAGGCGCTCGACCTGCTGCGCGACCCGCGGTTCGCGCTCCAGGCCAATCCGGGGGACGGCACCGACATGGGCGGCGGGGACGTACGGCTCGCCGGACGGGCGTACGAGGTCGTGGACACGGCGGTGAAGGGGGCATACAGGCAAGAGGTGGAACCGCCGGAGCCGTTCCACCTCTTCCGTACCGAGCTGACGGAGGTCGTACGGACCCACGTCGAGGACGACACCTATCTGGTCGTCGAGTTCTGGCAGCCCGGTGAACCCCTGCGCACCGTCAGGCGCAGATAGGGCCTACTCGCCTACTCCCACTCGATCGTGCCCGGGGGCTTCGAGGTGACGTCGAGGACGACCCGGTTGACGTCACGGACCTCGTTGGTGATCCGGGTGGAGATCTTCGCGAGGACGTCGTACGGCAGGCGCGACCAGTCGGCCGTCATGGCGTCCTCGGAGGAGACCGGACGCAGCACGATCGGGTGACCGTAGGTGCGGCCGTCGCCCTGGACGCCGACCGAGCGGACGTCCGCGAGCAGGACCACCGGGCACTGCCAGATGTCGCGGTCGAGGCCGGCCGCGGTCAGCTCCTCGCGGGCGATCGCGTCGGCCTCGCGGAGCAGGTCGAGCCGCTCCTTGGTCACCTCGCCGACGATCCGGATACCGAGGCCGGGGCCGGGGAACGGCTGACGCTGGACGATCTCCTCCGGCAGGCCGAGCTCCTGGCCGACCATCCGGACCTCGTCCTTGAACAGCTTGCGCAGCGGCTCGACGAGCTTGAACTCCAGGTCTTCGGGGAGGCCGCCGACGTTGTGGTGGGACTTGATGTTCGCGGTGCCGGTGCCGCCGCCGGACTCGACGACGTCCGGGTAGAGCGTGCCCTGCACCAGGAACGCGACCTCGGGACCCTCGTCCGCGATGATCTCGGCCTGCGCCTGCTCGAAGACCCGGATGAACTCACGGCCGATGATCTTCCGCTTCTGCTCCGGGTCGGAGACGCCGGCGAGGGCCTTCAGGAAGCGCTCCTCCGCGTCCACGACCTTGAGCTGGACGCCGGTCGCGGCCACGAAGTCCTTCTCGACCTGCTCGGTCTCGCCCTTGCGCATCAGGCCGTGGTCGACGTACACGCAGGTCAGCTGGGAGCCGATGGCCTTCTGGACGAGGGCTGCGGCCACCGCGGAGTCGACGCCGCCGGACAGACCGCAGATGGCTCGCTTGTCGCCGACCAGCTCGCGGATCGCGGTGACCTGCTCCTCGATGACGTTGCCGGTGGTCCAGTTCGGCTGCAGGCCCGCGCCCCGGTACAGGAAGTGCTCCAGGACCTGCTGGCCGTGCGTGGAGTGCATGACCTCGGGGTGGTACTGGACGCCGTAGAGCTTCTTCTCGTCGTTCTCGAAGGCGGCGACCGGGACGACGTCCGTGGACGCGGTGACGGCGAAGCCCTCGGGGGCGGCGGAGCAGGCGTCACCGTGCGACATCCACACGTGCTGCTCGGCCGGGGTGCCCTCGAAGAGGGTGGAGGCCGGCTTGGCGACATGCAGGTCGGTACGGCCGTACTCACGGGCGCCGGTGTTGTCCACCGTGCCGCCGAGGGACTGTGCCATCAGCTGGAAGCCGTAGCACATGCCGAAGACGGGGACGCCGGCCTCGAAGAGCGCGCGGTCCAGGCGGGGGGCGCCCTCCTCGTACACGGACGAGGGGCCGCCGGAGAGGATGATCGCCGCCGGGTTCTTGGCGAGGATCTCGGCGACCGGCATGGTGCTGGGCACGATCTCGCTGTAGACCCGGGCCTCGCGGACGCGACGGGCGATGAGCTGGGCGTACTGCGCGCC
Organism: Streptomyces sp. NPDC111744; assembly: GCF_055634995.1. Lineage (NCBI taxonomy): Bacteria > Bacillati > Actinomycetota > Actinomycetes > Kitasatosporales > Streptomycetaceae > Streptomyces > Streptomyces sp. NPDC111744. Next base: position 618,775 of record NZ_JBVKCG010000001.1, read on the forward strand.
GAAGTCGACGACCAGGACGGTGTCGGGGGTGGCGGCAGCGGGAGTCGCTGATGACACGGGGTGCCTTCCGGCGGTGGGGCAGGGGTCTGTGGTTACCGATTCTAACGGGGCGGGCGCGGGACGCCCCGACGAGGTGATGTGGCATACTCGCCCCATGCTCACGCAGACGACCTTCTTCTTTACCTATGGCACCCGGTCCGCCGGCTGCCATGGTCGTGCCGCTTGAGCAACTGACAAGCGACTTCCCCAGGCGCCCCGGGCCGACAAGGTCCGGGGCGCCTGGTGTTTCTCCGGATCGTGCCGGTCCGGGGCCTCCCGCCTTCCGAGAACGAGGAGCCCCGACATGACCGTCAGCCCCGCCGAGAGGACCGGCGCCCGTACCGCCGAGGCCGCCGACGTGATCACCGGTGCGCGGGAGCGCATCGACACGCTCGACGACCGGATCATCGGCCTGATCCAGGAACGGATGGCGGTCTCGGCCGTCATCCAGGAGGCCCGGATCACCTCCGGCGGCCGCCGGGTGAACCTGTCCCGGGAGATGGAGGTCCTCGGCCACTACAGCCAGGCGCTCGGCAGGCCGGGCACCTCCCTCGCCATGACCCTCCTCGAACTGTGCCGCGGCCGGATCTGAGTCGGGTGGACCTGAGTCGGGTGGACCTGAGTCGGGTGGACCTGAGTTCGGGGCCTTCTCACCCGTACGGCGCGTGACCGGCACGCGAACGGCTTCGTTGGACGGGGTGTCCGTGTCAGCCAGGGGCGGGCCCGAAAGAACCACGCGTGGCTCACTGGGGCGATGAGACGTACGGATCGTGCTGTGCGTCGTGGGACCTCGCTCCAGTCACGTGACCGGACGGCAGGGGACAGCAGCCCGGTCACACCAGAGACGGTCGGCTCCGGGGACGCCCGGGGCCGACCGGCGGAAAACTGCAAAAATGCACAAGGGCTGGGTCAAACGGTTGCGGAGGCCTCGTGCATCCAGCACGATGCCTAGAAGGCTCCCATGGCCTTCTCAGCTCCCAAGTCCCGGTTCAGGCAACGGAATTGCCGTGTGCCGACCGTCCGTCAAAGGTCGAGACCTGCCGTACGTCCCGAGTACGCGGGGCGGCGACCCGGGGCACGGACGGTGGTGCAGGGCACAGAGACCAGCGGCGCAACCCCCCGGCGCCGCTCCCCGGCACCGACGCTGCCCTGACGTCGGTGCTGACGGAAGAAGGGCCCCGCGGCTCCGTCCCGCGGGGCCCTTCGCCTGCCCGCAGACAGAGCGCCGCAGACCGCTGCAGACCGCCGTAGAGCTCAGAGCGGCGCAGAGTTGCGTGGAGCTAGGTACGGCTCACCGTGCCGCACCCCTCCGGCTCGTTCCCGAGTTTCCGGCTCCGGTCGTACGGGTCGATCGACGGGCCGGTCGGGGCGGCGCTGCCCGTGGGCGCCTGGGACGGGAACTGCGGGTGCAGATAGCCGTCGTCGATGTCGCAGGCCGAGTTGCCGGCGTCCTCGTCGTAGCCCAGGAGGGTCAGGCGGCCGGGGGTGACCTGGTAGTGCACGGGGTCGGAGAGTTCGGTGTCGATGACGCGGCGCACGATGGTGCGGGTGACCTCGGAGCCGTCGGCACGGACGACCGGGTAGACGAAGGTGAAGTCGGCGTGCACGGCCACGCCCTCGTACTTGCCCTTGGCGAAGGTGATCCGGCCGCGCGTCTTGACGACCTGGCCGGCCAGGTGCACGTCCTCGGGGTCGAAGCGGCTGAAGAGGGACAGCGGGTCATGGGTCTTGCTCGGGGTGCGCAGCGCGGTGTTGAGCTCGTCGAGCAGGCCGGGCTGCCGGGGGTCGAGCACCGCGAGGGCGGCATCGGGGTGGGCGCCGGCCACGACCTCGGGGTCGAGGTTGGCGTCGACCAGGAGCTTCTTGGTCTGCTGGAGGGCCAGTTCGACGCGGTCCTTGGGGATCGAGCCGAGCGCGGTGGCCTTCGGCAGCACGATGCCGGCCGCGCCGTCGGCCCAGCGCAGCGCCGGGGAACCGGCGAACGGATGGTCGAGGGTGGGGGTGTCGGCGGCGACCGCGGAGGGCGGCGCGGTCGGGGCGGCGGTCTCGGCGGGGAGCGGCGAGGTCGCGGTGTCGGTACCGGAGGAGGCACCGGAGGACGAGCCGAAGGGGTCGCCGGGGATCAGCGAGGGCCGCATGGCCACGACGGCCACGGCGATCGCCAGCGGCAGGCCGACGACCGCCCAGACCTTACGGCGCCGGGCGGCCCGCCCGTCAGTTTCCTGCCAGGCGGGCCCGGTCCGCCAACCCTCGGGCTCCTGCAGCTCCTTGAGCCGCTCGGTTCCCTCACGTGCCCGTGCGGAGGGCTCCTTCGGAGCGGACTTGCGGATGTCGCGCTCGGTGTCGCGAATGAACTGCTCCCACACCTCATCGGGTATGGAGGAGGACGACGACGGTTCGTCCCCCGACGACTGCTCGGACCGTCTGTCAGACATGACACTCTCTCGTTCGGCCGTTTGACGGGGGCGAGAATAACCTTGGAACCGGCTGTGCACATGCCCGTCTTCGCGGTCGGCTTCGATCATCCGCCAGGGGTGGGCCACAGCGCGTCTCAGGCGGTGTAGAACACGAGACGGCAACTCGGCACACCGGGGTGAAGTGACGACCGTCACATAAGGATCCGGTCAATGCGGAGGCAACCATTCACAGGATTCGCGGGTCACATCACCAGAACCAGCGGTTACATCCGTCTGCCGCACCTGAGTCACGGGGGTCCTGATGAAGCTTCGCCGCGCCATGGCCGCGGCAGCCGCCACGGCTGTCATCGCGCCAGTCGCCCTGCTGACCGCGCCGGCCGCGTTCGCGGAGGACACACCGTCGGCGTCCGCTTCCGAGAGCGCACCCAGCGAGATCCCGAGCGAGTCCGCCTCGGCCTCCCCGTCGGACTCCGCCTCGGCGAGCGACAGTGCGTCCGCGTCCACCTCGGCCTCCGCCTCCGCCTCGCCCAGCGACAGTGCGAGCGCCAGCGCGAGCGCGTCTGCCTCCGCCTCGGCCGAGCCGTCCGAGTCGGCGGGGCCCAGCGAGGACCCGTCCGACCCGAACGTCCCGTACTGCGAGGACCTCGACAAGGACTTCACCGACGCCAAGCTGTCCGCCGACATCAAGGGCCTGCCCGGCAAGATCGTCGCGGGTGACGGCTTCCACAGCTTCAAGCTGGTCGTGACCAACGAGTCCAAGACCGACGTCCAGGACGTCGCCTTCTACGCCGAGGTCGAGAACTACGAGCTCAGCGAGGCGAAGTACCTCAGCCCGTACGTCGACCTGGAGTTCAAGAACCCCGACAACGGCTCCTGGGACCGGATCGGCAGCGACGACTGGGCCGGCGACTACTTCTTCTACGTCAAGAAGCTCAAGTCCGGCGCCGGCGAGTCGGTCGACCTGCGCGTCTCCGTCGACGCCAAGGCGCCCGCCGGTGACGCCTACTCCTTCGGCTCCGGCGCCTACCTCGACAAGGTCGACGGCCAGGACTGCATCGCCGAGGGCTGGGCCCAGTACGACTTCACAGTCCTCAAGGCCGGCTCGTCCAACCCGGCCCCGGGTACGGCCACGCCGAGCGACGACGACAGCAAGGACTCGGTGAAGAGGCCGCAGGGCGATGTCTCCGACCTGCCGACCGGCAACCTCGCCGACACCGGCTCCAGCTCGGCGCTCCCGGTCATCGGCCTGATCGGCGGGGTCGCCGTCGTGGCCGGTGCCGGTGCGGTGTTCGTGGTGCGGCGCCGGAAGGCCGGGGCGGACGCATAGCCATGTGAACGAGGTCGCGCGGACCGTCGTACGGCGGCCCGCGCGCACCGGATGAAGAGGGACCTGGGCTCGGAGGGGGGCACAGGTCCCTCTTCGGCGTCCAGGCGCGAGACGCCCTGGTTACTTCTTCTTCGGGGGTACGGCCGGGATGTCCAACAGCGGCAGCCGTAGCGCGCCGAAGGCCTCCGCCGGGACCGCGGGGCTGTGCGGCTCGACCGGCCGGAGGCGCTCGTACGCCTCGCCCTGTCGCGGACGCGGGTCCGCCTCGCCCTTGTTGGGCCAGTAGGACATCGCGCGCTCGGCCTGCGCGGTGATGGTGAGGGACGGGTTCACGCCCAGGTTCGCGGAGACGGCGGCGCCGTCCACGACCGAGATGCCCGGGTGGCCGTAGAGGCGGTGGTACGGGTCGATGACCCCGGTCTCGCGCGAGTCGCCGATCGGGCAGCCGCCGAGGAAGTGCGCGGTGAGCGGGGTGCCCATCAGCTCGCCGACGTTGCTGCCGGCGAAGCCGTTGATCTCGGCGGCGAGCACGGTGGCGGCCTCCGAAGCGGCCCTGATCTGCTTGGGATTGGGGGCGCCGTGGCCCTGCCGCGCGGTGAGCAGGCCCTTGCCGACGCCGTCCGGTTTCAGGTAGGTCGTCAGGGAGTTGTCCAGTGACTGCATCACGAGGCCGATGATGGTCCGCTCCGACCAGCGCCGGTTGGAGAGCGAGCGCAGCACGAGAAGGGGGTGGCGGGCCGCGTTCGCCAGCCAGCCGAGGACGCGGGAGGAGCCTTCCGCGTACGGCACCTGGAGGATGGACAGGCCGCCCATCGCGTTGGAGCCCTTGCCGTAACGGACCGGCTCGATGTGCGTGTTCCCGTCCGGATGGATCGAGGACGTGATCGCCACGCCCCGGGTGAAGTCGGCCTGCGGGGTGCCGTGCGCCTTGCGGTAACGGCGGTTGTCGGTCTGGGCGCCGACCAGGGCCTCGGAGTTGGTACGGGTGAGGTCGCCCAGCCGGTCGGAGAGGTACGGCAGTTGGCCGCCGGCCTTCATCCGGTGCAGCAGGGTCTGGGTGCCGTAGGTGCCGGCCGCGATGACGACCCGGCGCGCCTTGAAGATCCGGCCCTTCGCCTTCTTGTCGTCGGTGGGGAGCGTCGCGATCGCGTAGCCGCCCTGGGAGTCGTCGGTGACGGAGACGACGGTGGTCATGGCGTGGACGACCGCGCCCGCCTGCTCGGCGAGATGGAGGTAGTTCTCGTTGAGGGTGTTCTTCGCGCCGTGCCGGCAGCCGGTCATGCACTCGCCGCACTCGGTGCACGCGTTGCGGGCGGGGCCGGCGCCGCCGAAGTAGGGGTCGGCGACCTGGTCGCCGGGCGCGGCCTTCGCCTCGCCGTCGGCGTCCTTGCCGTCGCCGAAGAACACGCCGACGGGGGCGAGATGGAAGGTGTCGCCGACGCCGAGTTTCTCCGCCGCCGCCTTCAGGTGGACGTCGGAGGGGGTCATCGTCGGGTTGAGCCGTACGCCGAGCATGCGCCGCGCCTGGTCGTAGTACGGCCGCAGCTCCTCCTGCCAGTCCGTGATGTCACGCCACTGGGGGTCGTCGAAGAAGGCCTTCGGCGGCACGTAGAGGGTGTTGGCGTAGTTGAGGGAGCCGCCGCCGACGCCCGCCCCCGCCAAAACCATGACGTTGCCGAGGAGATGGATGCGCTGGATGCCGTAGCAGCCGAGTGCGGGGGCCCAGAGGTAGTTCTTGATGTCCCAGGAGTTCTTGGGGAGGGTGGTGCGGGTGAAGCGGCGGCCGGCTTCCAGGACGCCGACGCGGTAGCCCTTCTCCGTCAGGCGAAGGGCAGTCACCGAGCCGCCGAAGCCGGAGCCGACGACTATGACGTCGTAATCGTAGGTGTCCTGGGGCACGGGTGCTCCTCGTTGAGTTTCGCGTGCGGGTGGTTCGTGGTCGGTCGCGCCGACGCGGCGGAGCCGCATGTCGACACGGCCCGCGCCCGGGGTAGGTCAGCGCAGCCCCATTGCCTTCATCACCTTCAGGCTCGTGCTCATGAACCGGGCGTACTTCTCGTCGTCCATGCCCAGGGCGGGGGCCATCGGCAGCAGCCGCTGCTGGGCCACCGTCTGGGCCTCCGTGTACTTGAGGATGCCCTCAGAGCCGTGCCGGCGGCCCAGGCCCGAGTCCTTCATGCCGCCCATCGGGGACTGGACGCTGCCGTAGGCGGGGGCGTAGCCCTCGTTGACGTTGACCGTGCCGGTGCGCAGGCGGGCGGCGACCTCGCGGCCGTGGCCGCCGTTCTTCGTCCAGACGGACGAGTTGAGGCCGTACGGCGTCGCGTTGGCGTGCTCGATGGCCTCCTCCTCCGTCTTGAAGCGGTAGAGGGAGACGACCGGACCGAAGGTCTCCTCCGTGCAGACGGCCATCGCGTCCTCGACACCGTCGAGGATGGTCGGCTCGTAGAAGTAGGGGCCGATGTCGGGGCGGGCGGTGCCGCCGGCGACGACGGTCGCGCCCTTCTCCACGGCCTCCTCCACATGCCGCATGACGGTCTCCAACTGGCGCTCCCCTACCAGGGATCCCATGTCCGCGCCGTATGCGAGGGACCTGCCGAGGCGCATCGCCTTGGTGCGGGCGGCGAAGCGCTCGACGAAGGCGTCGGCTATCGACTCGTGGACGTACAACCGCTCGATGGAGATGCAGAGCTGGCCGGCCGAGGAGAAGCAGGCGCGGACGGCGCCGGCGGCCGCCTTCTCGATGTCGGCGTCCTCCAGGACCAGCATGGCGTTCTTGCCGCCGAGTTCGAGGGAGACGCCGACAAGGCGGGCCGCCGCTCCCTGGGCGACCTCGCGCCCTGTGCGGGTGGAGCCGGTGAAGGAGACGTAGTCGGCGTGCTTGACGAGTTCGGGGCCGACGACCGGGCCCTCGCCGAGGACGACCTGGAAGACACCGGCGGGAAGTCCCGCCTCGATCAGCAGATCACGCGCCCACAGGGCGGTCAGGCAGGTTTCCGTGTCCGGCTTCATGACGACCGCGTTGCCCGCGACGAAGGCGGGGAGGGCGTCGCCGACGGAGAGTTCGAGGGGGTAGTTCCAGGGGGCGATCTGGCCGACCACGCCCCGCGGGTGGCGCAGTTCGGTGACCTTGGTGAGGGTGGGCATGGCGCCCGCGTGCCGCTTGGGCCGGAGATAGGAGGGGGCTTTGCGGCCGTAGTGGCGGGCGGCGACGGCTACGGCCTGCACCTCCTCGTGCGCGTGCAGGCGGGCCTTGCCGGTCTCCAGCTGGATGAGGTCGAGGACCTCCGCCTGGCGGGCCAGGACCAGGTCGTGGAAGCGCAGCAGGACGGCCGCACGCTGCCGTACCGGCACCTTCGCCCATACGGCCTGTGCGGCGCGGGCCGCGTCGAAGGCCTTCGCCACGTCCTCGGGGGTGGACTCGGGCAGGTCGGCCAGCTTCTCGCCGGTGAAGGGCGTGTGGTTGGCCGTGCGTCCGGAACCGACGACACCCTTGGTGAGCTGGGCGACCAGCTCGGGCGTGACCACGTCGGCGGCCGTTCTGGCCCCTGCGGGGGCTGGGGCGAGGGGGTTCGTGCCGGTGTGGGCCGGTGCGTGTGCCGGGGCCTGCGAGTCCGTCATGTGCCGCAGGGTATTCGGGAGCGGGGCCTTTGGGTACCCGTGGGTAACTCGGATTCACCGAGTACACACATGCCGCCAGTGATCACTGGCGGGGAATGCGCTGATCAGGACGCGGGGCGAACGATCAGCCGCGTTCCGGTTTTTTGGCGAGGAGGAGGCCGAGGGCGGCGAGGGGGGTGAGGCGCCGCGGCTCGGGGTCCGGGGACGGCGGGGCAGGGGCGGGTGCGGCGGGCGGGACCGATGGCGCGGGTTCCACGGCCCACCGCGGCGGGCTCACCCCGGCGACGGAGGCCAGCACCTCGGCGACGGCCGGGGCGTCCGGACGGGCCTCGGGTTCGGAGGCCCGGAGCCCCTCGAGAAGGGCGCCGAGAGGGCCTTCCGCGGTGTCCATGACCGTGCTGAGCAGCGCGCCCAGAGCCCAGAGGTCGGAGGCGGGGCCGGCGCCGCGCCCCTCGGCGCACTCGGGGGCGACGAAGCCGCCGTACCCCTGCCCCTGCTGCCCCGCGCCGATGCCGAAGTCGGTGAGGACGACACGCTCGCCGCCGACTCCGAGAAGGACGTTGGACGGCTTGAGGTCACGGTGGACGATGCCGACGCCGTGCGCCGCATGCAGAGCACCGAGGACGGCGAGGCCGATCCGGGCGGTCTCGGCGGGCGACAGGGGCCCACGGGAGTCGAGGGCTTCCTGGAGAGACTCACCTTCCACCAACTCCATGACGACCCAGGGGAGTTCGTCATCGAGGAGTACGTCGTGAATGGCGACGGCGGAGGGGTGGTCGACGCGGGCGGCGGCCCGGGCCTCGTGCAGCAGGCGGTGCGCGGCCCGCTGCCGTTCCTCGTCCGCCGGATCGCCGGTCAGGCGGGGCTCCTTGACGGCGACGTACCGCGCGTCCTGTTCGTCGTGGGCGCGCCACACGGTGCCGGTGGGGCCGGCCCCGATGCGCTCGACGAGCCGGTAACGGCCACCGATCAGACGTCCGTCGGGCGGCTGTTCGCCGTCTGCGTTCATGGCACATGAGTACCCTGCGCACCACACCCTTGTCGAAGCGGCGCGGTCAGAGCGGTCAGAGTGCCATGGACATGCGCTGAGTCCGCGAGGGCAGTACCCCAGGCAGTGCCGCCGCGCTTCTTGGCCGGGCAGGTAAGGTCCGTGGAATGCCGAGAGTCAAGGTCAGCGTCATCGTCCCCGTCTACAACACCGGGAAATACGTCGACGAGTGCGCGCCGTCGCTGCTGGGGCAGAGCCTGCCCGCCGACGAGTACGAGGTGATCTACGTCGACGACGGGTCGACCGACGACACCCTGGCCCGGCTGGAGAACATCGCCGCCGCCCATCCGAACGTCCAGGTGCACACCCAGCCGAACTCGGGCTGGCCCGGTGCACCGCGCAACCTCGGCATGCGGCACGCCAGAGGCGAGTACATCCAGTTCGTCGACCACGACGACACGCTCGGCCCCGAGGCGCTGGAGCGGCTGTACGAGCACGCCAGGCGCAACGACGCCGACGTCGTACTCGGCAAGATGTCCAGCACCATGGTCCGGCCCCGGCGGCTGTTCCGGCACACGGTCGACGCCTGCACCATAGAGAACGACGAGCTGATGCAGAGCATGTCGCCGCACAAGATGTTCCGGCGCGCCTTCGTCGAGGAGCACGGCCTGCGGTTCCCGGAGGGGCCCTGGATCCTGGAGGACCTGCTCTTCGTCAGCGCCGCCTACCTCAAGGCCGAGCGGATCTCCGTCCTCGCCGACTACCCCTGCTACTACTGGATGAAGCGGGACGACGGCGGCAACAACACCCGGCACCGCTTCGACCCCCGGTACGGGTTCTGGCCCAACGTCCGCACCATCGTCGGGCAGATCAAGGACGGCACGCCCCCCTCCGACGACCTCGACGCCCTGCAGAACCGCCTTCTCCACCGCCTCTACCACGTAGAGATCCTCTCCCGCACCCGCGAGCCCGAGATCCTCCGCGAGGACCCCGCCGAGCAGCGACCGCGCTTCGAATCGGCCCGGGAACTGGCGCTGACGGAGTTCCCGGCGGCCGTACGCGAGGGCCTCCCGGCCGTCTCCCGGCTGCGGGCCGAACTCCTCGAACGCGGCGACTTCGACGGCGCGGTGGCGCTGGCCGAGCGCGTCCGCGAGGTGAAGGCCCGCACCGAGGTCGGTGATCCGAGGTGGGAGGACGGCCGCCTGGTCGCCGACATCACGCTGAGCCTGCTGCGCGGGGACGGTGAACCGCTGGTCCTCGTCGAGCGCGACGGGAGGCAGTGGCTGGACCCCGAGCTGCTGACCGGCGTGCCCGGCACCGAGGACGGCTGGGAGGTCCGCGATCCGTTCCGGCTGGCCTACGCCGAGCTGGTGGTCAAGGACCGGGACCGGGAGGACTGGTGGTACCCGGAGGGCGACCTGGAGGTACGGCTGAAGTCCCTGGGGGAAGGCCGGTCGCAGCTCGTCGCGTCCGGCCGACTGCGCCTGGACCCGGAACGGCTGGCGGGCGGCCGTCCGCTGGAGCGCGGGGTGCACGACGTGTGGGCGTTCGTGCACCTGCTGGGCATCGACCGGATGGTCCGTATGACGGGAGACGGCACCCACGGCGCCCCGGCCGCCGCCCCGGCACTGACCGGCGGGCGCCTGGCCCTCCCCTACTGGACGGGCAGCGGCCAGCTGGCCCTGGACATCGACCAGCGTCAGCGCAGGCTGGGCGTTGACACGGCGGAGGCCGCCGAGAAGAACGCCGGGCGTGACGATCGCGGGCTCCCCTTGCCGTACATCTCGGCGACGGCCGGATCGGCTCCGGCACCCGTCAAGGTGACCGTGTCGACGGTGACGGTGGAGGCGGAGCTGGTGCCCGAGGCGACAGGGGCCCGCCTTCGTCTCCCCGGCCGCCTCAAGCTCCCCTCCGGCCGCCACCCGGTGACCTTCCCGAAGGCGTCGGCTCCGGTGGCGTACGCGGTCGTCCGGGACGGCGTGGTGCTACGACTGGAGGGCCCGGCGTACCGGCCGGGTACGGCACGCCGCTGGCTGGACAGACTGGGCAGGTGAAGGGCGCCCCCGGATCCATGTCGCATCCCGGTCCTCAGTTCCCCGCGAACGTGTCCACCGCGACATCGAAGTACTCCCGTGCCTCCCGCACCTTCCCGACCGGTGCCGACACCCACACGTCGTACAACCGGCCGTCTTCCTCCCAGCAGAGGTCATAGGTGTGCCGGGGGCCCTCCGTCGCGCTGAAGCCCTTCCAGGTGAACTCCCAGAAGGCGGCGGGGTGTCCGGAGTGGGTGGTGTCGGTGACCCGGCCGTCGTGGTAGCCGGGGTTGGTGCTCGGCCCGTCGGCCGCCGCCCGCCGTATCGCCGTCCCCGGTCCGCCGGTCTGCGGCTCGGAGACCTTGACGCCGAGCCGGAAGGCCTGCCCCGGCGACAGGTAGAAGACGCGCTCGCCCTGCGGGTCGCGGGTGAAGTCCTCGGGGACGGCGAGGGAGAAGCCGGCCGGATCCTGCGCGAGACGGTAACCGGAGGGGGCGGTGCGGGAGGTGGCGGCCGGTGACGAGGGCGAAAGGGGCCACGGGGACGAGAGGGACGACGGGGACGGCGGCGGGGTCGTGGCCGTCGTGTGTGACGCGGTGACGGTCGTCGTACCCCCGGGGCCCGGGGTACCACCGCCTCCGCCGCCGTTGAACAGCAGCGCGGCCGCCGACACCCCGGCCCCGGCCATCGCGGCGACGAGCAGGGCGGCGATCAGCACCCCGCGGGGCGAGTACCGGGGTGACCCTTCCGGGGCCGGGTCCGGTGGCCACGGCACGTCCCGCTGGGTCGGCGTGTACGCGGAGACACCGGCGCTCTCCGTCGTGCTCGCGGCCGCCACGGACCCCGTCTCCAGGAACCCCCGCAGCATCCGCTCGGCCTCCGCCGCACCCAGCCGCCGCTCGGGATCCCGCTCCAGCAGCCCTCGTACGACCGGCAGCAGCGGCTCCGCCTGGGCCGGTGGCCGGATCTCGTCGGAGACCACGGCGTGCAGGATCCCGCCGAGCGAGTCGCGCCGGAACGGCGACTCGCCGCTGAGGACCGCGCACAGCAGCGCGCCCAGCGACCACAGGTCGGAGGCGGGACCGGAGCGGGAGCCGGACATCCGCTCGGGCGCGGTGTACTCGGGCGACCCGACGAAGGAGCCGGTGTCGGTGAGCGTGGTGGCGCCCGCGACCTGCGCGATCCCGAAGTCGGTGAGTACGACACGCCCGGTGGCCGCCTCGACGAGCACGTTCGCCGGCTTGATGTCCCGGTGCAGCACCCCGGCCGTGTGCGCCGTCCGCAACGCGCTCAGCAGGGCGATCCCGATCCGCGCGGCCTCGCCGACGTCCACCGGACCGTTCTGCGAGATCCGGTCGGCGAGCGAGCCGCCGTCGATCATCTCCATGACGATGTAGGGCCGTTCGCCCTCCTCCACCACGTCGTGCACGACGATGATGTGAGGGTGGTGCAGCTGTGCGACGGCCTGCGCCTCCCGCAGGGTGCGGTCGCGGCGCAGCCGGGCGTCGTCGTCCGGGAGGGAGTCGTCGACGGTGAGTTCCTTCACGGCGACCTGCCGGCCGAGTAACTGATCGGTCGCGCGCCATACGACACCCATCCCGCCCCGCCCGAGCCGCGTTTCCAGGCGATAACGCCCCGCGATCAGACGAACGGCTTCCCCGTCGGTCCCCATGGCCCCATGATGCCGCACCGGACGGACCCCTTCCGGCGCGGTGACCGGCCAAGTGCACCTCCGCCTGACTTCAGGGGCGATCATTTTCAGCCATGACCGGTTTCAAAACGGGTGCACGGGCGCCACGGGGAGTCTCACGTTCACCAACTGGTCAGCCCACCATGTGGACATCAGCGGTTGGATCAAGGACACCGCTGCCGATGGTCACCATGTGGCCATTCGCCTCGTTTCCATAGACGACAGCACTGGATTCGTCACGGAGTGGGGCTGGCATTCCGAATACGACGGAAACGACCAGAAAAGCAGCTTCTCCACTTACGCGGCACCCTCGGGTGATTCACTCGACTACATCGGCGCGCAGGTGGCGGTCATAGAAGGAAGCACGATAGTCCGTTCTTGCACCGACTACGCCTGAGCCTCCGCGGAGGGCGGCCGAGTGCGCCGCCGTCCCAGGAAGGACGGCGGCGCACTGTTCCACTCGGGTCAGCCCTCCTGGAAACCCCGCAGGATCACGCCGAACTGCTTGCTGGTGGTGGCCCAGTCGTCGGCCGGCGAGGCCGCGTAGATGGCGTACTCGGTGCCGGCGCTGTTCATGTACCCGGCGTCGATCGCATGGTAGGGCCCCGGGAAGTAGTGGGGAGCGTCCTTGGCCAGCGCGTTCCAGGTGTACTCCCAGCGGACGCCCGGCTGGTCGCGGAAGAGCTCCTCCTTGAGGCTCAGCTGCTTGTAGCCGAGCAGCCGATTCGAGACCCGTTGATCCAGGTCTTTCATGTGCTCGTACGCGGTGCTGAAGTCCGGCGCGGTGTCGACGGCGACCCGCACGAGGTGCTTGCCCTTGTCGGGCGAGTAGTCGACCTGCCGGAGGCCGTCCTGGTCGATGGAGACGGACCGCTTCCACCCCTTGGGCAGGGAGATGCTGAAGCCCACCGGGTCATCGCGCCGCTCCCAACCGGCGGGAACCGCCCCCTGGCCGCCCCTGTCGCTCGGCGAAGCACTGGCGCCGGCGCCGGCACTGGCACCCGGAGTCGACGAGGCAGAGACGAGGCCGTCGGGGCTGTCGGTGCCGAACTGCTGCAGCGCGACCGCGACGCCCCCACCGACGACCGCCGCGAGGGCGACGACCAGGGCGAACGTGCGCAGGCGGTACCGCTTCGCCGGCACGGGCACGGGCCCGATCGTCACCGGCGGATACGGCGTGGCGACGGCCGACTGCACACGGGTACCGGTGCCCGTCCCGGTCCCCATGATGTCGTACCCCGTCTGCCCCGTCGCCACATACATCTGCGCCCCGCTCGGCCGCCGGCCCTCCGCCGCCTCGGCGAGCATCTGCTCGGCCTCTTCGGGGCCGGGCCGCTGGGCGGGTTCCTTGCGCAGCAGCGCGGTGATGACCGGCTCCAGCGGGCCCGCGTTGCTCAGCTCGGCGGCCTCCTCCTCGACAACCGCCTGCATGGTGGTCAGCGGCGAGGTACGGCGGAACGGCGAGCGCCCCTCCACCGCGGTGTACAGCGTCGCGCCCAGCGCCCACAGGTCGGAGGACGGCCCGGGATCGTGCCCGCGCACGCGCTCCGGCGCGAGATAATCGACGGATCCGACGACTTCCCCGGTACGGGTGATCGTGGTGTCGCCCTCGATCTGCGCGATGCCGAAGTCGGTGAGGAGGACCCGGCCGTCCCGGCCGATCAGGACGTTGCCCGGCTTGACGTCCCGGTGCAGCACCCCGGCGCTGTGCGCGGCACGCAGCGCGCGCAGCACCCACAGCCCGATCCGCGCGGCCTCCCGCGGCTCGACGCGCCCGCGCTCCTTGACCTCGTCGGCCAGCGAGTGGCCCTCGACCAGCTCCATGACGATCCACGGACGGCCGTCGTGTTCGAGGACGTCATGGACGGTGACGACGGCGGAGTGGTTGATGCGCGCCGCTGCCCGGGCCTCCGCCCGGGTACGGGCCAGCAGGATGGCCTGGTCGCCCTCGGAGACGTAGAGCGCGGCCGTCAACTCCTTGATGGCGACCGCCCGGTGCAGCACTTCGTCGTGGGCGCGCCACACTCGGCCCATGCCGCCGCTGCCGATGGTGTCGGCCAGCCGATAGCGGCCCGCGATGAGCAGGCCCTGCATCTGATTCACGTTGCCCCGCAATGCTCTTGTCAGGGTCAGACTAAGGACCACCCTGCGGCCATGGAACCGGTGGGGTCCCACGGAGACAGCACTGTGACGGTTTTCGCTTTCACCACGGAAAGTGAACGGAATCCGCCCACCGGAACGGGAACCATTCGGCTCACACCGGCGTTGACCTTCAGCCCGTGTACTTGTACGTCGACGACGCCTGGTCGTACAGCCGTGTGACCTCGTCCCGTTCCGACTCCGGGCCGCGGACCTGCACGATGTGGTACCGACCGTTGATCAGGAAGACCATGTTCCGTACGAACAGGTCGCCCTGCCGGCCGTCCGTCCAGGTGAACTGCCCCTCGGCGGACACCTGCTGGCCCACCGTGATGGTCCGCAGCCCGCCCGCCGTGGCCCAGCTGGAGTCCCGGTACGGCTGCAACTCCCGTTCCTTGTCCCGCTGGTACGTCATCGGATCGTTGCCGTAGGTCGCCGCGCTGTCCCGCCCGGCCACGACGATCAGCTCGAACCTCCCCTGCGAGTAGATCACCTGGCCGCTGCCGTTCCGTGGTGTACGGCTCCAGCCCTTGGCGACGGCGACCTTGAAGCCGTCCGGGTCGTTGCGCAGGGTGAAGCCGTCGGCGGCCGTGGTTCCGCCCGTCGAACCCGCGGTGGTCTGCGTCTCGGTGGACGGGGGCGCCGTCTGCGACGGTGTCGGCGTGGCGGTCGGGCTCGGACTCGGCGCGGGACCGGCCTCGCCGGCCGCACCCGTCCGGTCGCCGTTCGTCGCGCCGCCGTTGTCCGCGCTGCCCTTCTTCGGCAGGAACAGCATGGCGTACGCGACCACCGCGGCCAGCAGGAGCAGCACCAGCAGAAGCAGCGTACGGCCCAGTCTGCGCGGGGACTTGGCCTCCTGGCGGGCTCGCTTGTGCCGGCCGTGCGGACTGGTCGCCGGCAGCCCTGCCCGGCGCCAGCGCACCAGTTGCCCGCGCCTGCGGACGATCGGCAGCCGGGCCGGGTCGGCGGCGGGCGGGGCGGTGACGACATGCGCGCCGGCGTCCGGCTCGGGCGCGGAACGCACCAGCGAGCGCAGCCAGCCGCGCAGCTCCTCGAAGTCCAGCCGCTCGGTGGGGTCCTGACGCAGCAACGACTCCACGACCGGCCTGAGCGACCCGCACTCCTCCGCGAAGGCGGGCGGCTCCGAGCACACCAGTTGCACCAGCTCGGCCGTGGACTCCTCCGGGTACGGTGCGTGCCCCTGCACGGCCCGGAACAGCAGCGCGCCGAGCGCCCACAGGTCGGTGGCCGGTCCGATGGGGGCCGCCAGCTGCCAGTTCTCGTGCACGGGCCCGGCCTGCTCCGGCGCCCAGCGCTCGGTCACCGGCCCGACCACGGTCATCCGCACCTGCCGCGCCCGCTCGGCGGCCAGCGCGGTGGCGGGCCCCCGCCGCCCGGCCACGGCGGCCTCCGCCTCGCCCCACCGGGGGGCCTGCGCGGGTACGACCGGCTGCGGGAGGTCGGTGCCGGGACCGACGGCCGGGAGTGCGGTGCGCTCCGCGGGAGGCGTGCCGGGATGGGGGCGGGGCACGGCCCCGTGCCAGGGCGAGGAGGCACCGCTCACCCCGTACGGGTCGGCGATGCGACCGGGCGGCACACTGCCGGCGGCCCGCTGCTCACCGCCGGGCGCCTGCACCTGCGCCTGCCCATTGGCGTAAGGCAGTTGGGCCGCTCCGTTTGCGTGCCCCGGGGCATACGGCGGCTGCGCGGCACCGTTGGCCTGGCCCGGGACATACTGCGATGGAGCCGCCCCGTTCGCATACGGCTGCTGCGGTGCGGGCGTTCCGGTGTCGGCGTCGACCGGCGGCCGGGCCCCGGGCAGCGCGGCCCGGCCGTTCTGCTGGGCCTCCTGGACCCGGGCCGCGGCCCTCGCCCCCGCCCGGTACGCCGCGATCGCCCCGGCCCGCGCGGCCCGGATGTCCGCCCCGGTCTCCAACGCCCGCCGCTCCACCGCGCCCGTACCGGCACCGCCCGAGCCCTCGCCCGGTCCGGCCGCCGGCAACCCGCCGGCGGCCCGTGCCTGAATGGCGGCGCGCCGGGCCGCCTCGGGATCCGCCTCCGGCACGCCGGGCGCCGTCCGTGCGCCTGCTGTACCACCCGACGCACCCCCGACGCTCCCGATGCCCCCGACAGCGAGGGCGCCTGAGCCTCCGGGACCGGCCGGACCGCCAGGTGTGGCGGAACCTTCCGCCTCCCCGACCCGCCGACGGCCGTCCGCCTCCGCGCCGCCTTCTCCCTCCGGCGGCGGCACCGGGTCGTACCCGCACAGCGCCTCTTCCGCCGCCCCGACCGCGAGACCGGTCAGCATCACCCGGCCGTCGTCACAGACGAGGACCGTGCGGGCGGTGATGTTGCGGTGCACCCAGCCGTGCGCGTGCAGCACCCTGAGCGCCATCAGCACGTCGGAGGCGACCTCGGCCGCCCGGTACGGCGTCAGCGGCCGCTCGGCGAGCAGCGTCGCCAGCGACCGCGCGGCCACGAACTCGCTGACGATCCACAGCGAACCGCCCTCGGCGAACACGTCGAAGACCTGGTCGAGCCGGGGATGGTCGGGGATCCGGGCGGCGGCCTGCGCCGCCTCGACGGCGCGGCGCACCGCGGGATCGCTGGGCCGGCGTGTCGCGGTGCGGGCGGCCGGTGGCCGACGTGCGCCACGGTCACGGGCCGTGAACCCGTCGGGCAGTCCCTCCGCGTCGAGCACCTCCGCCTCGACGACCTCCGGCAACGGCACCTGCCGGACGTACACCTCCTGGCCGCTGTAGGTGTCGAAGGCCCGGGTCTCGGTGTGTTCGTACTCGTCGGAGGGGGGCAGGGGCAGGCGGTAGCGGTCGGCGAGTACCCGACCCGCGTAGTCGTCCACGTTGCCTCCCCCGGCCGCCCGGTGGTCAAATCCGTTCGTTTCGCGGCCCGTTCTGCATGCATACCTGAATGCGTACGGTCCGCAACCACTCACGATACGTGCCGGAGGCAATTCGCATTGTGGGGATGCGAATTTGTCACTTCGGCTCGAAGCTCGCCGTCAGCGTCTTCCAGGTGTCCTTGCGCAGCTCACTGCTCCAGTGGGCGGCCTTCGCGGTGTACATCAGCCCGTACCCCTGCTTCGAGCTGACGACGAACCCGCGGTCGACGGTCCGGTACTCGGTGCCGCTCTCCACGTAAGTGAACTCCCAGTCAGCCGTGTTCCAGCTGCGGTAGCTCACCTTCGCTATGCGGATCTTCTGGTATTGGGAGCGCACCATGTAACGCTCCTGGTTCTCCCAGTCCGCCACCGGGTCGCCCTTGGGCGTGCTGGTCCAGGCGATCAGCAGCTTCTGGCCGTCTGGCCCGGTGAACCGGTCCCCGGCGGGGCTGCTCGTCTGGAACTTCCAGCCCTTGGGCAGCCCGATCGAGTAGCCCTGGCCTCCGTTGTACGTCTGCACCGCTGAGGTGTTGTCCCCGTTACTGCCACTGGAGTTCGACGCCGAGGAACCGTCGTTGCCCGACTGGTCCGAGTTCCCGGTACTCCCGGAGGTCGCGGCCGCGGAGGAGGCACCGTCCGTCTGCGTACCGCCGCTCGCGCCCTCCTTGGTGGAGGATCCGCCGCCGGACCCCGAACCGGAACTCGCACTCGCGCTCGCGCCCGAGGTGGCCACCGCCTTGGAACCGCCGCTCTTGCCGCTCCCCTTGCCGTTCCCGTCGTCGCCCAGCGTGAGGGCGAGCACGGTACCGAGCACCGCGAGCACCACCACCACGGCGATGATCACAAGGGTCCGCTTCGGCACCACGTCCGTGAGCGGAGCCCGGGGCACGGTCCGGGGCGCCAGGTCCATATCCGGCGGCGGCACCACGGGCCACCCCGAACTCGCCTTGCCGACGGCGGGCTTGGTCCCCGCCGTTCCACTGCCCGCACCGGCCCCTCCGACAGCGGGACCGGCGGCCGGACCGGCGGCGGGACGCCCACCGCCGGCCGAGCCGGAAACCGGCCCCGAACCGGAACCGACCGATCCCGAGCCCGAAGCGACCGATCCCTTGGCGCCGCCGGCCTCGGCAGCGGTGCTCTTCGGCCGGGTCGCGGAGGCGACACTCGCCGCTCCCGCGGCCTTCCGCACCGACCGCAGCGCCCCGCGCAGCTTCTCCCCGGCCTCCTCGCCCCGCCTGGCCCCGGCGACCTTCTCCTGCTGCGGTGCGTCCGGCGGCAGCGGCACGACCCGCGTGGCGTCCACCGGCAGGCTCTCCGGCGCGCTGAGCACCGCGTTGAGCATCGACCGCGCGCCGGCGTCGTCCAACCGCTTGGCCGGATCCTTGGTGAGCAGGCCGTAGATGACGTCCCTGAGCGGCCCCGCGTTCTTGGGCTCCTCCAACGGCTCGGTCATCACCGCGGTCAGCGTGGCGATCGCCGACCCCTTGTCGTACGGCGGAGCGCCCTCGACCGCCGCGTACAGCAGGCCGCCGAGCGACCACAGGTCGGCCGCCGGGCCGGGCTTGTGGCCGCGGGCCCGCTCCGGGGAGATGTAGGAGGGGGCGCCGACGAGCATGCCGGTGGAGGTGATGGACGGGTCGCCCTCGACCTGGGCGATACCGAAGTCGGTGAGCACGACCCGGCCGTCGCCCTCGGAGATCAGCACATTGGACGGCTTCACGTCCCGGTGCAGGATGCCCTCGCGGTGCGCCGACCGCAGCACGTCCAGGATCGCGAGCCCGACCTCGGCCGCGCGCCGGGGCTTGAGCAGGCCGTCCTCCCGGATCACCTCGGCCAGCGACTTGCCCTCGACCAGCTCCATCACGATCCAGGGCCGGTCGTCCTCCTCGACCACGTCGAAGACCGTCACCGCGCTGTTGTTGCGGATCCGGGCGATCGCCTTGGCCTCGCGCAGGGTGCGCGTGATCAGGCGCCGCTTCTCCTCCTCGTCGATGTTCGACGGGAACCGCAGCTCCTTGACGGCGACCGTCCGGCCGAGGGTCTCGTCCTCGGCCCGCCACACCGTGCCCATGCCGCCGCGGCCGAGCACCCTTCCCAGCCGGTATCGCCCGGCGAGAAGACGCTCACTGTTGTCCTGACGAGTCTCCTGACGAGAAGTACCCGCCCGCTCCGCCTCCGACATGCGTCCCCTCATGCAACCCGCCCTGACAGAACCTTCATTGTCCCTCACCCGACAAGTGCCCAACGCCCCGGGTGCCCCTGACCGCGCATCGGAACCCGCTGGGGCCGGTCGACCGGAACCCCCGGTGACGAGGGCGTCACACGGGCCGGGATCATGGCCCGCGACAAGGGAGGAACCCGGATGCCGTCGCTTCGGACACTGGTGGCCATAGCGGTCGCCCTTGCCCTGCTGCTCGCCCCGGTGACGGCCGGTTCCGCGTCCTCGGCGGAGGCGACGGACCCGCTCCTGTCACAGTTCGTCGCCAAAGGCCGGGCGCCCGCCGCCGCCCTCCTCGACCGCGACGGCGACGACGTCCACTACGCGGCCGCCGGCCGGGGCATCACCCGCGCCGACCACTTCCGCGCCGGCAGCATCACCAAGACCTTCGTCGCCATCGTCGTCCTGCAACTGGCCACGGAACACCGGCTGTCCCTGTCCGACCCCGTGGAGCGGTATCTGCCGGGGCTGCTGCGCGGACGCGGCACCGACGGGCGGAGGATCACCCTGCGCGCCCTGCTCAGCCACACCAGCGGGCTCGCCGACTTCACCAACGTCACCCGAGGGACCGTCCCCCTGACTCCGCTTCAGGCCGTACGCATCTCGCTCGCCCTCCCTTCCACCGGCCTCGGCCGCTACTCGTACTCCAGCACCGGCTACGTCGTCCTCGGCATGGTCATCCGCCGGGTCACCGGTCACTCGTACGCCACCGAGACGCGGCGCCGCATCATCACTCCCCTCCGCCTGACGGGCACGTCCTTCCCGGGTGCCCGTACCTCGCTGACCGTTCCGCACGGCCGCGCCTACGCGGCCGACGGCTCCGACGCCACCGAGCTCGACCCGCGGGTGGCCGGCGCCGCAGGTGAGCTGGTGACCACGCTCGACGACCTGGACCGCTTCTACGCGGCGCTGCTGGACGGCGAGCTGCTGCCCTCGCACCGGCTGCGCGAGATGCTCAGCACCCGTGCCGCACATGGGGCGTACGGCCTGGGGATCTTTCCTGTGACGCTGCCGTGCGGGACCACGGTGTGGGGGCACAACGGACGGATCGCGGGCAGCTATGTGCGGAGTGCTGCCTCGATCGGCGGCCGGCATGTCCTCACGTTCCGTGTGAACACGACCTCGATCGCAGACCCGGACCTCGAACCCGCACTGCTCGCGGCCGAGTTCTGCCCTCGCAGTCGGTAGAACGGCCCAGGGCCGAGGGAAGATCCCGACGCCCGGTCGCCCGATCGGGTGATGTCGGAGGGCGGCTTCAGAGCGGCACGATGTCCGGTGCTCCCAGCCGGGCCGCGTCCGCCGTCTGGTCGTCCGGCTGGAGTTGGGACTCCCGTTCCGCCTCCACCCGCTTCTCGTAGTGCTCGACCTCCCGCTCGATCTGGTCCTTGTCCCAGCCGAGGACCGGCGCCATCAGCTCGGCGGCCTCGCGGGCGCTGCGGGTGCCCCGGTCGAAGGTCTCGATGGAGATGCGGGTGCGGCGGGTGAGGACGTCGTCGAGGTGGCGGGCGCCCTCGTGGGAGGCGGCGTAGACGACCTCGGCGCGCAGATAGTCGTCGGCGGCCGAGAGCGGCTCACCGAGGCCCGGGTCGGCGGCGATGAGGTCGAGGAGTTCGTCAGCCATCGAGCCGTACCGGTTCAGCAGGTGCTCGACCCGGACCACGTGGATGCCGGTGCGGGCGGCGATCCGCGCCCGCGCGTTCCACATCGCCCGGTAACCCTCCGCGCCGAGCAGCGGGATGTCCTCGGTGACGCACTCCGCGACCCGCATGTCGAGCCCGTGCACCGCCTCGTCGACGGCGTCCTTGGCCATCACCCGGTACGTCGTGTACTTGCCGCCGGCGACGACCACGAGCCCCGGCACCGGATGCGCGACCGTGTGCTCGCGCGACAGCTTGCTGGTGGCGTCGGACTCGCCGGCCAGCAGCGGGCGCAGCCCCGCGTACACGCCCTGGACGTCGTCGCGCGAGAGCGGCACCGCGAGCACCGAGTTGACGTGGTTCAGCAGGTAGTCGATGTCGGCGCTGGAGGCGGCCGGGTGGGCCTTGTCGAGGTCCCAGTCGGTGTCGGTCGTACCGATGATCCAGTGCCGGCCCCAGGGGATGACGAACAGGACCGACTTCTCGGTGCGCAGGATCAGGCCGGTCGTGGAGTGGATACGGTCCTTGGGGACGACCAGGTGGATGCCCTTGGAAGCACGGACGTGGAACTGGCCGCGCTCGCCGACCATCGCCTGGGTGTCGTCGGTCCACACGCCGGTGGCGTTGACCACCTGCTTCGCGCGGATCTCGTACTCCCCGCCGCCCTCCACGTCCTGCACCCGGGCGCCGACGACCCGCTCGCCCTCCCGCAGAAACCCGGTCACACGTGCGCGGTTGGCGGCCTTCGCGCCGTAGGACACCGCCGTGCGCACCAGGGTCGCCACATAGCGGGCGTCGTCCATCTGGGCGTCGTAGTACTGGATGGCGCCGACCAGGGCGTCCTTACGCAGGGCGGGCGCGACACGCAGGGCGTGACGGCGGGTCAGGTGGCGGTGGGCGGGCAGGCCCCGGCCGTGCCCGCGGGCCATCGACATCGCGTCGTAGAGCGCGACACCCGAGCCCGCGTAGAGGCGCTCCCAGCCCTGGTGCTGGAGCGGGTAGAGGAACGCCACCGGCTTGACCAGGTGCGGGGCGAGGCGTTCCAGGAGCAGGCCGCGCTCCTTGAGGGCTTCGCGGACCAGGTCGAAGTCGAGCATCTCCAGATAGCGCAGGCCGCCGTGGATCAGCTTGCTGGACCTGCTGGAGGTACCGGAGGCCCAGTCACGGGCCTCGACGATGCCGGTGCTCAGGCCCCGGGTGGCCGCGTCGAGCGCGGTGCCCGCGCCGACCACTCCCCCGCCCACGACCAGCACGTCCAGCTCGCGCTCGGCCATGGCCGCCAAGGACTCCGCCCGCTGCTTCGGCCCCAGTGTCGCTGTCCTCACCGCTGCCTCCCGCTGTGCCGCCATCGGTCATGGCTGGTCGTCGGTCATCGGTCGCGCCGGCCACACCCGGCAGGCGAGGCCCATGCCCAAAGTCTGACCGTGTTGCGCGACTTCAGCCACCACGCGCCCCCAGCCTGTGGACAACGCGCACCGAACCCCCGGAAGACACACGTACACAATCCCACATAACGTTCATATTTACTCCTAGTCTGACATTGCGCTTCGCTCATCCTGTCCACAGGGCTTGCGCACCTGTCCCGCTTCGGTTACTGGGAAGGACGGCCCACGCCATGCCCGCAGACCTCGCCGTCATGGGACTCGGTCCCTACGGCCTGCCCCTCGCCCAGGCCGCGGTGGCCGCCGGCATCCCCACGATCGGGTACGCCACCGGTCCCGAGGCGGGCTCGCTCAGCCCCGCCGAGCTGCGCCGGATGCTCTCGGGGGGCTTCCGGGTGGCAAAGGACCCGGCCGAGCTGGGGCGGGTGCGGACGGCGGTGATCTGCGCGCCGACCTCGCGCGGCGACGACGGCGGGCTCGACCTGAGCCAGGTGGAGGCCGCGGCCCGCGCCCTGGCCGAGCGGCTGCGCCCGCACACCACGGTGATTCTGGAGTCGCCGGTCCACCCGGGGACGACGGAGGACTTCCTGCGGCCCCTGCTGGAGAAGGGCTCGGGCCTGCGGGCGGGGCGCGACTTCCACCTCGCCTACTCGCCCAGCCGGGTGGATCCCGGCAACCGCGACTTCACCCCGGCCAACACCCCGAAGGTCATCGGCGGTCTCACGTCCGCGTGCATCGAGTCGGCCGCCGCGTTCTACGGCCGGCTCACCGACAAGGTGGTACGCGCGCGTGGCCCGCGCGAAGCCGAGACCGTGCAGCTGCTGGAGACCAACTTCCGGCACGTCAACATCGCCCTCGTCAACGAAATGGCCGTTCTCTGCCACGGCCTGGGCGTCGATCTGTGGGACGTCATCCGCTGCGCGGAGACCAAGCCGTTCGGCTTCCAGGCCTTCCGGCCCGGCCCCGGTGTCGGCGGCCACGGCGTCGCCCAGGACCTGGCAGGCGTCGCCGGCCGGGGCCTGCGCATGGTGGAACTGGCCCAGCAGGTCAACCACCGGATGCCCGGTTACGTCGTCCAGCGCGCCGCCGCCCTTCTCAACGAGCACGGCAAGTCGGCCCGCGGCGCGCGCGTGCTGCTGCTCGGCGTCACCTACAAGGCCGACCTCGCCGACCAGCAGGCCACGCCCGCCCGCGAGATCGCGATCCGGCTCATGGAACTGGGCGCCTCGGTCAGCTACCACGACCCGCACATCGCGTCCTGGAGCGTCCTGGAGCGCCCGGTCCCGCGCGCGGACTCCCTCTACGAGGCGGCCGCCGACGCCGATCTGACGATCCTGGTCCAGCAGCACCGGACGTACGACCTCCAGGGCCTGTCGGTGAAGGCACAGCTGCTGCTGGACACCCGGGGGGCGACACCGACGGGGGCGGCGCACCGGCTCTGAGCACACGGCGCGAGGCCCCGGCGGTGGGAGCCTCACGACGAAACGGCCCACCGGTCGGACCGGTGGGCCGTTCGATCGAGCAGGTGTAACTACCTGCAGGTGTAACTACCTGGCAGAGTGCTCGTAGCGGTAGCCGATCGCCTTGCGGGCCGTCCCCTTGCCCACGATCTTGCCGGTGACGTCGAAGCCGGCCCTCGGTCCGAGTCGGCGAGTCCTACCGCTTGTGCTGCGAGTCCGCCACCGTCACCTCGACGCGCTGGAACTCCTTCAGCTCGCTGTAGCCGGTCGTGGCCATCGCCCGCCGCAGGGCGCCGAAGAGGTTCATCGAGCCGTCGGGGGTGTGGGACGGGCCGGTGAGGATCTCCTCGATGGTGCCGACCGTGCCGAGGTCGACCTTCTTGCCGCGCGGGAGTTCCTCGTTGACCGCCTCCATGCCCCAGTGGTGGCCCTTGCCCGGGCCGTCGGTCGCGCGGGCCAGCGGAGAGCCCATCATGACCGCGTCCGCGCCGCAGGCGATCGCCTTGGGGAGGTCGCCGGACCAGCCGACACCGCCGTCGGCGATCACGTGGACGTACCGGCCGCCGGACTCGTCCATGTAGTCACGGCGGGCCGCCGCCACGTCCGCGACCGCGGTCGCCATCGGGACCTGGATGCCCAGCACGTTGCGCGTGGTGTGCGCGGCGCCGCCGCCGAAGCCGACGAGCACACCCGCGGCGCCCGTGCGCATCAGGTGCAGGGCCGCCGTGTAGGTGGCGCAGCCGCCGACGATCACCGGGACGTCGAGCTCGTAGATGAACTGCTTCAGGTTCAGCGGCTCGTGCGAGGACGAGACGTGCTCCGCCGAGACCGTCGTACCGCGGATGACGAAGATGTCCACGCCCGCGTCCACGACCGCCTTGGAGAACTGGGCGGTGCGCTGCGGGGAGAGCGCGGCCGCCGTGACCACGCCGGAGTCGCGCACCTCCTTGATACGCGCACCGATCAGCTCCTCCTTGATGGGGGCCGCGTAGATCTCCTGGAGGCGGCGGGTGGCCTGCTCGGCGGGCAGCCCGGTGATCTCGTCGAGCAGCGGCTGCGGGTCCTCGTGCCGCGTCCAGAGGCCTTCGAGGTTGAGCACGCCGAGGCCGCCGAGCTCACCGATACGGATCGCGGTGGCCGGGGAGACGACCGAGTCCATGGGGGCGGCCAGGAACGGCAGCTCGAAGCGGTAGGCGTCGATCTGCCAGGTGATCGAGACCTCCTTCGGGTCCCGCGTACGGCGGCTGGGGACGACGGCGATGTCGTCGAAGGCGTACGCCCGGCGGCCGCGCTTGCCGCGCCCGATCTCGATCTCAGTCACGTCTGTGGCCTTTCCCTCTGCGTTTCAGCGTCTTCCAGTATCGCCGACGGGTACGACAAGGGCGGCCCCGGTGCACCCGGGGCCGCCCTGAAGAGGCCGTGGTGACTACTTGCGGCTGTAGTTCGGCGCCTCGACCGTCATCTGGATGTCGTGCGGGTGGCTCTCCTTGAGACCCGCCGAGGTGATGCGGACGAACTGGCCCTTGGACTCCATCTCCCCGATGGTGGCGGCGCCCACGTAACCCATGGTCTGGCGGAGGCCGCCGACGAGCTGGTGCAGCACGTTGGAGAGCGGGCCGCGGTAGGGCACCTGGCCCTCGACGCCCTCGGGCACGAGCTTGTCGTCGGAGGCCACCCCGGCCTGGAAGTACCGGTCCTTCGAGTACGACCTGGCCTGGCCGCGGGACTGCATCGCACCGAGCGATCCCATGCCGCGGTACGACTTGAACTGCTTGCCGTTGATGAAGAGGAGCTCGCCGGGCGACTCCTCGCAGCCCGCGAGGAGGCTGCCCAGCATCACCGTGTCGGCGCCGGCGGCGAGCGCCTTGCCGATGTCGCCGGAGTACTGCAGACCGCCGTCGCCGATCAGCGGGATGCCGGCGGGGCGGGCGGCGAGGGAGGCCTCGTAGATGGCGGTGACCTGCGGGACGCCGATGCCGGCGACCACGCGCGTGGTGCAGATGGAGCCGGGGCCCACACCCACCTTGATGCCGTCGACACCGGCGTCGATGAGCGCCTGGGCGCCGTCACGGGTGGCGACATTGCCGCCGATCACGTCGACGTCCACACTCGACTTGATCTTCGACATCCAGCTGAGGGCGTTGCTGTTGTGGCCGTGCGAGGTGTCGACGACCAGGAAGTCCGCACCGGCCTCGGCGAGCGCCTGGGCCCGCTCCATGGCCTCGGGACTGGCCCCCACGGCGGCGCCGACGAGAAGGCGGCCCTCCGCGTCCTTGGCGGAGTTCGGGTACTTCTCGGCCTTGACGAAGTCCTTGACCGTGATCAGGCCCTTGAGGACGCCCTCGTCGTCGACCAGCGGCAGCTTCTCGATCTTGTGCTTGCGCAGCAGCTGCATGGCCTCGGTGCCGGAGATGCCCACCTTGCCGGTGACCAGCGGCATCGGGGTCATGACCTCGTGCACCCGGCGGGAGCGGTCGCTCTCGAAGGCCATGTCACGGTTGGTGACGATGCCGAGCAGCTTGCCGGCCGGGTCGGTGACGGGCACACCGCTGATGCGGAACTTCGCGCACAGGGCGTCGGCCTCCGCGAGCGTCGCCTCCGGACGCACCGTGATGGGGTCGGTGACCATGCCGGACTCCGACCGCTTGACCAGGTCGACCTGGTTGACCTGGTCCTCGACCGACAGGTTGCGGTGCAGCACGCCGACGCCGCCGAGGCGGGCCATCGCGATCGCCATGCGTGACTCGGTCACCTTGTCCATCGCCGCCGACAGGAGCGGGATGTTGACCCGGACGTTACGGGAGATGCGGGACGAGGTGTCGACCGCGTTCGGGAGCACCTCGGATGCGCCCGGCAGCAGCAGCACGTCGTCGTAGGTAAGCCCGAGTGTCGCGAATTTTCCGGGCACTCCGTCGACGTTGGCAGTCATGACACCTTCCCCAATGGCCTTGAACGGTGCGGATGTCCATGCTAACGGGAAGCACAGGCCCCAAATTCCACGGTACGGCTCAGCTGCGGGCTTCGTATGTTCGTACGGAAATACGCGCACACCTGTTCATCAGGGGCGGGGGGACCGTGCGGCTACTGCTCCGCCAGCGCGCGCAGCCGGCTCAGGGCCCGGTGCTGGGCGACCCGCACCGCACCCGGTGACATTCCCAACATCTGACCCGTCTCCTCGGCGGTGAGGCCCACCGCGATGCGCAGGAGAAGAAGCTCGCGCTGGTTCTCGGGGAGGTTGGCCAGGAGTTTCTTGGCCCATTCGGCGTCGCTGCTGAGCAGTGCCCGCTCCTCGGGGCCGAGGGAGTCGTCGGGGCGTTCCGGCATCTCGTCCGAGGGGACCGCCGTGGAGCCCGGATGGCGCATCGCGGCGCGTTGGAGGTCGGCGACCTTGTGGGAGGCGATGGCGAAGACGAAGGCCTCGAAGGGACGGCCGGTGTCGCGGTAGCGGGGCAGCGCGAGGAGAACCGCTACGCAGACCTCCTGGGCAAGGTCCTCCACGAAGTGGCGGGCGTCGCCCGGAAGGCGGGACAGGCGCGTACGGCAGTAGCGCAGCGCGAGCGGGTGGACATGGGCGAGCAGGTCGTGCGTGGCCTGCTCGTCCCCGTCGACAGCGCGGTGGACGAGAGCGCCGATCGTGCCTATGGCGGTGACCGCCTCGTCGTCGCGCATCGCTCCATCGTGCCCTGCTGCCGTCGGCGGCGTGGCACCGCGTCCGTCGTTGTGCACCGAAGCGTTATGAGCAGGTGCGCCGGAACTCATCCCTTGCGCCCTCCCCTTCCGCTCGAACGACTCGTCCCCGAGAGACTCCACACCTCAAGGATGCGGCATCGGCGACGAAACAAGCAGCGGGACTCCGGCGCTCCGCCTTGCGGACCCCGCCCACCGTGGGGTAGGCGGGGGCGTCCGGTCGGCCCGCGGTCCCGCTGCGGCGCAGCTCACCGCCCTGCTAACGGACCAGTCCCCAGCGGAAGCCGAGGGCCACCGCGTGGGCGCGGTCGGAGGCGCCGAGCTTCTTGAACAGGCGCCGGGCGTGGGTCTTCACGGTGTCCTCGGAGAGGAACAGCTCACGGCCGATCTCGGCGTTGGAACGGCCGTGGCTCATGCCCTCCAGGACCTGGATCTCGCGCGCGGTGAGGGTGGGCGCGGCGCCCATCTCGGCCGAGCGGAGACGGCGGGGCGCCAGCCGCCAGGTGGGGTCCGCGAGCGCCTGGGTGACGGTCGCGCGCAGCTCCGCGCGCGAGGCGTCCTTGTGCAGGTAGCCGCGGGCACCGGCGGCGACGGCCAGGGCCACGCCGTCCAGGTCCTCGGCGACCGTGAGCATGATGATGCGCGCGCCGGGGTCGGCCGACAGCAGCCGGCGCACGGTCTCGACACCGCCCAGTCCGGGCATGCGCACGTCCATCAGAATCAGGTCGGAGCGGTCGGCGCCCCAGCGGCGGAGGACTTCCTCGCCGTTGGCCGCCGTCGTCACACGCTCGACGCCGGGCACGGTCGCGACCGCGCGGCGCAGCGCCTCTCGGGCAAGCGGGGAGTCGTCGCAGACGAGGACGGATGTCATGACCGCCCTCCGCAGCTGATGCGCGTCACCTTGAGCCTCCAGGCTGGTACGGAATCGTCACCTGTGCGGTCGACCGTCTCGGACGCCTGCCCGAGCGCTTGTTGTTTCAACCGCCTCCGCACTCTCAACGACGGTCACTCGAAAGAGTTACGGGGCTGCGTGCCGTCTTCGGCACTCTACGTGAGGGCGCGGACACGGTGCAGACATGACCGTCAGACTCTCAACTTTTCATCACATCCAATGCCCCATTTAGCCCTTTTTCTTCCCGTTTCACGGTGTCTGGGGCTAGATTCGCAATGAGTCATATTTTCATCTCTCTAGACCGGAGATGTACGGTCGTTGGCACCGTATCCGCCCAGCACGGCTACAAGGGGTCACGTAATGGCAGATTTCTCCCGCCTTCCCGGACCGAACGCGGACCTGTGGGACTGGCAGCTCCTGGCTGCCTGCCGTGGGGTCGACAGCTCGCTCTTCTTCCATCCCGAGGGCGAGCGCGGGGCGGCTCGGAGTGCCCGTGAGAACTCGGCCAAGGAAGTCTGCATGAGGTGCCCGGTCCGCGCGGAGTGCGCGGCGCACGCGCTGGCGGTCCGCGAGCCGTACGGCGTGTGGGGCGGCCTGACCGAGGACGAGCGCGAAGAGCTCATGGGGCGGGCGCGCAACAGGCTGGTGTCGGCTTCGACGACCAGCGGCGACTCCCTCCCGCACACCTGAAAGAGCCGATTCCTCCCGCACACCTGAAAGAACGTTTCTTCAAAGCACTGCCGAGCGGGCCGCCCGTCGCCCTAGGCTCGCCGGGCCGTCCGGCCCAGCTGTTCCAGCGTCGCCGCCACGGCCGGCACCTGTGCCAGGTCGGGCAGGGTGAGGGCGACGATCTCCCGCACCACCGCGGGTTCCAGCGCCACCGTGCGCGCGCCTCTCGGGCGTACCGACTCGATCGCCAGCTGGGGCAGGACGGCCACGCCCAGACCCGCGCCGACCAGGCCGACCACGGCGGGGTAGTCGTCGGTGGCGAAGTCGATGCGGGGCGTG
The DNA here is from genome assembly GCF_055634995.1 of Streptomyces sp. NPDC111744. Taxonomy (NCBI): domain Bacteria; kingdom Bacillati; phylum Actinomycetota; class Actinomycetes; order Kitasatosporales; family Streptomycetaceae; genus Streptomyces; species Streptomyces sp. NPDC111744. The sequence goes on from NZ_JBVKCG010000001.1 coordinate 648,212, forward strand.
AAGCCCGCATTCTCGCACGCCTGGACGAGCTGTCCCCGGCAGCGCGGGCAGCCCGCGATCCACGGTTCGTCGGCGAGTTCCCCGAGGGCGACCGACTCCGCGCGCGCGAGGTAGTGCCGTTCGGGCAGCAGGCCGACGAGACGGTCGGTCAGCAGCGGTCGTACCACCAGGTCGTCCCACTCCTCGGCGCCCGCCGCGCCCTCGTAGCGGAAGGCCAGCGCGATGTCGCAGTCGCCCGCGCGCAGCAGTTCCACGGACTTCGGTGGTTCCGCCTCCTCCAGGGAGACCCGGGTGCCGGGGTGGGCCGCGCGCAGGGCGGCCAGTGCCGTCGGGACCAGGGTGGAGCTGCCGCTCGGGAAGGAGACCAGACGGACCCGGCCGGCGCGCAGGCCGGCGATCGCGGCGACCTCCTCCTCGGCGGCGGTGAGCCCGGCGAGGATCCCGGAGGCGTGCCGCACGAGGGCCTCGCCGGCCTGGGTCAGGCGCATCTCCCGGCCGTTGCGCACCAGCAGCGGGGTGCCGACGGAGGTCTCCAGGGCCTTCATCTGCTGGCTGACGGCGGGCTGGGTGCAGCCCAGTTCGCGCCCCGCCGCCGAGAAGGAGCCTGTGGTGGCGACGGCGCGCAGGACGCGGAGATGGCGGGCCTCAATCACCCTTCGAGCATAAGGCCGACTTGGGCAGGAGACCCAATAATGCGTCGGTGCTTTGAGTCTGGTCCCGTACCGTCGGGGCATGGAGCTTCTCTCAGTGAACCTCGGACGCCCGACGGCGTCGCCCCATACGGACCAGAAGGACGGCGTGACCGCCATCGACAAGCGGCCCGCGGACGGCTTGGTCCGGGTGCAGGCGCCCGGGCCGAAGGGGGTCGCGGGCAGCGGTCTCGCCGGGGACGCGGTGTGCGAGCTGCGCCACCACGGCGGCGACGACCAGGCGGTGTACGCCTACGCGCGCGAGGACCTCGACGCCTGGGAGAAGGAGCTCGGCCGGCCGCTGCCGAACGGCTGTTTCGGTGAGAACCTCACGACAAACGGGCTGAACGTGTCGGATGCGCTGATCGGCGAGCGCTGGCGGATCGGTTCCGGGGTCGTACTGGAGGTCACCTCCGGGCGCATCCCGTGCCGCACTTTTCAGGGCCATCTGGGCGAGCGGGGATGGGTGAAGAGGTTCACGCGGAAGGGTGCGACCGGTGCCTACCTCCGGGTGATCGAACCGGGTGAGATCGGGGCCGGTGACCCGATCGAGATCGTGCACCGGCCGGCGCACGGGGTGACGGCGGCGATGCAGTTCCGCGCGGTCACCACCGAGCGGGAGCTGCTGCCGCGGATTCTGGCGGCGGGCGAGGCGCTGCACCCGGAGGCGCTGGCGCAGGCCCGGAAGTACGTGGCGACGCGGCAGGACTGAACGGCCGTCACCCGCGAGCCGTTCACCGGCGCTTCACCCTTCTGGAGAGCTGGTGCGCACGCTTGGGGAGAGCTGGTGCACGCAGCGGACGCTGGCAGTCCGGGTAACTACCCTTGGGCCATGACAACGGCTCTGATTACGGGATCGACCGCGGGGATCGGCGCCGCGTTCGCGCGGCGGCTGGCGGCTGACGGGCACAACCTCGTCCTGGTGGCGCGGGACACCAAACGGCTGCGCGAGCAGGCGACCGAGCTGCACGACCGGCACGGCATCGAGGCGGAGGTGCTCACCGCCGACCTCGCCGAGGACACCGGCATCGAGTCGGTCGCCGCCCGCCTCGGCGACCGCAAGAACCCGGTCGACCTGCTGATCAACAACGCCGGCTTCGGCAACAAGGGCCGCTATCTGGACGTCTCGATGGCCGACGAACTGAGGATGCTCAAGGTCCACTGCGAGGCGGTGCTGCGGCTGACCTCGGCGGCGGCCGAGGCGATGCGGGAGCGCGGGCGCGGCGGTGTCGTCAACGTGGCCTCGGTGGCGGCCTTCGTGCCCCGGGGCACCTACGGCGCGTCGAAGGCGTGGGTCGTGCAGTTCACCCAGGGGGCGGCGCGCGATCTGGCCGGGACCGGCGTCCGTCTCATGGCGCTGGCGCCCGGTTTCGTCCGCACCGAGTTCCACCAGCGGGCCGGGATGGGCACGGACAACATCCCGGACTGGATGTGGCTGGACGCCGACAAGCTGGTCGCGGCGGCGCTCGCCGACCTCGCGCGTGGGAAGACGCTGTCGATCCCGGATCCCCGCTACAAGGTGCTGACGGGCCTGGCGAAGGTGGCCCCGCGCGGGCTGGTGGGCGGCATCAGCTCGAAGACGGGACGCAGGTACGGGCCGCAGTGACGGCTGTGGTGCCGCTTCCCCCGGTGGGAAAATGGGCGTGACGGTACCGGACCCAGGGGGGCCGGAGGCGGCGGCATGACGTTCGTACAGCTCATCGAGTGCAGGACCAACCGGCCGGCCGAGATGGACCGGCTGATGGACAGGTGGGTCACGCAGGCCAAGGGGAAGCGGACGGCGACGCACGCGGTGGTCGGCAAGGACCGCTCCGACGCGTCGCACGTCGTCGAGATCGTGGAGTTCCCCTCGTACGAGGAGGCGATGCGGAACTCGAACCGGCCGGAGACGGACCAGGTCCTCAACGAGATCCTGGCGATCTGCGACGGGATGCCGACGTTCACGGATCTGGACGTGGTCCGCGACGAGCGGTGGTACGCCGACACCGCGCGACGGTTCTTCGAGACGATCGCCGCGCCCGGCCCGCTGGCTCCGCTGGACGGCCTGATCACCGAGGACTACCACGACCACGATCCGGTCGAGGGCCAGGACACCATCGGCATGGACGCGATGCGGCGCAAGCTGGAGATGTGGCGGGAGGCCTTCGACTTCTCGTTCCTCGTCGAGGACCAGATCGCCCAGGGCGACCGGGTGTGCACCAGGTGGCTCTGGACGGGTGTGCAGAAGGCGGCGTTCATGGGGGTGCCGAACACCGGCCGGCAGGTCACCATGGCCGGGACGACGATCCACCGCTTCGACGCCGACGGGAAGATGGCCGAGGGCTGGTTGCAGTACGACCGGCTCGGGCTGATGGACCGGCTGGGAGCACTGGACGTGCTGGAGAACTGAAACGACAGCGGCCGCGAAGTAGTACGACCGGCGAAGCGGTACGACAGTGGGAAGTACCCGCGAGGGGCGAAGCCCCCGTTCCGGAAAAGGAACGGGGGCTTCTGCCGGTCTCCGAGCAGGAGCGACAGCGACTGTGGTGTTCCTGTCCTCGGCCAATGGTCGAGGGAACGCTGTCAGAGGGTCCGACCAGGATTCGGCTCGCGCGGCTGATCGACTCGTGACCGCCCGCCCGCGGAGCGATGCCGCACACGAGCCTGCGCGCGGCGATCCCTCAGTAGTGGTATCGAGCCTTGATGATCACGACTTCCTTCTCGGTGGCCCGGTAGACCAGCCGGTGCTCGTCGCCGATCCGGCGTGACCAGTTTTCCTGTGGCACCCACCCCGGAATGCACCCGTCGTCCCGCGCGGCACTCCTTCACGCGCCCCGAAACAGTCCGCCCCCGTCGCCGACCTCTCCCCACATACTGCCGTTCTTCGCGAGTACGAAAGCCATCACACACAGGCGGCCCCCGAGTTCGAGCGGTCGCTGGTGCGCGTGCTGGGTGACACGGGCGAGCGGGCCAACGCGATCATCAATGCCGCACTCCAGGTGGAGACCGTGTTCGGATCACCGCCCATCGACACACGGGGTGCCAACACCCGGACGCGCCCCCGGCAGTCCGGTGGGAGCACTGTGCCCCGCCGCGGAGCGGCGGGGCACAGCGACCTACTGCTCACCGGCTTCGCCGGCGTGCCTCAGTGGGAGTGGCCGTGGGAGTGACCACCGGCGGCCGGCTCCTCCTCTTCCTTCTTCTCGACGACCAGGGTCTCGGTCGTCAGGAGCAGGGAGGCGATGGAGGCCGCGTTCTCCAGGGCGGAGCGGGTGACCTTGACCGGGTCGATGACGCCGGCCTTGACCAGGTCGCCGTACTCGCCGGTGGCGGCGTTGAAGCCCTGGCCCTTCTCCAGCTCGGCGACCTTGGAGGTGATGACGTAGCCCTCCAGGCCGGCGTTCTCGGCGATCCAGCGCAGCGGCTCGACGACCGCGCGGCGGACCACGGCGACACCGGTGGCCTCGTCGCCGGTCTTGCCCAGGCCGCCCTCCAGCACCTTGGCGGCGTGGACGAGCGCGGAACCACCACCGGAGACGATGCCCTCCTCGACCGCGGCGCGGGTCGCGGAGATGGCGTCCTCCAGACGGTGCTTCTTCTCCTTCAGCTCCACCTCGGTGGCGGCGCCGACCTTGATCACGCACACGCCGCCGGCCAGCTTCGCGAGGCGCTCCTGGAGCTTCTCGCGGTCCCAGTCGGAGTCGGTGTTCTCGATCTCGGCCTTGATCTGGGCGATGCGGCCTGCGACAGCGGCGGAGTCTCCGGCACCGTCGACGACCGTGGTGTCGTCCTTGGTGACCGTGACACGGCGGGCGGAGCCCAGCACGTCCAGGCCGACCTGGTCGAGCTTGAGGCCGACCTCCTCGGAGATGACCGTGGCGCCGGTGAGGATCGCCAGGTCCTCCAGCATCGCCTTGCGGCGGTCGCCGAAGCCGGGGGCCTTGACCGCGACCGCGTTGAAGGTGCCGCGGATCTTGTTGACGACGAGGGTGGAGAGCGCCTCGCCCTCGACGTCCTCGGCGATGATCAGCAGCGGGCGGGAGGCGTTGCTCTGGATGATCTTCTCGAGCAGCGGGAGCAGGTCCGCGATGGAGGAGATCTTGCCCTGGTTGATGAGGATGTAGGGGTCCTCCAGGACGGCCTCCATGCGCTCCTGGTCCGTCACGAAGTACGGCGACAGGTAACCCTTGTCGAAGGCCATGCCCTCGGTGAAGTCCAGCTCCAGACCGAAGGTGTTGGACTCCTCGACGGTGATGACGCCGTCCTTGCCGACCTTGTCCATCGCCTCGGCGATGAGCTCGCCGACCTGCTGGTCCTGGGCGGACAGCGCGGCGACGGCGGCGATGTCGGACTTCTCGTCGATCGGGCGGGCCGTCGCGAGCAGGTCCTCGGAGATGGCGGCGACGGCGGCGTCGATGCCCTTCTTCAGGGCGGCCGGGGAGGCACCCGCGGCGACGTTCTTGAGGCCCTCGCGGACGAGCGCCTGGGCCAGCACGGTGGCGGTGGTCGTACCGTCACCCGCGATGTCGTTGGTCTTGGTCGCCACCTCCTTCACCAGCTGGGCGCCGAGGTTCTCGAACGGGTCCTCGATCTCGACCTCGCGGGCGATCGTGACACCGTCGTTGGTGATGGTGGGGGCGCCGAACTTCTTGTCGATGACGACGTTGCGGCCCTTGGGGCCGATCGTCACCTTGACGGTGTCGGCAAGCTTGTTGACGCCGCGCTCAAGGGCGCGACGGGCGTCCTCGTCGAACTTCAGGATCTTCGCCATGGGAGCGGTTCAGCCCTCTCGGAAAACGTGGGTGAAACGAACCGCGCCCCCGACGCCCGGCTTCATAAGGTCGCGGGTGCCAGGGGCGCAGCTCAAAGCAGGATGTGCTTGGGGTGAACTACTTCTCGATGATCGCGAGCACGTCGCGAGCCGAGAGGACGAGGTACTCGTCGCCGTTGTACTTCACCTCGGTGCCGCCGTACTTGCTGTAGAGCACGACGTCGCCGACCTTGACGTCGAGCGGCAGGCGCTCGCCGTTCTCGAAACGGCCCGGACCCACGGCGAGGACGGCGCCCTCCTGGGGCTTCTCCTTCGCGGTGTCCGGGATGACCAGGCCAGAGGCGGTGGTCTGCTCGGCGTCGAGCGGCTGGACCACGATGCGGTCCTCAAGCGGCTTGATGGCAACCTTGGAGCTGGTGGTCGTCACGATCCGACCTCCCCCTTCGGAGATCTCACGGGGTTAACTGTCTGAGGTGGCGACCAGGTGGATCCGTCGTCGCGGGTGCCGGACCTGCCTGTCGCGTTGTTGGCACTCTCCTGTGGTGAGTGCCAGACCCGAGACTATGACCGCGATTAGCACTCGGTCAAGCGGAGTGCCAATTGCCTACGGCGCGGCGCGGAAATTAGGTGCCCTGAGCCGCGGTGACCACCCTTCGGGACTGCCGCACATGAAGGGCCGACGCGCCGGTTCCGGGTCCCGTCCGCCCTCGGCTACAGGTAGTCCTCCAGCCGCCCCACCGTCAGGCCGTTCTCCTGGACCCGGCGGAGCAGACGGGTCGTGCGTTCGCGCAGGGGCAGGCCCGTGGCCTCGTCCAGGCCGACCAGGACGATGTCGCCGGGGCGCAGCCGCTTCTCACCGTGGCGGTACGCGATGCCGTCGGCCGTCATCGCCGCCCGCCACAGGACCACCGCCGTCACTCCGCAGTCGGCCGCCGCGCGGAGGGTGGTGGTGTCGTACCTGCCGTAGGGCGGGCTGAAGAGGCGGGGGCGGACGCCGAAGCGGGACTTCAGTTTGTCCTGCTGGCCGCAGATCTCGGTGCGCTGGCCGACGTACGGCAGGCCGGACATGGCCCGGTGGTCGAGGGTGTGGTTCTGGACGCTCGCGCCGACCTCCTGGAGGCGGGCGAAGTGGCCGTAGCCGGGGCCGACGACGCTGTCCGTGAGGAACATGGTCACCGGGAGCCGCAGTTCCCGGACCATGTCCACGAACCGGGGATCCTTCTCGGCGCCGTCGTCGTAGGTGAGGAAGACGACCTTGTCGGCGGTGGGGATGTGGTCGACGACCGGGGGGAGGGTCGCACGGAGGGAGAGCGGGTGGGATGGCGGGTGCGGCGCCGGGAGCAGGGGCGCGTTCAGGCCCCAGTGGCGGTACGGCTGTTCGGCGGCCGGGCCGTGCGGTCGTACCCGGTCGGCCGCCTTCTCGCCCAGTCGTTCGATCGGGTCGACGGACTGGGCGCAGCCCGACAGGAGGAGGGCAGCGGCCAGCAGCGCGGCCGTCGCCCTCGGCCGGCTCACAGGTAGTCCTCCAGGCGCGCCACCGCATAGCCCTCGCGCGTGACCTTGTTCAGAAAGCGCCGCATGTCGTCGATCATCGTGCCGTCCCAGTCGTCCCGGCCGCGGAAGTGCGTGAGCACGATGTCACCGGGGTGCAGGCCGCGGTCCCACTCGCGGTACTCCCAGTGGTCGACGAACACCTCCTCGTCCCAGATCGGCGCGTACTTGATGCCACATGCCTTGGCTGCGCGCAGGGTGTCGCCGTTGTAGTTGCCGTAGGGCGGCCGGAAGACCGTCGGCGCCTTGCCGAACTGCTTCTTCATGATCGCCTGCATGCCGCAGATCTCGTCCTTCTGCTCGTCGTAGGACAGGCCCGGCAGATAGGGGTGGGTCAGGGTGTGGTTGTTGAGGGTGTGGCCCTCGGACTGCATCGTGCGGAAGAAGCCGTAGTCGTCCTTGATCAGGTAGTTGCTGAGGAACGCGGTGTAGGGGATCCGCAGGTCGCTCATCATCCGGAGGAACCGGGGGTCCTTGTTCCAGCCGTCGTCGATGGTGAGGAAGACGACCCGTTGCCTGGTCGGGATCGTGGTGAAGACCGGGGGGAGGTCGTCCTCCTCCTGCCCGTCCACCTCGAAGCCGTCGCGCGCGGTGATCCTCGGCTTCACCTTCGGCGGGGCCGGGGGCCGCAGCGGGACCGCGTCCAGGCCCCAGCGCCTGGCGGCGGCGACCAGGGCCGCGTGGGAGCCGGGGGCGGGGGCCGCCGCCCGGTGCGGCTGCTGGCCGGCGGCGGGAGGGGCGGTGGAGCCGGGGTCCGGCCCCGCGCAGCCGGACATCAGGGCGGCCACGGCCAGCAGGCCCGTCACGCCCACCACGCCCACCTTCAACCCTTTTTTGTCATTTTGTACGACTACTCGCATGGCGTCGGATCCTTCCAGGCCCGGCCCCGGAACCGGCGCCGACACCGCCGCCGGAGGCGAACCATCCACCGACTGGCCGACAATGACCCGGTGAACGACCTCCTCGCCCCCCTCCTCAGCCCCGAAGGCCGCGCCCTCCTCGCCGAGGTGCGCGGTACCGCGCCCGCCGACGAACTCGCCGTGGCCACCCGGCTGCGCCGCGAGCACCCCGCCGAGCTGGTGTCGGCGGCGCTCGCCCAGGCCCGGCTGCGGCAGCGGGCGGCGGCGAAGTTCGGGGACGCGGACGCGGACCGCATGTTCTTCACGCCGAACGGGGTCGAGCAGTCGACGCGGGCGAGCGTCGCCTCGTACCGGGCTCAGCGGCTGAAGGCGCTCGGGGTGACCTCGGTCGCCGACCTGTGCTGCGGGATCGGGGGCGACGCGATCGCCCTCGCACGGGCGGGGATCCGGGTGCTGGCCGTGGACCGGGACCCGGTGACGGCGGCCGCGGCGCGGGCGAACGCCGACGCGCTGGGGCTCTCCGGCCTGATCGAGGTACGGGAGGCGGACGTGACGGAGGTGGACACGGACGGCTACGACGCCGTGTTCGTCGACCCGGCCCGGCGCGGCGGCCGCGGCCGCATCTTCGACCCGGAGGCCTACTCACCGCCCCTGTCCTGGGCGATCGAGGCGGCCCGCGGGGCCGCGCACACCGCCGCGCTGAAGATCGCCCCCGGTGTCCCGCACGAGGCGGTCCCGGCGGACGCCGAGGCGGAGTGGATCTCGGACGCGGGCGATGTGAAGGAGGCGGTGCTGTGGTTCGGGACGGCGCCGGGGACGATCCGCGCCACCCTCCTGCCCGGCCCGCGCACCCTGCTCAGCAGGGGCCTGCCCGACCCTCAGGTCCGTCCGGTGGGGCGGTACCTGTACGAGCCCGACGGCGCCGTCATCCGCGCCCATCTGGTGGCCGAGGTCGCCGAGGAACTGGACGGCGGGCTGGTCGACCCGACGATCGCGTACATCACGGCCGACACACTGCGCGCCACCCCCTACGCGACGCCGTACGAGATCACCGACCGACTCCCCTTCAACGTGAAGAAGCTGAAGGCGCTGCTGCGGGAGCGCGGGGTCGGCACGCTCACCGTGAAGAAGCGCGGGTCGGCGGTGGAGCCGGAGGAGTTGCGCAGGAAGGTCAAGCCGCAGGGGCCGAACGCTGCGACCGTTTTCCTGACCCGGGTGGCGGGGGCGCCGACCATGCTCGTCGGCGCCCCCGCACCGGCTACTGGTGCTGAGCCGTCCTGAGCGAGCCGAGGTTCGGCCCGACGGCCGGACGGCCGGACTTGGTGGCGGCCGAGACGGGGTCACCGCCGTCCGTGCGCAGCGCGAACGTGCGCGCGGTGGAGGCGACGCCGTTGTAGTACGGCCGGTACACGAAGTCGTTCCCGCTCGCGCTGATCGACGAACCGGCCGTGTTCAGCGCGCCCATCGTGACCGAGCCGGTGTCGCCGAAGGCGATCGCGGACTGGGTGCCGGCGGACTCGCGCAGCAGATAGCTCTTGACCTCGTCGGACAGGGCGGGCCTGGAGGTCCACAGCACGGGGCCGTAGATGTTCATCGCCGAGCCCGCGGAGACCCCGTCCCGCCAGGAGCCGGCGTAGGCGAGGGCGACCTGGCCCGGGGCGGTCCACCAGAACTTGGCGACGGCCACCGACAGCGCCACGTTGTTGGCCCCGGTGATCGGGTAGTAGTAGTACGTCGACGGCCACTTGGAGAACGACGAATGGGTCAGCGCGTACTTCGCGTCCGACCCGACCGTGATGACCATGGTCTTCGCCGGGTTGAGGCTGTTGAGGTACGACTTCACCGACGACGTCAGCGACTTGCCGTTGGTCAGGACCACGCTGCCGGTGCTGCTGGTGCCCTCGGCGCCGGCCGCGGCGGCCGCCGGGAGCGCCGCCTGGTAGTCGGTGCCGCTGGCCAGGAAGACGTACGTCGGGCTGGTCGTGACCGTCTGCGCGGCCTTGACCGAGGTGTCGTAGCGGTCGGTGCCGGAGACCCGCTTGGGGACGTACCCGAGGGACTTCAGCTGCGTGGAGACGTTGGTGGTGAGGACCGAGGTCCCCCCGACCATCCAGACGTTCCCGCCCTTCTTCAGGGTGCGCTTCAGCTCGTTCCGCACCGCAGTCGACAGCCCGGTCTTCACGGTCGTCAGCACCGGGCCCTGCCGCTTGCCGGCGAGGGCGGTGGCGATCGGCGCGTCGGCCGAGTCGTCCTGGTTGAGCAGCACGGCGGACTTGGCGTCCAGCAGGCCCGCCTCGCTCTTGCCGACGGTGTTCCAGCTCCAGCGGGACGAGGCGATGTCGGTGGCGCCCGCGTCGGCGCCCCACACCCGGGCGGTGGTGTTCTTGCGCACCGGCTGCCAGCTGGGGTTGACGCTGAAGTTCTGCCCCGCCGTGTCCGCGACCTTGGTCAGCTCGCCGGTGGCCACGTCGGCGTACTCGACGGTGTGCACGTCGTCGCTGTTGGGCGAGGTGTGCGCGTCGAAGACGATCCGGGTACCGGTCGGCGACCAGGACGGGTTGGCGTACCAACGCGGTCCGGTGGTCAGCTGCTTGACGCCGGTGCCGTCCGCATTCGCCGTGAAGACCTGGTAGTTGCCGTCGGTGTCCTTGCGGACGAAGGCCAGCTTGGTGCCGTCGGGCGACCAGTCGGGCTGCTCGGCATCGGCCAGGACGCGCTTGACCGTCTTCGCGTCCGAGTCGTAGACGTAGACACCGGCATTGTCGTAGCAGCCGTAGTTGACGTTGCGCTGGAAGGCGACCAGACCCGACTCCGGGTTCACCGTCGGGTGGGTGTCGCAGACGGTGGACGGCTCCAGAGTGCTGCTGAGCAGCGGCTCGGGGGCCCACGACCCGTCCGAGGGACCGTAGGCGAGCTGCCCCGCGGTGGAGAAGACGACGTACCGGCCGCCCCAGCCGTAGGCGAGGTCCTCGTAGACGGCGCTGGAGCGGACGCCGTCCGCCCACGGCAGGGTGATCTTGGTGGAGCCGCTGGGGCGGTAGCTGGAGATCTGGCCCGCGCTGGTGACCAGCCTGCTGCCGTCCGGCGCCCAGGCGGCGTAGTCGCCTCCGACGCCCGGGATCTGTGTGGCGTTGCCCGTCGCCGGGTCGATCAGCATGCCCCCGTCGACGAGGATCTTGCCCTCGGTGCCGGGCCAGCTGCCGGCGTCGTCGGCGACGGCGCCCGGCGCGGTGGCCAGGGTGCCCATCGCGGCGAGTACCGCCGCGGTCGCGAGCGCCGCGGCACGGCGGCGCGTGAACATTCTCAAGTTGTCGACCCCCCATGGTCTACAGCCCCTGCACAGGGGCCGGGTCACTGTAGTGGCCAACTAGTGGCCATGGGAACAGAGTTACGAGTGAACAGCCGTGTGCTTCCAGGTTACGAAGCGCACTCCCGTGCCCTGGCCAGCAACAACTCCCGCTCCCGCTCGTTGCGCGCCAGTCCCGCCGCCCTTTCGAACTCCACGCGGGCCTCGGTCGTACGCCCGAGACGGGCGAGCAGGTCGCCGCGCACGCTGGGCAGCAAGTGGTAGTCACGGAGGGCTGGTTCGGCCGTCAGCGGCTCCACTATCGCCAGGGCCGCCGCCGGGCCGTCCGCCATCGACACGGCCACCGCCCGGTTCAACTCGACGACCGGGGACGGGGACCGGGCCGCCAGCAGACCGTACAGGGTGGCGATCGCCGTCCAGTCGGTCTCCTCGTAGGTGTACGCGTGCGCGTGGCAGGCGGCGATGGCCGCCTGGAGGGCGTACGGCCCCGGGGGGCCCGTCTCCGTGGCGCCGGCGCGGGCGAGCGCCCTGATCCCGCGGGCGATGAGCATGCGGTTCCAGCGGCGGCGGTTCTGGTCCCTGAGGAGGACCGGTTCGCCGTCGGGGCCGGTACGTGCGGCCGTACGGGAGGACTGGAATTCGAGGAGCGAGGTGAGGGCGTGCACCTCCGGTTCCTTCGGCATCAGGGAGGACAGGACGCGGGCCAGCCGCAGCGCGTCCTCGCACAGCGACGGGCGCAGCCAGTCGTCGCCCGCCGTGGCCGCGTACCCCTCGTTGTGGATCAGGTAGATGACGTCGAGCACGGAGCCGAGCCGGGCCTCGCGGTCCGGTCCGTACGGCACCTCGAAGGCGATGTTCCTGGTGGCGAGGGTGCGTTTGGCGCGGACGATGCGCTGGGCGATCGTCGGCTCGGGGACGAGGAAGGCGCGGGCGATCTCAACCGTGCTCAGACCGCCGAGGAGGCGCAGGGTGAGGGCGGTGCGGGCCTCCGGCGACAGCACCGGATGGCAGGTGGTGAAGACCAGGCGGAGCAGGTCGTCGTCGATGTCGTCCGGGTCGGTGGGCTCCTCCGGCGGGGCGGCCGTCTCCATGCCGCGGCCGATCTCCGCCAGCTTGCGGGCGTAGTTCTCCCGGCGCCGGACCAGGTCGACGGCGCGGTGGCGGGCGGTGGTCATGAGCCAGGCGCCCGGGTTGTCGGGCACCCCGTCCCGGGGCCACTGCTCCAGGGCGGCGACCAGCGCGTCCTGCGCCAGTTCCTCCGCGATGCCGACGTCCCGGACGATCCGGGCGACGCCGGCGATCACGCGGGGCGACTCCAGGCGGAAGACGGTCTCGATGGCGTGCCGGGGATCGGCGTCGGCGGAGGGCTGTGGTCTCACAGCCCCCCATTCGACACCCCCGGACGGCGGTACGCCAGGAGTGTCAGCCCTCCGCGATCTCCCGCACCTCGCAGGTCACCGTCCAGAACTCCTCGTGCACCTTGAGGAACCGCTTGGTCCACTCCAGGGCCTCGGCCTTGTCCTTGCACTGCATGATCGCGTAACCGCCGACGACCTCCTTGGACTCGGTGAACGGCCCGTCGGTGACGGAGATCTTCCCGCCCTCCCAGTGCACCCGGGTGCCCTGGGCGGTCGGCATGAGCCCTGCGGTGTCCAGCATCACGCCGGCCTTGGTGATCTCCTCGATCAGCTCGCCCATCCGCTGCATCAGCTCCTGGCTGGGGCCTTCGGCGGGGGCGGCGGCCTCGTCGATCTTCACGAGCGACAGGTAACGGGGCATGGTGACTCCTGGTATTCCGGTGCGGTGCGGGGTATCTCCCCGCCTCTCACCCTTGCGTCGAACGACCCGCCCCGGGATCGACACGCACGCCGAAATTCCCCGGAGTTTTTTCCGGCGCGGCTCCGGCTACTTCAGCGAGTCCCACAGTTCACTCGCCGCCGGCTCCTTCGCGACCACCCGGTTGGGGTCGGAGGGTGCGGTCACCACGGGCATCATCACCGTCCTGAGGTGGTCCGAGGTGAGGCCCTTCAGGCTCTGGCCGAGGCGCACCAGTTCGCTGAGCGAGTCCAGGCCCGTGTCGGTGGTGAGGCTGGCGGTGACCGCGTCGGCGACCTCGTAGAGCTTGGCCGGGTTGGTCAGGAGGCTGATGGAGGCCATCTGGTCCAGCAGGGCCTTGACCAGTTTCTGCTGGAGGCCGATCCGGCCGAGGTCGCTGCCGTCGCCTATGCCGTGCCGGGTGCGGGCGAGGGCCAGGGCCGTGGTGCCGTCGAGGTGGTGGGTGCCCTTCTTCAGGTGCAGATGGCTGTCGTCGTCGTCGATGTCCTGGCCGGTGGTCACGGTCACCCCGCCGAGCGCGTCCACCAGCTTCGCGAAGCCGGAGAAGTCGATCTCCAGGTAGTGGTCCATGCGGACCCCGGTGATCGACTCGACCGTCTTGACCGCGCACACCGCCCCGCCCACCGAGTAGGCGCTGTTGAACATCGCGTTGTAGGCGACGGACGTCGAGCCGCCGGAGGACAGCGGGCAGGAGGGGCGGGTGACGAGGGTGTCGCGGGGAATGCTGACGACGGTGGCCTCCGTGCGGCCCGCGTCTATGTGCACCACCATCGCCGTGTCGGAGCGGGCGCCCGAGCTGTCACCGCCGCCGAGTTTCTGGTTCTCCTTGCCACTGCGCGAGTCCGAGCCCAGCACCAGGATGTTGACGGAACCGGTGGGCAGCGGGGAGGCGGAGGCGGACGCGCTGGCCGTCGGAGTCGTCACCGCCTTCGCCGGGCGGTCGTCGCCGAGCGCGCTGTTGATGTCTACGCTCTTGATGTTGTCGTTGAGGTGCCAGTACACCCACCCCGCGCCCGCGATGCCCAGCGTCATGACCCCCGCCAGGGTGAGGCCGACGATCTTCAGCCCTCTCGACCGCCGGCCCACCCGTCTGCCCGCGCCGCCTTGCTCCTCGTGTCCCGTCACGAGACAGGAACGTAAGTCCGAATTATTAGGGGACTGTTAGCGCGAGCGCCGCAATGGCGTTTTCTTCGGAAAATCTCACTCTTCTCAGGCGTGGTTCAGCCCAGGGTCACGGACGGCAACGGATTGCTGACGCTCCAGGACCCGTTGAACCCGAAGGTCACCGAACCGCCTTCCGACACCGCTCCGTTGTAGGAGGCGTTCGCACAGGACACGGCCGTGCCCGACTGGGAGCAGGTCCCTGGCGGCGGCGAGGTCGCGCAGCGGGGTGTCGGCGGCGTGCGCCGCGGGCGCCGTGCACAGCAGCGCGGCGCCGGTGACGAGCGCCGCCAGGGACAAGCCCGTGGACCAGCCTGTTCTCAGAGGATCTCATTGCGGGTGCCTCCGAAACTTTCGGCCGTACAACCGATTGGCTTCGGAGGAGTGTGGAGACGCCCGCACCACCCGTCAATACGTCAACTTCCGGCCGGGCCCGCCTCAGCCGGGCATGGGCGCCGCCGTACTCGACCGCACCACCAGGCTGGTCGCCAGCTCCACCCGGGTCGCGGTGGTGGCCTCCTCCGCCCGCCCCATCTCCAGCACCAGCCGCGCCGCCGCCTCGGCCATCTCGGTGAGGGGCTGCCGTACGGTCGTCAGCGGCGGCCCCACCCAGCGGGCCACCGGCAGATCGTCGAACCCGACGATGCTCACGTCCTCCGGGATCCGCAGCCCCAGCTCGCGCGCGGCCTCGTACAGCCCGAGGGCCTGGAGGTCGTTGCCGGTGAAGACGGCGGTGGGCCGGTCGGGCATGCGCAGCAGCTCCAGGCCGAGCCGGTAGCCGGCGTCGTGGTGGAAGTCCCCGGCCTTGACCAGGCTCTGGTCGACGGGCAGCCCGGCGGTCTCCAGGGCGGCCCGGTAGCCGTCCACCCGGGCCCGGCTGCACATCATCCGGGAGGGCCCGCTGATGGCCCCGATGCGCCGGTGCCCCAACTCGACGAGATGCCGGGTGGCGGCCAGGCCCCCCTGCCAGTTCGTCGCCCCGATCGAGGGCACGTCGGGCCCCGGGTCCCCCGCCGGGTCCATCACCACGAACGGGATCGACCGGCTCAGCAGCAGCGCCCGCTGCGACTCGTCAAGCCCCGACAGCACCAGCACCACACCGTGCGGCCGTCGTGCCGCCACCTGGTCGGCCCAGGTCCGCCCCGGGGTGAGCCGTCCGGCGCTCTCGCTGAGCACCACGCTCAGCCCGGCGTCCCGGGCCACGTTCTCCACCCCCCGGATGACCTCCATCGCCCAAGCGCTCTCCAGCTCGTGGAAGACCAGGTCGATCAGCGGCGACCGGGAGGCCTCGGCGCGGCGCCGCCGGTAGCCGTAGGCGCGCAGCAGCTCCTCGACCCGGATGCGGGTCGCCGGAGCGACATCGGCACGCCCGTTGAGGACCTTCGAAACAGTCGGAGCGGACACGCCGGCCTCACGGGCGATTTCGGCGAGCGTCGCCGTCTGCGTTTCTGCGGGCTTGGGAGGCGTCATGCCCGCGATCGTATCCCTGCGCTCCCCCTTGACGAAGACCTTCGCACGCCATAGGTTCCCGGAACATTCGGTGTGTTGTACGAAACATTCGTGACGGGAGTTTCATGACCACCGCTCCTTGGCGAGACCCCGCACTGCCCGCCCCGGCCCGCGTCGACGACCTGCTCCCCCGGATGACCCTGGAGGAGAAGACCGCCCAGCTCTACGGCGTGTGGGTGGGCGCCGCCACGGACGGCGACGGAGTCGCCCCGCTGCAACGGGAGATGACCGCCGACTACGACTGGGACGAGCTGATCACCCGGGGCCTCGGCCAGCTGACCCGTTCCTTCGGTACCGCCCCGGTGGCCCCGGCGCTGGGCGCGCGCGCACTGGCCCGCGCCCAGCGCCGGATCACGGCCGCGGGCCGTTTCGGTATCCCGGCGATCGCCCACGAGGAGTGCCTGGCCGGCTTCACGGCCTGGCAGGCGACGGCCTACCCGGTCCCGCTCGCGTGGGGCGCCGCCTTCGACCCGCCGCTGGTCGAGGAGCTGGGCCGGCGCATCGGCGAGGACCTCCGCTCGGTCGGCGTCCACCAGGGCCTGGCCCCCGTCCTGGACGTGGTCCGCGACCCGCGCTGGGGGCGGGTCGAGGAGACGATCGGCGAGGATCCGTATCTGGTGGGCACGATCGGCACGGCCTACGTCCGGGGCCTGGAGTCGGCCGGGATCATCGCCACGCTGAAGCACTTCGCGGGTTACGCCTCCTCCGCCGGAGCCCGCAACCTGGCCCCGGTCCGGGCCGGGGTTAGGGAGTTCGCGGACGTCACCCTCCCCCCGTTCGAGATGGCGCTGCGCGACGGCGGGGCCCGCTCCGTGATGGCGGCGTACAACGAGACGGACGGCGTGCCGGCGTCCGCGGACCCGCGCCTGCTGACCGAACTGCTCCGCGACGAATGGGACTTCACGGGGACCGTGGTCGCCGACTACTTCGGCATCGGCTTCCTCCGGACGCTGCACAGGGTGGCGGGCACGGAGGCGGAGGCGGCGCAACTGGCACTGGCGGCCGGGATCGACGTCGAACTGCCGACCCTCAAGTGCTACGGCCGCCCGCTGGTGGCGGCGGTGCGGGAGGGCACGGTCCCCGAGTCCCTGGTGGACCGGGCGGTCCGCCGGGTGCTGCTCCAGAAGTGCGAACTGGGGCTGCTGGACGAGGACTGGGATCCGGAGCCGGACGGCCCGATCGACCTCGACTCGACCGCCAACCGCGACCTGGCCCGCCGTCTGGCGGAGGAGTCGGTCGTCCTGATGGACAACCCGGACGGCGTCCTGCCGCTGGCCCCCGACACCCGCATAGCGGTGGTCGGCCCGCGCGCGGCCGACGCCCTGGCCATGCTCGGCTGCTACTCCTTCCCGTCCCATGTCCTGGCCCACCACCCGGAGGCCGACCTGGGCATCGCCATCCCCACCGTCCTGGAGTCGCTGCGCGCCGAACTCCCTGACGCGAAGGTGACGTTCGCCGAGGGCTGCGACGTCTCCGGCCCGGACACCGCCGGCTTCGAGGAGGCGGTGGCACGCGCGGCCGAGGCGGACGTGTGCGTGGCGGTGCTCGGCGACCGGGCGGGCCTGTTCGGGCGGGGCACATCGGGCGAGGGCTGCGATGTCGCCGACCTGTCGCTGCCCGGCGTCCAGGCCGGCCTGCTGGACGCGCTGCTCTCGACGGGCGTCCCGGTGGTCCTGGTCCTCCTCACCGGGCGCCCGTACGCACTGGGCCGCTGGCAGGGCCGGCTCGGCGCGGTGGTGCAGGCGTTCTTCCCCGGGGAGGAGGGCGGCCCGGCGGTGGCGGGAGTGCTGTCGGGCCGTGTCAACCCGTCGGGGAGGCTGCCGGTGAGCGTCCCGCGGGTGCCCGGCGGCCAGCCCTGGACCTACCTCCAGCCCCCGCTCGGCCTGGCGGGCGAGGTCAGCAATCTGGACCCGACCCCGCTGTACCCGTTCGGGCACGGCCGCTCGTACACGACGTTCGCATGGGAGCTGGTCTCGCAGGGCACCGCCGAGATCGGCACGGACGGTTCGTACGACGTGACCGTGGCGGTCCGCAACACGGGCGAGCGGGCCGGCGCGGAGGTCGTGCAGCTGTATCTGCACGACCCGGTGGCGTCGGTGACCCGCCCGGACGTCCGCCTGATCGGCTACCGGCGGCTGGAGTTGGCACCGGGCAATTCGAGAAGGGTGACCTTCCGCTTCCACGCGGATCTGTCGGCGTTCACCGACCGGGAGGGTGCCCGGGTGGTGGAGCCGGGCGCGCTGGAACTGCGGGTGGGCGCTTCCAGCGCGGCGGCCCGAGGCACGGTACGGCTGCAACTGACTGGCCGGGTACGGCGGTTGGGGCAGGACCGGGTGCTGCGCTGCGAGACGGAGGTGGTCTGAGCGCAGTCGGGGCGCGCTGGACGACGGACCAGCACCAAGCGGATGGAACTGCCGTCGGCTGTCGCTGGGAGCCGTCGTCCTGGTGGTGAACGCCCTGCAGTGGGTGATCGCCGAAGCCGTCACCGCGGCGGCCTGGAACGATCCGCCCTACAACTACGCGTCAGCCTCGCCCACGCCGACCTCGGCACCGGGCCGCTCGCCGCGATGCGCGACGAACTCGGCCGCCATGTCGACGGCCTGGTGGAACGGGCCGTGGCCGCGGAAGCGGTCCGCGCGGACTTCGCCGGCTCCGACGTGTACGCCTACCTGTACATGGTCGGCGCCGTCGTGGACCGAACCACGACATCGCCCCCGACGCCCGGCGCCGCTACGCCGAGGTCTGCTGATCGGCTTCGGCCTGGAACCGGCCCCGACGGCCACACGTCCGCGATGACCGACGCCCAGATCCGACAGACGTGCCGAGGGCCTAGGGAGTCTCCACTCCGGCCGACTCGAAGCGCCAGCGGTGCACCGGCCGGGTCACCAGGTCTCCCGGCGGTTCGGGGAGTTCGGGGCGGTCCGAGTCGTCGTACAACCCGTCCCACCAGGTGATCACCAGGACCCGGTCCTGCGGTGCACGGAAGGTCTCCCGGCGCAGCGGGGCCTCGGGCAGGCTCTGTCGCCGCGCCCACGTCAGCAGCTCCGCGCCCCGTCCCGCCACCGCCCGCGCCTCCCACATCAACGCGACCGTCACGAGTAGAGGTTCTCCTTGCTGACCTCGTGCACATGGTCGTGGTCGTGGCCCGGGACATGCGGGTCCGTCACCGGCAGGGAACTGTCCGCCGAGAGGTCCCAGCCGGACGGGGTCCGGTTGCGCGCGACCATCTCGGCACCGAGGGCGGCCACCATCGCGCCGTTGTCGGTGCACAGCTTCGGGCGGGGGACGCGAAGCCGGATGCCCGCCGCCTCGCAGCGCTCCTGCGCGAGGGCGCGCAGCCGGGAGTTGGCGGCGACACCGCCACCGATCATCAGGTGGTCGACGCCCTCGTCACGGCAGGCCCGTACGGCCTTGCGGGTCAGGACGTCCACGACCGCCTCCTGGAAGGAGGCGGACACATCGCGGACCGGGACTTCTTCGCCCGCTGCTCGCTTGGCCTCGATCCAGCGGGCCACGGCGGTCTTGAGACCGGAGAAGGAGAAGTCGTACGCCGGGTCGCGCGGGCCGGTGAGGCCGCGCGGGAAGGCGATCGCCTCCGGGTCGCCCTCGCGCGCGTAGCGGTCGATGACCGGGCCGCCGGGGAAGCCCAGGTTCAGCACGCGGGCGATCTTGTCGAAGGCCTCGCCTGCCGCGTCGTCGATGGTCGCGCCGAGCGGCCGTACGTCGGAGGTGATGTCCGAGGAGAGCAGCAGGGAGCTGTGCCCACCGGACACCAGCAGGGCCATCGTCGGCTCCGGCAGCGGACCGTGTTCCAGCTGGTCGACGCAGATGTGGGAGGCGAGGTGGTTCACGCCGTACAGCGGCTTGCCGAGCGCGTACGCGTACGCCTTCGCCGCCGAGACGCCGACCAGCAGCGCGCCGGCCAGGCCGGGGCCTGCCGTGACCGCGATGCCGTCCAGGTCCTTCGCGCTCACGCCCGCGTCCTTCAGCGCACGCTCGATGGTGGGGACCATCGCCTCCAGGTGCGCCCGGGACGCCACCTCGGGCACCACTCCGCCGAAGCGGGCGTGCTCGTCGACGGACGAGGCGACGGCGTCGGCGAGCAGGGTGGTACCCCGGACGATGCCGACGCCGGTCTCGTCGCAGGAGGTCTCGATCCCCAGAACCAGGGGTTCGTCAGCCATTGGTCTCGGTTCCTTGTTCGGAGATGGGTCCGTCGGCGGGGCCACCGCCGGGCTTCGTCGTCAGGCGCATCACCAGGGCGTCCACGTTCCCCGGCTGGTAGTAGCCGCGTCTGAACCCGATGGGCTCGAAGCCGAACCGCTCGTAGAGCTTCTGCGCGCGGGTGTTGTCGACCCGGCACTCCAGCATGACCTCGGCGCACTCGAAGGAGGTCGCGGCCCGCAGCAGCTCGGTGAGCAGCTCCCCGCCGAGGCCGGTGCCCCAGTGGTCGCGGGCGACGGCGATGGTCTGGACGTCGCCGAGTTCGCCCTGGGCGGCCAGCCCCGCGTACCCCACGACCCGGCCGTCCTCCAGGGCGACCACGTACCGCCGGGTCGCCTCCGGGCCCCTCGCGTGCGCCAGCTCGGACCAGAACATCCCCCGCGACCAGGCGTCCTCGGGGAACAGGCCCTTCTCCAGCTCAAGGACCTGGTCGATGTCCCACCAGCGCATCTCGCGCAACTGTGCGGTCACTTCGGCGTGACCACCTTGTAGTTCTTGGGCACCTGGGCGTCCGGACGGCGCAGATACAGCGGCCGGGGCGCCGGCAGTTCCTCGCCCGCGGCCAGCCGCTCGGCGGCGAGCGAGGCGAGGGCGGCCGCGGAGATGTGCTCGGGTTCGTGCGCGACCGGGAAGGTGCCGGGGTAGAGCAGCGCCCCGGCCCCGACGGCGGGCAGACCGGCGACCTGCTCGGCGATGTCGTCCGGCCGGTCGACGGCCGGATCCGTGAGCCGGGTGCGCGAGTCGGCGTACGTCGCCCAGTAGACCTCTTTGCGGCGGGCGTCGGTCGCCACCACGAACGGGCCCTTCTCGACGTCGGCCGCGTAGGCGAGCCCGTCGAGCGTGCACAGGCCGTGCACGGGCACGCCCAGCGCGAGCCCGAAGGTGTCCGCGGTCATCAGACCGACCCGCAGCCCGGTGTAGGGACCGGGACCGACGCCTACGACGATCCCGGTGACGGCGTCCAGGTTCACCCCGGCCTCGGTGAGAACACGGTCGACGGCCGGCAGCAGCAGCTCGCCGTGCCGGCGCGCGTCCACCTGACTCGACGAGGCGATGACGGCCTCACCGTCGTGCAACGCGACGGTGACGGCGGGGGTGGCGGTATCGAGAGCGAGCAAGAGCACGCGAACAGCCTACGGCTCCGGCGCCGCGAGCACGGCCGCCAGGGGCGGACGGTCACTGGCTGCTACCGTCTGTACGAAGTACGACATATACGGCGAGTCAGAGGTGGCGCACGTGTCAGGGACCAGCTCGGGAATCGTGGCCGGCCTCACCGCGGCGGCCGTCGGGGCGGTCGGTCTCCTCGCCTACCAGGCCTCTGCCACCGTCCCGCCCGGCCTCGGCAGCAGGCCCGCGTCGAGCCCCGCCCCAGGAGCGGAAGCGGCCAAGGCGCCCCGGGACCAGCGCCACCCCACCGCCCTGCCGAACAACTCCGGAACGGGTGAACGGGTGGTGTACTCGGTGGACGACGACCGGGTCTGGCTCGTCAACGAGCACAACCGCGTCGAGCGCACCTTCACGGTGAAGCCGGGCACGATCGACCCGCTTCCGGGCGCCTACTGGGTGTCGTCCCGCTCCAAGGCGGTCACGGGTACGGACGGTCTGCCCATCGAGCACGTGGTCCGCTTCTCCACCACGAAGGACGGCTCGGCGATCGGCTTCAGCGCGGTCACCGGCAACGCGGTGACGGAGACCCCCGACCCGACGGTGAGAACGGGCGGCATCCGCGAAACCCGAGCCGACGGCGACGCGATGTGGAACTTCGCGACGATCGGGGTGAAGGTGATGGTGATCCGCTGACACCAGGGCCGATCTTTCCAGCGGCCCTGAGGGAACGTCGGCCGAACCCCGCCTACGCGGCCTTGCGGCGCTGCTCGACTCGCCTCGACACCGGCTCCGGCGCTCTCGGCGGCCGAGACACCGCGTCAGCGGCCGCACAGGAGGCCAGCAGCTCGCGCATGGAGACTCCGGCGACCGCGAACGGCCGCCGCTCCTTGGACTGGGACGCGGGCATGGACGCCTCCTGAGCTGCGGGGGCGGATGAAGTTAGGCACACCTAACTACAGGCTGGATACCATGTGACCACGCCCGGGACACGAAACGCAATATCTTGCCGACGCCTCGTCGGAACGTTGACGCGGTCCTCAGGCCGACAGCGCCCCCAGATCCACCCCGGCCCACCGCTCCCCGAGCCCCGTCAGGGTCACGTGCCGTACCTCGTCCGTCGTGTCCCCGACGGCCCGATGAATCCGTACGGCGAGCCGGTCCTCGGTCAGTTCCTCGACCTTGCCCTCGCCCCACTCCACGACGATCACCGACTCGGGCAGCGAGACGTCGAGGTCCAGGTCCTCCATCTCGTCGAGCCCGCCGCCCAGGCGGTACGCGTCGACGTGGACGAGCGGCGGCCCCTCCCCGAGGGACGGATGGACGCGGGCGATCACAAAGGTCGGGGAGGTGACGGCCCCGCGCACACCGAGCCCCTCGCCCAGCCCGCGGGTGAGCGTCGTCTTGCCGGCGCCGAGTTCCCCGCTGAGCATCACGAGGTCACCGGCGCGCAGCAACTTGGCCAGTCGGCGGCCCAGCTCCCCCATCTGTTCGGGAGAATTGATGATCAACTCCGTGCCATGGCGGCCGGCTGCGGCCCCGGCCAGGTCGTCGGCCCCGGCCCCCGCCAGGTCGTCAGCCTGGCTGTGCCGTGCTGCTGGTGCTTCCATAGCCACTTACCGTAGCCCCTGCCGGCACGGCACCCGCGCGGGTGAGCAGGTCGGCGAGGCGGTCGGTGACCACTTCCGGATGTTCCAGCATGACCAGGTGGCCGGCGTCCGGGACGAGCACCAGTTCGGCGTCGGGCAGCAGATCGGCGATGACCTCGCTGTGCTCGCTGGGGGTGACGAGGTCCTGCACCCCGGCCAGCACCAGCACCGGCATGTCCTGGAAGTAGGCGAGCGCGGCGGTCTTGTCGTGGTCGGAGAAGGCCGGATAGAACTCCGCGACCACGTCGATGGGGGTGGACTCGATCATCCGCTCGGCGAACCGCTCGATCGCCGGGTCCACGTCCCGGGACGCGAACGAGTACCGCTTGATGATCCCGGCGAACAGATCGGCGGTGGCCCGCCGCCCCCTCTCCACCAGCGCGGCCTGGGTACCCAGCGCCTTCAGCACTCCGGGCAGCGCCCAGCGCACCGCGTTGACGCCGGCGACGGGCAGCCCGAAGTTGACCTCGCCGAGCCGCCCGGACGACGTACCGACGAAGGCGGTGGCGACGACCCGCTTCCGGATCAGCTCGGGGTACTGC
Organism: Streptomyces sp. NPDC111744; assembly: GCF_055634995.1. Taxonomy (NCBI): domain Bacteria; kingdom Bacillati; phylum Actinomycetota; class Actinomycetes; order Kitasatosporales; family Streptomycetaceae; genus Streptomyces; species Streptomyces sp. NPDC111744. The sequence continues at coordinate 671,394 of NZ_JBVKCG010000001.1, forward strand.
GCGGCCAGTGCCATCACCGTCATCCCGCCCATCGAGTGCCCGACCAGCACGATCGGCCCCTCGGGGACGGCCGCGTCGAGTACGGCCTTCAGGTCCCGGCCCAGTTGGTCGATGGTGAGCGGAGTGCCGCCCTGGTGCTGGGCGACGCCCCGCCCGGAGCGGCCGTGGCTGCGCTGGTCCCAGTGCACGGTGCGAACGACCCCCCGCAGGGCCGCCCGCTGGAAGTGCCAGGAGTCCTGACTGAGGCAGTAGCCGTGGCTGAAGACGACGGTCACGGGGGCGGGGCACTTACGGCCGAAGAGCCGGCGGCGGCGCGGGGAGACGGCCGCGCCCAGGTCGGGCTCCACCTCGTCGACCTCGTAGTACAGCTCGGTGCCGTCGTCGGAGGTCGCCTTGCCGGGGGTGCCGCGCAGGGTGCCGTACGGTCCCGCCGAGTCGAGGGCCAGCCGGGCCTTGCGGCGCATCCCGCGGCCGACGGTCATCCGCTCCAGGGCGACCCCCGCGGCCGCCCCGGCGGCGAGCACGCCTATGGCGGCCCCGGCGACACCGGTCACCTTGCGCCAGCCCCCAGCCGCCGCGGCGGAGGCGACGGCCACCGCGGCGGCGTCCGCTACGGCCTCCGCACTGCTCTCGCTCACGTACCGCTCCTCTTCGCCGTACTGCAGTTCGCTCGTTCGGTTATACGGGTGATGCTGACGAGGTGACTGTTGCGGGTTGGTTACAGATGTCACTGTTGTTACGAGTGCCGCTTTTGTTACAGGTGTAACCGGGTTCTGCCCCTGCCGAACCCCGGAGGTCAGCCGCCGTCCCCTGGTTCTTGCCCACTCGGTTCCCCGTTCACATAGACGCGGGGAACCCGGGTTCCGATGCGGGTGACGATTTCGTATGCGATCGTGCCCGCGGCCTGGGCCCAGTCCTCGGCGGTGGGCTCGCCCCGGTCGCCCGGGCCGAAGAGCACGGCCTCGGAGCCGACTTCGGGCTCGTCGCCGCCGAGGTCGACGACGAACTGGTCCATGGCGACGCGCCCGGCGACCGTCCGCCACTTGCCGCCGACCAGCACCGGTCCGGTGCCGGAGGCGTGGCGCGGGATGCCGTCCGCGTAGCCGACGGGGACCAGCCCGAGGGTGGTCTCGCCCGGTGTGACGTACTGGTGCCCGTAGCTCACGCCGTGGCCGCCCGGGACGTGCTTCACCAGGGCGAGGGAGGCGGAGAGGGTCATCACCGGGCGCAGCCCGAAGTCGGCCGCGCTGCCCAGCTCGGGGCTGGGCGAGAGGCCGTAGAGGGCGATACCCGTGCGGACCAGGTCGAAGTGGGACTCGGGAAGGGTGAGGGTGGCCGGCGAGTTGGCGATGTGCCGCACCTCGGGGCGCACGCCCCGCTCCTCGGCGTACCCGAGCATCTCGCGGAAGAGGGTGAGCTGGGCGGCGATGGAGGGATGGCCGGGCTCGTCGGCGCAGGCGAAGTGGGACCACATACCGGTGATCCGGATCAGCCCCGCCTCCTCGGCGTGCCGGGCCGCGCCGACCAGCGCGGGCCAGTCGTCGGGCTGGCAGCCGTTGCGCCCGAGGCCGGTGTCGGCCTTGAGCTGCACGCGAGCGGGACGGCCGGCCTCCCCGGCCGCCGCCACCACCTCACGCAGGGCCCACATCCCGCTCACCGACACGTCGAGGTCGGCCTCGACGGCCTCCCGCCACGGGCCGCCCGGGGTCCACAGCCAGCACATGATCCGCACGTCAGCGGGAAGCCCGGGATCCGCGCGCAGCGCCAGGGCCTCCTCGGGGGTGGCCGTACCGAGCCAGCTCGCGCCCGCCTCGACGGCCGCGCGGGCACACCGGACGGCCCCGTGGCCGTACGCGTCGGACTTGATCACGGCCATCAGGGCCGCGCCCGGCGCGAGGGCGCGCAGGGTCCGTGCGTTGGCCCGCAGGGCGGCCAGATCGATCTCGGCGCGGGCGCGCAGGGGCGCGGTCGGTGCAGTCGCTGTCTCACTCATCGCGCCCCCAGTGTCTCAGAGGCCTCTGACAGCACTCCGGCACAGGCCCCGGTACGGGCCCCGGCGCGGGCCCCGGTCACTCTCGGGTACCCGCCGGGCGGCGGATCAGGTACCCGTCCGGTGCCCCCACACGTACACCTTGTCGCCCTTCTTCAGCACGTCCCACAGCTTCTTCGCGTCGCCGAGCTTGAGGTTCACACAGCCCCAGGAGCCGACGGTGGTGTAGATGGAGCCGTAGACGGCGTGGAAGGCCTGGCCGCCGTCGAAGAACTGGGCGTACGGCATGGGCGAGTTGTAGAGCGTGGACCAGTGGTTCTTGTGCCGCCAGTAGACGGAGTGCCACCCGGCCCGGGTCGCGTACCCCTTCCGCCCGCTGCGCATCTGCACCGGCCCGAAGACGACCTTGCTGCCCTTCTGCACCCAGGTGACCTGCCGGTTGAGATCGACGCAGGCGACCCGGTACGACTTCACGGGGCAGTTCTTCTTGGCGTTCGGGTTCTTCTTCGCCGACAGGAGCATCATCTGGTACCAGGTCACGGGCCCCGCGAACCCGATCGCCGGCTTGATCTTGTACTTCTTCTGGAACGTCTGGATGGCCTTGCAGTCGGACACGGACTGCTTCCCGTCCACCTTCAGCTTCAGCCACTGCTCGATCTGCCGCTGGTACGGCCCGGTCAGCTTGGAGCAGCTCACCTTGGAGACGGCGTCGCTGAGCGGCACGTACTCGACGAGGTCGTACGCCCCCGGCGCCGCCGCCTTGGGCTCGACGGCGTCCTCCTCGGCGCTGGGCGTGTACACCTTCGGCGGCAGCATCTGGTCGGGGGTGTCGACCTGCCAGGACTGCCCGGGGCCGGGCGCGACCCCGGGCACCAGGTCCGACTCGGCGATGGCGGCGGGGGGTTTGGGAGCGGTGTCCGCGGCGACACTTCCGGCCCCCAGGCAGAGAACGGCCACGGATGCGACGAGGGTACCGGCGGCCCCGCGCGCAAACCCGTACCGATGACGCGTGATTCGTCCACTAATCATGCGATCAGACAACCCCGAGCCCCTGGGAATCCGGGGGAGCCGCGCGGCCAGGTCACCCGACGGATGCACGTGCCTCCGGCGGGACGGGGGACACTGGCTGCGGCACCCGCAACCATCCAGCCGACGCGAGCGGGGCGCCCTTCCGCGACACGGGGGCCCACTCCGCGGCCGAGGCGAGCGGGGCGCCTCTTCCCGGCAGGGGAACGGCTATGCGGCCGACGCGAGGTGAGCGCCCCTCAGGGGCGCGGGGAACTGCGCGACCAGCCCCCACTCACCCGCGCCCGAAACTACCGCCGCCCCCACGGGTCAGGGGCGCAGCCCCGTGACGGTGAGGTCCCGGCCTACCGAGTCGGGCGGGTAGGCGGGAAGACTCCCCGCCACGCCGACGGCAACTCGTCAGCCACCGCATGCGCAACGGTGGGCGCCCCCTCCGCCGCGAACCGCCCCGCGAGGCCGTGCAGATACGCCGCCACACTCCCCGCGTCCCGCCCGTCCAGCCCGGACGCCAGCAGCGACCCCGCAAGTCCCGACAGCACGTCTCCGCTCCCGGCGGTGGCAAGCCACGGTGTCCCCGTCGAGTTCACCCGCACGGCCACCGCACCCCCCGGCTCCGCCACCAGCGTCGTCGCCCCCTTGAGCAGCACCGTCGCCCGGTACGCCCCCGCCAGCTCCCGTACCGCCGCGAGCCTGCCGGCCTCGACCTCGTCCCGCCGTACCCCCAACAGGGCGGCCGCCTCCCCGGCGTGAGGCGTCATCAGCGTGGGCGCCGTACGACCGCGTACCGCGTCCCGGTCGGCGAGCCGCAGCCCGTCCGCGTCGACCAGCACCGGTACGTCCGCCTCCAGCACCTCGGCGACGACCTCGGCGTGGTCACCGACCCCCGGCCCGACCACCCACGCCTGCACCCGCCCGGCCTTGCGCGGCCCCCCGTCCGACACCAGCGTCTCGGGAAAGCGGGCCAGCACCTCGTCCCCGGCGGGCCCGGCGTACCGTACGGCCCCGGCCCCGCCCCGCAACGCCCCAGCGACGGCGAGCACCGCGGCCCCGGGATAACGGGCCGACCCGGCCGCGATGCCCACCACCCCCCGCCGGTACTTGTCGCTCTCCGCCGACGGCATCGGCAGCAGCCGCGCCACGTCCACGTCCTGCAACGCCTCCAGTTCGGCCTCCTCGGGCAGTTCAAGCCCGATGTCGACCAGCCGCACCGAACCGGCGTACTCCCGCGCCGGATCGATCAGCAGCCCCGGCTTGTGCGTCCCGAAGGTGACGGTCAGGTCCGCCCGTACGGCCGCTCCCCGCACCTGCCCGCTGTCCGCCTCCACCCCACTGGGCAGGTCCACGGCGACGACGGCGGCCCGAGACCGCTCCACCACACCGACCAGCGCGGCCGCCTCGGGCCGCAGCCCGCCCTTCCCACCGATCCCCACGATCCCGTCGACGACGAGATCGGACCGCAGAATCAACTCGTCGGCGGCATCAGCCGTGACGACTGCCCCCCCGGCGCGCCGCAGCGCCGCCAGTCCCCCGTCATGCGCCCGATCCGGCGTCAGGAGTACGGCGGTCACCCCCGCCCCTCTCCTCGCGAGCCGCGCCCCGGCGTACAGCGCGTCCCCGCCGTTGTCCCCGCTGCCGACCAGCAGCACCACCCGGCTGCCGTACACCCGTCCGAGCAACTCGGCGCAGGCGGCGGCCAGCCCGGCGGCGGCACGCTGCATCAGCGCCCCTTCCGGCAGCCGCGCCATCAACTCCCGCTCGGCCGCCCGTACCGTCTCCACGCTGTAAGCAGTCCGCATGCCCCGAGTCTCCCCCGGAACCGCCGGGACGCGCATCCGCCCACCCCACCCGGGTCACCCCTCGGCGATCACCACCGCCGACGCCACCCCGGCGTCATGGCTGAGGGACACATGCCAGGACCGCACACCGAGTTCCGCCGCGCACGCGGCCACGCTCCCCTTCACCTGCAACCGGGGCCGCCCACTGTCCTCCACGAACACCTCCGCGTCCGTCCAGAGCAGCCCCGGCGGCGCGCCCAGCGCCTTGGCCAGCGCCTCCTTGGCCGCGAACCGCGCCGCGAGCGAGGCGATACCGCGCCGCTCCCCACTCGGCAACAACAACTCCCGCTCGACGAACAGCCGCTGGGCCAGCCCGGGAGTCCGCTCCAACGACTCCCGGAACCGGTCGATCTCAGCGACGTCGATCCCTACCCCGATGATGCTCACCCGGGCACTCTACGATCCACCCGCCTACCACGCGGAGCTACCTCGTGGACAACGCTCAGGCCTGCCCCGGACCGGTTCCCGGAACTTCCTCCGGGTCCGCGGCGAAGAGGTTCTCGGCCGACGTGGCGCCCGGGGAACGGCCGAACCAGACGGCGAGCGTGTCGAGGTCGGTGCACGAGGTGATGCGCTCCCGCGTCTCCTCGGGAACAGGGATGCCGCGCTTCTCCAGCACCCGAAGGATCAGCGCGGCCCGGTCCTCGGCCTTCTTGCCCGACTGCGACTCGATGGCGAGCAGAAAGCTCTCGCCGTCGGACGGACCGACGCGCAGCACGGTGTCCACGCGCCGCTCCGGCGGCCGGACGTCCGTCACATCCGTCGTGACGGCGTCCACGGTCGCCTTCTCGGATAAGGGAACGCCCAGCACCTCGCCTCGTCGGGCTGCGTCTCCTCACTCCACCGTCACGGACTTCGCCAGGTTCCGCGGCTGGTCCACCTCGTTGCCGCGGGCCGTGGCCAGCTCACACGCGAACACCTGCAACGGCACCGTGGCCACCAGCGGCTGAAGCAACGTCGGCGTGGCCGGGATGCGGATCAGGTGGTCGGCGTACGGGGCCACCGCCTCGTCCCCCTCCTCCGCGATCACGATCGTGCGCGCACCCCGGGCCCGGATCTCCTGGATGTTGGAGACGATCTTGTCGTGCAGGACGGACCGGCCGCGCGGGGACGGGACCACGACCACCACCGGCAGGTCCTCCTCGACCAGCGCGATCGGCCCGTGCTTCAGCTCGCCCGCCGCGAAGCCCTCGGCGTGCATGTACGCCAGTTCCTTCAGCTTCAGGGCGCCTTCGAGGGCGACCGGGTAGCCGACGTGCCGGCCCAGGAACAGCACCGTCTTCTTGTCGGCGAGGGAGCGTGCGAGCGCCCGTACCGGCTCCATGGTCTCCAGGACCCGCTCGACCTCACCGGAGATGTGCGAGAGGTCCTGGATCACGGCGCCGATCTCGTCGCCCCACTTGGTGCCCCGCACCTGGGCGAGGTAGAGGGCGACCAGATAGCAGGCCACCAGCTGGGTGAGGAACGCCTTGGTCGAGGCGACCGCGACCTCCGGCCCGGCGTGGGTGTAGAGCACCGCGTCCGACTCGCGCGGGATCGTGGAGCCGTTGGTGTTGCAGATCGCCAGGACCTTGGAGCCCTGTTCCCGCGCATGCCTGAGGGCCATCAGGGTGTCCATGGTCTCGCCGGACTGGGAGATGGCGATCACCAGGCTCCGGGAGTCCAGGATCGGGTCCCGGTACCGGAACTCGCTCGCCAGCTCCACCTCGCACGGGATGCGCGTCCAGTGCTCGATGGCGTACTTGGCGATCAGGCCCGCGTGGAAGGCCGTACCGCACGCGACGATGACGACCTTGTCGACCTCCCGCAGCTCGGCGGCGCCGATCCGGACCTCGTCCAGCGTCAGGGAGCCGGCCGCGTCGATGCGGCCCAGGAGCGTATCGGCGACCGCCTTGGGCTGCTCGGCGATCTCCTTGAGCATGAAGTAGTCATAACCCCCCTTTTCCGCTGCCGACGCGTCCCAGTCGACGTGGTACGAGCGGACGTCCGCCGGGGCGCCGTCGAAGCCCGTCACCGTCACGCCGTCCCGGCGCAGCTCCACCACCTGGTCCTGACCCAGCTCGATCGCCGACCGCGTGTGGGCGATGAACGCGGCGACGTCCGAGGCGAGAAAGGCCTCTCCCTCTCCAACGCCCACCACCAGTGGGGAGTTCCGGCGCGCACCCACGACCACGTCCGGGTCGTCCGCGTGCACCGCGACCAGCGTGAAAGCACCCTCCAGGCGCCGGCACACCAGCCGCATCGCCTCCGCGAGATCGGCGGTGACGGAGAACTCCTCCGCCAGCAGATGCGCGACCACCTCGGTGTCCGTCTCGGAGGCCAGGTCGTGCCCGCGCTCCGCCAACTCGGCGCGCAGCGCGGCGAAGTTCTCGATGATCCCGTTGTGGACGACGGCTACCCGGCCCGCGTTGTCGAGGTGCGGGTGCGCGTTGGCGTCGGTCGGCCCGCCGTGTGTGGCCCAGCGGGTGTGCCCGATCCCGGTGGCACCGGCCGGCAGCGGCCGCTCCGTCAGCTCCTTCTCCAGGTTGACCAGCTTCCCGGCCTTCTTGGCCGAGGCCAGCCCGCCGTCCGCGAGCACGGCGACGCCCGCCGAGTCGTACCCGCGGTACTCCAGCCGCTTCAGCCCGGCGAGCACCACATCGAGCGCCGACTGCGCCCCCACGTATCCCACGATTCCGCACATGAGCGGCAGCCTAAGCGCCGATCCGCGCCCGAACACGGCTCAGCGTGCCCGAAATCGGAAATTATGGCGCGGACAAAGATCCTGACAAGTTGAAGGCAGGAGCTGTCTGCGGGACATACGTGAGACAGGCCGGCGGGAAGCGGGGCGTACGCTCCGTGGCGGAGGATCAGCAGGCGGAGAGACGACACACTGGCCGACGAGGTGCGCCGGGAGCCGGCCCGAGCGGGGCTCCCTGTCCACCGGGGCGACCTCGACGGTGCACAGCGGAAGCCCGGGACGCGTGTGCACGTGGAGCCCTTCGTCGAAGGCGGGGTCTTCGTGAACTGGCACGTGGACGCGGCGGGATTCCCGGTCGGGACACCGGACCGGCACGCACACGGGGGCATGGTCCATGTAACGGGCTTCCGCCCCTGACCCACCCCCGTACCGGGCTCCCGCCGTGCTCCCCACGTGACCCACCCCACCCCCCACCCCGTTCAAACTCCGTTAACAATGGAATGTGATCTCACCGGTCTCCCCGATACCCCGGAGCGCCCACCGGCACAGGCCGGAGGCGACTCCCTATGTCGACCTCACCCGTTCCGAGTGGAGCGCGCTGCGCGACAAGACGCCGTTGCCGCTCACCGCCGAGGAGGTCGAGAAGCTGCGTGGCCTCGGCGACGTCATCGACCTCGACGAGGTGCGGGACATCTACCTCCCGCTGTCCCGGCTGCTCAATCTGTACGTCGGTGCCACGGACGGGCTCAGAGGCGCCCTGAACACCTTCCTCGGTGAGCAGGGCTCCCAGTCCGGCACCCCGTTCGTCATAGGCGTTGCGGGCTCGGTGGCCGTCGGGAAGTCGACCGTCGCCCGGCTCCTCCAGGCCCTGCTCTCCCGCTGGCCCGAGCACCCGCGCGTCGAGCTGGTGACGACGGACGGTTTCCTGCTGCCCACCAAGGAGCTCGAAGCCCGCGGTCTGATGGCACGCAAGGGTTTCCCCGAGTCGTACGACCGCCGGGCCCTGACCCGCTTCGTCGCCGACATCAAGGCCGGCAAGGGCGAGGTCACCGCCCCCGTCTACTCCCACCTCATCTACGACATCGTCCCGGACCGGAAGCTCACCGTCCGGCGCCCCGACATCCTGATCGTAGAGGGCCTCAACGTCCTCCAGCCCGCCCTGCCGGGCTCGGACGGCCGCACCCGGGTCGGCCTCGCCGACTACTTCGACTTCAGTGTGTACGTCGACGCCGGCGTCGAGGACATCGAGCGCTGGTACCTCAACCGTTTCCGCAAGCTGCGCGCTACCGCCTTCCAGAACCCGGACTCGTACTTCCGCAAGTACACCCAGGTCGCCGAGGAGGAGGCGGTGGACTACGCCCGCGGTCTGTGGCGGACCATCAACAAGCCCAACCTGGTCGAGAACATCGCCCCCACCCGCGGCCGCGCCACCCTGGTCGTCCGCAAGGGCCCGGACCACAAGGTGCAGCGGCTGAGGCTGCGAAAGCTCTGACACCGGCGCCTGTTAGAAAGGCGTCATGCTGCATCTGCGCCTGATCACCCCGGCGGACCGCACGGACGACGTGGTCCGGCTGATCGAGAGAACGGTCGGCACCGCCCACCTCGTGGTGCTGCCGGGCGCCGCCCGCAACCCCGCCGGGGACGTCGTGATGTGTGACGTGGCCCGTGAGGCGGGCGACGAACTCATCGGCGCGCTCAGGGCGTTGGACCTCGACCGCACCGGCTCGATCGCCGTCGAGGACATCGACCTGAGCCTGTCTCACCGGGCCGACAAGGCCGAGGCGGAGGCGCCGGGCGAGGGTGCGGACGCCGTGCTGTGGGAGGGGCTGACCGAGGCGACCCACGAGGAGTCGACGCTGTCGGTCACCTACGTCGCCTTCATCACCCTGGCCACGATGATCGCGGCCTGCGGTGTCGTCCTGGACAACGCGATCCTGATCGTGGGGGCGATGGCGGTGGGCCCGGAGTTCGGCCCGCTGGCCGGTATCTGCACGGCACTGGTCCGGCGCCACCCCCGCCTGGCCGTGCGTTCCCTCACCGCGCTGCTCGTCGGCTTCGCCGTGGCGATGCTGGTGACGGTCGGGTTCACCTACTTCATGGACGGCGTAGGTCTGTTCACCAAGGTGCAGCTGGAGGCGGAACGCCCGAACACCAACTTCATCTACCGGCCCGACGCGTTCTCGTTCGTGGTGGCGGTGCTGGCCGGCATCGCGGGCATACTCTCCCTGACCTCGGCGAAGTCGGGCGCCCTCGTGGGCGTGGCGATCTCGGTGACGACGGTCCCTGCAGCGGCGAACGCCGCGGTGGCCTTCGCGTTCACGGAGTACCGGCAGGCGTGGGGCTCGACAGAGCAACTGCTGCTGAACCTGCTGGGGATCGTCCTGGCGGGAACGCTGACGCTGCTGGCCCAGAAGTGGTTCTGGGCCAGACAGCGGGAGCGTACGGCGAAGGCGGGCGGTATCTAGAGCTGCCTTTCGCAGTTCGCGGCGATGTTGTCGCCCGGGTCGGCGAACACCGTGTCGGCGCCGGAGCCGCAGTTCACCGTGTCACCCCCGGCGTTGTCCTCCACGCCGATCACGTCGTCGCCGCCGTCGGTGGTCACGCTGTCGGTGCCCGTGCCGGCGTCGACGGTGGTGCGGACCGCAGCGGCGGAGCCGTCGAAGGTGTCGTTCCCGTCGCCCAGCGCTATCGCGAGCCGGGTGACGGTCAGGACGCTGCCGCAGTCGGCGCTCGTGGCACTCACCCGGGTGCAGCCGGGGCCGATCGCGATGCCCGTGCTGTCCGTGAGGATCAGACGGCCACTGGAGCTGACGGCCGTGACCTGGTTGTTCACGCCGGTGCGGGCCTGGAGCCCGACCAGGCCACCGAAGATCCGGAACGCCGTGGAGCCCGGTGCCTGGGCGGCGGCGGCCGGCGTGGCGGACGAGGTGACGGCGAGACCCGCCACCAGGACCGGACCGGCCGCTCGCTTCAGGGTGCTGAGCACGAAGTTCATGCTGTGTGTCTCTTCCGATCGAGGGGGCGCCGCGCTGAGCGGCCTCGATGCCAGAGAAACAGTCGGTGTCCAGTCGTGCACTTCCTGTTAGGCCTTGGGGCTCACCCCAGCGCCGACTTCACCGCGTCGGCCAGCCGCCCCGCCACCGACCGGGCCTGCTCGATGTCCGCGGCCTCCACCATCACCCGCACCAACGGCTCCGTGCCCGAAGGGCGCAGCAGTACCCGCCCGGTCTCCCCCAGTTCCCGCTCCGCCTCCGCGACCGCCGCCGCCAGGTCCCCGGAGGTCTTCACCCGGGACCTGTCGACGTCCGGCACATTGATCAGCACCTGGGGCAGCCGCTTCATCACGCCCGCCAGCTCCCGCAGCGACCGCCCGGTCTCCGCGACCCGCGCCGCCAGCAGCAGCCCGGTCAGCGTGCCGTCACCGGTGGTCGCGTGGTCGAGGATGATCACGTGCCCGGACTGCTCGCCGCCGAGGGCGTATCCGTGCTCCTTCATCTCCTCCAGAACGTACCGGTCGCCGACCGCGGTCTGGATGAGGTGCAGCCCCTCCCGCTCCAGCGCCAGCTTGAAGCCGAGGTTGGACATGACGGTGGCGACAACGGTGTCGGCGCGCAGCGCCCCCCGTTCCCGCATGGCCAGCGCCAGCACCGCCAGGATCTGGTCGCCGTCGACCTCCTCGCCGGTGTGGTCGACGGCGAGGCACCGGTCGGCGTCGCCGTCGTGCGCGATACCGAGGACGGCCCCGTGCTCGACGACCGCGGCCTTCAGCTTGCCGAGGTGTGTGGAGCCGCAGCCGTCGTTGATGTTGAGCCCGTCCGGCTCCGCGCCGATCGTGACGATCTCCGCGCCGGCCCGGCGGAACGCCTCCGGCGAGACCCCCGCGGCCGCGCCGTGCGCCTCGTCCAGGACAATCTTCAGCCCGTCGAACCGGTTCGGGAGGACCGACAGCAGATGGGCGATGTACTGCTCGGAGCCCTCGTCGTACGACCGCACCCGGCCGACGCCCGAGCCGGTGGGCCGCTCCCAGGGCTCACCGTGCCGGTGGGACTCGTACACCGCCTCGATCCGGTCCTCCAGCTCGTCGGCGAGCTTGTGGCCGCCGCGGGCGAAGAACTTGATGCCGTTGTCCGGCATGGCGTTGTGGCTGGCGGAGAGCATGACACCGAGGTCGGCGCCGAGTGCGCCGGTCAGGTGCGCGACCGCCGGGGTGGGCAGCACGCCGACGCGCAGGACGTCGACGCCCGCGCTCGCCAGACCCGCGACCACGGCCGCCTCCAGGAACTCCCCGGACGCGCGCGGATCCCGTCCGACGACCGCCTTCGGCCGGTGGCCCTCGAACGTGCCCGCCTCGGCCAGCACGTGCGCCGCCGCGACCGACAGCCCGAGCGCCATCTCGGCCGTCAGGTCCGCGTTGGCGACGCCGCGCACGCCGTCCGTGCCGAAGAGTCGTCCCACTTGTCCTCCTGAAGAAGCGTCCTTGCTGCCAGGAAATAATGGCAGGCGCTTAGTCATGCGATCACACCAGCCTTTGAGCGTCTTGTGTCGTTATACGCCCTTGGCTGGGATAAACGAACGCCCCGGCGGCACATGTGGCGTGCCGCCGGGGCGTTCGGAGTACGCGTCGGGCCAGAACCCGGATACGCGGGCCAGGCCCGTATAGACGTACGAGCAGGCAGCGGGCGATTAACGCTTGCTGTACTGCGGGGCCTTGCGGGCCTTCTTCAGACCGGCCTTCTTGCGCTCGACCGCACGGTCGTCGCGCTTGAGGAAGCCGGCCTTCTTGAGCGGGCCGCGGTTGTTGTCGACGTCGGCCTCGTTCAGCGCGCGGGCGACACCGAGTCGGAGCGCACCGGCCTGGCCGGAGACACCGCCACCGGCGATGCGGGCGACGACGTCGTAACGGCCCTCGAGCTCCAGCACCTTGAAGGGCTCGTTGACTTCCTGCTGGTGCACCTTGTTGGGGAAGTAGTCCTCAAGGGTGCGACCGTTGATCTTCCACTTGCCGGTGCCCGGGACGATCCGGACGCGGGCGATGGCGTTCTTGCGACGGCCCAGGCCGGCGGCCGGCTGCGGGTCGCCGAAGCGGGACGCCATCGACTCCGAGGTGTACTCGCCCTCGACGGGGACCTCGGACTCGGTGGTGTAGCTGTCAATGTCGACAAGCTCAGTCTCTTCGACCGGCTGCTCAACGGTGGTCTCGGCCACGATTCTCCTCAGATTTCTTTTCGTCTTAGGGGGTGGCCGGACTTACTGCGCGACCTGGGTGATCTCGAAAGGAACCGGCTGCTGCGCAGCGTGCGGGTGGTTCTCGCCTCGGTAGACCTTCAGCTTGGAGAGCATCTGACGGCCCAGGGTGTTCTTCGGGAGCATGCCCTTGACGGCCTTCTCGATGGCCTTCTCGGGGTTCTTGTCGAGCAGCTCGTCGTAGCGGACGGAGCGCAGACCACCCGGGTAGCCGGAGTGGCGGTACGCCATCTTCTGGGTCCGCTTGTTGCCGGACAGGTGCACCTTGTCGGCGTTGACGATGATGACGAAGTCACCGGTGTCGACGTGGGGGGCGTAGATCGGCTTGTGCTTGCCCCGCAGAAGGGACGCGGCGGTGGTGGCGAGACGACCCAGGACAATGTCCTGAGCGTCGATGACGTGCCACTGGCGCGTCACATCGCCGGGCTTGGGGCTGTACGTACGCACGGTTCGTAGCCTTCGCTTCGAGTGAATGGTCCTGAACAGGTCACCGAAACGATCACGACAGCCTGAGCCACTGCGGCGACGCATACCGCGTACGTGGGGTTGCTGGTCATCGGCCCGGTGGACCGGTGTAAGGGCCCGTCCCGTGAGAATGAGCAAGCCAATACACAACGAACAGTCAGCGTACCGGGGCGCCCCCGGACGGGTCAAAACGAGCTCGCGCAGACATCGGAAGCGCGCGACGGCGCCGGGATGCTCCCCCGTGCCCCAAAGGTCCACTATCCCCCTTCGTACTGTCGCACCGGTACCCCCCGGCCCCCGTCTAAGATGCGCCCCATGAGTTATGGGCAGGGGGGACCCCAGTCCCAGTGGGATCCCTGGAAACCGCAGTCGCAGCAGCCCTGGAACGGTGGCACCGACCAGACCCCGGACTGGGCCGCGCTCGCCGAGGCCTCGGAGACGCGCAACAAACGGCGCAGAGTGCTGTTCATCGGCGGTGGTGTGGTCGCCACGCTGGCGATCGGCACCGCCGTCGCCATGGCCGTGGTGTCCGCGAACGGCAACGACAATGCCTCGGGCACGCCTTCCAACCTGCCCGCGAGCGCCTCGCTGCCGAGCGACTCGGCCGACTCGACGCCGTCCTTCGCGCCGACCAGCGCGCCGCCGCCGCTGAACCCCGAGGACTTCATATCCAGCGTGAAGAAGGACACGGCGCCGCTCAGCGCCGAGACCCTCTTCCCGGGCACCCAGCTGACCATGGGCGAGACGGTGTACAAGAAGGGCGCCACGGCCGACACCAAGAAGTGCGCCACGGCCGCCAAGGGCACCCTCCCCAACGTCCTCACCAAGAACGACTGCACCCGGTTGATGCGCGTCACCTACTTCAAGGACGGCGTCGCGGTGACGGTCGGCGTCGCCGTCTTCGACACCCAGACGCAGGCGGCCAAGGCCAAGACCGAGGCCGACAAGAAGGGCTTCGTCAGCGCGCTGGCCGGCTCCGGGGTGAAGGCCTTCTGCACCTCCGGCGTCTGCCGTACGACGACCAACTCCTACGGCCGGTACGCCTACTTCACCACCGCCGGCTTCCTCAACGGCAAGGACGTCACCACCAAGGCCACCAAGGTCTTCCAGACCGGTGACGACCTGGCCGAGTTCACCTTCCGGCAGATCCGCAGGCGGGGCGAGGCCCAGGCCTCTGCGGCCGCCGGCCAGTGACGTATCCGCGGAGCGCGTGAGAGTTTCCCCCGAGCCCGCACCAACGCGAAGACGGGCCCGCTGACGCCGAACGGGGCGACGGCGGTGACCGCGTCGAGCCGTGTCTTTCTCACGGTCCAGGCACGGGGCGGAACACGGGCCGGGTGGTCTATGCGTCCCGGCGGTGGCGTGGCTTCGTCGTCGAGCCCGCTCAGTCCCTGACCGGCGGGACAATGGCATCGGGGTTCGGTCGGGGAGGGGACGGGGGCGGGCGAGGGTCATGCGCATGCGGGGACGGGTGGGGCTCATAGGGGCGGGGATCACCGCGGGGCTGCTGGGTCCGCTGGCGCTGTGGCGGGCCTGGCTGGACCACGAGGACGGCGCGCGGGCCCCGCGGCTCGTCCCCACCGATCTGCGGGACCGTGACCCCGAGGCGACGCCCGCGGCCCGCCGGGTCTACGCGCTGCTGGCCGGCCTGGAGAACGACGCCCGCCGCGGCCGTGCGACCCGTACCGTGATCGGGCAGCACGTGGAGCTGCAGAACGAGCGTTACAACGCGGGGTACGGCGACTACCGGGGTACCAAGCAGCCGGGCTACTACTACCGCAAGGCCCGGGACATCACCGGACGCCTGCCCGGCTTCGTGGAACTGGACCTCGGCCCCGGCTACGGGCAGCCGGGATGGGCGGTGGGCACGGCACGCCCGTATTCCAAGGCGTGGCCGGCCTGCCGGCGTTACTGGGGGTACGTAGAGGACGCCGTGGACCTCGCCGTCGGTGTGTGGTCGGGCCTGCCCCGGGCGGCCGACGGCTCCTACCGGCCCTCCGGCCCCCACCAGGAGTGCGCCTCCGGTGCCGACGTCTCCCTGCCGCACAACGGCGGCGGCCCCGCAGGCCTGGTCGGCTTCTCCTTCCACCAGCCGTATCCGGGCAGCCCGGTCAAGGGCTTCGAACAGACCCTGCTGCGCAACTCCCCCGGCGCGAAGGACCGCGGCTGGTTCGGCCGGGTGGCCACCGCGGGCAGCGCCGAGCACCGGGCCCTGCTGCACGACCTCGACTTTCTCGCGGACCACCTCGGCTATCTCGCCGATCAGGGGGTGCCGGTGCTGCTGCGCCCGTACCACGAGATGAACACCCGGCGGGGCCATGGCTTCTGGTGGGCGGGGCAGGATCCTGCCGCCTTCCGGAAGCTGTGGCGGCTGACCCACGACTACCTGGTGCACCGTCGCGGCCTGCACAACCTGATCTTCGTCTGGTCGCCGAGTTCCTGGGACGGCACCGACGACCGGCGGCCCGGGGCGTACTACCCGGGCGGCGGCTACGTCGACGTCGTCGGCGTCGACGACTACACAGACACCCCGGCCGAACCGATGGGCGACGCCTGGACCGAGGTCTGGTACCGGGGCCTGGAGGAGTACCGCAGGCCACGCGTCGTCGCCGAGTCATTCCACGTCCCGCTGAACGCGGCGCAGCCCCGGACCCTGACCCGGACGCCGTGGGTCATGTGGACGGTGTGGGGCCAGGCGCTGTCGTACGACAATCTCTCCGCGCCCCGGGGGAAGAACACC
The DNA here is from genome assembly GCF_055634995.1 of Streptomyces sp. NPDC111744. NCBI lineage: Bacteria > Bacillati > Actinomycetota > Actinomycetes > Kitasatosporales > Streptomycetaceae > Streptomyces > Streptomyces sp. NPDC111744. The sequence continues at coordinate 687,374 of NZ_JBVKCG010000001.1, forward strand.
ACGGCCGATGTGAAGCGGACCTACGACTCACCCAAGGTGATCACCGGTGGCGACCCCGTCCGCGTTTGGGATGTGGACTGGGAATCGCTGCACAAAAGTCGCTGAGGTTACCTTCTGAACACAGTTTCCACACATGCATTCCCATGTATCGCACATACATGCAAAGATCGTGGCTCTGTTCGGTCAGTGGTTCGGGCGCCCGGGGGGGCATCTGAGAGGCGACTGACCGATGCGCCGACAAACGGCGTGGGGGGATCGAACCCGGAACAGCGAAGCCGTCGTGGTGTGCTCTGCCATGCCACCCACGGCCGTGGTCCGTCGATGCCTCCGCGCCACCGATCTCACGGGGAGTTCCGCAGTCGTCATGGCATCGACAACAGTCGACGGCGGTGCGCCGCATTCGCGTCACACCGCGAAACTGGCGAAGCGCACCGCTGCCTGGAAACCGGGCATCCTGCCGTTCCTGATCCCGCTGGTCTTCCTGACCGTGTTCAGCCTGTGGTCGTACACACCCAGCGACTCGCCGCTGGCATGGCTGATCACCATCTGCTGGGCCCTTCCGGTTCCGGGTGTACTCGTGTCAGTCCAGGGGTTCTTCCTCATCCGCCGCCGGCTCCGCAAGGCGCATCTGATGACCCCGCCGGCTCTGGTGGACCAGGACTTCCTGATCGTCCTCGTGCCCACCATCGGGCGGCACGACACCTACCCGGCCCTGGAGCGCTCCGTCCTCTCCTACGTGGAGCACCTGCCGGAGTGGTTCCCGTACATGCGCGTGGACGTGCTCACCGAGGAGGGCTGCGAGGCCGCCCAGCGGATCGACGAGCTGGCCGCGGTCAGCCCGCTGATCCGGGTGGTCACCGTGCCCAAGGCGTACGAGACCGAGAACGGCACCCGCTTCAAGGCCCGCGCCAACAACTACGCCCACGAGCTGCGCATCGAGGAGCGCGAGGCCCTCGCCCACGTCTGGGTACTGCACATGGACGACGACACCGGTGTCGGCCCGGACACCTCGGCGTCCCTCGCGCAGTTCATCAACCGCCAGCGCCGTGCGACCCCGGAAGAGGTCAAGCACATGGCGCAGGGCATCCTGACCTACCCGCGCGAGAACGCGGTGAGCCTGATCACCTGGTTCGCCGACGCCATCCGCCCCGCCGACGACATCGCGCGCTTCCGGGCCTTCACCGGCCTCGGTACCCCGGCCGCCGGCGTGCACGGTGAGCTGCTCGTCATCCGTGCCTCCATCGAGGCCGAGATCGGCTGGGACTTCGGCCCCAGGGAGATCGTCGAGGACGCCCGGCTCGCCCTGACCTTCTGCCGTCTCTACCCGGGCCGCAGCGACTGGTTCAACGGCCGCTGCTACGGCGCCTCGCCGGCCAACGCCAAGGACTTCATCAAGCAGCGCGAGCGCTGGGCCTGGGGCCTGGTCGCCCTCTGCTTCAACCGCAGGGTCCCGCTGCGCTACCGCTGGTTCCTGACCATCTGCGTGACGAGCTGGATCCTCGGCCCGCTCCAGCACGTCGGAACGATCATCTTCGTCGCCTGGTTCATCGGCGACATGAACACCTCGCCCGTGACCCAGTCGGTGGTCATTCTGTGGTCGACGAGCTTCGCGTATGTGATCTGGGCGTACTGGGAAGGGCTGCGGCTCAACGCGATCGCCTCGCTCAGCGGCCGGCGCAGGTGGTGGGAGCCGGTGGTGGTCCTCCTGCTGCTGCCCTACTTCTCCCTCGTCGAAGGAATCGGGGGCATCAAGGGCCTCTGGAAGTTCCTCCGCCGCGAGGAGAACAAGTTCGTCGTCATCGCCAAGCCCGCCTGACCCCGGAAGAGACCTCACACCCATGAAGCGCGCACGCCTGCCCATGCTCGCCGTGCTCCCCGTCACCGTCATCTCTCTCGTGGTCGCGGCTCCCTTCGTGATCGGCGATCACCCGCTGCAGTGGTCGTCCGGATCCCTCGTGCCCCACCTGGTGCTCGACGGCAGCGAGCCCACCCACCCGGTCGGCTCCAAGTCCAGCGCCGGCGCCACGGCGTCTTCGGAGAACACCGAGGTCGCCAAGGTCGACACCGAGTGGAAGGAGGGCATGCCGCAGTGGGGCGTCCAGCTCTACTGGGAGGACAACCCCGAGCACTCCCTCGAATACGTGGAGAAGCAGGCCCGGCTGCACGCGAACTACCTGGTCGGCCTGCATGCCAACTCCGTCAGCGTCTCCTTCCCGTTCTTCACCGGGAACAAGTCCTCGACGAAGATCAGCGGCGGTGCCAAGACCCCCACCCCCGAGCGGCTCGCCCGGGTGCTGGCGATCTTCCACGAGGCCGGACTGCGCACGACCGTACGGCCGCTCATGGACGAGACCTCGCTCGACATCGCGGACGGCAACTGGCGCGGGAACATCGCCCCCTCGGGCCGTGACGCCTGGTTCGCCTCGTACCAGAAGTTCCTGACGCCCTACCTGAAAGCCGCGGACGGCGAGCAGGCGGCAACCTTCGTCATCGGCACCGAGCTGAACTCCATGGAGGGCGACGGCCGTTGGAACGCGCTCGTGGACGACGCCGAGAAGGTGTTCAGCGGCGAGGTCGCGTACGACGCGAACTGGGACAACTACGTCAGCGGCCCGATCTCCATGCCCGTCAGTCACCTCGGCATCGACGCGTACTTCCCCGTCAAGGTCGGCGACGACGCCTCGGTGAACACCCTCGTCGACGGCTGGGACAAGTGGCTGGACAAGAAGGCCACCGGCTCCCTGCCGAAGATCACCATCGCCGAGGCCGGCATCGGCGCCATGAACGGCGCCTACCACTCCCCCGGCAACTTCTACACCAAGCGCGCCGTCAACCTCCAGGTGCAGGCCAACTGGTACACCGCCGTCTGCCGGGTGGTCCAGGAACGGAAGATGAGCGGCGTCTACTGGTGGTCGGTCTACTTCGACGACGACCCCAACGACAAGCCCGACGACAAGGTTGCCTCCCGGCTCGACTTCGCCGGTCGTCCTCTCTCCGAGAAGGCGATCAAGTCCTGTTTCACCTCCGACTACGCGGGCCCCGGGACTGACACCGCTAGCTGACCGAGCGAGGCAATCATGCAAGAAGCCATCATTCTGGTGGGCGGCAAGGGAACCCGCCTGCGCCCCCTGACGAACCACACCCCCAAGCCCCTTCTCGGTGTCGCGGGCTCCTCCTTCATCCGCCACCAGGTGGCCAAGCTGACGGAGGCCGGCGTCGAGCACCTGGTGTTCGCCACCTCGTATCTCGCGAACCTCTTCGAGGACGAGTTCCGTGGCTTCTCCCAGGACCTGGAGATCTCCTACGCCGTCGAGGAGGTCCCGCTCGGTACGGGCGGCGCCATCCGCAACGCAGGCCGCCTGCTGCGCGGCCCGCAGGACGCCCCGGTCCTGATCCTCAACGGCGACATCCTCTCCGGCATCGACCTGCGCGCCATCCTGGAGCACCACGAGGCCCGGGACGCGGACGTGACCCTGCACCTCACCCGGGTCGCCGACCCGCGCGCCTTCGGGCTCGTCCCCACCGACGAGAGCGGCCGGGTGCTCTCCTTCCTGGAGAAGCCCAAGACGGCCGAGGAGTGCGTCACCAACCAGATCAACGCCGGCTGCTACGTCTTCCGCCGATCGGTCCTCGACGCCATCCCGGCCGACCGGGAGGTCTCGGTCGAACAGGAGACCTTCCCACGGCTCGTCGCCCGCGGCGGCCGCGTCTTCGGCCACACCACCGCCGACTACTGGCGTGACTTCGGCACCCCGCTGGCCCTCGTGCACGGCTCCGCCGACCTGGTCACCGGCAGGGCGACCTCGCCGCTGGTCGGCCCGCCCGCCGAGGCCCTGATCCACCCCACGGCCACCGTGGACCCGACCGCCCGTCTCACGGGCGGCTCGACCATCGGCCCGTACGCCGTCATCGGCCCGCACGTGGTCGTAGACCGCTCCATCGTCGGCGAGCGCGTCACCGTGTCCGAGGGCGCCCGGATCCATGAGTCCGTGGTGGACCACGACGCCTCCATCGGCAGCGAATCGATTCTTCACGAGGCCGTGGTGGGCTGCCACTCCCACGTCGGCGCGGAGAACGAGCTGCCTGCCCAGTTGCGGCTGTCCTGCGGCATCCGCATTCCCGCCCAGGGGGTGCGCGTCAGCGGTACGGCTGCCGCCTGCCCGACGGCCCACTGAATTCGCCGGCCCGACCGGACAGTTACTGGAGAACCGTGACCAGCCATAGTTCAACGGCCGCGAGCGAAGTGCGCCTTCGCAAGTACCGGCCGGACATCCAGGGCCTGCGTGCCGTCGCCATCATGATGGTCGTCGCCATGCACTGCGGCATCATCGACATCCACGGCGGCGTGGACGTCAGCTTCGTCCTCAGCGGCTTCCTCATCGGCGGCCAGCTCCTCGCCGAGATCGACAAGTCGGGCAAGGTGTCGCTGAGCAAGTTCTGGGCCCGCCGCTTCCGGCGCCTCGCCCCGGGCATGTCCATCGTCATCCTCGCCACCGCAGCCCTGGCATGGATCTACGCCAGCCCGCTCAGGTTCCGCCAGACCATGGAGGACGGCCTCGCCTCCTCACTGAGCGTCATGAACTGGCGGCTGGTCCAGACGGGCACCGACTACTTCGCCAACGACGGGACCCAGTCCCCGTACCAGCACTTCTGGTCGCTGGGCATCGAGGAACAGTTCTATCTGGCGGCCCCGATCACGTTGTTCGTCACCGTCTGGCTCAGCCGCGCGATCTTCCGCAACCGCGTCTTGGTGGGCCTGTTCCTCACCGCGGTGGTGGCCGGCTCGCTGTATCTGTCCGTCACACAGACCAAGTCGAACCAGCCGCTCGCCTACTTCGGCACCCAGACCCGCATCTGGGAACTCACCTCAGGCATCCTGCTCGCTCTGAGTGCTCCGCTGCTGTCCCGCATGAATCGCGGGCTCGCTGCGGTGATCTCCTGGCTGGGACTCGCCACCGCGATCGGCACCGCGCTCCTCATCAGCGCGGAAACCCCCCTGCCGGGGTACGCGGTGGCCGGGCCCGTGCTGGGCGCCGCCATGATCATCGCCGGCGGGTGCGCAGCTCCCCGCTTCGGCGCGGAGTGGCTTCTGCACAACCCGGTGCTCAACTCCGTCGCGACGGTAAGTTACGGCTGGTACCTCTGGCACTGGCCGCTCCTCATCCTCTGGCCGGACATCACCGGACACGAGCTCTCCTACTCGGACCGTTTCCGCGTCGCCTCGCTGTCGCTGATCCTGGCCTACGCCATGTACTACATGATCGAGTTCCGCTTCCGGAACAACGCACAGCTGGTGGCCCGCCCCTGGAAGGGGATCTTCGCCGGTGGCACCGCGGTCGTGGGAACGGCCGGGGCCGCGGCCATCGCCATGACCGTCCTCCCGCTGAACATCTCGGGCTCGGCCGTGGCCGTCGACTCCAGCACCGTCGGGTACAGCGGCGCGGCCTCGGTGAAGAGCTCCGTGCTCCAGAAGAAGCTCACCGCGGCCGCTCAAGCCGCTCTGCCGAATTCTCCGGACGACAGGACTCACTACGGCTGCATCGACGACACCGACGTCGAGAAGTTCGTCATTCGCGACAACTGCGTCATCGGAGACCCGGCAGGGAAGAAGTCGATCGTCGTCATCGGCGACTCCCACGCCTGGCAGTGGGGCGACGCCTTCAACGAGATCGGGAAGAAGCTCGACGCCAAGGTCGTGACCATGGCGAAGGGAGGCTGCTCCCCCGAGGTCTACGCCATCAAGAACCCCGAGCTGAACCGCGAGTACTCCGAGTGCGACAGCTGGCGAGAATCGGCGTTCGAGCAGCTCAAGGAGCTCAAGCCGAATATCGTCGTCGTCACCAGCCGGGTCCGTCAGGAAGCGACCGAAACCGGCGCCGAGAAGACCTTCCAGGCCCTGGAGGACTCCGGTGCCGACCTCATCTACATGACGGACACCCCGCAGCCCGGCAAGAACGTCCCGGACTGCCTCGCCACCCACACCGGCGACATCTCCGCCTGCAATCCGGGCCAGGACTCGGCCATCGAGTTCCCCGACTTCCGGACCATGGAGGAGAAGGTGGCCGCGCGCCACGGCGCCGTGATCATCGACACCCTGCCCGCGTTCTGCGCCGACGGCGTCTGCCCGACAGTGATCTCCGGCCAGATCGTCTACTTCGACTCCAGCCACATCACGGCCGGCTACGCGAAGACCCTGGTGCCCTTCATCCAGCCGACGGTGAAGAAGATCCTGGCCGGCTGACCCCGTGCACCTCGCCCCGTACCCGGCGGGCCTCCCGCTGCCGCTCGGCAAGCCGGTCGTCCGCCGGGTACGCGACCTCCTCCAGCGTCAGCCCGTGCGGCCGTACGACATGCACGGCGCTGTCCCGCACCCGCGCGTCCAGCACCTTCCGCGGCCACTCCACACCCCGGTGCCCGTCGCCGACGAACAGCAACGCGCCCACCATGGACCGCACTTGGTTGTGGCAGAAGGCATCGGCCCGGACCTCGATCTCGACGACACCGTCAGCGGTACGGCGCACTCCGAAGTCAAGGATCTCCCGGACCGTCGAAGCCCCCTCCCGCTTCTTCGCGTACGCGGCGAAGTCATGCTCCCCGACCAGTGACTTGGCGGCCGCGTCCATCACGGCGACGTCCAACTCCCAGTCGTGCCACAGCACATGACCGCGCAGCAGGGGGTCCACGCCGCCCGGCCGGTCGCCGACCCGGTAGACGTACCGCCGCCACAAGGCCGCGAACCGCGCGTTGAACCCCGCCGGCGCCTCAGCGAGCGCCCACACCCGCACATCCTTCGGCAGCCGCCCGGCCAGCCGCTTCAGCAGCTTCTCGCGCTGCTCCTCCCACACCCCGACCGGCAGATCGACATGCGCCACCTGCCCCCGCGCATGCACCCCGGCATCCGTCCGCCCGGCCACGGTCAGCTCGTACGTCGTCTCCTGCGACCGAGTGACGACACGCAACGCGTCCTCGATCTCCCCCTGCACGGTCCGCTTTCCCCCGGCCTGCTTGGCCCAGCCGTGGAAACCGCTCCCGTCGTAGGACAGGTCGAGACGGATGCGGACGCAACCAGGGGAGACTTCGTCGCTCACTCAAGAATCCTCTCAGGACAAGAAAGCGGGCCCGCCCCTCGAAAGGAACGGGCCCACCAACGCGCCCCAAAGGGGCGCGGGGCTGTACCGGATATGCGGCTCCGCCGCGCGAGCGCGACCAGCCACAACGCCGCCGCAGCCAAAGGACGGCCTTACGCGTCCTTCGACTCCTCGGCCTCGTCGGCCTTGGCGTCCTCGACGACCTCGGTCTCCTCGACCTTGGTCTCCTCGGCCTTGGTCTCCTCGGCCTTGGCCTCGGCAGGAGCCTCGGCGTCCTTGGCGGCACGCTTGGTGGCGGCCTCGGCCTCACCCGTCGCCTGCTGCGCGACCGTCAGCGCCTCGACCAGCTCGATGACAGCCATGGGCGCGTTGTCGCCGCGGCGGTTACCGATCTTGGTGATACGGGTGTAACCACCCGGACGGTTCTCGTACCGCGGGCCGATCTCGGTGAAGAGCGTGTGCACGATGCTCTTGTCCGTGATGACCTGGAGCACCTGGCGGCGGTTGTGAAGGTCGCCCTTCTTCGCCTTGGTGACCAGACGCTCGGCGTACGGCCGCAGACGGCGGGCCTTCGCCTCGGTGGTGGTGATACGGCCGTGCTCGAACAGCGCCTTCGCGAGGTTCGCGAGGAGCAGCTTCTCGTGCGCGGCGCTGCCGCCCAGACGGGCACCCTTGGTGGGCTTCGGCATGGTTCTTCTCCTGTGTGTCTGCCCCGGCCGTATCAGGTACCGGGGTCAGTATCCGAGCAGGCGGTCGCCTGTCGGAGATCCGGGGTCCGCCGAAGCGAACCCCGGAGATGGTGGAGATCAGTACTGCTCGGTCTCCACGAAGCCCGCGTCCGCGTCGTCGTCGGCACCGAAGGCGTCGGCGGCGGCCGTGGGGTCGAATCCGGGCGGGCTGTCCTTGAGGGCCAGGCCCATGCCGGCCAGCTTCGCCTTGACCTCGTCGATGGACTTCGCACCGAAGTTACGGATGTCCAGGAGGTCGGCCTCGGAGCGGGCGACGAGCTCACCCACGGAGTGGATGCCCTCACGCTTGAGGCAGTTGTAGGAGCGGACGGTCAGTTCGAGCTCCTCGATCGGGAGCGCGAGGTCGGCCGCCAGAGCCGCGTCCGTCGGGGACGGGCCCATGTCGATGCCCTCGGCGTCGATGTTCAGCTCGCGGGCGAGACCGAACAGCTCGACCAGGGTCTTACCGGCCGACGCCATGGCGTCACGCGGCCGCATGGCCTGCTTCGTCTCGACGTCGACGATCAGCTTGTCGAAGTCGGTGCGCTGCTCGACACGGGTCGCCTCGACCTTGTACGTGACCTTGAGCACCGGCGAGTAGATGGAGTCGACCGGGATACGGCCGATCTCCTGGCCCACCTGCTTGTTCTGCACGGCGGAGACATAACCGCGGCCACGCTCGACCGTCAGCTCCATCTCCAGCTTGCCCTTGCCGTTGAGCGTGGCAAGGACCAGGTCGGGGTTGTGCACCTCGACACCGGCCGGGGGCGCGATGTCGGCGGCGGTGACCAGACCCGGGCCCTGCTTGCGCAGGTACATCACGACCGGCTCGTCGTGCTCCGAGGAGACGACCAGCTGCTTGATGTTGAGGATCAGGTCGGTGACGTCCTCCTTGACGCCCGGCACGGTGGTGAACTCGTGCAGGACACCGTCGATGCGGATGCTGGTGACAGCAGCGCCGGGGATCGACGACAGGAGGGTGCGGCGCAGGGAGTTGCCGAGGGTGTAGCCGAAGCCCGGCTCCAGCGGCTCGATCACGAACCGGGAGCGGAACTCGTCGACGACCTCTTCGGTCAACGAGGGACGCTGAGCGATCAGCATGGTGTGGATCCTTCAGTTGCGGGCGCCCGCTATTTGACGCCCTACTGGTACTGCAAGGGTACGGGCGATACGGCCCTTTTACGGAGCCGTACCGCCCGGAAACCTCAGGCCCGAAGGCGTCGCGTCAGACGCGGCGGCGCTTCGGCGGACGGCAGCCGTTGTGCGGGGTCGGGGTGACGTCCTGGATGGAGCCGACCTCGAGGCCCGTGGCCTGCAGGGAGCGGATCGCGGTCTCACGACCGGAACCCGGGCCCTTCACGAACACATCGACCTTGCGCATGCCGTGCTCCTGGGCGCGGCGGGCAGCCGACTCGGCGGCCATCTGCGCGGCGAACGGCGTGGACTTCCGGGAGCCCTTGAAGCCGACGTGGCCGGCGGAGGCCCAGGAGATCACGTTGCCGGACGGGTCCGTGATGGAGACGATTGTGTTGTTGAACGTGCTCTTGATGTGCGCGTGGCCGTGAGCGACGTTCTTCTTTTCCTTGCGGCGCACCTTCTTGGCAGCGCCCTGACGACCCTTGGGGGGCATCTACTAACTCCTACGGGAGGTGGTCGGTCCTACAGCGAAGACCGTGGACAGAGGTCCGCTGCGGACTACTTCTTGCCCGGCTTCTTCTTGCCGGCGATGGCGCGACGCGGGCCCTTGCGGGTGCGGGCGTTGGTGCTGGTGCGCTGACCGCGGACGGGCAGACCGCGGCGGTGACGCAGACCCTGGTAGCAGCCGATCTCGACCTTGCGGCGGATGTCGGCCTGGATCTCGCGACGGAGGTCACCCTCGGTCTTGATGTTGTTGTCGACGTACTCACGAATCGCGACCAGCTGCTCTTCAGTCAGGTCACGGACGCGGGTGTTCGGGTCGATGCCGGTCTCGGCCAGCGTCAGCTGGGAGAGCGTACGGCCGATGCCGAACACGTAGGTGAGGGCGACTTCCACACGCTTTTCGCGCGGGATGTCAACACCGGAAACGCGTGCCACTTCAATGGCTCCTGGTGATCTTCGGAGGTCTTCCGCAGGACCGGATCCCAGCCGCCGTACCAGGTACGAACTGGGTCCCCGGCCTCCGAACCGGGGGTGTCGAGCCGTGTTCGACTCGGGCCCTGCGTATGAACATATTCAGCTTGCGTCGCGCGAAACTCTGCGATGGATGCAGAGGGATCGGTCGTGCGTCAGCCCTGGCGCTGCTTGTGGCGCGGGTTCTCGCAGATGACCATGACCCGACCGTGACGGCGGATCACCCTGCACTTGTCGCAGATCTTCTTGACGCTCGGCTTGACCTTCATGGGATTGAGGTTCTCCGGGTCAGTTGCCGGCGGCCCCGCTCACGCGGGACGTGGGCAAGATCTACTTGTATCGGTAGACGATCCGGCCACGCGTCAGGTCGTACGGAGACAACTCCACCACGACCCGGTCGTCAGGGAGGATGCGGATGTAGTGCATACGCATCTTGCCGCTGATGTGTGCCAGGACCTGGTGGCCGTTCTGGAGCTCGACCTTGAACATCGCGTTCGGAAGAGACTCGACGACAGTGCCCTCGATCTCGATGGCACCTTGCTTCTTGGCCACGCTTCGCCCTTCGAATCGACTACCTTGATCGACTCACGAGGGGCATGCGGACATGCGGGTGCACGAGAGCCGACGAGTCAGTCTACGTCAGCACCCAGAAAAAGACGAATTCGCTCGTACTCCGCAGCTACACATGACAGTGCCCCGCCCGTCGGCACGTTATGCACGACGGACGGGGCGAGCGGTAGGTCCCCCACCGCGTCCTACTGCTGAGGCAGCGCCCTACACCCGGCCGCGCACGCGGGCGCAGTACCGGCAGGCTTTGCGATCTGGTTGTGATCTTCAGGCAAGCGGGTCGGGTGCCGCCGTGACCCCGTGCTCCGCCAGCTTCGCCCGGCCCCCGTCGGGAGCCGTCAGCACCAGCGGGCCCTCTTCCGTGAGGGCGACGGAGTGCTCCCAGTGCGAGGACCAGGTCCCGTCGGTCGTGATGACCGTCCAGTCGTCCTCCAGCACCTCGGTCCGGGGCGTCCCCAGCGACACCATCGGCTCGATGGCCAGGCAGAAGCCGGGGACCAGCTTCGGGCCCTTCCCCCGCCGCCGGTCGACGTAGTTCAGCAGGTGCGGGTCCATGTGCATCTCGGTGCCGATGCCGTGGCCGCCGTAGTCCTCGATGATCCCGTACTTGCCGCCGCCCGGCTTCGGCTGCCGGCGGATGTACGTCTCGATGGCCTTGGAGACGTCCACCAGCCGGTTGCCCTGCTTCATCGCCGCGATACCGGCCCACATCGACTCCTCGGTCACCCGGGAGAGCTCGATCAGCTCCGGTGCGTGACCGGAGCCCACGAAGGCCGTGTAGGCCGCGTCACCGTGCCAGCCGTCGACGATCGCACCGCAGTCGATGGAGATGATGTCGCCGTCCTTGAGGACGACGTCGTCCGAGGGGATGCCGTGGACGACCACGTCGTTGACGGACGTGCAGATGGTGGCCGGGAAGCCGCCGTACCCGAGGAAGTTCGACTTGGCGCCGTGCTCGGCGAGGACCTTGCGGGCCACCTCGTCCAGGTCCTGGGTGCTGGCACCGGGGACCGCCACCTCGCGGGTCGCCGCGTGGATGGCGGCTACGACCAGGCCCGCCGCCCGCATCTTGGCGATCTGCTCGGGGGTCTTGATCTGCACCATGGGGGCCTGCGCTCTCCGTCACTCACGTCAACGTCAACCGGATACCTGTACAACAGTACGGCCGCGGCACCCGAGGGGGCACCGCGGCCGGAACCGCCGTGGAACTACTTCTTGTCGTCCTCGTCCCACCCCAGCGCGTCCAGCGCCCGCCGGGTGATCTCTTCCACCGGGCCCAGCGAGGAGATCGTACGGACCAGGCCCTGCGACTTGTAGTAGTCGATGATGGGCTCGGTCTGTGTGTGGTAGACCTCCAGCCGCGTACGGACGGTGTCCTCGGAGTCGTCGTCGCGCTGGTAGAGCTCGCCACCGCAGATGTCGCAGACACCCTCGACCTTCGGCGGGCTGTACGTCACGTGGAAGACGTGGCCGTTGTCCTTGCGGCAGATGCGGCGACCCGCGATCCGCTTGACGACCTCGTCCTCCGGGACCTCGAGGTCGAGTACGGCGTCGAGCTTGATGCCCTCGTTCTTCAGCAGCTCGTCGAGCGCCTCGGCCTGCGAGACGTTGCGCGGGAACCCGTCCAGGAGGAAACCGCCGGTCGCGTCCGGCTGCTCCATGCGGTCCTTGGCCATGGCGATGGTGACCTCGTCCGGGACGAGGTTGCCGGCGTCCATGTAGGACTTCGCGAGCTTCCCGAGCTCCGTCTGCTGGCTGATGTTGGCCCGGAACAGGTCGCCCGTGGAGATGTGCGGGATCTTCAGCTTCTCGGCGAGGCGAACGGCTTGCGTTCCCTTACCGGCGCCCGGCGGCCCGACGAGGACGATTCGCATCAGCGGAGGAACCCTTCGTAATTGCGCTGCTGAAGCTGGCTCTCGATCTGCTTCACCGTCTCGAGACCCACACCCACGATGATGAGGATGCTGGTACCACCGAACGGGAAGTTGTTGCTTGCCCCAAAGCCAACCAACGCCATCGTCGGCACGAGAGCGATCAGCCCCAGATACAGCGAACCCGGCCAGGTGATCCGGTTGAGCACGTACGAGAGGTACTCAGCGGTCGGTCGGCCAGCCCGGATGCCCGGGATGAAGCCACCATACTTCTTCATGTTGTCGGCTACTTCTTCGGGGTTGAAGGAGATGGCGACGTAGAAGAACGCGAAGAAAACGATGAGCAAGAAGTACGAAGTGATGTAGATCGGGTGGTCGCCCTTGGTCAGGTTCGTCGTGATCCAGGTCTTCCAGCCCGAGTTCCCGCCGGCGAACTGCGCCACGAGTGCCGGGATGTAGAGCAGCGACGAGGCGAAGATGACCGGGATCACACCGGCCTGGTTCACCTTCAGCGGGATGTACGTCGACGTACCGCCGTAGGACCGGCGGCCGATCATGCGCTTCGCGTACTGGACCGGGATCCGGCGCTGGGCCTGCTCGACGAAGACCACCAGGCCGACCATGACCAGGCCGACCGCGATGACGCTGCCGAACTCGATCCAGCCGCCGGCCAGGGTGCCCTGCTTCTTGATGGCCCACAGCGCGGACGGGAAGGTCGCGGCGATCGAGATGAACATCAGGATCGACATGCCGTTGCCGATACCGCGGTCGGTGATCAGCTCACCGAGCCACATGACGACGGCCGTACCGGCGGTCATGCAGATCACCATCGTGATGGTGGTGAAGATCGCCTGGTCCGGCACGATGCTGGAGGCGACCGTGCAGCCGGAGAAGAGCGCGCCGCTGCGGGCGGTGGCGACCAGGCCGGTGCCCTGCAGGATGGCCAGTGCCACCGTCAGGTAGCGGGTGTACTGGGTGATCTTCGCCGTGCCGGCCTGGCCCTCCTTCTTCAGGGCTTCCAGGCGCGGGATGACCACGGTCAGCAGCTGAAGAATGATGCTGGCGGTGATGTACGGCATGATGCCGAGCGCGAAGATCGTGATCTGGAGCAGCGCGCCACCGCTGAACATGTTGACGAGACCGAACAGGCCCTGGTTGCCGGAGGCCTCGTTCACACACGTCTGAACGGCTTTGTAGTTGACGCCGGGGATCGGGACATGGGTACCGACCCGGTAGACCACGATGATGCCCAGCGTGAAGAGCAGTTTCTTGCGCAGGTCGGGCGTCCTGAACGCCCGGGCGAACGCGGTGAGCACGGTGCCTCCTGCGACCCCCGCGCAACTGCGTCAAGGGTGACGGTCTTGAGGTTCGACGAATAGGAAAAAAGAACAGCGCAGGCCACCATACCGGCGACCACGCCCCCTAGGAACGACCAACCGGGGATACCCCACTGTGAGGGTATCCCCGGTCGGGATCGCTTACGTCATCGATGACGTCCGAGAGGCTCAGACGAGCTCGGTGACGGTGCCGCCGGCAGCGGTGATCTTCTCCTTGGCGGAGCCGGAGACGGCGTCGACCGTCACCTGCAGCGCCACGGAGACCTCACCCTGGCCGAGGACCTTGACGAGGCTGTTCTTGCGAACGGCACCCTTGGCGACGAGCCCCTCGACGGTGACCTCGCCACCCTCCGGGTACAGCGCGGCCAGCTTGTCGAGGTTCACGACCTGGTACTCGGTCTTGAACGGGTTCTTGAAGCCCTTCAGCTTCGGAAGACGCATGTGGAGGGGCATCTGGCCACCCTCGAAGCGCTCCGGAACCTGGTAACGGGCCTTCGTACCCTTGGTACCACGACCAGCCGTCTTACCCTTCGACGCCTCACCACGACCCACACGGGTCTTGGCGGTCTTGGCGCCCGGGGCGGGACGGAGGTTGTGGATCTTGAGCGGGTTGTTCTCCGCCATGATCAGTCGACCTCCTCGACCGTCACGAGGTGGCGGACGGTGTGCACCATTCCGCGGAACTCGGGGCGGTCCTCCTTGACGACCACGGTGTTGATCCCCTTGAGACCAAGAGACCGCAGAGTGTCACGGTGGTTCTGCTTGCTGCCGATGTACGACTTCGTCTGCGTGACCTTGAGGCGAGCCATTACGCACCCGCCCCGGCACGTGCACGAAGGAGAGCCGCGGGGGCGACGTCCTCGAGGGGCAGACCGCGGCGGGCCGCGATCTCCTCGGGACGCTGCAGGCCCTTGAGGGCCGCCACGGTCGCGTGCACGATGTTGATCGCGTTGTCGGAGCCCAGGGACTTCGACAGGATGTCGTGAACGCCGGCGCACTCGAGCACGGCACGCACCGGGCCACCGGCGATAACACCGGTACCGGGGGACGCGGGCTTGAGCAGGACGACGCCGGCAGCCTTCTCACCCTGGATGGGGTGCGGGATGGTGCCCTGGATACGGGGGACCTTGAAGAAGTGCTTCTTGGCCTCCTCAACACCCTTGGCGATGGCGGCCGGCACCTCCTTGGCCTTGCCGTAACCGACACCCACGGTGCCGTCGCCATCGCCCACCACGACCAGCGCGGTGAAGCTGAAGCGACGACCACCCTTCACAACCTTGGCGACGCGGTTGATCGCGACAACGCGCTCAACGTACGCGGTCTTCTCGGCGGCAGCAGCGCCGCCGTCACGGCCCTTCCGGTCCCGCCGCTCGCCGCCACCGGCACCGCCACCGCGGCGCTGGGGTCCAGCCATTGGATTACCTCTCTCTTTCCGCTAGCTACAAGCGGCTCAGAACTTGAGCCCGGCTTCGCGGGCGGCGTCCGCCAGGGCAGCGATGCGCCCGGCGTACTGGTTGCCACCACGGTCGAACACCACGGCCTCGACACCGGCGGCCTTGGCACGCTCGGCGACCAGGGCGCCGACCTGCTTGGCCTGCGCGGACTTGTCACCCTCGCCACCACGGACCGAGGTGTCCAGAGTGGACGCCGACGCCAGGGTGTGACCCTTGATGTCGTCGATCACCTGGGCCACGATGTGGCGGTTGGAGCGGGTAACGACCAGACGGGGACGCTCCGCCGTACCGGAAATGTTCTTACGGATCCGGATGTGACGGCGCTTGATCGCGGCGCGCTTGTAGGCGTCGCCCTTGAGGATCTTCTGTCCGTATGCCATGGCTTACTTACCCGCCTTTCCGACCTTGCGGCGGATGACTTCGCCCTCGTACTTGACGCCCTTGGCCTTGTACGGGTCGGGCTTGCGCAGCTTGCGGATGTTGGCCGCGACCTCGCCGACCTTCTGCTTGTCGATGCCCTCGACCGAGAACCGGGTGGGGTTCTCGACCTTGAAGCTGATGCCCTCGGGGGCCTCGACGAGGATCGGGTGGCTGTAACCGAGCGCGAACTCGAGGTTCGCGCCCTTCGCGGTCACGCGGTAACCGACGCCGCTGATCTCGAGCTTCTTCACGTAACCCTGGGTCACGCCGGTGATCATGTTCGCCACCAGCGTGCGGGACAGGCCGTGCAGGGCCTTGCTCTGACGCTCGTCGTTGGGGCGGGTGACGTTCAGAACGCCGTCCTCACCCTTGGCGATCTCGATCGGCGCGACGACGGTGTGGGTCAGCGAGCCCTTGGGGCCCTTGACCGAGACCGTCTGGCCGTCGATGGTGACGTCCACGCCGGCGGGAACCGTGATGGGGAGCTTGCCAATGCGCGACATAGCTGTTTCCTCCGTTCCCTTCTGCTACCAGACGTAGGCGAGGACTTCTCCGCCTACGCCCTTCTTGCCGGCCTGCTTGTCGGTGAGGAGCCCGTGCGACGTGGAGATGATCGCCACGCCGAGGCCGCCCAGCACCTTGGGCAGGGAGGTGGACTTCGCGTAGACCCGGAGACCGGGCTTGGAGATCCGCTTGATGCCCGCGATGGAGCGCTCACGGTTGGGCCCGAACTTCAGGTCCAGGACGAGGTTCTTGCCGACCTCGGCGTCCTCGACCTTCCAGCCCGTGATGAAGCCCTCCTGCTGGAGGATCTCCGCGATGTGCGACTTGATCTTCGATGCCGGCATCGTCACGGTGTCGTGGTATGCCGAGTTCGCGTTCCGCAGACGCGTAAGCATGTCTGCGATCGGATCAGTCATGGTCATGAATTGGCCTTCGGCCTCTCTCGCCGGGGTTTCCAGGTGCCCATCCCTCTCCTCGATCCGAGACGAGGCGGGTGCGGTGCGGTGGACCTACGGCGTAGTAAGCGTCTAATAGCGGGCTTCGCCCGCGGGCGTACGGACGTCAGACGCCCAACCCTCCAAGCCTAAGCCATGGAAGGGTGGGCGTCTGACACGCCCATTGCTTACCGAGAGCTTCCGGAATCCCTGAAAGCGGGGATTACCAGGAGCTCTTGGTCACGCCCGGCAGCTCGCCACGGTGAGCCATCTCACGAAGGCACACGCGGCACAGGCCGAACTTGCGGTACACGGAGTGCGGGCGGCCGCAGCGCTGGCAGCGGGTGTAGCCACGCACACCGAACTTGGGCTTGCGAGCAGCCTTGGCAATCAGAGCCTTCTTCGCCATCTCGCTCACGCCTCCTTGAACGGGAAGCCGAGGTGACGAAGGAGCGCGCGGCCCTCAGCGTCGTTGGTCGCCGTGGTGACCACGGTGATGTCCATGCCCCGGGTACGGTCGATCTTGTCCTGGTCGATCTCGTGGAACATGACCTGCTCCGTGAGACCGAAGGTGTAGTTGCCACGGCCGTCGAACTGCTTGGGGGACAGACCACGGAAGTCGCGGATGCGCGGCAGCGCGAGCGACAGGGTGCGGTCCAGGAACTCCCACATGCGGTCGCCACGGAGCGTGACGTGGGCACCGATCGGCTGACCCTCACGCAGCTTGAACTGCGCGATGGACTTGCGGGCCTTGGTGACGGCCGGCTTCTGACCGGTGATGGTGGTCAGGTCACGGACGGCACCGTCCATGAGCTTGGAGTCACGGGCGGCGTCGCCGACACCCATGTTGACCACGATCTTGACGAGACCGGGGATCTGCATGACGTTCTCGTACTTGAACTCGTCACGCAGCTTGCCCGCGATCTCCTCGCGGTACTTCTGCTTCAGACGCGGAGTCGTGGTGGTAGCCATCAGATGTCCTCACCCGTCCGCTTGGCAACGCGGATCTTGTTGCCTTCGTCGTCGAAGCGGTAACCGACACGCGTGACAACCTTGTTGCCGTCCTTCTCAACGACCAGCTGGACGTTGGAGACGTGGACCGGCGCCTCGGTCGTGACGATGCCGCCGGCCTGCGAACCGCGAGCGGTCGGACCGGCCTTGGTGTGCTTCTTGACCCGGTTGACACCCTCGACCAGGACACGGTCCTCGCGGGGGTAGGCCGCGATGACCTTGCCCTGCTTGCCCTTGTCCTTACCGGTGATGACCTGGACCAGGTCGCCCTTCTTGATCTTCATGCTTACAGCACCTCCGGAGCCAGCGAGATGATCTTCATGAACTTCTTCTCGCGCAGCTCGCGCCCGACCGGGCCGAAGATGCGGGTGCCGCGAGGGTCACCGTCGTTCTTCAGAATGACGGCGGCGTTCTCGTCGAAGCGGATGTACGAGCCGTCCGGACGACGGCGCTCCTTGACGGTGCGAACGATGACCGCCTTGACGACGTCACCCTTCTTCACGTTGCCACCGGGGATCGCATCCTTGACGGTGGCGACGATGACGTCACCGATGCCCGCGTAGCGGCGACCGGAGCCACCGAGCACACGGATGCAAAGGATTTCCTTCGCACCAGTGTTGTCGGCGACGCGCAGTCGCGACTCCTGCTGGATCACGTCTATCTCCTGTGTGTCTGCCGGTTCCCCGGGGGCCGTTCAGCGGGAACGGCCCCCGGAGCCTGGCGGAACTGTCCTGCGAGGGGTGCCCCGCAGGAGAATTACTTGGCCTTCTCGAGGATCTCGACGACGCGCCAGCGCTTCGTCGCGGACAGCGGCCGGGTCTCCATGAGGAGGACACGGTCGCCGACACCCGCGGCGTTCTGCTCGTCGTGCGCCTTGAGCTTGTTCGTACGGCGGATGACCTTGCCGTACAGCGCGTGCTTGACGCGGTCCTCGACGGCGACGACGACGGTCTTGTCCATCTTGTCGCTGACGACGAGACCCTCGCGGGTCTTGCGGAAGCCGCGGGCCTCTGCAGTCTGCTCAGTCACGTTGCTCTCACTCATCAGGCGCTCTCCACCGTCTCGATGCCCAGCTCGCGCTCACGCATCAGGGTGTAGATCCGCGCGATGTCCTTACGGACGGCCTTGAGCCGACCGTGGTTCTCGAGCTGACCAGTCGCCGCCTGGAAGCGGAGGTTGAACAGCTCTTCCTTGGCCTCGCGGAGCTTGTTCAGCAGCTCCTCGTTGCCCAGCTCGCGCAGCTCGGACGCCTTGGTACCGGCCGACATCACGCTTCACCTGCCTCGCGCTTGACGATCCGGCACTTCATCGGCAGCTTGTGGGCCGCACGGGTCAGCGCCTCACGGGCGATCTTCTCGTTGGGGTAAGACAGCTCGAACATGACCCGGCCCGGGTGCACGTTCGCGATCCACCACTCCGGAGAACCCTTACCGGAACCCATGCGGGTCTCGGCAGGCTTCTTCGTCAGCGGGCGGTCCGGGTAGATGTTGATCCAGACCTTGCCGCCACGCTTGATGTGGCGGGTCATCGCGATACGAGCGGCCTCGATCTGGCGGTTGGTCACGTACGCCGGCGTGAGGGCCTGGATGCCGTACTCGCCGAACGCGACCGTGGTACCGCCCTTGGCCTCACCACGCCGCTTCGGGTGGTGCTGCTTGCGGTGCTTGACCCTACGGGGGATCAGCATGTCGGTCAGGCCTCCGTTCCGGTGCTCTCAGCAGCCGGAGCGGCAGCGGCCTCGGCCTGGGGGGCCTCGGCAGCGGGAGCCTGCTGCGGCTTGCGACCGCGCCGCTCGCCACCACGGCCACCACGGGCCGGGCGGTCACCAGCGCCACCACCACGGGCCGGGCGGTTGCCGGCGCGGGCAGCGGCGTTCTCGGCGCGGACCTCGGCGATGTTCTTGACGTCGCCCTTGTAGATCCAGACCTTCACGCCGATACGGCCGAAGGTCGTCTTGGCCTCGAAGAAGCCGTAGTCCACGTTCGCGCGGAGCGTGTGCAGGGGCACACGGCCCTCGCGGTAGAACTCCGAGCGGGACATCTCGGCGCCGCCGAGGCGGCCACCGCACTGGATCTTGATGCCCTTGGCGCCGGCCTTCATCGCCGACTGCATGCTCTTACGCATGGCGCGGCGGAAGGAGACGCGGGAGGAGAGCTGCTCGGCGACGGCCTGGGCCACCAGCTGAGCGTCCGTCTCCGGGTTCTTGACCTCGAGGATGTTCAGCTGGACCTGCTTGCCGGTCAGCTTCTCCAGGTCACCGCGGATGCGGTCGGCCTCGGCGCCACGGCGGCCGATGACGATGCCCGGACGCGCGGTGTGGATGTCCACGCGGACACGGTCACGGGTGCGCTCGATCTCCACCTTGGAGATACCGGCGCGCTCCATGCCGGACGTCATCATCCGACGGATGGCGACGTCTTCCTTGACGTAGTCCTTGTACAGCTTGTCGGCGTACCACCGGGACTTGAAGTCCGTGGTGACACCGAGCCGGAACCCATGCGGGTTAACCTTCTGGCCCATTACCGGGTTCCTTCCTTGCTGCTGACGACCACGGTGATGTGGCTGGTCCGCTTGCGGATCCGGTAGGCACGGCCCTGGGCACGCGGACGGAACCGCTTCAGGGTCGGGCCCTCGTCGACGTAGGCCTCGGAAATGAAGAGGCTGTCGGCGTCGGTGTGGTCGTAGTTGTGCGCGGCGTTGGCAATGGCGCTGTCGAGCACCTTGCCGACCGGCACGGAGGCTGCCTGCGGAGCGAATCGCAGAACAGCCTGGGCCTCCGTGGCATCCATGCCACGGATGAGGTCCACCACGCGGCGGGCCTTCATGGGCGTGACGCGGATGTACCGCGCCTGGGCCCTGGCTTCCATGGTTGTCCCTTTCAGGTTTTTTTGTCTGAATGCGATCCGCGTTAGCGGCGCTTCGACTTCCGGTCGTCCTTGACGTGACCCCGGAAGGTACGAGTCGGCGAGAACTCGCCGAGCTTGTGACCGACCATCGCCTCGGTGACGAACACCGGGATGTGGGTCTTGCCGTTGTGCACCGCGATCGTGTGGCCGAGCATGGCCGGGACGATCATCGAGCGACGGGACCAGGTCTTGATGACGTTCTTGGTACCGGCTTCGTTCTGGACGTCCACCTTCTTGATCAGGTGGTCGTCGACGAAGGGTCCCTTCTTCAAGCTACGAGGCATCTCAACCCGTCCTTAGCGCTTCTTGTTCGTCTTGCGGCGGCGGACGATGTACTTGTTCGACGCCTTCTTGGGCGAACGAGTACGGCCTTCCTTCTTGCCCCACGGGGACACGGGGTGGCGGCCACCGGAGGTCCGGCCCTCACCACCACCGTGCGGGTGGTCGACCGGGTTCATGACGACACCACGGACGGTCGGGCGAACGCCCAGCCACCGCTTACGGCCGGCCTTGCCCCAGTTGATGTTCGACTGCTCGGCGTTGCCGACCTCACCGACGGTGGCGCGGCAGCGCGCGTCCACCATGCGGATCTCGCCGGACGGCATACGGAGCGTCGCCATGGCACCCTCACGGGCGAGCAGCTGCACCGAGGCGCCCGCGGAGCGGGCGAACTTGGCGCCACCACCGGGACGGAGCTCGATCGCGTGGATCGTGGTACCGACCGGGATGTTGCGGAGGGCCAGGTTGTTGCCCGGCTTGATGTCGGCCCCGGGACCGTTCTCCACGGTGTCGCCCTGCTGCAGGTTGCGCGGGGCGAGGATGTAGCGCTTCTCGCCGTCCGCGTAGTGCAGCAGCGCGATGCGCGCGGTGCGGTTGGGGTCGTACTCGATGTGCGCGACCTTCGCCGGCACGCCGTCCTTGTCGTGACGACGGAAGTCGATCACTCGGAAGGCGCGCTTGTGTCCGCCACCCTGGTGGCGAACGGTCACACGACCGGCGTTGTTACGGCCGCCCTTGCTGTGCAGCGGGCGGACCAGCGACTTCTCCGGCGTGGACCGCGTGACCTCGACGAAGTCGGCGACGCTGGCGCCACGACGGCCCGGCGTAGTCGGCTTGTACTTGCGGATTCCCATTTCTCAGTCCTCGTCCGATATCGGACGATCCGACCCGCTTACGCGGACGGACCGCCGAAGATGTCGATACGGTCGCCCTCGGCGAGGGTCACGATCGCGCGCTTGCTGCCGGCACGCTGACCGAAGCCGGTCTTCGTGCGCTTGCGCTTGCCCTGGCGGTTGATCGTGTTTACCCCGGTGACCTTGACCTCGAAGACCGCCTGGACGGCCTGCTTGATCTGGGTCTTGTTGGCGCCCGGGGCGACGATGAACGTGTACTTGTTCTCGTCGAGGAGCGCGTAGCTCTTCTCCGAGACGACCGGCTTGAGCAGCACGTCACGGGGGTCCGTGAACGACTTGCTCAGCGGGGTCTCGACGGTGTTCTTGCCCTCGGCGGCGTGGCGGCGCGCCTTGGCGACGCGCGCGGCCTTGGCGGCCTTGGCCGCCTTCGAGGCGATGCTCGGGTGACGGGTAGCCATCAGACCTCGGTCCCTTCGGTGTCGTTGGCCTTCGGGCCGGCGACGAAGGACTCGAAAGCGGCCTGGGTGAAGACCACGTCGTCCGAGACGAGAACGTCGTACGTGTTCAGCTGGCCCGGCTCCAGGATGTGGACCTGGGGCAGGTTGCGGGCGGACAGCCACGCGGCCTCGTCGGCGCGGTCGACGACCAGGAGCAGGTTCTTGCGCTCCGAGATCTTGCCGAATAGCGTGCGAGCGGCCTTGGTGCTGGGGTTCTCGCCCTCGACCACGCCGGAGACGACGTGGATGCGGTTGTGGCGCGCCCGGTCGGTGAGGGCGTGGCGCAGAGCGGCAGCCTTCATCTTCTTCGGGGTGCGCTGCGAGTAGTCACGCGGCTGCGGACCGTGGACGACGCCACCGCCGGCGAACTGCGGGGCGCGGGTCGAACCCTGACGGGCGCGACCGGTGCCCTTCTGGCGGTACGGCTTCTTGCCGCCACCACGGACCTCGCCACGGGTCTTCGTCTTGTGGGTGCCCTGGCGGGCAGCGGCCAGCTGTGCGACGACGACCTGGTGAAGCAGCGGAACGCTGATCTTCTCTACGTCGAAGATCTCCGCGGGGAGCTCGACGCTACCGGCCTTCTCGCCAGCGGGCGAAAGGATGTCAACAGTGCTCATCGGTACCTCAGGCCCCCTTGGCCGCGGTGCGGACCAGGACGAGGCCGCCGTTCGGACCGGGAACCGCGCCCTTGATGAGCAGCAGACCCTTCTCCGCGTCAACGGCGTGGACGGTCAGGTTCTGGGTGGTGACCCGCTCGTTGCCCATGCGACCCGCCATGCGGAGGCCCTTGAACACGCGGCCCGGGGTGGCGCAGCCACCGATGGAACCGGGAGAGCGGTGCTTGCGCTGGGTGCCGTGACCGGCGCCGAGGCCCTTGAAGTTGTGACGCTTCATGACACCGGCGAAGCCCTTGCCCTTGCTCTTGCCGGTGACGTCGACCTTCACGCCGGCCTCGAAGACCTCGGCGGTGACTTCCTGACCGAGGGTGTACTCGGTGGCGTCGGCCGTCCGGATCTCGACAAGGTGACGACGGGGGGTGACGTCGGCCTTCGCGAAGTGACCCTTGAGGGGCTTGTTCACCTTGCGCGGGTCGATCTCGCCGAAGGCGAGCTGGACGGACTCGTAGCCGTCGACGTCGTTGGTGCGGACCTGGGTGACGATGTTCGGGCCGGCCTTGACGACGGTGACCGGGACGACACGGTTGTTCTCGTCCCAGACCTGCGTCATGCCGAGCTTCTCGCCCAGGATGCCCTTGATCTGCTTAGTCATTCTCAGATCACCGGCCCTCAGAGCTTGATCTCGATGTCGACACCGGCCGGGAGGTCGAGTCGCATCAGAGAGTCAACGGTCTTGGGGGTGGGGTCGAGGATGTCGATCAGGCGCTTGTGCGTGCGCATCTCGAAGTGCTCGCGCGAGTCCTTGTACTTGTGCGGCGACTTGATGACGCAGTACACGTTCTTCTCAGTGGGCAGCGGCACCGGGCCCGCGACCGACGCACCAGTGCGGGTCACCGTCTCGACGATCTTCTTCGCCGAGGAGTCGATGACCTCGTGGTCGTAGGCCTTGAGCCGGATGCGGATCTTCTGTCCCGCCATGGCTACTCAGTAGTCCTGTCTCTTTTTACGCTCCGGAACCCGGCGGATTCCTTCTGCTGCCTTCGTTTCTCCGACCCACGCGGTCGGGCGTGTCGCGCTCCCGCTGACACAGATGCCCCTTGTTCGAACATCCCTGCGGGGAATGCACACGGCCCTTCCGGAACCGCAAGCCGGGGGCGGAAGGCCCACCGGGCGCCTGGCCGGTGCCGCACTCCACTTCCCGAAAGATTCCCGTACGTCCGCCCCAGCGCTGCCGTAGTGGCAGTTAGGACGACGAGTACTGTGGGACTCGCTTCCGGTCCTCCCGGCGGGAGGCGCGCAGCATCAACACTCGGCCGAGCAACTCCGACAGTCTGCCATACGGGCCGGGGGCCTGGCCAATCGGACCGGAGACAATACCCTCAGGGTGACGTAGGTCAAACACCTGCCCGGACCATCGCGGGCCCGTTGCCGGTCCCAGCCGGCGATTCCCTGCGATTCCGCACTTGCCTCACCGCAGAACAGGCTAGTTTTCGGACTTGATCATCCGCCCGGCGGACGCCGGTGGTGTCGGGGCGCGTCACGACCAGTCGTCGTTGCCGAGGCCCGCTGTCGGTCAGAATCCCCAGGGGTCGGGATGGGGTTTGGCCGCGGGCTCCTCTGACCAGGTCAGACGGGCCTCGATCTGGTCCCCGGTGAGTCCGAGGAGCCGATCGGCGGCCCAGCCGTTCCACTGAACGGCGCGGGGGAACTGCGGCAGCCGGAAGGCGGGCAGCCGGGTCGGCAGTGCCTCGGGACGGTACACGGGCTTCTTGATCTCGCCGTTCCGCTTCGGCTTGGACGACCTGCGGAGATCGAGGCAGTCGACCACCTGGTCGACGAGGTACAGGACGTAGTCGTCGCCCTTGCCGTTGCGGATCTCGACGGGTACCAGGCTCCCGGCCGACAGCAGCTCGTCCCCGAACCCCTCGGCCAGACGGCGGCTGAGCACGGGCGCTCCCGGACTGCCACTGGGGAACTCGCTCCTGGGCGCGGAGTCGTCCATCCATTCGGCACGCAGCCCGGTCGGCCGGTCCGCTTCGTCCCCGCTCCGCTGCCACCGCATGAGCCTGCTCTGGTCGGCACCATCCAGACGCAGCGTCTCGTAGTCGCTCAGGCTCGGCAGGAGCCGGTAGACCGCCAGACTCCGCTGCGGCACGTCAGACATCGCGTCACCATCCGTGTTCCTCGTCGCGTCGGCAGACCTCATCATGGCCCCGTCCAGACCGCACCCGGCCCCGGCTGCCCGCCCGCCAGTTCCTTCTCGACCTGCTGCCCGATGGACCGCAGTTCCCGACGCAGCGCACCGCGGATGGCTCGCGCGCCGTAGCCGTCATCCTTCATCGTCCGCTCCACGGTCTCCAGCCGGGTGTTCAGACGCTGCAGGAACGCCTTGCGGTGGGTGAAGTTGTGCGGTCGCGGATGCCCCAGCGGTATGCCGTTCGCCGCGTCGTTGATGTCGACGCCGTACTTCTCCAGGAGCGCACGGCTCGCCGCCGCCCCGTTGCGCTTCATGCCGGACGGCACGATGTGCGCTGCGGCCTCGCCCGCGCTTTTCGCACGGCCCTCCCGCGCCAGGTTCTTGGCGAGCAGGTCCGCGTTCTCGGCACAAGTGAGAAGGCCCAGGTAGTCGAGCCAGCAAAGCGGGTTGGGCACATAGGCACGGGGATTCGGGCCGGCGTCGAGGCCCAGCGGGTCGGCGGTGACGTAGGCAGCGGTGACCGGGTCGTAGTAGCGGAAGAAGTTGTGGTGGAGCTGCGATTCGGGGTCGAAGTACTGGCCCGGAAAGCGCAGCGGGGTGGACGCGGCGTGAGTGCCCTCCCGCCCGGTGAGGCCCCACAGGGTGGTGTCCGCGCGCCAGGCGACGGCACCGTCCTCGGTGAGGAGTTCGGTGGGGGTGCCCACGACATCGGTGACGATGGCGTAGAAGTGCTCGTCGATCACGTCCTGCGGGGCGTCGGCCGGGCTGGTGCGGTGCGTCTGGCTCAGCGGCCGGACGCCGTCGCGCTCCCAGGTGAGCGTGGTGGACTCGGCGGAGTCGGCCTGGACCGTGGTCTGCTCGACGAGGTGTGGCCCGTCCCAGGTGAAGCGGGTCTCTTCGGCGGCCCACTGCCCGTCGGCCGTCAGCCGCTGCTTGGCGATACGGCGGCCCAGGGGGTCGTGGAGATAGCGCCAGACCGTGCCGTCGGGGGTGACGACCGAGGTGAGCCGGTCGTCCGCGTCCCAGCTGTAGCGCCAGATGTCTGGTTTTCTGGACAGCCGCGTCCTGCGGCGCATGACGACACGGCCGGCCGCGTCGTACTCGTAGTGGATTGCGCCCGCGCGCAGGACGCGATCGCCCCGGTGGGTTCGTGCGCCACGAGCCTCCTCGGCCGGGTAGCGGTCGGGCCACGTGGCGCTGGTCTGGTTGCCCTGCTCGTCGTAGGCGTAGGACTCCGTCCACTCCGCCGCGCGCACCTTGAGAACACGCCCGGCCGGATCGAGGTCGAAGGTACGGCGTCCGGTCGCGCGGTCGTCGAGCGCGGTCACGTGGCCGTCGGGACGGTAGGTGTAGGTCCGGTGCGTCAGCGGCTGCGGGCTGCCCTCGGAGGTGGTCCGTTGTTCGGTGAGCCGGTCGCCGTTGTCCCAGGCGTGGGTGAGGGTCAGTGCCGGGCCCATCGTCCTGGTGGTCTCACGACCCAGGCCGTCATGGGCGAAGGCCAGGACACGGCCGGCGGCGGTCAGTTCTGTGCGTTGCCCGGCCGCGTCGTAGGTGTACGTCGTCACGGTGCCGCTCGGGGTTGTCCGGCGGACCGGGTGGCCCAGGACGTCATACGCCGTGGCCAGGGTCCGCCCGTCGACGGTCTCGGCCGTGATGCGACCCGCGCGGTCGTAACTGCAGGAGAGGGTGGCCTCCGGAGCCACCGCGTGCAGCAGTCGGCCGGCGCGGTCGTGCCGGTAGGTGGTGGTACTGCCGTCCAGCGTGGCGCTGATCTGGTTGCCGGCGTCGTCGTACGCGAACTCCGCACGCTGGCCGACGGCGTTGGTCCGGCTGAGCAGCTGACCTGCGGCGTCGTACGCGTAGGCGAGCGTACGGCCGTCGAAGTCGGACTCCGCGACCAGGTTGCCGACGGCGTCGTAGCGGTAGTCCCAGCTCCGTCCGTGGGGCCCGGTCACTTGGAGGAGCCGCAGTTCCGTGTCGTGGAGGAAGGTGTGGCGGACCCCCTCGGGTGTGGTACGGGAGGTGATCAGGTCGAAAGGACCGTAGCTGAAGCGGGTGGTGCGGCCCAGTGGGTCGGTGTGCGTGAGCTGGTTGCCCTCCCCGTCGTAGGACCAGCGCCACGTGCTGCCATCCGGATCGGTGCGCGAGGTGAGGTGGCCCTCCATGGAGTAGGACCGCAGGGTGGTCCCGCCCATCGGGTCAGCTACGGATGTGCACCGGCCGAAGGCGTCGTACCCGTACGTGAAGCGGGCGCCGAGCGGGTCGGTGGCGGAGGTTCGCTGTCCTGCCGCGTTGCTGGTGAAGGTGTGGACCGCGCCGGCGGCGTCGGTCAGCGAGGCGAGGGCACCCGTCCGCTCACGGGTGAAGACGGTGACCGCTCCGTCGGCCGTCGTCAGCGATGTGCAGTTGCCGTGGTCGTCCCAGTCCTGCCGCAGCACCGCTCCGTCGTACTCGGTGATCTCCACCGGGAGCCCGAGGTCGTTGTAGCGGGTTGTCGATACCGATCCGTCGGGGAGCCGCACGGCGGTCAACAGGCCCGAGCCGTCCCACTCCATGCGCAGCGTCCGGCCGAGCTGGTCCGTGCGGCTCAGCAGCCGGTCCCGGTGGTCCCATTCCTGGGTCACGGTGTGGCCGAGGGCGTCGGTCTCGGCGATCAGCTGATAGGCGTCGTTGAACCGGTAGTACGTGGCATGGCCCAGCGAGTCGACGGCGACCGTGCGGTGGGCCTCGTCGTCGTAGGCGAAGGTGTAGGAGAGACACCCGTCCATGCCGTGCCCGGCCACGCACCGGCCCGTGTCGTCGTACTCGAACCGGTACCAGACGCCGTTGCGGTCCTCCCAGCATGTGATGCGCCGGGCGTCGTCGTAGGCGAAACGCAGAGGCCGGTCGAAGGAGTTGTGGACGGCCGACAGGTTGCCCCGGTCGTCGTAGCCATAACGGACCAAGGCCGGCCGCTCGGGATGACTGACCAGTGCGAGTTCGATGATCCGGCCGCTCTCGCAGGTGACCCCGATGCGGTAGCCGCCGTGGTGGAGGATCTCCCTCGGCGTGCCGTCCTCGCGGTAGGCGACGCGGATCGTGTTGCCGTTGCGGTCGGCGACCTCCGCCAGAGGAAGCTCGCCGACGGGCTGCTCGGGCAGCGGCCGGAAGCGCAGGGTCTGCCCGGTCTCGGGCCGGTAGACCGCGTATCCGCTCGGATCGCCACGGTCCAGGCTGAGCGGCCAGGCGGGGCCGTCCACCGGCAGCACGGGCACGTCGGCTTCCGGCACCGGATAGTGCAACACCATGCCGTCGTCAACGACGAGCCGTACCCCGGTCTCGTCGAGCATCACGCGCTGGTCGAGCGTGCACGTCCAACTCGGTCCGAGGAGACGGCCGTTGCGGACACTGGTGCGGTAGTGGCGCTCCAGGAGGAGCGGGAGTACGCCGTCCAAGGCGATGTCCGCCGCGGACATGACCATCTCCCCGGTGGCCAGGTCGATCGGATCCCCGCGGGTGATGAGTTTCTGCATCTGCCGGCCAAGCGCCCGCGTGCTCTTGCCCAGCCCCTTCACCCCGAGCGCCATGCCCTTGAGACCGGTCTTGCCCAGCCCCCGCAACCCCTTCAGTCCCTTGGCGAGCTTGCCGAGGCTGGTGATGCCCTTGCCGCCCGGTATGCAGTCGAGCGCGGCGAACGCCACATCCCACAGGGATGCTTGGCCTTTGGAGTATTTGTAGAGCGTGTCCGCGAGGACGACGAGCGCGGCGACCAGCACGATCGCGCCGAGGATGGGCCCGCCGATGATCATCGCGATGATCCCGACCACCGCGACGACGACCTTGCAGACCGTGACGATGGTGTCCCAGTTGTCCTCGAACCAGTGACCGACGTCCTGCCACCAGTGCCGGTTCGGGATCCCCGCGTCGGAGGCCTCGTCGATCTTCCGCTTCGCCTCACCGGCCGCGTCGTCGCGCATCTTGCGGGCGTCCTCGGCCATCTTCTTCGCGGCGTCGAGGGCGTTCTGCGCGCTGCTGACGTCCGACTGGGCCTGGGTGTGGGCGGATTTGGCGCTCTGTACGTCCCGGGTGGCGGCGCGGACCTTCGCCTCGTCCGGCTTGTCAGCACTGGATTTGCTGCCGGTGGGGTCGTCCTTGTACTTGTCGGCTTCTTTGGTGGCGCGGGTGACCCAGGAATCGGCGGAGGAGAGCCGGGACTTGGCGGAGGAGAGGTCGGACTGGGCTTCCTTCGCCTTGGCGAGGGCCTTGTCGGCCAGGGCCTGGGCGCGCTCCAGCTTCGGCCAGTAGTCCGCGAGGGCGTCGCCGCACATCTCGTAGGACTTCTTCAGCTTCTTCAGGTTCTTCGGGACGTCCTTGAACTGCTCCTTGAAGACATCCGCGGACTTGCCCGCCCATTGCAGGAGGGTGTCCTCGCCGGCCATGCCCTTGACCAGACGCAGCGCGTCGGAGACGTCGTCGGCGAAGTCGTGGAGTTGGGTTGCGAGGGAGCGGACGCGTTGCGGGTCGCCCGGGGTCGGGTCCTGGTCGAGGTCGAGTGGATGCCAGTCCGCCGGCCGATACCCCGCCATGTCCCCGCAACCCCCGTCGCGTACGCCCCGTCAACAAACCTGTGCGCACGCGAACTTACATGGAACGGCCGTTCGAGGTGAAGCCCAGCGGGTCAGGCTCACAACGCGATCGGACGGTAGGCCAGAGCCTGGTCCACCACTTCCGTGAGCTCCGGGTCCGAGTAGTAGATCAAGTCGCTCACCCGGGGATGCAGGACACTCTGCTTCAGCCCCTCCAGCAGCGCGTCATGTTCCCGCTCGGGGAGGCGCGCGTCCATGATCTGCTGAACCAGCCGAATGAGCTCCTCACGGGTTTTCGAAGGCACGTAAGCATCCTCTCGGCTCAGCCGAGGTGTTCGGCGAAGTCGCTGTGTTCAGTCCTGGCCGTCTGTTCGCGAACTTCTTACGGAGGGGGATGCGGACCCCGGCGGTGGTGGTACGAGTCGTAGCAGCTCTTCGTGTGCGGTCGTCGTCACTGCTCCATCCGTTCACCGGTGGCTGCGGCCGCGCAAGGTCCGCCAGCCGTCTTCGATCGCGTCCGCGGAGCGCAGCCAGCAGTACTCCAGCTTGTCGCGCACCGTGACGTACATCCGCCGGCGCTTGAACCACGGTGGCAGGTCCCGGCACGGCACGAAGGCCAGCGTGTCCCTGATCGGGTGCTCGGCGACGCCGCCGAGGCCTTCGGCACGCAAGGCCTCGAACGGTTCCGGAGTCAGCCGTCGGTTGAGCCGTGCCGCGTGCCCGGCCGCGACGAAGGCGTCCGTCCGCCGGAGGCCGTCGCGGAACCCCATCACCTCGACGATCCGGGGCGACGCCGCCTCCAGCGGGCAGTGGAACGCCAGCCCGATCCCCGCCGTGCCGAGATGGTCCTCGCCGCGCTCGAACGCGGCATCCCACTCTTCAGGGTCGTCAAGCCCCGGCAGGCCCTCGCCGGTCTCCCAGTCCAAGGAACCGGCCCGCTCAGTCCGCGAAGCGGAACGTCGACGTGATCGCGTCGAAGATGTCGAAGAAGGAGTCGGCCAGGTCCAGGACCTGGCTGCTGCCGGCGACCAGGGCGACCTTGCCCTCCTGGCCGGGGACCGGGACGAACGTCTGCATCAGGACCGCGCGGATGGTGCGGTTGAGGCTGTCCTCCGGGATCGGGATGTCCTCGATGCCGTACGTCCGGGCGGCCGGCCCCACGCCGGGGATGTCGACGGTCGTCACCTTGCGCCAGGAGTCGCCCTCCCGGTGCGCCTCCTTCGGCGCGAGCTGGGCGGCGATGGCGGCCGGGTCGTTGGAGAGCGGCGCGCCCTCGCGGGTACGGCCGCCGACCAGCGACACCGTGACCGAGCCCGTGATCGGCGTGTCCCCACCGAAGCTCTCCGCCATGCAACCGCAGTACATCGCGCCCGACTTCCACGCGTCGGCCGCGGACCTGCGCAGGAAGCCGACGTACGTGTCCCGGTACTGCGCCAGCTCCGGATGCTGGGCCACCCGCTCGTTCACCATCCGCCGGATCGAGTCGTCCCGCGACTCCGGCCGCACGTCGAACTCCCACCACGACTCGGGCACCTTGATCCGGAATCCGCCGCGCTCGATGGTGAGCGTTTCTATGTAGCGGGCCATGGTGTACGTCGTCCCCGTTCCGATGATCTGATATACGGTGCGGCCCAGACTACGAGATGCGCGAACGGGGGACGGTCACGTGGGCAAAGGCAAGAGCGACCTCGCGATACCGCTGAGCGAGCTGGAGGACTACGGCCGCCAGCTGCGCTCCATCAAGGAACGTCTCAACCACACCAAGAAGATGTTCGAGTCCTACCGGGACGACGTCGGCAGCGGCACGGTCTACGACGCCCTCGACGACTTCGAGTCCAACTGGCACGACGGCCGCGAGGACATCACCAAGCAGATCGACTCGCTCGCCGACATGTCCGACACCGTCGTCCGCGAGTTCAAGAAACTGGACGACGACCTCGCGAAGAAGGCGAAGGACGCGGTTCGGCCGGAGGAACAGCAGCAGGGTGGTGGCGGGGCGAAGGCGGAGTAGTCCGCGCGCTCCGGGAACAGGGCACTTGAGCGTGCTGCTGTCGCCCCCGCGGAGAGGCGCACGCTCCGCGCGGCTGCTCGCGGCCGGGCAACTGCGCGGGTGGGGGCTGCCGTTGGACGACGCGGCGCATGTCGTCGCCGAACCGGCCGCCACCGCGGCGACGCACGGCCGGGTTTCGGGGCGTGGATTCCGGCTGCCGATGTACGTCGCCGGGGCACGGTCCGAATCAAGGTGACCGACACCTGAGGGGAGGAGCACCCCCGGCCACGGCTCCCGGCACCGGACGGGCGGGTGATCGTGGAGGGCCGGCGAACCGCTGGGGCGTCGTCCCCGGTCCTCATCCGCGCAGGACCGTACGGGCCGAACCCGCCTGAGCCCCAGCCTGTGGCGCAGGCAGTACGGGGACTGGACCAAGGACGAGATGAACGCCCTGGAGGCCACGGCCGTGCTGCGATGCGGTCGCCATGGACACCCTGTGGAACGGGACGTTCGGCTACGAGCCCGGCACCCTCGCCACCTGGGCCCGGCTGGCGGCCCGGAGCGCGACGATCGCGGATGTCGGCGCCCATGTCGGCTATTTCTCGATGATCGCCGCGCACGCCAACCCGAAGGCGAAGGTGCACTCCTTCGAACCCGTCGACCAGATTCACTCGCGGCTGTCCGTGAACGTCCGCTCGAACGGCGTCCAGAACGTCAAGCTCCACCAGGCCGGCGTCTCCAGCGAGCCCGGCTGGGCCGACATCAGTGTCCGGTTCTCAGGGAACCTGCTGTCCACCGGTTCGACCCTGGAGGGCGCCGCACCCGACGCCCAGCTCAAGCGCATCCAGCTCGTGACGCTCGACGAGGTGTTCGCCGACACCAAGCTGGACCTCGTCAAGATCGACGTGGAGGGCCACGAGATGTCGGTGCTGCGCGGGGCCCGCCAGGTGCTCAAGCGCGACCGGCCGACCCTGGTCCTGGAGGCCCTGGTCGACGCCTCCCTCGACGAGCTCTTCGCCGAGTTCGAACCGCTGGGCTACGACGCCCACTGGATCACCGAGGCCGACGGCACGCCGGTGCACTGGCGCGAGCCCCGGCCCGCCCACACCCGGAACCTGCTCTTCGCCCCACGGGACTGAGGCTGTCCCCAGGACGTCATCGCGTGCGTGCGCCGCGACGTCACTCCCCGAAGCACGCCCCGCCCCTGTGGACCCGCCGGCTCTCCAGCGGGCCCAGGTAGGTCCCGGGCAGCCCGCCCGTGTCGATCAGCAGCCGCTGCACCACCACCGTGGGGTCCACCGCCCAGAACTTCAGGCGGTGAACCCCCGGGCCCACCGTGTGGCGGGTCGCCGTCCGGTTCACGTTGTCCGAGGTGTTGCGCGCCCACACCGCGTTCAGCAGGCCGTCGTCCGCGCCGGCCGTGATGTCCACCGGTACCGGTCCCGCGTCGTCGAACGACACCGCGTAGTGCAGCCCGGTCGTCGTCGGCAGTGCCGGATTCCGCGGGGACAGGTACGCCCACACCGTCACCTCCCCCGCCGACAGCAGGCTCACCTCGTACTCCAGCCGAGGCCACGCATCTCCCCAGCCCCCCGTCACCGGCCACGCCGTCATCCCGGCGCCCGTCCGGCCGATCCCCTCCAGCCGGCGCCAGCCGCCGACCGCACGGTCGTGGTGCTCCGCGTCGATCGCCACATACCCGCCCGCCTCGACGAAGCCCCGCAGCCCCCGTGCCGACGGCTTCTCCGCCACGCACGTCACCGTCACCGACTCCCCCGCCCCGCTCACCGTCAGCGATCCCGAGGACCGGCCGGCCTGTGCCCGCGACCAGTCCACCCGCACCTCCACCCGAACCTGCCGCGTCACCCGGCCCCGAGGACGGTCCACCGTCAGCCACGGCTCCGACGTCTCCACCCGGTAGTCGAAGGGCGTACGGCCCCTGTTGAACACCTCGACGTACTGCTGCGGCCGGGTCTGGTACGGGCTGAACGACGGCAGACTCGGCGCGTCCCCGTCCCCGTCCCCGTCCCCGTCCACCGACACCCCCAGCCCCGCCGCCTCCGGCACCTCGATCCGCCGCACCGCCGGGAACAGGACGTCCGGCAGGGCCACGTTGTCCTTCTCCGGCTGCTGCCAGGGCGCGTTGGGGCCGTACCGGTCCACATCCCCGTAGTCGATGTGCGGCTGGCTCTGGAAGCCCTGCCACTTGCCCCCCGCCACAGCGGAGTTGAAGCGGTCGGCCAGGGCGAAGTCCCGCAGCAGGCCCTGTTCCGCCGCCGCCGCACGGTCGTTGGTGGCCGCTCTGCCCTCGCGGGCGTAGCGCAGGTTCGTGAACTCGGCATCCCGCAGCGCGTACAGGTTCGCGGTCGCCGCCACCTCGTACCCGACCAGCTCGAACCACGCGTCCTGTACGGCCGCCGGCAGCCGGCGCCCGATCCGCGCCGCCCGCCTCCCCAGCTCCCGCCACTCCTCCGTGACCCGCTCCAGCTCACGGTGGCCGAAGGAGAACGGCGTCTGCTGGTCGTCGTACACCACCTGGCCGTCGTCCGCGAGCGTGATCCGGCGGTTCAGCAGCTCCGGTTTGCGGCGCGCCTGCAACCGGCCGTACAGCGCGAGCAGTTCGGCCACCTCCTGCGCCACGGACTCTCCGAAGTTCTGGCGTGCGTATCTCCGTTCCCACTCGCCCAACCGATCGATGTCCCAACGCTCCGGGTTCCAGGCGTAGTCGAGAAAGAACTCGGTCGGCAGTTCGTTGCCCTTCAGGTCACCCACGTTGGCCACCCACAGGCCGTGGTTGCCGTAGGCGTGCGCCTGGTGGAGCTGGTCCCAGACGTTGCGCAGGTTGGCCGTGTCGACCCACTTGTAGTTGCGGCCCGCGCCCACGTAGTCGAAGTGGTAGTACAGGCCGTATCCGCCGCTCCGGGGCTCGTCCGGGGACGGGTGCTTGCGGATGTTGCCCCAGTTGTCGTCGGTCAGGATCACGGTGACGTCGTCGGGCGCCCTCAGCCCCCGGTCCCAGTAGCGCTGCACCTCCTTGTAGAGCGTCCACACCTGGGGGGTCTCGGCAGCGGGCTTTCCGGTCACCTCCTCGATGATCTGCCGTTGTGCCGTGATGATCTCCTGCATCAGTCCGATGCCGTCGCCGTCGGGGAGGCTGGTGTCGCCGTTGCCGCGCATGCCGAGGGTGACCACGCCCTCGAAGCCCTGGTCGACCATCCGCTGGATGCCGGCTCGCCAGTACGCCTTGATCGCGGTCGAGTTACGGCGGTACGACCACTCGCCGGTGCCCCCGTAGGGGTCGTTTCCGCCTGCCGCGTGGCGGTTCCACTCCTCGATCCCCCGCATCATCGGCGCCTCATGAGACGTGCCCATGACAACGCCATACTCGGAAGCTCTGCGGTGGTTCTCCGGGTCGTCCTCCGCGAACGCCCGGCCCCACACCGCCGGCCAGAGGTAGTTGCCCTTCAGTCGGAGCAGTACCTCGAAGACACGGGCGTAGAAGTCCGCGTTGAAGCCGCCAGGGTAGCCGGGGGCCTTGCCCGGTCCGAAATATGCCGGGGCCCAGGTTCCGAGCGCCGGGTTCTCGTCGTTGATGAAGAAACCGCGGTACTTCACCGCCGGCGTGCCCTGGGTGTGGCGGCCCGGCAGCACCCACACCCGGTCGCGGTGGACCGGCGGAACATCGTCCCACCAGTGCCAGGGTGAGACCCCGATGCCGTACGAGACGTCGTACGCCCCGAAGATCGTGCCGCGCGGGTCGCTGCCCGCGATGACGAACGCGCTCTCGACGCCGGGGAGAGGACGGTCGACGACCGTCTGGAGCGAGGTCTCCCACCTGCCCCGTACGCCCGTCACGTCCAGCTTGCCGGACGCCACCAGGCCGTCGATCAGCGGACTGCGGCCGATCGTGCCGACGAGCACCACGTACCGGGCGATCGTCGCACCCGGACGTACGCCGGTCACGCGCTCGATGTCGTCACGGAGGTCGCCCGCCACCCGTACGACTCCGGGGTGATCCTCGGCGCTCACCACGACGGGGGCGCCGACCAGTGAGAACACCCCGCCGGTGAAGGAGATGTACGCGCCGGGGTCCGTGACCCGCGGAGCGCCGTCGCCGCCCGCCCACGCGAGACCCGACGACAGCACCGGTACGGCCGCGGCACCCGCGCCCAGCACAGCTCTGCGGCTCACAGACATGCCTCACCCCTCCACCCGAATTTGGTCAGCGGCATGACAAATGGTGGAGTGAGCGTCCCCCGGGAACCAGGGGTCGTACGCGCCGAATAGTTTCGAGGCGCCGACACACCGAAAGGCCCGTACGACCGAAGTCGTACGGGCCTTTCAGAGACTCACCGGGTCAGCCCTTGCGGGCCAAGATCACTTGTTGATCTTGGTGACCTGGCCGGCGCCCACCGTGCGACCACCCTCACGGATGGCGAACTTCAGGCCCTCCTCCATGGCGATGGGCTGGATCAGCTCCACCTTCATGTCGGTGTTGTCGCCCGGCATGACCATCTCGGTGCCCTCGGGGAGGGTCACGACGCCGGTCACGTCCGTGGTACGGAAGTAGAACTGCGGGCGGTAGTTGTTGAAGAACGGCGTGTGGCGGCCACCCTCGTCCTTGGACAGGATGTACGCCGTGGCCTCGAACTCCGTGTGCGGGGTGACCGAGCCGGGCTTGATGATGACCTGGCCGCGCTCGACGTCCTCGCGCTTGATGCCGCGGAGCAGCAGACCGACGTTCTCACCGGCCTGACCCTCGTCGAGCAGCTTGCGGAACATCTCGATACCGGTGACCGTGGTGGTGGTCTTCTCGGTCTTGATGCCGATGATGTCGACGGTCTCGTTGACCTTCAGGACACCACGCTCGATACGGCCGGTGACGACCGTACCGCGACCGGTGATCGTGAAGACGTCCTCGATGGGCATGAGGAACGGCTTGTCGACGTCACGCTCGGGCTCCGGGATGGACTCGTCGACGGCCTTCATCAGGTCGAGGACGGACTGGGTCCACTCGGCGTCGCCCTCCAGCGCCTTCAGCGCGGAGACCTTGACGACCGGCAGGTCGTCGCCCGGGAACTCGTACTCGGAGAGGAGCTCACGCACCTCGAGCTCGACGAGCTCCAGGATCTCCTCGTCGTCCACCATGTCCGCCTTGTTCAGGGCGACCACGATGTACGGCACGCCGACCTGGCGGGCCAGGAGCACGTGCTCCTTGGTCTGCGGCATCGGGCCGTCGGTGGCGGCGACGACGAGGATCGCACCGTCCATCTGCGCGGCACCGGTGATCATGTTCTTGATGTAGTCCGCGTGACCCGGGCAGTCGACGTGGGCGTAGTGACGGGTCTCCGTCTGGTACTCGACGTGCGCGATGGAGATGGTGATACCGCGCTGACGCTCCTCGGGCGCCTTGTCGATGTTGTCGAACGCGGTGGCCTCGTTCAGGTCCGGGTACGCGTCGTGCAGCACCTTGGTAATGGCGGCCGTGAGGGTCGTCTTACCGTGGTCGATGTGACCGATGGTGCCGATGTTGACGTGCGGCTTAGTCCGCTCGAACTTCGCCTTCGCCACTGGGGTCCTCCTGGGAGTGGTTCTGTACGCCTTGATTCGATCGGCGCCAGGTGATCTTTGCTGTTGGTTCCCGGGCCCCGGGTCATTCCGCCGCGAATGCGGAGGAACGACCCGTGAGGCTCCAGGGTCAAGCCTAAAGCGTCGTAGCGCGGTGCGTTACTCGCCCTTGGCCTTCGCGATGATCTCCTCGGCGACGTTCCGCGGAACCTCGGCGTAGGAGTCGAACTGCATGGAGTAGCTGGCCCGGCCGGACGTCTTGCTGCGCAGGTCGCCGACGTAACCGAACATCTCCGAGAGGGGCACGAGGCCCTTCACGACGCGGGCACCGGCCCGCTCCTCCATGGCCTGGATCTGGCCACGGCGGGAGTTGATGTCGCCGATGACCTCACCCATGTAGTCCTCGGGCGTGGTGACCTCGACGGCCATCATCGGCTCAAGGAGCACAGGGCTGGCCTTGCGCGCGGCCTCCTTGAAGGCCTGCGAACCGGCGATCTTGAACGCGAGCTCGGAGGAGTCGACCTCGTGGTAGGCACCGTCGAGAAGCGTGACGCGGACGCCCGTCATCTCGTATCCGGCGAGGATGCCGAACTGCATGGCCTCCTGCGCACCGGCGTCGACCGAAGGGATGTACTCCTTCGGGATACGACCACCGGTCACCTTGTTCACGAACTCGTACGAGGCGTCGCCGCCCTCGATGGGCTCGATCGCGATCTGCACCTTGGCGAACTGACCGGTACCACCGGTCTGCTTCTTGTGGGTGTAGTCCACGCGCTCGACGGCCTTGCGGATCGTCTCACGGTAGGCGACCTGCGGCTTGCCGACGTTGGCCTCGACCTTGAACTCACGGCGCATACGGTCGACCAGCACCTCGAGGTGCAGCTCGCCCATACCGCCGATGATGGTCTGGCCGGTCTCCTCGTCAGAGTGGACCTGGAACGACGGGTCCTCCTCGGCCAGGCGCTGGATCGCGACGCCGAGCTTCTCCTGGTCGCCCTTCGACTTGGGCTCGATGGCGACCTGGATGACCGGCGCCGGGAAGTCCATGGACTCCAGGATCACCGGCTGCTTGTCGTCGCACAGCGTCTCACCGGTCGTGGTCTGCTTCAGACCCATGACGGCGATGATGTCGCCGGCGCCCACCGACTCGATCTCCTCACGCTTGTTCGCGTGCATGCGGTAGATCTTGCCGATGCGCTCCTTCTTGCCCTTGACGGAGTTCAGCACGGCGGTGCCGGACTCCAGGCGGCCCGAGTAGACCCGGACGAAGGTGAGCTTGCCCAGGTGCGGGTCGCTCATGATCTTGAACGCGAGCGCGGACAGCGGCTCGTCGTCGGACGGCTTGCGCTTGACGACCACCTCGGCGTCCTTGACGTCGTGGCCCTCGATGGCCTCGACGTCCAGGGGGGAGGGGAGGTAGCGCACGACCGCGTCGAGCAGGGGCTGAACGCCCTTGTTCTTGAACGCGGTACCACAGAACACCGGGGTGACCGTGATGTCCTTGGACTTGCCGGACGCGATGGTGATACGACGGATCGCGGCGTACAGCTGCTCCTCGGAGGGCTCCTCGCCCTCCAGGTACAGCTCCATGATCTCTTCGTCGTTCTCGGCCACGGCCTCCAGAAGCTTGCCGCGGTAC
Source organism: Streptomyces sp. NPDC111744 (assembly GCF_055634995.1). Lineage (NCBI taxonomy): Bacteria > Bacillati > Actinomycetota > Actinomycetes > Kitasatosporales > Streptomycetaceae > Streptomyces > Streptomyces sp. NPDC111744. Next base: position 726,012 of record NZ_JBVKCG010000001.1, read on the forward strand.
TCCTCGGCAGCCTCGGTGTGGGTGGCCGGGATGTCGACGACGTCGTACATCTCGCCCTTGGTGGCCTCGGCGGACCACACGAGGGCCTTCATGCGGACCAGGTCCACGACGCCCTGGAAGTCGGCCTCGGCACCGATCGGGAGCTGCATGACGATCGGCTGCGCGCCCAGACGGTCCTTGATCATGTCCACACAGCGGTGGAACTCGGCACCCGTCCGGTCGAGCTTGTTGACGAAGCAGATACGCGGCACGCCGTAGCGGTCCGCCTGACGCCACACGGTCTCGGACTGGGGCTCGACACCCGCGACGCCGTCGAACACCGTCACGGCACCGTCGAGCACGCGGAGCGAACGCTCCACCTCGACGGTGAAGTCGACGTGGCCCGGGGTGTCGATGATGTTGATCGTGTGGTCGACGTCTTCCAGCGACCAGTGACAGGTGGTGGCAGCAGAGGTGATCGTGATGCCACGCTCCTGCTCCTGCTCCATCCAGTCCATGGTGGCGGCGCCGTCGTGAACCTCGCCGATCTTGTACGACACACCGGTGTAGAACAGGATCCGCTCGGTGGTGGTCGTCTTGCCCGCGTCGATGTGGGCCATGATCCCGATGTTGCGGACCTTGGCCAGGTCAAGTGAAGTGGTAGCCATAAGGCTTCAGTCTTCTCTCGGTCTCGATGTGGGTAGCGACTACCAGCGGTAGTGCGCGAAGGCCTTGTTGGACTCGGCCATCTTGTGGGTGTCCTCGCGCTTCTTGACGGCCGCACCGAGGCCGTTCGAAGCGTCGAGAAGCTCGTTGAGCAGACGCTCGGTCATGGTCTTCTCGCGACGGGCGCGGGAGTAACCGACCAGCCAGCGCAGCGCCAGGGTGTTGGCACGGCCGGGCTTGACCTCGACCGGAACCTGGTAGGTGGCGCCACCGACACGGCGGGACTTCACCTCGAGCGTGGGCTTGATGTTCTCCAGCGCGCGCTTGAGCGTGATGACCGGGTCGTTGCTGGTCTTCTCGCGCAGGCCCTCCATGGCGCCGTACACGATGCGCTCGGCGGTGGAGCGCTTGCCGTTCAGCAGCACCTTGTTGATGAGCGAGGTGACAAGAGGAGAACCGTAGACCGGGTCGATGATGACCGGGCGCTTCGGGGCAGGGCCCTTACGAGGCATTCTTACTTCTCCTTCTTGGCGCCGTAGCGGCTGCGGGCCTGCTTGCGGTTCTTGACACCCTGGGTGTCGAGCGAGCCGCGGATGATCTTGTAGCGAACACCGGGCAGGTCCTTCACACGGCCGCCGCGCACGAGCACGATGGAGTGCTCCTGCAGGTTGTGTCCCTCACCCGGAATGTAAGCAGTGACCTCGATACCGCTGGTCAGACGCACACGCGCGACCTTACGCAGGGCCGAGTTCGGCTTCTTCGGGGTGGTCGTGAACACACGCGTGCAGACGCCACGACGCTGAGGGGAACCCTCGAGTGCGGGCGTCTTGTTCTTCTCGACCTTGTCCTGCCGGCCCTTGCGGACCAGCTGCTGGATCGTAGGCACTACTTCTCCGGTTTCTGTGTGCCGAATGGTGAAGCTAACCTGGAACATTCGCCGACCCACGCGGTCGGGTGTGTCGGATTCCGCGAACTCCTGCCGAACGGCAGAAGGGGGCGCGGATCGCGGTGGCCACTTCGTCACTCCGGTGCGGTTTGAAGGCACGCACGAGGGTCAGGGCACACCCCAGGCACAAGGTCTGAGCGTACCTAGCGCAATCACTCCGGTCAAAACAAAAGAAGCGGGACCGGCCGTGGAGGGGCTGAGCTGCGGTTTCGAGGCCGCCTTCCGGTGTACCACGAAGACGAACGAGACGCGAACGGAGAGCGGCGTGGGCCGTCGGCGGCCGGCGTCATGGCGCACGAGCCCCTCCTCCCTCCTGGCCGCGCCCCTCGCCCTTTACGGCGCGGCCGAGCTGACCGGCCGCCCGTTCGCCTCGGCGCATCGCCGCATCTTTTCCGGAGAGACATACGCAGCCGGGCCGCAAAGAGGTGAGCCGCAGCTGTCGAGCAGAGATAGCGCACGAATTCGGGAGATGGACGGAAGAATTGAGGACTTCCTGCACACCACCTCCGCACCCGAGCCCCCGGACGGACGGGTTTCCGGGCTTTCGCGAGGAGGCGCAGGACGGGGTTCGATGCGTGCGGCAAGCCGATGTGCCGACTCCCCACGGGACAGCCGATGACCAGGCAAGATGAGAGTCGGCCAGGCCTTACCGCATCGTATGCGCCGACTGGAGAGCGGCACGCGAAGAAAGGCTGCGTGCCTCCTTGTACTCACCCTCCAGAAAAACAATGAAATCCAGTTGACCGATCGTTCCACTTCCCCGTCCGCCTCGATGTCCCGTAACAGGCCATGCCTTTCGCATTGCCGTAGCCGATGAATTCACCGCTCAACAACTGAAGGGCGGCCACCCCGTACGCAACGGAATGGCCGCCCTTCAGGACGTCAGAACCACCTACTACTGGTTGTACGGACCGTAGTCGTAGTCCTCCAGCGGAACGGCCTGGCCGGAGCCCGTGCCGAACGGCGAGTAGTCGATGTCGTCGTAGCCGACAGCCGAGTACATCGCGGCCTTCGCCTCCTCGGTCGGCTCGACCCGGATGTTGCGGTAACGGGACAGACCCGTACCGGCCGGGATGAGCTTACCGATGATGACGTTCTCCTTGAGGCCGATGAGCGAGTCGGACTTGGCGTTGATCGCCGCGTCGGTGAGGACTCGCGTCGTCTCCTGGAAGGACGCCGCCGACAGCCAGGACTCCGTGGCCAGCGAGGCCTTGGTGATACCCATGAGCTGCGGACGACCGGAGGCCGGGTGACCGCCCTCCTGGACCACACGACGGTTCTCGTGCTCGAACTTCGAGCGCTCGACCAGCTCGCCGGGCAGCAGCTCGGCGTCGCCGGACTCGATGATCGTCACCCGGCGGAGCATCTGCCGGATGATGATCTCGATGTGCTTGTCGTGGATCGACACACCCTGCGAGTTGTAGACCTTCTGGACCTCGCCGACCAGGTGGACCTGGACGGCACGCTGGCCCAGGATGCGCAGCACGTCGTGCGGGTTGGTGGCACCCACGGTGAGCTTCTGGCCCACCTCGACGTGCTCGCCCTCGCTGACCAGGAGCCGGGCGCGCTTCGAGATCGGGAACGCCGTCTCGTCGCTGCCGTCGTCCGGGGTGATGACGATCTTCTTGGTCTTCTCGGTCTCCTCGATCCGCACGCGGCCCTGGGCCTCGGAGATCGGGGCGACACCCTTCGGGGTACGGGCCTCGAAGAGCTCGACGACACGCGGCAGACCCTGGGTGATGTCGTCACCGGCCACACCACCGGTGTGGAAGGTACGCATCGTCAGCTGGGTACCGGGCTCACCGATGGACTGGGCGGCGATGATGCCGACCGCCTCACCGATGTCGACCAGCTTGCCGGTGGCCAGCGAACGGCCGTAGCACATGGCGCAGGTGCCGACGGCGGACTCGCAGGTCAGGACCGAGCGGGTCTTGACCTCCGAGACACCACGGGCCACCAGCTCGTCGATGAGCACGTCACCGAGGTCGGTGCCGGCCGGGGCCAGGACCTGACCGTCGACCACGATGTCCTCGGCGAGGCAGCGCGCGTACACGGACGTCTCGACGTTCTCCGCCTTGCGCAGCACGCCGTCGGCGCCGACCTCCGCGATGTGGAGCTTGAGGCCGCGGTCGGTACCGCAGTCCTCCTCGCGGATGATGACGTCCTGGGATACGTCGACCAGACGACGGGTGAGGTAACCCGAGTCGGCGGTACGCAGGGCGGTGTCCGCGAGACCCTTACGGGCACCGTGCGTGGAGATGAAGTACTCCAACACGGACAGACCCTCACGGAAGGACGCCTTGATGGGACGCGGGATCGTCTCGTTCTTGGCGTTCGACACCAGACCACGCATACCGGCGATCTGACGCATCTGCATCATGTTGCCTCGTGCGCCCGAGTTCACCATCATGAAGATCGGGTTGGTCTTCGGGAAGTTCTCGTTCATGGCCTCGGCGACCTCGTTGGTCGCCTTGGTCCAGATCGCGATGAGCTCCTGGGTGCGCTCGTCCTTGGTGATCAGACCGCGCTCGTACTGCTTCTGGACCTTCTCGTCCTGCGCCTCGTAGCCCTTGACGATCTCCTTCTTCGCCTCGGGAACGACGACGTCGGAGATGGCCACGGTGACACCGGAACGGGTCGCCCAGTAGAAGCCGGCCGCCTTCAGGTTGTCGAGCGTCGCCGCCACGATGACCTTGGGGTAGCGCTCGGCGAGGTCGTTGACGATCTCGGAGAGCTGCTTCTTGCCGACCTCGTAGTCGACGAACGGGTAGTCCTCGGGCAGCAGCTCGTTGAAGAGCGCGCGGCCCAGGGTCGTACGCAGACGGAAGCTGTCGCCCGTCTGGTACTCCGGCTCGCCCTCCTCGACGGCCGGCGGGGTCCAGCCGCGCGGCGGGATGGTGCCCACCGGGAAGCGGATGTCGACCTTCGACTGGAGCGACAGGTCGCCCGCGTCGAACGCCATGATGGCCTCGGCCGAGGAGCCGAAGGACCGGCCCTCGCCCTTGACGTCCCGCATCTCGCTGTCGGTGGTGAGGAAGAACAGACCGAGGACCATGTCCTGGGTCGGCATCGTCACCGGACGGCCGTCGGCGGGCTTGAGGATGTTGTTCGAGGACAGCATCAGGATGCGGGCCTCGGCCTGCGCCTCCGCGGACAGCGGCAGGTGCACGGCCATCTGGTCACCGTCGAAGTCCGCGTTGAACGCGGTGCAGACGAGCGGGTGGATCTGGATGGCCTTGCCCTCGACCAGCTGCGGCTCGAAGGCCTGGATGCCGAGGCGGTGCAGGGTGGGCGCACGGTTCAGCAGCACCGGGTGCTCGGCGATGACCTCTTCGAGGACGTCGTACACGACGGTGCGGCCGCGCTCCACCATGCGCTTGGCACTCTTGATGTTCTGCGCGTGGTTCAGGTCGACCAGGCGCTTCATCACGAACGGCTTGAAGAGCTCCAGCGCCATCGCCTTCGGCAGACCGCACTGGTGCAGCTTCAGCTGCGGACCGACGACGATCACGGAACGCGCGGAGTAGTCCACACGCTTGCCGAGCAGGTTCTGACGGAATCGACCCTGCTTGCCCTTCAGCATGTCGCTGAGGGACTTCAGCGGGCGGTTACCGGGACCGGTGACCGGGCGGCCGCGACGGCCGTTGTCGAAGAGGGCGTCAACGGCCTCCTGAAGCATGCGCTTCTCGTTGTTGACGATGATCTCGGGCGCGCCGAGGTCGAGGAGCCTCTTCAGACGGTTGTTGCGGTTGATCACACGGCGGTACAGGTCGTTCAGGTCGGAGGTCGCGAAGCGGCCACCGTCCAGCTGCACCATCGGGCGAAGGTCCGGCGGGATGACCGGGACGCAGTCCAGGACCATGCCCTTGGGGCTGTTGGAGGTCTGCAGGAAGGCGGACACGACCTTCAGCCGCTTCAGGGCACGGGTCTTCTTCTGGCCCTTGCCGGTGCGGATGATCTCGCGGAGCTTCTCGGCCTCCTCGTCGAGGTCGAAGGACTCCAGGCGCTTCTGCAGCGCCGCGGCACCCATAGAACCGTCGAAGTAGGTGCCGAAGCGGTCCCGCAGCTCGCGGTAGAGCAGCTCGTCGCCCTCGAGGTCCTGGACCTTGAGGTTCTTGAAGCGGGTCCACACCTCGTCAAGGCGGTCGATCTCGCGCTGCGAACGGTCGCGCAGCTGCTTCATCTCACGCTCGGCACCCTCGCGCACCTTGCGGCGCACGTCGGCCTTGGCACCCTCGGCCTCCAGCTCGGCCAGGTCGGCCTCGAGCTTCTTGGCGCGGGCCTCCAGGTCGGCGTCCCGGCGGTTCTCGATCTGCTGGCGCTCGACCGAGACATGCGCCTCCAGGGAGGGCAGGTCGCGGGTACGGCGCTCCTCGTCGACGAACGTGATCATGTACGCCGCGAAGTAGATGACCTTCTCCAGGTCCTTCGGGGCGAGGTCGAGCAGGTAGCCCAGGCGCGACGGGACGCCCTTGAAGTACCAGATGTGGGTGACGGGGGCGGCGAGTTCGATGTGGCCCATCCGCTCACGGCGCACCTTGGCGCGGGTCACCTCGACGCCGCAGCGCTCACAGATGATGCCCTTGAAGCGGACACGCTTGTACTTGCCGCAGTAGCACTCCCAGTCCCGGGTCGGACCGAAGATCTTCTCGCAGAAGAGTCCGTCCTTCTCGGGCTTGAGCGTGCGGTAGTTGATCGTCTCGGGCTTCTTGACCTCGCCGTGGCTCCACTGACGGATGTCGTCAGCGGTGGCCAGGCCGATCCGGAGCTCGTCGAAGAAGTTGACGTCGAGCACTATGCGTCAATCCCTCTCAGGGTTGTGAGTCTTTGGTCTGATACGGGGGCCTGGGGGTCGGCGGGGGCCTCACACGGTGGTGGGGCCCCTACCGGACTCCCGTCAGACCTCTTCGACGCTGCTCGGCTCACGCCGGGACAGGTCGATGCCGAGCTCCTCCGCAGCGCGGAAGACGTCCTCGTCGGTGTCACGCATCTCGATGGACATACCGTCGCTGGACAGCACCTCCACGTTCAGGCAGAGCGACTGCATCTCCTTGATGAGGACCTTGAAGGACTCGGGGATGCCGGGCTCGGGGATGTTCTCGCCCTTGACGATGGCCTCGTAGACCTTCACGCGGCCGGTGACGTCGTCGGACTTGATGGTCAGCAGCTCCTGGAGGGCGTACGCGGCGCCGTAAGCCTCCAGCGCCCACACCTCCATCTCGCCGAACCGCTGGCCACCGAACTGGGCCTTACCACCCAGCGGCTGCTGGGTGATCATCGAGTAGGGACCGGTCGACCGGGCGTGCAGCTTGTCGTCGACCAGGTGGTGCAGCTTCAGGATGTACATGTAGCCGATGGAGATCGGGTCCGGGAACGGCTCACCGGAACGGCCGTCGAACAGCCGCGCCTTACCGGTCGGCTGCACCAGGCGGTCACCGTCGCGGTTCGGGATGGTGTGCTGGAGCAGACCCGCCAGCTCGTCCTCACGGGCACCGTCGAACACCGGGGTGGCGACGTTGGTGCGCGGGGCGACCTGGTCGGCACCGATGGCCTGGAGACGCTGGGCCCAGTCGTCGGCGAGACCGGAGACGTCCCAGCCGCGGCTGGCGAGCCAGCCGAGGTGGATCTCCAGGACCTGTCCCGGGTTCATTCGGGACGGGACACCCAGCGGGTTCAGGATGATGTCGACCGGGGTGCCGTCCTCCAGGAACGGCATGTCCTCGATCGGCAGGATCTTGGAGATGACACCCTTGTTGCCGTGCCGGCCGGCGAGCTTGTCACCGTCGGTGATCTTGCGCTTCTGCGCGACGTAGACGCGGACCAGCTGGTTCACGCCGGGCGGCAGCTCGTCGCCCTCCTCGCGGTCGAAGACGCGGACGCCGATGACCTTGCCGATCTCGCCGTGCGGGACCTTCAGCGAGGTGTCACGGACCTCACGGGCCTTCTCACCGAAGATCGCGCGCAGCAGGCGCTCCTCCGGCGTCAGCTCGGTCTCACCCTTGGGTGTGACCTTGCCGACGAGGATGTCACCGGCGACGACCTCGGCACCGATCCGGATGATGCCGCGCTCGTCGAGGTCGGCGAGGACCTCCTCGGAGACGTTCGGGATGTCCCGGGTGATCTCCTCGGGGCCGAGCTTGGTGTCACGGGCGTCGACCTCGTGCTCCTCGATGTGGATCGAGGAGAGGACGTCGTCCTGTACGAGGCGCTGCGAAAGGATGATCGCGTCCTCGTAGTTGTGACCCTCCCACGGCATGAACGCCACGAGCAGGTTCTTGCCGAGGGCCATCTCGCCGTTCTCGGTGGCCGGACCGTCGGCCAGGACCTGGCCCTCGATGATCCGGTCGCCCTCGTTGACGATGACCTTCTGGTTGACCGAGGTGCCCTGGTTGGAGCGGGCGAACTTGGCCAGGCGGTAGGTGATGTAGGTGCCGTCGTCGTTGGCGGTGGTGATGTAGTCGGCGGAGACCTCCTGGACCACACCCGCCTTCTCGGCCTTGACCACGTCACCGGCGTCGACGGCGGAGCGGTACTCCATGCCGGTGCCGACGAGCGGGGACTCGCTCTTGATGAGGGGCACGGCCTGGCGCATCATGTTCGCGCCCATGAGGGCACGGTTGGCGTCGTCGTGCTCCAGGAACGGGATCATGGCGGTCGCGACCGACACCATCTGGCGCGGCGAGACGTCCATGTAGTCCACGTCTTCACCGGCGACGTAGTCGACCTCGCCGCCACGGCGGCGGACCAGGACGCGGTTCTCGGAGAAGCGCATGTCGTCGTTGAGGCCGGCGTTGGCCTGCGCGATGACGAATCGGTCCTCTTCGTCGGCGGTCAGGTAGTCCACCTCGTCGGTGACCTGGCCGTCGACGACCTTGCGGTACGGGGTCTCGACGAAACCGAACGCGTTGACGCGACCGTAGGAGGCGAGCGAGCCGATCAGACCGATGTTCGGGCCTTCGGGCGTCTCGATCGGGCACATACGGCCGTAGTGCGACGGGTGCACGTCACGGACCTCGAAGCCGGCCCGCTCACGGGAGAGACCACCCGGGCCAAGAGCCGACAGACGGCGCTTGTGGGTGAGACCCGACAGCGGGTTGTTCTGGTCCATGAACTGGGACAGCTGGCTGGTGCCGAAGAACTCCTTGATGGAGGCGACGACCGGCCGGATGTTGATCAGGGTCTGCGGCGTGATCGCCTCGACGTCCTGGGTGGTCATGCGCTCACGGACGACGCGCTCCATACGGGCCAGACCCGTGCGGACCTGGTTCTGGATGAGCTCGCCGACGCTGCGCAGACGACGGTTGCCGAAGTGGTCGATGTCGTCGGTCTCGACGACGATCGAGCCACCGCTGTCGCCGACCGTCTCGGTCTCGCCCGCGTGGAGCTTCACCAGGTACTTGATCGTCGAGATGATGTCCTCGACGGTCAGGATGCCGGCGTCCAGCGGGGCGTCCGCGCCCAGCTTCTTGTTGACCTTGTAGCGGCCGACCTTGGCGAGGTCGTAGCGCTTCGGGTTGAAGTACAGGTTCTCCAGGAGCGTCTGCGCGGCCTCGCGCGTGGGGGGCTCGCCCGGACGCAGCTTGCGGTAGATGTCGAGCAGCGCGTCGTCCTGGCCCTGGGTGTGGTCCTTCTCCAGGGTGGCGCGCATGGACTCGTACTCGCCGAACTCCTCGAGGATCTGCTCGGTCGTCCAGCCGAGCGCCTTGAGCAGCACGGTGACCGACTGCTTGCGCTTGCGGTCGATACGGACACCGACCATGTCGCGCTTGTCGATCTCCATCTCCAGCCAGGCACCCCGGGACGGGATGATCTTGGCGGAGAAGATGTCCTTGTCGGACGTCTTGTCGATCGAGGAGTCGAAGTAGACGCCGGGCGAACGGACCAGCTGCGACACCACGACACGCTCGGTGCCGTTGATGACGAAGGTGCCCTTGTTCGTCATGAGCGGGAAGTCGCCCATGAAGACCGTCTGGGACTTGATCTCACCGGTCTCGTTGTTGGTGAACTCGGCCGTGACGAAGAGCGGGGCGGCGTACGTGAAGTCGCGCTCCTTGCACTCGTCGATGCTGTTCTTCGGCGGTTCGAAACGGTGGTCGCGGAACGTCAGCGACATCGACCCGGAGAAGTCCTCGATCGGGGAGATCTCCTCGAAGATCTCCTCTAGACCGGACTTGGTGGGGACGTCCTGACCGGACTCCAGAGCCTCCTCGACCCGACTCTGCCAGGCGGTGTTGCCGAGCAGCCAGTCGAAGCTCTCGGTCTGCAGCGCGAGCAGGTTGGGAACCTCGAGAGGCTCCTTGATCTTTGCAAAGGAGATGCGCAGCGGGGCGGTGCTGGCGCCGTTGTTCATATTCGCGTTCGAGGCAGTGCGCGAGGCGGCCAAGAGGGGGTCCTTCCGAGGGCTCGGACTCACTACGCGCTCCCCGGTCCCTTCCCGGACACAGAGACAGAAACCCCAGTTCAGAGGAGTTCGGTCGTCGGCATTCGGGTGAGGGCAGACCCCTGGTGACGGGCAGGGGGCAGCTAACAGGCAGCGCAAAGGGTCAGTGTAGCCACTTGGCACACTGATGTCCAGTCTCCATTTTCTGAGACCCTCGCCATCGTCAACGCCTGCGTCATGCCTGCCCTCAACGCACGTTGATACTGCCCTCTTCGTCGCCGATCCATGCCTCGGATTCGGACCCTTCTGGCGACGCGTCCTGAGAATTGCGCGCTGCGTGCGGTTCGTCAAGGCCCCCTTGCGCAAACCCGGTGCGCCAGGGACACGACGAAGATCACCATACCTCCCGCCGTGGCGGGTGCAAGGTAACCGTGGTCGGCCTCCCAGGAACGCCGAAGAGCGACCACCCGGATGGATGATCGCTCTTCGCGGTCCGCGCGTTACAGCCCCGGAGGACGTGTTTCAGCGCACAGAGGTCAGGTCGACCTCAGAGGCCTTACTTGACCTCGACGGAGGCGCCGGCGGCCTTGAGGGACTCGGCGGCCTTCTCGGCGGCGTCCTTGGCGACCTTCTCGAGGACGGGCTTCGGGGCGCCGTCCACGAGGTCCTTGGCCTCCTTCAGGCCGAGCGAGGTCAGCTCACGCACGACCTTGATGACCTGGATCTTCTTGTCGCCGGCGCCGGTGAGGATGACGTCGAACTCGTCCTTCTCCTCCTCGACCGGGGCGGCGGCGGCCGGACCGGCCGGGCCCGCGACGGCGACCGCGGCGGCGGCGGTGACGTCGAACTTCTCCTCGAACGCCTTCACGAACTCGGAGAGCTGGATGAGGGTCATGCCCTCGAACTCGGCGAGCAGTTCGTCCTGGGTGAGAGCCACGATGGCTTTCCTTCCACTAATTCGGCTGGTGCCGATGTACATGTCTGGCGGGCGTACGTTCGGCCCGCTACGACCTCTGCCTCAGGCGGGGAGCCTCAGGCGGCGGTCATTTCGGGAGCCGAATTACTCGGCACCGCCCTGCTCGTCCTGCTTGGCACGGAGCGCGTCCACGGTGCGGACGAGCTTCGAGGGAAGCGCCTGGAAGAGCTGAGCAGTCTGCGTCTGCTTGCCCTTCATGGCGCCCGCCAGCTTGGCGAGCAGAACCTCGCGGGACTCGAGGTCCGCAAGCTTCTTGATCTCGTCGGCGGACAGAGCCTTGCCGTCAAGGACGCCGCCCTTGATGACGAGGTTCGGGTTGTCCTTGGCGAAGTCACGAAGACCCTTCGCCGACACCACCGGGTCACCGGTGACGAAGGCGACCGCCGTCGGACCGTTGAACAGGTCGTCGAGCGTGGAGATCCCGGCCTCGTTGGCCGCAATCTTGGTCAGCGTGTTCTTCACCACGGCGTACTGGGCGTTCTCACCGAGCGAACGACGCAGCGTCTTGAGCTGCGCCACGGTGAGACCCCGGTACTCGGTCAGCACGGCGGCGTTCGAGCTGCGGAACTGCTCCGTCAGCTCGGCTACCGCGGCAGCCTTGTCGGGCCTTGCCATAGAGCGTCGGCCTCCTTCCGGGTGATGAGGACCGCTCAGAAGGGGCTGGGAAAACGAAACGCCCCGGCGCAGGCGCACGGGGCGTGGCTCGACCGAACACACACACACGTGAGCATGTGTCCCGGGAGCACTTCCACAGTCACCTGCGCGGGTCGTCCGCGGTTCAGCGGATCCTTCGGCCACCGCACACTCTTACGAGCAGACGGCAACGACCAGCGGTCTTTGGCTTCGCTAGGAGAGTACGGGACCGGTGCGCTGTCAAGCAAATCGGCTCCGCCCGGCGTTCGGGAGCGCTCAGGAGAGCGTGCCGCCCTGTTGCTTCAGCAGCGTCCTGAAGTCCTCGGTGTCGCCGGCCGGGGGCTGCTCGGCGGTGACCCGCACGCCGTAGTCGCTGTAGTAGGCGGTCTGGGTCATCGCGCCGTTCGCGGTGTCGGCCTTCTCGGTCTTCTTGACCAGCAGGTCCCTGTCGTCGACCCAGATGTCGACGGTCTCGGTGCCGACGCCGGCCTGGGTGAGCTGCTTCTGCAGCTCGCTCTCGCCGGCCAGGTCGGAGACGTGCACCGTGCCCGAGTAGTGGGTGGAGTGCACGCCGGAGACCTGCTCCTCGCCCATTGTCCGCACGTCCCCGGAGGCGAGCAGCAGCCGTACCGACTGGTTGGGCGTGGTGTTGCGCATCAGGTCGGTCATCATCGCGCCCGAGCCGCCGCCCAGGGTGGCGAGGTAGTCGTACGGGTACTTGATCCAGTGCTTGCCGCCCAGCTGCCGGGCGAAGGCGGGGCCGACCTTGGCGTAGTAGGCGTCCCGGAGGTAGCGGGTCTCCAGGGACGTGGAGTCGAGCCGGCGCATCAGGTCGGCGGTGGTGCCGCCGGTGTAAGTGATGGTGAGGGTGCCGGTGAGGCCGTCCGTCCAGCCGAGGGCGCCCTCGGCCTTCGTGGACATCAGGGAGCCCAGGGCCGTGGTGGAGCGAACCCGGACCGACCGGGCCTGGTGGGTGGACCGCTCGGCGGAACGCAGGGCGGCCAGGGAGCGGGCGTGGTGGGCGGCGGTGTCCTTGGGGTCCGGGCTTGACGGCGAGGTGCAGGCGGCCGCCCCGGTCAGCACGCTCGCCACCGCGATCACCAGGACCACCCGGCGCACACCCGACCTCGTCATCTCGGCCCACCCCCCGTACGAGTCCCGCACCCCCGACGCTAACCCAGGCCACTGACAGCCGTGGCGGAAGTCCCACCAAGGGCAGGCGAACGTCGCCCACCAAGGGCGGCCGCGAGCCGTCCCGCAAACGCAGGCGCGAACCGTCCCGTCAAGCGCAGGCCCGAACCGTCCCGAACCGGAAAACAGGGCGGGCCCCGCAACCCTCTCGGGTTGCGGGGCCCGCCCTGTTGCTGACGCGTCCCTGACGCGGCTGCCGGACCGAGCGCGGGGCTCAGACGGTGGCCGGGTCCTCCTCGGTGAGGAGGTTGCGCGTGCGGTTCGGGTCGACCGGGATGCCGGGGCCCATGGTGGTGCTGACCGCGGCCTTCTTGATGTAGCGGCCCTTGGCGGCGGACGGCTTCAGACGGAGGATCTCCTCCAGCGCGGCGCCGTAGTTCTCCACCAGCTTCTCGTCGTCGAAGGACGCCTTGCCGATGATGAAGTGCAGGTTCGAGTGCTTGTCGACGCGGAACTCGATCTTGCCGCCCTTGATCTCGGTCACGGCCTTGGCGGTGTCCGGGGTCACGGTGCCGGTCTTCGGGTTCGGCATCAGACCACGCGGGCCGAGGACACGGCCGAGGCGGCCGACCTTGCCCATGAGGTCCGGGGTGGCGACGACGGCGTCGAAGTCCAGACGGCCCTTCGCCACCTCGTCGATCAGCTCGTCGGCGCCGACGATGTCGGCGCCCGCGGCACGCGCGGCCTCGGCACGGTCACCGGTCGCGAAGACCAGGACCCGGGCGGTCTTGCCGGTGCCGTGCGGGAGGTTCACGGTGCCACGGACCATCTGGTCGGCCTTGCGCGGGTCGACACCCAGACGGAAGGCGACCTCGACGGTGCCGTCGAACTTGGAGGTGGAGGTCTCCTTGGCGAGACGGACGGCCTCGAGCGGGGCGTACAGCTTGTCCCGGTCGATCTTCTCGTCCGCAGCGCGAAGGGCCTTGCTGCGCTTGCTCACAACTTGCTCCTGTGGGTTCTGAAGGAGTCGTGGTGTACGGGCCGAGCAGGCCCTACCACGGTGGTTCTGACGAAGGTGGGGTTCAGCCCTCGACCGTGATGCCCATGGAACGGGCGGTGCCGGCGATGATCTTCGACGCGGCGTCCAGGTCGTTGGCGTTCAGGTCGGGAAGCTTGGTCTGGGCGATCTCCCGGACCTGCTCCTGAGTGATCTTGGCGACCTTGGTCTTGTGCGGCTCGCCGGAGCCCTTCTCCACACCAGCGGCCTTGAGGATCATCTTCGCGGCCGGCGGGGTCTTGGTGACGAAGGTGAAGGAGCGGTCTTCGTAGACCGTGATCTCGACCGGGATGACCCAACCGCGCTGCGACTCGGTCGCGGCGTTGTAGGCCTTGCAGAACTCCATGATGTTGACGCCGTGCTGGCCGAGCGCGGGGCCGACCGGCGGAGCCGGGTTCGCCGCACCGGCGTTGATCTGGAGCTTGATGAGCCCCGTGACCTTCTTCTTCTTGGGAGGCATAGCTCTCCGGGTCCTTTCCATTCGGGTCCTGCCTGCGCAAGGGGACCACCCTGAACGCAGGCATACCGCACAACGATAACGGGTATAGATGCGCGGCCAAAAACCGAGCAGGTCAGGCGAGCGCCTGACCTGCTCGGAAGCGTGACGTCCAGAAGAGACTAGTTCTTCTGGATCTGGTCGAACGAAAGCTCCACCGGCGTCTCACGCCCGAAGATCTCCACCAGACCCTTGACCTTCTTGGAGTCGGGGTTGATCTCGTTGATGGTGGCCTGGAGCGTGGCGAACGGGCCGTCGGTCACGGTGACCGAGTCGCCGACCTCGAAGTCCAGCACCTGGACCTCGACCTTACGCTGCGGCATCGGCTTGCCCTCGGCCTCCGCGGCCTCCCGAGCGGCCTTCTCCTCGGCCTCGGGAGCGAGCATCTTGACGATCTCGTCCAGCGTCAGCGGGTACGGGTCGTAGGCGTTGCCGACGAAGCCGGTGACACCCGGGGTGTTGCGGACGACACCCCAGGACTCGTTGGTCAGGTCCATACGGACGAGCACATAACCGGGCAGCTTGTTCTGCTTGATGGTCTTGCGGTCGCCGTTCTTGATCTGGACGACCTCTTCCTGCGGCACCTCGGCCTGGAAGATGTAGTCCTCGACGTTCAGCGAGACGGCGCGCTGCTCCAGGTTGGTCTTCACGCGGTTCTCGTAGCCGGCGTAGGTGTGGATGACGTACCACTCACCCGGCAGCAGGCGCAGTTCCTCGCGGAGCGCCTGGACGGGGTCGACCGGCTCGGCGGGCTCTTCCTCGGCAGCCTCTTCGGCCTCTTCGACCGCTGCAGCGTCAGCCTCGTCGGCCTCTGCGGCGTCAGCCTCGTCGGCCTCTTCCGCGACAGCGTCCTCGTCCTCGACGTGGATCGCGGCCTTCTCGGCCGGCTCCCCAAGCTCGGCCTCGGCAGCCTCGAACTCGTCCTGCTCGTCTGCGCCCTCGACGATGTCGAGCTCGTCGTCGACCGTCTCGGCCGCCTGCCCGCGGGGCTCGGTGGCGTCGTCGTTCAGGTTCGGGTCAGACACGATGGCTGCTTCTTCCTGGATACATAGGGGTGGAACATGCGAAAACGGGCGCCGGTACCACGGCGCCCTTCGCTCTGTGCTCAGCCGAAGACGTACTTGGCAGCGTGGTTGAGTCCATAGTCAATCACGGTCACCAGAGCGATCATGATGGCGACGAAGAAGATCACCACGGTGGTGTACGACGTCAGCTGGTTACGAGTCGGCCAGACGACCTTGCGGAGCTCCGCGATGATCTGGCGGTAGAAGGTGGCAAGGCGCTTCAGCGGGCCCTTCTTGGCACGCTTACCACCCTTGCGGGCCTTCTTGGACTCCGACACCTCGTCCTGAGCATCAGGCGTATCGATGGAGCCCACGGCGTCCGTCATTCATCCTCACCTGATCCCGGGTCGTGGCCGTGCCGCGCCCGGTTCCTGAGCCGCACGGCGGTGCAATACTTGTACGTACATGCGCACACATCCTGGCGGTGTGTGTAGCAGGGCCGGAGGGACTTGAACCCCCAACCGCCGGTTTTGGAGACCGGTGCTCTACCAATTGAGCTACGACCCTTTGCTGTGTCCCCCAACGTACCGCATCCGGCCGAGTGCTCGGAGTGCACCGGCTCAGCCGCGCCTGCTGAAGGCCAACGAGGTGAGAGTGTACGTGGTCCGCGGCGCCGCGTCGAACAGAAAGCGGCAGTCCGGGGGGACCGTACGGAAGATCGTCCTGGCCGGGGGCCGGATCAGCACGCTTGTTCACGGTCCGGTCCGTGGTTGTTCAGTCTGTGAAACCGGCGTGCCACGCAGGTTTCCGGTCTGAAACGATGGACCCCATGAGCGCTGCAACCCCTCCCACCGAGCGCCGGGTCTCCGCCCGAGTCGGCGCGATCTCCGAGTCCGCCACCCTCGCCGTGGACGCCAAGGCCAAGGCCCTGAAGGCCGCCGGGCGCCCGGTGATCGGCTTCGGCGCCGGTGAGCCCGACTTCCCGACCCCGGACTACATCGTCGACGCCGCGATCGAGGCCTGCAAGAACCCTAAGTACCACCGCTACACGCCGGCCGGGGGTCTGCCCGAGCTGAAGGCCGCGATCGCCGCGAAGACGCTGCGCGACTCCGGCTACGAGGTGGACGCGAGCCAGGTCCTGGTCACCAACGGCGGCAAGCAGGCGATCTACGAGGCCTTTGCCGCGATCCTCGACCCGGGTGACGAGGTCATCGTCCCCGCCCCGTACTGGACGACGTACCCGGAGTCGATCCGTCTCGCCGGCGGTGTCCCGGTGCCGGTCGTCGCGGACGAGACGACCGGCTACCGCGTCTCCGTGGAGCAGCTGGAGGCGGCGCGCACGGAGAAGACGAAGGTCGTGCTCTTCGTCTCCCCGTCCAACCCGACCGGCGCCGTCTACAGCGAGGCCGAGACCGAGGCGATCGGCCGCTGGGCCGTCGAGCACGGCCTGTGGGTGCTGACCGACGAGATCTACGAGCACCTCGTCTACGGCGACGCGAGGTTCACCTCGCTGCCGGCGATCCTGCCCGAGCTGCGCGACAGGTGCATCGTCGTCAACGGTGTCGCGAAGACGTATGCGATGACGGGCTGGCGGGTCGGCTGGGTCATCGGTCCCAAGGACGTCGTCAAGGCGGCCACCAACCTCCAGTCGCATGCCACTTCGAACGTCTCCAACGTGGCGCAGGTCGCCGCCCTGGCCGCCGTCTCCGGTGACCTGGAGGCCGTGGCGAAGATGCGCGAGGCCTTCGACCGCCGTCGCAAGACCGTCGTGCGGATGCTCAACGAGATCGACGGCGTGGTCTGTCCGGAGCCCGAGGGCGCCTTCTACGCGTACCCGTCGGTCAAGGCGCTGCTCGGCAAGGAGATCCGCGGCAAGCGCCCGGTCTCCTCGGTGGAGCTGGCCGAGCTGATCCTGGAGGAGGCCGAGGTCGCGGTCGTACCCGGCGAGGCCTTCGGCACGCCCGGCTACCTGCGGCTGTCGTACGCGCTCGGTGACGAGGACCTCGCCGAGGGCGTGAGCCGGATGCAGAAGCTGCTGGCGGAGGCCAAGGACTGATCCTCCCCGTCCTCTTCTCGTGCACTCCACGCGCGCGTGCGGGCCGCCTCCCTCCGGGGAGGCGGCCCGTTTCCGTCGGCGCGTTCACATGTGCGAGCAAGGCCACTAACGGGGAATCGGCTACCGGTACGGCGGCTGCGTGCGGCAGGATCCTGGAATGGAGCACGTACGTGATGTCTCTGAGCTGCCAAAGGCTCATCTGCATCTGCACTTCACCGGTTCGATGCGGCCGGGAACCGTCCTGGAACTGGCGGACAAATACGGTGTACGCCTCCCCGAGGCGCTGACCGATGCCCTGACCAGCGGCGAACCACCGAAACTACGGGCCACCGACGAACGCGGCTGGTTCCGCTTCCAACGCCTGTACGACGCTGCGCGCTCCTGTCTGAGAGAGCCCGAGGACATCCGGCGACTGGTGCGGGAGGCCGCCGAGGAGGACGTCAGGGACGGCTCGGGCTGGCTGGAGATCCAGGTGGACCCGACGTCGTACGCGCCCATGCTCGGCGGGCTGATCCCGGCCCTTGAGATCATCCTGGACGCGGTGGAGACGACGTCCCGGGAGACGGGCCTCGGTATGCGCGTCCTGGTGGCCGCGAACCGTATGAAGCACCCTCTGGACGCGCGCACGCTCGCGCGGCTGGCCGTGCGGTACGCCGACCGGGGCGTGGTCGGCTTCGGGCTCTCGAACGACGAGCGGCGCGGCATGGCGCGGGACTTCGACCGGGCGTTCCACATCGCCCGCGAGGGCGGCCTGCTGGCGGCCCCACACGGCGGCGAGCTGACGGGACCCGCCTCGGTGCGGGACTGCCTGGACGACCTGCACGCCTCCCGGATCGGGCACGGCGTGCGGGCGGCGGAGGACCCGAGGCTGCTCAAGCGCCTGGCGGACCGGGGCATCACCTGCGAGGTGTGCCCGGCGTCCAACGTGGCCCTGGGCGTCTACGAGAAGCCCGAGGACGTCCCGCTGCGCACTCTCTTCGAGGCGGGCGTCCCGATGGCGCTGGGCGCCGACGACCCGCTCCTGTTCGGCTCCCGCCTGGCCGCCCAGTACGACATCGCGCGCGTGCACCACGGTTTCTCGGACGCCGAGCTGGCGGAGCTGGCCCGGCAGTCGGTACGGGGTTCGGCGGCGCCGGAGGACGTGAAGGCGCGGCTGCTGGCGGGCGTCGACGATTGGCTCACCACGCCGGTGTCGTGATCGGGGGCTTCGTCAAGGTCTTCGGAAGTGGCTGTACGGCGGGTAGGCCTTGAAGGAGACCAGTACCTCGACGGGGTGCCCGCCGCCGGGTGGCTGCCGCAGCCCCCACAGCCCGGACACCAGCGCCGCCTGCCCGTCGGCCACACCCTTCTGCCGCGGCCCCCAGCCGGCCGTGTAGGACAGGGACATGGCGGCCTCGGCGAAGACGTCGCGGCCGCCGAAGAGGAAGAAGGTGTTCGCGTGGAGGGTGTGCCGTAGCTCGTCCCGGCGGTCGGGGTACCGCTGCCGCGCGCGCCAGGTGGCGGCGTCCCGCGCGGTGCGCGCCTCGTCGGTGCGGACGGTGAGCGGGACGCCGCCCTGCCGAAGGCGCCGGCGCAGCTCGGGCCACTGCGATGCGCGCACGCCGAGCGAGCCGTGGGCCAGGACGAGATCGACGAGCGGCCCCTGCCCCTCGTCGGGCGGCACCCCGTCCCGCAGCGGCACATGGACGATCGTGTGCGGTGAGTGGGCGGCGAACGAGAACAGCCCGGCGAGCCGGTTGAGCCCGTCGTGGTCGCCCATGAGCGTGCCGACGGGCGCGGGCCGGCGCAGGGAGGTGTGGCGCAGGGGCTGCCGGGGCTGGACGACTCGGTACTCGTGCGGACCGGCGCGGGGCCGGAACTCGCGGAGTCTCAGCCGCATACGGAGTGCCTCATGGCATCAGGGTCGCGGGCGGCCGGGTTCCTCGGCAACGGAGATTCCGTCGAGCAGGGTGCGGACGAGCCGGGCGGCGAACGCGTCCACGGGCGGCCGCTGTCCGGTCGGGGTCGCCTCGAAGGCGAAGACGCGCTGGACGCAGGCGCCGAGCAGCAGGGAGGCGGCGGCGAAGGTGTCGGCGTCGGGACGGATCCGGCCGGCGGCCTGTTCGGCGCGCAGGTAGGCGTCGAGGGCCTCGATCGGCACATGCGGGCCGGCGCCGATCGTCCGCAACTGGTCGTCCAGCCGGCGTTTGAGCTGCTTCTCGGCGTAGAGGGAGGCGGCGATCGGGAAGCTCTCCTCATAGAAGAGGGCGGCCTGGCGTGCGATCCGGGTGAGGTTGTCCTGCAGCGAGCCCCTGCCGGGTTCGTGGGAGAGCTCGCCGAGCAGCGGGATCAGCCGGGGCAGTCGCTCCGACAGGACGTGCACGAACAGCTCTTCCTTGCTGGAGAAGTACTTGTAGAGCGCCGCCTCGGAGCAGCCGGCCGCCCTGGCGATCTCCTTGGTGGTGGCGCGGGCGAGCCCGGCGGTGCGCATCAGCTCGTGAGCGGCGTCGAGGATGCGGACGCGGGCCGGTTTCTGCTGCATGACGCCCAAGGATCACATGCCCTTTCCTGCGGGTGCGACGGATGTCCCGAAGAGCCTTGACGGGTAGGTGAGTGCTTACCCACTCTAGATACAGGCAGAGGTGAGTGAATACTCACCCACCACTGACGCACCAACACGCACGACCACACGGGAGCAGTTATGAACCTCACTGTCTTCGGCGCGACCGGCGGGATCGGCCGGGAGATCGTCAGCCAGGCGCTGGCATCCGGTCACCGGGTCACGGCGGTCGTCCGCGACCCCGCCAGGCTGGACGTGACCGGCCCCGGCCTTGAGGTGGTCCGCGCGGACCTCACCGACCCCGAGGCGGTCCGTCCCGCGGTCGCCGGCCGGGACGCGGTCCTCTCCGGTCTGGGCCCGCGCGGCCGGGGAGACACCGGGGTCGCCGCCCGCCTGACCCGTACGGTCCTGGCCGCGATGCAGGCCGAGGGGGTACGGCGCGTCGTCGTGGTCAGCGCGGCCCCGGTGGGCCCGGAACCGGACGACGGCCTCCTGGACCGCACCGCGCGCGACCTGATCGGCAGGGTCCTCAAGCCGGTCTACGACGACCTGCGCGAGATGGAGGCCGAGCTGTCGCACAGCGGCACCGACTGGACGTCGGTCCGCCCGCCCCGCCTCCAGGACAAGCCCCTCACCGGCACCTACCGCACGGTGATCGGTGGCTTTCCCACAAAGGGACGCTTCATCGCACGGGCGGACGTGGCCCACGCGATGCTGTCGATGATCGAGGACGCGGGAACGGTGAAGCAGGGGGTAGGAGTGGCCTACTGAAGCGGCGGCAAGGGCCGGAGGCTGTGCCACATACGGCCGCCGCACCTCTCGATACGGCCGCCGCACCTCTCGATACGGCCGCCGCATCTCGATACGGCCGCCGGGCCGCTCAGTACGACCGCTACAAGCTCGCGCCCACGGTCACCGGCTCATTGACGAGAGTCACACCGAACGCCTCGCGAACCCCCGCGACGACCTCACGCGCAAGTTCCAGCAGATCCTCGGTCGTGGCCCCGCCCCGGTTGGTCAGCGCCAGCGTGTGCTTGGTGGAGATCCGGGCGGGCCCGCTGCCGTACCCCTTGCCGAACCCGGCCTTGTCGATCAGCCAGGCCGCCGAGGTCTTGGTACGCCCCTCCCCCGCCGGGTAGGCGGGCGGCTCGGCCGCGTCCCCGAGCCGCTCACGCACGCGCGCGTGGAAGTCCGCGAACTGCTCGTCGGTGAGGATCGGGTTGGTGAAGAAGGATCCCGCCGACCAGGTGTCGTGGTCCTCGGGGTCGAGGACCATCCCCTTCCCGGCGCGCAGTTTGAGCACGGCCTCGCGTGCGTCGGCGAGCGGCGCCCGGTGCCCCGGTTCCACTCCGAGCGCCCGCGCGGCCTCGGCGTACCGCACCGGCGACGACAGCCCGTCCGCGTCCTCCAGCTCGAAGCGCACGCGCAGGACGACATACCGCTCGGGGTCGGCCTTGAACCGGCTGTGCCGGTAGGAGAACGCGCACTCCTCGTTGGTCAGCGTCACCGTCTCGCCGGCCCGCCGGTCGTAGGCGATGACCTCGGTGATGGTCGAGGAGACCTCCTGGCCGTACGCCCCCACGTTCTGGATGGGCGTGGCGCCCGCGGACCCCGGGATCCCGGCGAGGCACTCGATGCCCGCGAGGCCTGCCTCGACGGTGCGGGCGACCGCGTCGGTCCACACTTCACCGGCCGCCAGCTCCAGCGTCGTACCGCGCGCTTCGAAGCCGGTGGTGGCGATGCGGAGGGCGGTGCCGTCGAAGCCCTTGTCGCTGATGACCAGGTTCGAGCCGCCGCCGATGACCAGCAGCGGGGTCCCGGTGTCGTCGGCCTCACGGACGGCGGCGATCACCTCGGCGTCGGTGGTCGCGGTGAGCAGCCGGGTGGCGGGGCCGCCGAGCCGGAAGGTGGTGAGGGGGGCGAGGGGCGCGTCGTGGAGTTCCTGCACGCGCCCAAGACTACGAGACGCCGCCGACAGTCCACCTGTCACGAGCCGTACGCGCGCGTGGGGCCCCATCCACCTGAAACGGGGCCCCACGCGCGCGTGCCGTCAGCTGCCGACGGTCTCCAGAGCCGGGGCGGGCTCTCCCTCGGTCACCCTCCGTGCGGCGCGCTGCCGGCCGGGGATGAACAGGGCGGCGATCCCGGCGAGGGCGACCACGGCCGAGCCGGTGACCAGGGCGGGCCGCAGCCCGTCGACGAAGCTCTGGGCGCTCTCGTAGCCACCCTGGGCGGCGAAGATGGACGACATGACGGCGATGCCGAGCGCGCCGCCGACCTCACGCAGCGCGTTGTTGGCGCCTGAGGCGATGCCCTGTTCCTGTGGCCGTACGGCGGACATCACGAGGTTGGCGGCCGGGGCGAAGTACAGCGCCATGCCGATGCCGCTGATGATCAGACCGGGCAGCTGGACACCGTAGGAGGCGTGTGCGGTGACCACGGAGGCCATGTAGCCGAGCCCGGTGGCCTGGAGGAAGAGTCCGGCGGCGGCGACCGGGCGGCCGCCTATCCGGTCGGAGAGGATCCCGGCGATCGGTGCGACGAGCATCGGCATGCCGGTCCAGGGCAGCATCCTGAGGCCCGCCTCGGTGGGCGAGTAGCCGAGGACGCCCTGCATGTACTGGCTGAGCAGGAAGATCGAGCCGAACATCCCGAGGAACATCAGCAGGCTGGCCGCGTTGATTCCGGAGAAGGCGCGGGAGCGGAAGAGCCGCATCGGCAGCATGGGGTTCCTGGCGCGGCTGCCGTGGATGACGAACCCCACGAGCAGGGCGCCGCCCGCGAACAGCCCGGTGAGCACGAGGGAGCTGGACCAGCCGTCGGCGGGGCCGCGCACCAGGCCGTAGACGATCCCGAAGAGACCACCGCTGGCGAGCAGGGTGCCGGGGATGTCGAGCGGTGCGC
Source organism: Streptomyces sp. NPDC111744 (assembly GCF_055634995.1). Classification (NCBI taxonomy): domain Bacteria; kingdom Bacillati; phylum Actinomycetota; class Actinomycetes; order Kitasatosporales; family Streptomycetaceae; genus Streptomyces; species Streptomyces sp. NPDC111744. Next base: position 748,779 of record NZ_JBVKCG010000001.1, read on the forward strand.
CGGTGCCGTGGGACTCGGCGAGACGGAGACGGGCGAGCGGCAGCAGGGCGAGGCCGAGCGGGACGTTCAGCCAGAAGATCCAATGCCAGGACACGTGTTCGGTGAGGCTGCCGCCGATGAGCGGCCCGGAGGCGACCGCGAGCCCGTTGACGGCGCCCCAGATGCCGTACGCCATCCCGCGCCTGGCCTCGGGCACGGCCGCCGTCAGCAGGGTGAGCGTCAGCGGCATCATCACGGCCGCGCCGACACCCTGCACCGCGCGGGCGGCGATCAGGGAGTCGATGCCGGGTGCCATGGCCGCGGCCGCCGAGGCGGCGGTGAAGACGGTGATTCCGGCGAGGAACAGCCTGCGGCGGCCGAAGCGGTCGCCGAGGGCCGCGCCGAACATCAGCAGGACGGCGAAGGTAAGCGTGTACGCGCTCACGGTCCATTCGAGGTCGTCCAGTGCCCCGCCGAGGTCCTTGCGGATGGAAGGCAGCGCGGTGGTGACGACGAGGTTGTCGAGGGCCGCCATGAATCCGGCGACGCTGGTGATGACGAGCGCCCATACGGCGCCCCCAAGGCGTGGGGTCTGTTCTGCGGTCTGTTCTGCGGTCTGTTGTGACATCGCTCCCCCAGAGCGTGCTTGCGTGCTTCAAGAGTTGATTAGTTATGAGTCACTAACTTTCGCGCCCGTGAAAGGGCCGGGGCGAGGCCGGCGGACCGCCTCTCCCCCTGTCACGCTGTGCGCTACTTCTCCAGCCGCTCCGGGCCCGCGGCAACCGCGTACACGCCCTGCCAGACCCGGTGCTCGGGCGGGAACCCCATGGCCGCATAGGTGTTGATGAGCATCCCCTTGGCCAGGAAGGCCGTGGTGACCTCGACGTCGGCGCCGGAGAGCAGATGCACGGTGTCCCAGAGCCGCAACCAGCCGGCCCGCACGAGCTCACCGAATTCCCGTTCCCCTTCCGCGTCAGCGGCGGCCACGGTGATGTACGTCTGCATCTGCATCTGGAGCCGCTCCGGCTGCTCCTGGATCAACTGCACATACGCCGCACCCATGGCGCGCAGCGCTTCCGCCCCCTCCAACCCCTCGGCCGCCTTCTCGAAGACCTCGCGCATCTCGTCGATGCAGCGCTGCGAGGCGGCGGCGAACATCGCCTTCTTGCCCGGGAAGAGCCGGAAGAGATACGGCTGCGAAACCCCGACCCGCTTGGCGATCGCCTCGGTGGAGGTGCCGTAGTAGCCCCTCTCCGAGAACTCGGCGATCGCCGCGCGAATCACACTTTCGCGCCGCTCCTCAGCACTCATCCTGACCATGCGACGAAGTTAGTACTCAATCACTAACAACGTCAAGGGGCGGCCTGGGGAGCGGTTTCCGGGGCCGGGGCGCCCGTTGTCTCTGCCTGTGGCCCGCCGTGCTCAGGCTTGCCACCAGGTCTTACCCGGGCCTTGGAACGGCCTTGGAACAGCCACCGGGAATGGCCTGCCGCGGCGGACTGCCGGAACCGACCACGGACTGACCGCGACGGACCACGGGCTGACGCCGACAGACAGGGGCTGACCGCGACGGACCGCGCCTGACCGCGATGGCTGGCGCGGCCCACAACGGACCTCGCCGGACCTTCACAGGCCGCGCCGGATCGCGCCGGACCTTCTCGGACTGCGCCGGACCGCGCCGGAACCGCCGGGAACGGCCTCTCGGCTGTGGCCGTTTCACAGGCTGGGGGCCATGACACGTAAGGGGCGCCCCGCAATGGAGAGCGCCCCTTACCTCAACCACGCGCGGGCCCCTTGGGCGCCGACCAGGTTCGGCACGCAGCTCGGCCCGGCTCGGCCCAGCTTCGGCCCGGAAGGGCTCAGCTCAGCCGTACGATCGCCCGCGACATGCCCAGCACCTTCTGCCCGGCGCTCGTCGCCGTGAGATCGACGCGCACCGTGTTGTCGTCGAGCTTGGCCGCGACCTTGCCGCTGACCTCGATCAGGGCGCCCTGGGCGTCGTTCGGGACGACGACGGGCCGGGTGAAGCGGACGCCGTACTCGGCGACCGCGCCCGGGTCACCGGTCCAGTCGGTGACCACGCGGATCGCCTCGGCCATGGTGAACATGCCGTGCGCGATGACGTCCGGCAGGCCCACCTCCTTGGCGAACTTCTCGTTCCAGTGGATGGGGTTGAAGTCCCCGGAGGCGCCCGCGTACCGCACCAGCGTGGCGCGGGTCACGGGGAAGGTCTGGGCGGGCAGTTCGGTGCCGACCTCGACGTCCTCGTACGCGATCTTCGATGTCATCGGATTACTCACGCCTCCCCGCCTTCGGCGTCCGCCGCGCGGGCCACCAGCTTGGTCAGGGCGGACACCACCAGCTCGCCCGCCTCGTCGCGGACGTCGCCGCGGATGTCGATGACGTCGTTGCCCGCGAGGGACTTGATGGACTCGATCGTCGAGACGACGGTCAGCCGGTCGCCGGCACGCACCGGACGCCGGTAGGCGAACTTCTGGTCGCCGTGCACCACCCGGCTGTAGTCCAGGCCCAGCTGCGGGTCCTCGACGACCTGCCCGGCCGCCCGGAAAGTGATCGAGAAGACAAAGGTCGGCGGGGCGATCACATCGGAGTAGCCGAGCGCCTTGGCGGCCTCCGGGTCCGAGTACACGGGGTTGGTGTCGCCGACCGCCTCGGCGAACTCACGGATCTTCTCCCGGCCCACCTCGTAGGGCTCGGTGGGTGGGTAGGTCCGTCCCACGAAGGACTGATCGAGCGCCATTGGCCCGGCACCTCCTGATGTCTGCTGTGATGCCCCACAAACTAGCGGGAAAGCCATCTGCCAAAACGCCGTGAGGCCGCCCCCGAGTCGGGGGCGGCCTCACGAACGAGCCTGTTGTTATCGCGTTTCGCGGTGCGCAGTGTGCGCGTTGCAACGCGGGCAGTGCTTCTTCATCTCAAGACGGTCCGGGTTGTTACGCCGGTTCTTCTTGGTGATGTAGTTCCGCTCCTTGCACTCCACGCAGGCCAGCGTGATCTTCGGGCGGACGTCGGTGGCAGCCACGTGAGTGCTCCTAAGACGAACGGATGGACTGTTTCAACGCAAGCAAGAGTAGCCGATCGAAGGACCGACCCCGCAATCGGCTACTGTCAGTAGCGGTGACCGGACTTGAACCGGTGACACAGCGATTATGAGCCGCTTGCTCTACCGACTGAGCTACACCGCTTTGATGAGATCGGCCCCGCCTCGCGACGGGACCTCTCACACCAGAGCCCCAATACGGAATCGAACCGTAGACCTTCTCCTTACCATGGAGACGCTCTGCCGACTGAGCTATTGGGGCGAGCGATGAAGACATTACACGCTCGGCCGCCGTTCACCCAAATCCGTTTCCCGCCGCTCCAGCGGGCCCCTTCCGCCCGGCTCACGGCAGCCGCCCAGGCCCCTTCCGGCGCTCACCACGCGCGCGTACCGAGCCCTTCCCGACCGGTCCGACGACGCCGGTACGACTATTGCGCTCCTCCCCGCTCCGCGCGGCTCGCCACCCTAGGCTCGACTCACTCTGCGTGATCTTGAGTCCCCCGCCTGGACCGACCTTCCTGGAGCGCGATGCCCGACAGCCAGCCGCAGCCGCCCTCGTCGTCGTCCAACTCCCCCGGTTCCTCGGGACAGTCCGAGCCGGCCGGGCTCCTGCTGTGCGGGGCACGGCTCACCGACGGCCGGACCGTGGACGTACGGCTGGGCGGCGGACGCATCGAGGCGGTCGGTACGGCCGGCAGTCTGGCGCCGGGTCCGGCCCGCGCGGGTGGCGCGCGCGTGGATCTGAGCGGCTATCTCCTCCTCCCGGCCCCGGCCGAACCGCACGCCCACGGCGACACCGCGCTCTCCGCCGATCGCGGCGGCCCCGTCTCGTACGACCCCGAGGACGTCCAGCGCCGCGCCACCGAGGCGGCCCTGCTGCAGCTCGGCCACGGCGCGACGGCGGTACGCGCGCACGTGCGCGTGGGCGACGTCCAGGGTCTGGCCGCCCTCTCCGCCGTTCTCCAGGCGCGCCGCTCGCTGCGCGGGTTCGCGGAGCTGACGGCGGTCGCGATGCCGCGCGTGCTGACCGGCGTCGCCGGCACCGAGGGGCTGGCGATACTGCGGGACGCCGCGAAGATGGGCGCGTCCGTGCTGGGCGGCTGTCCCGACCTGGACCCCGATCCCACGGGCTACGCGGAGGCCGTGCTCGAGGTCGCTTCCGAGCACGGCTGCCCGGTCGATCTGCACACGGACGCCGTCGACCCGGCCCGGCTGGCGAGGCTCGCGGCGATGGCGGGCGGCATGCGCCCCGGCGTGACGCTCGGACCATGCGCCGGGCTCGCGCGCCTGCCCGCCGAGGCGGCCGCCCGGGTCGCGGACCAGCTCGCCGCGGCCGGCGTCACGGTGGTGTGCCTGCCCCAGGGCAGCTGCGGCTCCGTCGACCGCCGCGGTACGGCTCCGGTACGGCTGCTGCGCGCGGCCGGGGTGCGGGTCGCCGCCGGCAGCGGCGCCCTGCGCGACCTGTCGAACCCCGTCGGCCGCGGCGACCCCCTGGAAGCGGCCTACCTCCTGGCCTCCCGCCACGGCTTGCGCCCCGAGGACGCCTACGACACCGTGAGCGCCTCCTCCCGGGCCGCCCTCGGTCTTCCGGAGGTCCGCGTCGAGGCCGGCTTCCCCGCCGAACTCCTCGCCGTACGCGGCGACCACCTGGCCGGTGCCCTCTCCCTCGCCTACAGCCGGATCGTGGTGCACCGGGGACGCGTGGTGGCACGCACCAGCGCGGTCCGCGAGTACTGCAACTCGGCGGCGACAGCGGAGCTCGGGCTGCCTCGACAGGGGCGGGGGGAGGTGTCCTGAGAAGGGGCGCGTCGGGCGGAGGTCCCTGGCGCCTGGAAGGGAAGCGGGAGCGGCGCTGGGGCGGCGTGCCGGGCTTGCGATGGTGGCAGGGCGCGGGGGCGCTCGGCGCGGAGGCGCACGCGGCCGGTGGATGGGCCCGGCCGGCGGCTGGGCGCGCGGCAGAGGGTGCGGGCAGGCTTGCGGACGCTGGGGCTCGCGTGGGCGACCGGGCACGCGTCGGGAGCGTGGGCGCCGGTGTGCGGGTGAGTGTGCGGGAGCGCGCGGCGCGGAGGCGCGCTCCCGCAGGGAAGGCGCGAACCCGGCGGGGCGCTTCACGGGACCAACGCGAACGCGTGGGGCGCATGAAGTCGTGCGGCGGACGCGGGGCTTCGGGCGTACGGTCGAAAACATGCGCATTGTCATCGCTGGTGGTCATGGTCAGATCGCGCTGCGGTTGGAGCGGCTGCTCTCCGCGCGTGGGGACGAGGTCGCGGGAATCATCCGGAGAGCCGAGCAGAGCGACGATCTGCGGGCGGCCGGCGCCGAACCGGTGCTGCTCGACCTGGAGTCGGCGTCGGTCGAGGAGGTCGCGGCGCACCTGCGGGGAGCGGACGCCGCCGTGTTCGCGGCGGGCGCGGGCCCGGGCAGCGGCACGGCCCGTAAGGAGACCGTGGACAAGGGCGCGGCGGTGCTGTTCGCGGACGCGGCCGTGCGCGCGGGTGTGCGCCGTTTCTTGATCGTCTCCGCGATGGGCGCGGATCCGGCGCACCAGGGCGACGAGGTCTTCGACGTGTATCTGCGGGCCAAGGGAGAGGCCGACGCGTACGTCACCCGGCAGAGCGCCCTGGACTGGACGATCCTGCGCCCTGGCTCACTGACGGACGAGCCGGGCACGGGCCTCGTGCGTCTGGAGGCGCACACGGGCCGGGGCAAGGTCCCTCGCGACGACGTGGCCGCCGTACTCGCGGAGTTGGTGGACACGCCGGCGACGGCCGGTCTGACCCTGGAGCTGATCAGCGGTTCGACGCCACTCACCGTGGCCGTGAAGTCGGTGGCGGGGAACTGAACTCGCCGTCCGGCCGTTGGGACTTGTGACGGCGGCCGGGCGCAGTTCTCAGAACAGCGGCAGTTGTCCGGGAAAGTCCGGCACGGCGTAACCGTCCAACGACGCCTGCACAGCCTCGAGTTGGGCCTGCCGCCGCGAGCCGGAGCAGGAGACCAGGTCGCCGGTCTCCCGCGCCCCGGGCGGGTCGTGCCGCGCGAAGCGTCCCGCGACGACGGCGATTTCACGGCGGCACACCGGACAGGTTCTACGTCGGGAGGACATGTGTTCAGTGTGCCCCTGGGCGTGGCGCACCTACCGGGGGCCGCGGGAGCCCGGGGACGGCTGATCCGGGCGTCCCCGGTGTCGGTGGATCACCGATTGGATCACTTCGGGTCACTGGGTCGAACCACGGGTCGACCGGGCGGCAGATTTCAGTCCGCCCCGGTGACAAGCCCTCAAAAGCGGACACGCCGACGCCGGTATGGATCACCTCACGTCACGCCTCCACTCGACGCACCCATGGCACAACGAAGAGACCCCCTCCGATCTGTGTTTCCACAGTCCAGAGGGGGTCTTCCCCAAAGTGGCGGCGCCAGGATTCGAACCTGGGAAGGCTGAGCCGGCAGATTTACAGTCTGCTCCCTTTGGCCGCTCGGGCACACCGCCGGGGTCTGCCACCAAGTCGAACCGCTATTCGGCGGTGCTCCCTGGCAACGACGTAAACAATACCCGATCCCGAGGGGTGCTCCGCCACCCGATTGATCGGCGCTCGCGAGACGTCGGGTGGCTAGGCTGGTGCGGATGCGGCCTGGTCCCCACACCAGGCGCGGCCGCCGTCGCGCGCCGGAACGCATCCCGTTACGCCCCCCGATGCAAGGAGCCACAGGACATGGCCGACTCCAGTTTCGACATCGTCTCGAAGGTCGAGCGGCAGGAGGTCGACAACGCCCTCAACCAGGCCGCCAAGGAGGTCTCACAGCGCTATGACTTCAAGGGCGTGGGCGCCTCGATCGCCTGGTCCGGCGAGAAGATCCTGATGCAGGCGAACTCCGAGGAGCGGGTCAAGGCGATCCTCGACGTCTTCCAGTCGAAGCTGATCAAGCGCGGCATCTCGCTGAAGGCGCTGGACGCGGGTGAGCCGCAGCTCTCCGGCAAGGAGTACAAGATCTTCGCGTCGATCGAGGAGGGCATCTCCCAGGAGAACGCGAAGAAGGTCGCGAAGATCATCCGCGACGAGGGCCCCAAGGGTGTGAAGGCCCAGGTGCAGGGCGAGGAACTACGTGTCAGCTCCAAGAGCCGCGACGACCTTCAGGCCGTGATCGCGCTCCTGAAGGGCCAGGACTTCGACTTCGCGCTCCAGTTCGTGAACTACCGGTAGTCACTGCCTGCCGAAGTACGAGGAAGGGTGGACGCCTCCGGTGCCCACCCCTCTCGTCTGCTCCCCCGTGGCAGATGGCTCAGTCGCGCGAATTGCCGAACAGGAGGCGGTAGACGATCAGCAGGACCAGCGAGCCGCCGATCGCCGCCACCCAGGTCGCGCCGTCGTAGAAGTTCTTGGTGATGGGGTGGTCCAGCCAGCGGGCCGATATCCAGCCGCCGAGGAACGCCCCCACGATGCCGATGAGAGTCGTGCCGATGAAGCCGCCCGGGTCGCGTCCCGGCAGCAGGATTTTGGCGATGACGCCGGCCAACAGTCCCAGGATGATCCAACCGATGATGCCCATGCCCTGAACCTGCCCTTCCGCGCTGTGTTCGCACTGTTCCGGCCCTGTGATTTCGTTCTCGGCCGGCTGTGCCGGACAGGCCGTCCGAGCCATCCGCAGATGGCCGTCGCGCGTCTGTTCGTGTCCCGTCGATGACGAGGACGCCACGGCGATACCCCGCGGTTGCGACGATCAGTAGGGTGCGGTGCATGGCCTCCCCCCTTCCCCGTCTGCGGCGCACGCTGGGCGTACGCGACGCCGTGGTCGTCGGCCTCGGCTCGATGATCGGGGCCGGCGTGTTCTCGGCCCTGGGCCCGGCGGCCCACGCCGCCGGGTCAGGGCTGCTGCCCGGGCTGGCCGTCGCCGCCCTGGTCGCCTACTGCAACGCCATGTCCTCGGCCCGCCTCGCCGCCCGCTACCCACAGTCGGGCGGCACCTATGTGTACGGGCGGGAACGGCTCGGCGCCTTCTGGGGATACCTCGCGGGCTGGGCCTTCCTCGTCGGCAAGACGGCGTCCTGCGCCGCGATGGCGCTCACCGTGGGTGCCTACGCCTGGCCCGGGCATGCGCACGTGGTGGCGGTCACGGCGGTGCTGGCACTGACCGCCGTGAACTACGGCGGCATCCAGAAGTCGGCCTGGCTGACGCGGGTGATCGTGGCCGTGGTGCTGGCGGTCCTCGCTTCCGTGGTGGTCGTGTGCCTGACGTCCGGGCGAGCGGACGCCGGGCGGCTGGACATCGGTCTGTCATCGGGTGTGGGCGGCGTGCTTCAGGCGGCCGGTCTGCTGTTCTTCGCGTTCGCCGGGTACGCGCGGATCGCGACCCTCGGCGAGGAGGTACGGGACCCGCCGCGCACCATTCCGCGCGCGATTCCGCTGGCCCTGGGTATCGCGCTGGTGGTGTACGCGTGCGTGGCGGTGGCCGGCCTCTCCGTGCTCGGCGCCGACGCGCTGGGACGGGCTGGGGCGCCGCTGGCCGACGCGGTGCGGGCGGCCGGGGTGCCCGGGCTGGTACCCGTGGTGCGGGTGGGGGCGGCGGTGGCCGCGCTCGGGTCGCTGCTTGCACTGATCCTGGGGGTGTCACGCACCACCCTCGCCATGGCCCGTGACGGCCATCTGCCCCCGGCGCTGGCCGCCGTGCATCCGCGTTTCCAGGTCCCGCACCGCGCGGAGCTGGCCGTCGGCGCGGTGGTCGCCGTGGCGGCGGCGACGGTGGACGTCCGGGGGGCCATCGGTTTCTCCTCCTTCGGTGTGCTGGCGTACTACGCGGTGGCCAACGCCTCGGCCTGGACACTCGATCCGACCCCGCGAGCCCGCGTGGTTCCGGTGGTAGGCCTGCTGGGCTGTGCGGCGCTCGCTTTCGCGCTGCCGGTGGTGTCGGTGGCCGCGGGAGCGGCCGTACTCGCCGTGGGCGCGTTGGCGTACGCCGTACGGCGGTGGGTGACGGCTCGGTAGCCGACGGCTGCGGCGTACGACGACGAACGCCGACTCGGTGGGCGACGGCTCGGTGGGCGGTCACGGCGTTCTGCGACCTGGAGTCTGCGGCGAAGAGCAGCGCCACGGCAGGCGCGGCGCCCCGCTCAGGAGGTCAGGCCTCTCAGAAGGCCTGCTCCGAAGCCGGAACCGTGCGTATCAGGAGGCCGTCCCACGGCGCCAGATCCGTGCCCTCGTCGGTCTCCTCGTACCAGCCCGTGCCGTTCAGCCAGACGCACAGCCAGTCGGTGAGGGTGGGCGCGTCCAAGAACCAGGCGCCGTCGGCGCCGTTGGCGTTCGGCTCGTAGAGCAGGACCGTGGCCTCCGGGGTACGGCAGTCCACGCACGCGTACATACCGCAGCCCCAGTGGGATATCGGCAGGACGCCCTCCGGCCAGGGCCACTCCGGGTTCTTGCGGCCGTATTCGCGGTTGGTGAGGTACTGGGCGACGGCGGCCGGTTCGCCGGAGGGGGCGGCGTCGAGCAGGGGCAGCAGGCCGTACGACGGGCCGAAGCCTCCGTCGCCCACCTGCTCGTAGAGCGCGGCGAGGAGGGGTGGCAGGGGGAAGCCAAGGGCCTCATGGGCGCGGTCGAGCGTGGCCACGTCGACGGGAGCGGGGAGCGAAGGCCAGCCCCACGGACGGGAGCCGCGGGCCTGTACGGCCACCCGTGTCAGCAACTGCTCGATCTCGGTCATGGCTTCATGATGCAGGCCGCCACTGACAGTCGCGGCTGCCTGTGGACAACCCCCGGCCCGGGTGCGGGCCTGTGCACAACTCGTGTGCGGCAAGGGCCGGATGAGGTGTGGTCAGCGGGCTGCGAACGGCTGGTCCGTGCGCACGATCTCGCGTCCCAGCGGGAGCAGGGAGACAGGGATCAGCTTGAAGTTGGCGATGCCGAACGGGATCCCGATGATGGTCAGGCACATCGCGACACCGGTGACGATGTGGGCGAGGGCCAGCCACCAGCCCGCGAGAACCAGCCACAGGACGTTGCCGACACAGGAGGGGGCACCCGCGTCCCGCCGCTCGACGGTGGTGTACCCGAAGGGCCACAGCGCGTACACGCCGATGCGGAACGCGGCTATGCCAAAGGGAATGCCGACGATCGTGACGCACAGGATCACGCCCGCCAGCAGGTACCCGAGGAACAGCCAGAAGCCGCTCAGGACGAGCCAAATGACGTTCAGGATGGTCTTCACCGCGGGCGACCTGCCATCTTCTCCAGCCGGGCGATCCGCTCCGCCATGGGCGGATGCGTCGAGAACATCTTGGACACTCCCTGGCCCGGACGGAAGGGGTTCGCGATCATCATGTGGCTCGCGGTCTCGATCCGGGGCTCGGGGGGCAGCGGGAGCTGCTTGGTGCCGGCCTCCAGCTTGCGCAGAGCGCTGGCGAGGGCGAGCGGGTCGCCGGTGAGCTGGGCGCCGGAGGCGTCCGCCTCGTACTCCCGGGAGCGGCTGATGGCGAGCTGGATGACGGTGGCGGCGAGCGGGCCCAGGATCATGATCAGCAGCATGCCGAGGAGGCCGGGGCCATCGTCGTCGTCCGAGCGGCCGACCGGGATCAGCCAGGCGAAGTTGACGAGGAACATGATCACAGAGGCGAGGGCGCCGGCGACGGACGAGATGAGGATGTCGCGGTTGTAGACGTGGCTGAGCTCGTGGCCGATCACACCTCGCAGTTCGCGCTCGTCCAGAATGCGCAGGATGCCCTCCGTGCAGCACACGGCGGCGTTGCGTGGGTTGCGGCCCGTCGCGAAGGCGTTCGGGGCCTCCGTCGGGGAGATGTACAGGCGGGGCATGGGCTGGCGGGCCTGCGTGGAGAGGTCGCGGACCATCCGGTACAGCGCTGGTGCCTCGAATTCGCTCACCGGGCGCGCGCGCATCGCGCGTAGCGCCAGTTTGTCGCTGTTCCAGTACGCGTACGCGTTCGTGCCGAGGGCGACGAGGACCGCGACGATCAGACCCGTCCGGCCGAAGAAGCTGCCGATGACGATGATGAGTGCCGACAGTCCCCCGAGGAGGACTGCCGTCCTGAGTCCGTTGTGCCGGCGGTGCACGGTACGCCCTCCAAGTCGTGCGGCAGGGGAACCCTTTGCCTGCGGTGCTGCCTTCCGATCTGCGTTGCCACCGGTGTCGTGGTGTCACGTCCAGTGGACCCTTCCGCATTGGTCAACGCCAGGCGACAGCCACTAGTTCCCTTGTGTCCGCTGTGCGCCGCGTGAGCCGTACGGGTGGGAGCCGCGTGCCACGCGCGCGTAGTGGTGCGCACACGCGCGTGAAGGGCGTCAGAACAGGCCGGTGGCGGCGAAGCGGAGCACCAGCTGGGGCGCGCCGGAGAGGGCGACGCCGAGAGCGCCGGTGAGGGCGAGCGCGGCGGTGAGGGGGGCCGGAAGGCGGTGCCTGGCGGTCTCGCCTTCCGGGGCGCGGAACAACAGGGCCGTCCACTGGAGGTAGTAGTAGAGGGCGATCACCACGTTGACGGCCATGATGACCGCCAGCCAGCCGAGGCCGGCGTCGACGGCCGCGGAGAAGACGGTGACCTTCGCGAACAGTCCGATGATGCCGGGCGGGAGTCCGGCCAGGCACAGCAGGAAGAAAGCCAGGAGCAGGGCGGTCAGCGGGTTCTTGCCGTACAGGCCGCGGTAGTCGGAGAGCCGGTTGAGTTCCTTCGTACGGCCGACCAGGGCGGCCACCGCGAAGGCGCCGAGGTTCACGGCCGCGTACATGAGGGCGTAGGCGACGGTGGAGCCGATGGCCTTCTGGGGGTCCTTGGTGTATCCGGCGGCGGCGATCGGCACGAGCAGATAGCCGGCCTGGCCGACCGATGACCAGGCGAGCAGTCGTACCGCGCTGTACGCGCGCGTGGCCTGCTGGCGCAGGGCTGCGACGTTGCCGACGGTCATGGTGAGGGCGGCCAGGGCGGCGAGTGCGGGGCCCCAGACGTCGGCGTACGACGGGAAGGCGACGACGGTGACCAGGATCAGGCCGGAGAAGCCGACGGCTTTGCCGACGACGGACAGGTAGGCGGCGATGGGGAGCGGGGCGCCGACGTAGGTGTCGGGAACCCAGAAGTGGAAGGGGACGGCGGCCGTCTTGAAAGCGAAACCCACAAGGGTGAGGACGACACCCGTTTGGGCGAGGGTGTGCAGTTGGCCGTCGACGTGCTGGATGCGGTCGGCGACCTGGGTGAGGTAGAGGCTGCCGGTGGTGGCGTAGACGAAGCTGACGCCCAGGAGGCTGACGGCGGTCGCGGTCACCGAGGACAGGAAGAACTTCAGGGCGGCTTCGGAGGACCTCTTGTCGCCGTGCCTGATGCCGACGAGAGCGAAGGCGGGCAGGGAGGCGACCTCCAGGGCGACGATCAGGGTGGCGAGGTCGCGCGAGGCGGGCAGCAGGGCGGCGCCGGCGGCCGAGGAGAGCAGCAGGAACCAGAACTCGCCCTGGGGGTAGCGGCGGTTGCCGTCCTTCAGGGTGGTGACGGACAGCAGGGCTGTGAGCAGGGCGCCGCCGAGCACCAGGAACTGCACGACCAGGGTGAACCGGTCGGCCGTGTAGCTGCACGCGCGCGTGGCGCCCGTCAGGCAGAAGGTGCTGCGGTCGTGGTCCAGGAGCGGCAGCAGCAGGACGGCGGCCGCGGCGAGTCCGGCGACCGAGACCCAGCCGAGGAGCGGCTTCCTGTCCTCGGGCACGAACAGGTCGGCGACCAGGACGGCGAGGGCGACGACCGCGGTGAGGGTGGGCGGCCCGACGGCGAGCCAGTCGACGGACTGGACGAGGTCGGCGGCCAGGGGCTGGGCCAGGGCGCTCATCGGGTGCCTCCTGCGAGGAGCTGCTGCACGGCCGGGTCGGTCAGCCCGAGCAGGGCCTTCGGCCACAGTCCGGCGACGACGGTGAGGGCGACGAGCGGGGTCCAGGCCGCGAACTCGTAGGTGCGGACGTCGGCGAGCTTGGGCATGTCGTGCGGTACGGCGCCCATGCAGACGCGGCGGACCACGGTCAGCATGTACGCGGCCGTCAGAAGGGTGCCGAAGGCGGCGATCGCCATGAAGGTCAGGAAGGCGGGGCGGCTGAGGTCGGCGGCGGGCTTGAACGCGCCGAACAGGGCCAGCATCTCGCCCCAGAACCCGGCGAGTCCGGGCAGTCCGAGCGAGGCTACGGCGGCGAAGGCGAGCAGTCCGCCGAGGCGCGGTGCCTTGCCGTACAGCGCGGCGCCGCTCTCCTCGGCAAGGGTGTCGAGGTCGGTGGTGCCGGTGCGGTCCTTGAGGCCGCCGACCAGGAAGAACAGCAGGCCGGTGATGAGGCCGTGGGCGATGTTGGCGAACAGGGCGCCGTTCACGCCGGTCGGGGTCATGGTGGCGATGCCGAGCAGGACGAAGCCCATGTGGCCGACGGAGGAGTAGGCGATCAGACGCTTGAGGTCGCCCTTCGCTCCCCGTTTGGCCAGGTTCAGGCAGGCCAGGGAGCCGTAGGTGATCCCGACCACGGCGAAGGCGGCGAGGTACGGCGCGAAGGTGCGGAATCCGTCCGGGGCGACCGGCAGCAGGATCCGGACGAACCCGTACGTACCCATCTTGAGCAGGACACCGGCCAGCAGGACCGAGCCGACGGTCGGCGCGGCGGTGTGGGCGTCCGGCAGCCAGCTGTGCAGGGGCCACATCGGGGTCTTGACGGCGAGCCCGATCCCGATCGCCAGAACGGCGATGACCTGCACGGATGTGGTCAGCGACCGGCCGTTGTCAGTGGCGAGTGCCACCATGTCGAACGTGCCCGCCTTGATGCCGATCAGGAGCAGGCCGAGCAGCATGACGACGGAGCCGAGCAGAGTGAAGAGGATGAACTTCCAGGCGGCCTGTGTCCGTCCCTCGCCGCCCCAGCGGGCGATGAGGAAGTACATCGGGATGAGGACCATCTCGAACGCGAGGAAGAACAGCAGCAGGTCAAGGACGGCGAAGCTCGCGAGGGTGCCGGACTCCAGGACGAGCAGCAGTGCGACGAAGGCCTTCGGGGACGGGCCCGCGGGCATCTTGAAGTACGAGTAGAGCGCGCAGAGGAAGGTCAGCAGCGCGGTCAGGACCACGAGAGGGAGGGAGATGCCGTCGACGCCGAGGTGGATGCGCACGTCGAGTGCGGGGATCCAGCTGATGTCGGTCGTGGCCTGCATCCTCGAGGGATGGTCGTGGTCGAAGCCGAGCGCGAGGACGATCGCGGCGATGAGGATCACGCCGGTCACGGTCACGCCGTGGCGGAGCACGGCCTGCTCTGGTGACTTCCCCTTCAGCCCGGGCGGGGCGGGGAGCAGGGCGGCGACGGCGCCGAGAAGCGGGCCGACGACGATCAATGCCAGAAGGAACTGCATCACGGACTCGCTGATATCGATCACGCCTGCTCACGCTCCCGTGGCGACGAGGAGGACGGCGACCGCCAGGACGACGGTGCCGGCGAGCAGCGCGCTCACATAGGTCTGGACGTTGCCGGTCTGGGCCCGCCGTACGGCGGCGCCGAGCAGCCGAGGTGCGGCGGCTGCGCCGCGGACGTAGGTGTCGACGACCTCGCGGTCGAGGAACTGGACAAGGCTCGCCGCGGCCAGGACCGGGCGGACGAACAGCGCGTCGTACACGGCGTCCAGGTGGAAGCCTTCGGCGGAGGGCCGGCGTAGCGGTCCGAGCAGCAGCCTGGCGGGGTCCGCCGGGTCGGGCGCGTAGGCCACGTCGCCGAACGCTGGCTCGTGGGTGGCGATGGCCTCGGCCTCGACCAGTCCGGCGTCGCCCTCGGCGTGCGCGGCGACGGCGCCGATCGGGGCGCCGGCGGCCAGCGCCCTGGTGCGCTGCCATGCGCCGTAGGTGACGAGTCCGCCGACGAGTGCGAGGCCGGTGCCGAGGATCGAGGTGGTGAGGGTCGGAGTGAGGTCGCGGCCGTCGAACCAGCCGGGCAGCGACCGGTAGGCAAACCCGCCGAAGGCGAGGGACGGGACGGCCAGGACCCACAGCACCCCTGTCATGGACAGCGGCTGCCGGCCGTGGTCCGGGGCCTCGGTTCCCCGGCCGCGGAAGGCGAGCAGCCACAACCGGGTCGCGTACGCGGCGGTGAGTACGGCGGTGACCAGGCCGGCGACGAGGACGATCCAGCCGGCGCTGCCGGGGGCGTGCGCGGTGTGGCCGGTGGCCGCATGCTCGGCGGCACCCAGGACGGACTCCTTGGAGAAGAAGCCGCTGAAGGGCGGGATCGCGGCGAGCGCGAGGAGCGCCACGGTCATCGTCCAGTAGGCGTCCGGGACGCGTTCGCGCAGCCCGGAGGTGCGGGACATGACGGCCAGCGAGTTGGTGCCGGCGGCGTGGATGATCACGCCGGCCGCGAGGAACAGCAGTGCCTTGAAGGCGCCGTGGGACAGGAGGTGGAAGACGGCGGCACCGCGGTCACCGACGGCGAGGGCGCCGGTCATGTAGCCGAGCTGACCGATCGTCGAGTAGGCGAGGACGCGCTTGATGTCGTCCTGGGCGAGGGCGGCGAGGGCCGAACCGACCATCGTGACGGCGCCCATGACGGCGAGGACGATCATCACGGCCGCACTGGCCTCGAAGACCGGAAGGAGGCGGGCGACGAAGTAGACACCGGCGGCGACCATCGTGGCGGCGTGGATCAGCGCGGAGACCGGGGTCGGGCCCGCCATGGCGTCGGGGAGCCAGGTGTGCAGCGGGAACTGCGCCGACTTGCCCGCCACGCCGCACAGGAGCAGCAGGGCGACCAGGGCCGGATGGTGCAGTCCGCCGTTCGCGACGGTGCCGAGGACGGTCGTGATGCGGAAGGACCCGGCGTCGGTGGCGAGCGCGAACAGGCCGATCAGGAACGGCACGTCGCCGAGCTTGGTGACCAGGAAGGCCTTGATGGAGGCGGCGCGGGCCTCGGGGGTCTCCCAGTAGTGGCCGACCAGGAAGTAGGAACAGATGCCCATGACTTCCCAGCCGACCAGCAGCACGATCAGGTCGCCGGAGTAGACGACCAGCAGCATCGCGGAGGTGAAGAGGGAGACGAGGGCGGCGTACGAGGGGTAGCGCGGGTCGTCGCGCAGGTAGCCGGTCGAATAGATCTGCACACAGGTGGCGACGAAGGCGACCAGGACGGCGACAAGGGCGGCGAAGCCGTCGATGTGCAGGGCGAGTTCGATCGGGACCGAGCCGGTCGGGGTGAGCTGGGTGTGGGCGTCGACGGCCCGGCCGCCGCCCTGATCGACGGCGACCGTGATGGCCAGCGCGAGCGTGGCGAGCGTCGGCAGGACCGCGAGCAGGCGGACGAAGCCGGGGGCCGAGCGTCCCATGAGCAGGCCGGCCGCGGCGGCCAGGAAGGACAGGAGGGGGACGAGGACGGCGAGGTGTGTCGTGGTCACGCGGTGGCCTCAGCCTTCTCGTCGGCCGTCCCGTCCGTGGGCGTGCCGTGCTCGTGGCCCTCGGCGGTGTCGCGGAGCCGGTCGATGGCGGAGGTGCCGCGGTTGCGGTAGACGGAGAGGACGATCGCCAGGCCGATGCCGATCTCGGCGGCGGCGATGGCGATGGTGAACAGGGTCAGCGCCTGGCCGGAGTGGAGGGTGTCCCGGGCGGCCTTGCTCAGCCACACGTCGAAGGCGACGAGGTTGAGGTTGACGGCGTTGAGCATCAGCTCGACCGACATCAGTACCAGGATCGCGTTGCGGCGGGCGAGGACGCCGTAGAGGCCGGTGCAGAAGAGGAGGGCGGAGAGGACGGCGGGATAGGCGAGGTGCATCAGCGGGCGCCTTCCTGCTCGATCGGGTGAATCCCGGAATCCGTGACGGAAGGGGAACTCTGCGTGACGGGTCGGCCGTTCACAGGGGGCGGGGCCGAGTCCGCCTTCGACTTCCGGGACAGGACGATCGCGCCGACCAGGGCAGCGAGGAGAAGCACGGAGAGGGCCTCGAAGGGCAGGACCCAGTTCTGGAAGAGGCTCTGGCCGGTGACCTTCGTCGAACCGGCGGCGGCGCCGTCCAGGTCGATCCAGGTGGTGCGGAAGGCATCCACGACCACCCAGACCAGGGCGGCCGCGGCGGCCACGGCGACGGCCAGCGCCGCCCAGCGGTTCCCGGAGTCGGCGTCCGGGGAGCGGCCGATCGGGGCCTTGGTGAGCATCAGACCGAAGAGAAGGAGGACGACTACGGAACCCACATAGATGAGGACCTGCACCCAGGCGATGAACTCGGCGGTCAGCAGCAGGTATTCGACGGCGAGACCACCGAGGCTGACCACCAGCCACAGGGCGGCGTGCACCAGCTGATGGGTGGTCACCGTGACGAGGGCGGCGCCGAAGGTGACCAGGGCGACGAGGAGGAAGGCGATCTCCACGCCGGTCGGGGACAGGAAGCCGTGCGGCGCCTGGGCGAGGAAGGTCACGACTCCCCCTCCCCCGGCTCGGCCTGGGCGGCGGCGAGCTTCTCGGCGGTCTTTCGGGCGGCGGCGATCTCCTTCGGTTCCTCCGCGCCGAGGTCGAGGGCGGGCGGGGCCGGGACCGTCCACATCCACTCGCGGAGCTTGTCTCGCTCGTGGGTGAGGTCACGGATGTCGGTCTCGGCGTACTCGAACTCCGGGGACCAGAACAGGGCGTCGAAAGGGCAGACCTCGATGCAGATACCGCAGTACATGCACAGGGAGAAGTCGATGGCGAAGCGGTCCAGGACGTTGCGGCTGCGTTCGCGGCCGCCCGGGGTCGCCGCCGGGACGGTCTCCTTGTGGGAGTCGATGTAGATGCACCAGTCGGGGCACTCACGGGCGCAGAGCATGCAGACCGTGCAGTTCTCCTCGAACAGGCCGATCACACCGCGGGTGCGGGGCGGGAGCTCGGGCAGGGCGTCCGGGTACTGCTCGGTGACCGATTTCCGGGTCATCGTGCGCAGGGTGACGGCCAGGCCCTTGGCGAGGCCACTGCCGGGGATGGGGGCCATGGTTAGGAGATCACCACCTTGACGATGCCGGTGAGGGCGATCTGGGCGAGAGAAAGGGGGACGAGGAGGGTCCAGGAGAACTTCTGCAGCTGGTCCTCGCGCAGGCGGGGGTAGGTCACGCGGAGCCAGATCACGACGAAGGCGAGGAGCGCCGACTTCAGGAGGGTCCACAGCCAGCCGAGGCCGTCGGCTCCCCACGGGCCGTGCCAGCCGCCCAGGAAGAGGACGGTGGTCAGGCCGCACAGGACGACGATCCCGGCGTACTCGGCGAGCAGGAACAGGGCGAAGCGCAGGCCGGTGTACTCGGTGTACGCGCCGAAGATGATCTCCGTGTCGGCGACGGGCATGTCGAAGGGGGGCCGCTGGAGCTCCGCGAGGCCGGCGACGAAGAAGACCAGGCCTCCGGTGATCTGCCAGGGCAGCCACCACCAGTGGAAGGCACCGACGATGCCCGGCAGGGAGACCGTACCGGCCGCCATCGCCACGGAGGCGGCGGCGAGCAGCATGGGAAGTTCGTAGGCGAGTAGCTGGGCGGCGGTGCGCAGGCCGCCGAGGAGGGAGAACTTGTTGGCACTGGCCCAGCCGGCCATGAGCGAGCCGAGGACACCGACGCCCATCACGGCCAGCACGAAGAACACACCCGCGTCCAGAACCTGGCCGACGGCACCCTCGCCGGGGCCGATCGGGATGGCGAGCAGCACAAGCAGATACGGGAGGAGGGCCACCGCGGGCGCCAATTGGAAGATACGGCGGTCCGCGCCCGCCGGAACCACGTCCTCCTTCTGCGCGAACTTCACTCCGTCGGCGATCAGCTGGGCCCAGCCGTGGAAACCACCGGCGTACATCGGGCCGAGGCGGCCCTGCATATGGGCCATCACCTTGTGCTCGGTCTGACCGACGATCAGGGGGAAGGTGAGGAAGACGACGAACACGACGAGGAGTCGCAGGGCGACGTCCAGAGCGTCGTTCACTGCGGGCCTCCTTGGCGGTCGTCGTGGGGGGCGGATTGTTCGGGGGTGGCGGTGTCCGGTGTGGCGTTGTCCGGGGTCGCGGCCGGGGCTTCACGGCTGGGAGGGGCGTCGGGGGCGAAGGCTTCGGAGGCCGGGGCCTCAGAGGCGGGGGAGTCGGAGGCTGAGGCGTCGGAGGTGTCGGGGGGTGAGGTCTCAGGTTCGGCGGCCTCAGCGGCCTCGACGGCCTCGGGATCCTCTGGGGTCTCGGGCGCGGCAGGCTTCGGCTCGGACGCGTCCGGTGCGGTCGGCCCGAGCGTGGCCGACTCAGACGGCGCCGACTCAGGCCCAGCTGAATCCTGCGCCGTCGGCTCAGGCCCAGCCGAATCCTGCGCCGTCGGCTCAGGCCCAGCCGAATCCTGCGCCGTCGGCTCAGGCCCAGCCGAATCCTGCGGCATCGGCTCCCCCGCCCCCGCCCCCGCCTTCTCGGCCTCCGGCCCGGCCCCGCGTGTCTCGGTCGCCTCGGTCGGCTCGCCCGGCCCGGCCGACGTAACCCGCCGCTCTGCGCCTCCAGGTTCGTCGAAGGCCGGGCGGGCGTGGTGCCACGGAGCGTCGGCGCTGCGTGGGGTCGAGGGGCGGGCCGGGGTGGCGGGTTCTGCCGGCGGTGTCGTCTGCTGCGTGCGCTGCGACGCGGAGCCGCCCGAGGCGGTACGTGCCCGGCGCGGTCCCCGGGGAGCGGCGGCCGTCGGCTCCTCCGCCGGAGCGGTCTCGTCTGCTGCGGATGCCGCGCGCTGCGAGGCGGAACCCTCGCTCACGCTCCGCCCCCGGCGCGGAGCCGCCGACGGCGGCCCCCCAGAAGCGCCCGGTTGGGAAGCAGAAGCCTCGCCCGCACTCCGCCCCCGGTCCGCAGCCGCCGACGGCTGCCCCGCAGAGGTGGCTCGCTGGGAAGCGGACCCCTCGCCCGCACTCCGTCCCCGACGCGGGGTGGGCGTCGGCTGTGCCTCGGCGGGCGCGTCCGCCGCAGGCGTCGGGGCTGGCGTGCCCGCCCCGGCTGTCTGGCTGGCCGAGCCCTCCGCTGCTGTGCGGGAGCGCCGTACCGGGCGTTCGCCGGGCTCGCGGGCCGGGCGTTCGCCGGTGGGGCGGCCTGCCGCGGCTCGGGCGGGGCGGGCGGGCACAGGGGGGAGCTGGCCTTTCAGGGGACCCCATTCGTTGGGGTCGGGGACGCCTGGGGGAAGCATCTGGCGACGCCTGGGGCCGCCGTGGTCGGACTCGCCGGGTTCCTTGGCGCCGGGCCAGGCCTTGGCGACACGGGCCGCCAGGACGAAGTCCTTGCGGAGGGGGTGGCCCTCGAAGGTTTCCGGAAGGAGGAGATGGTCCAGGCCGGGGTGGCCGGAGAAGCGGACGCCGAACATCTCGTGGGTCTCGCGTTCGTGCCAGCGGGCGCCCGCGTAGACGCCGACGGCGGACGGGAGTTCGGGGGCGGAGTGCGGCACGGTCGTACGCAGGAGGAGGCGGCGGACCGGGGCGAGGGCGATGACGTGAGCGGAGACTCGGAAGCCGGTGCCGGGCTCGTCGACCGCGCTCAGCCAGTCGAAGAAGGTGCAGGTCAGCGTCGTACGAGCGGTCTCCAGGGCGGCCAGCCAGGAGGTTGGAGGGACATCGACCGTGAGGACCTCGTAGGACTCCTCGGCCGTGGCGTCCGTGCCGAAGAGTTCGTCCACGGGGGCGGGGAGCCAGCCGGTGGGGGCGCTCATCGCGTGTCCCCTTCGGCGGCGGGGTCCGGCGGCCGCACCAGGCCGCTCTGGAGGGCCGCGGCGGACGGGCGGGGGGTGTCGTAGCGCTCGCCCAGGGACTCCGCGGCGATCTTCTCCTGGAGTTTGAGGATGCCCTGGAGGAGGGCCTCGGGGCGCGGCGGGCAGCCGGGGACGTAGACGTCGACCGGGATGATCTGGTCGACGCCCTTGGTGACGGAGTAGGAGTCCCAGTACGGGCCGCCGCAGTTGCTGCACGCGCCGAAGGAGATGACGTACTTGGGCTCGGGCATCTGCTCGTACAGACGCTTGACCGCCGGGGCCATCTTGTCGGTGACCGTGCCCGAGACCACCATCAGATCGGCCTGGCGGGGGCCCGGCGCGAAGGGAATCACCCCGAGGCGGATGAAGTCGTGGCGGGCCATCGACGCGGCGATGAACTCGATCGCGCAGCAGGCGAGGCCGAAGTTGAAGACCCAGAGCGAGTATCGGCGGCCCCAGTTGAGGACGACCTTCATCGGCTCGGGGGCGAGACGGGCGAGCGCGCCCAACCGTTTCGGTTCCGGGAGCAGCACGGGCTCCGACGGCGTCACGTCCATGTCAGGACGCCCTTCTTGTATGCGTACAGCAGGCCGACGGCGAGGAAGCCGAGGAAGACGAACATCTCCACGAGCGTGGTGGCGCCGTAGCCGGGGGCGGCGAAGACCGTCGCCCAGGGGAACAGGAAGATCGAGTCGACCGCGAAGATGACGTAGAGGAAGGCGTAGACGTAGTAGCGGACCTGGGTGTGTGCCCAGCCCTCGCCGACGGGGTCGACACCGCACTCGTAGGTCAGGAGTTTCTCGGGCGTGGGGACCACGGGGCGCAGTAGCCGGCCGGCTCCGAAGGCGGCGGCGACGAAGAGCACGCCGATGAGTGCCAGCAGTCCCACGACCGAGTAGGACGCGAAGTAGTCCGCGGCGACGACCACGGACGGCTCACCGCTCACCGTCTCCCACATCGTCCGTCCCCTCACTCCCTCGACAGACAACGGGCCGGCCCCGGCCCCGCGTCGTGACCTCAGTCAACTCTTGATTCGACGATCTGTACGCACGCGAGTCTAGGCCCTGATAAAGACACGGTAAGCAGCCCGTCACACGGTGAGACGTGACAGCGGGGCGACTGGTGGGGTTTTCCCCAGGGTGGCCTGGGCGGCGAACTCCATGGCATTGCGTCACGGCACACGGCACGCTGGCGCATATGACCGCACCCGCACCCCGATTCAGCAGCCTGGCCGACGGCGGAGAAGACCGCGACCGGCTGCCGCCCGTCCGCTTCGCCTACGACGGTCACACCTGGAAGGAGATCGCGCACCTCCTGCTGAACCTGCCGATAGCGCTGTTCGGCTTCATCTATGTGTTCACGTCGGTGTGGGTGAGCGGCGTGCTGACGATCACCGTGGTCGGCATCCCGCTGCTCGCCGGCACGCTGGTGGGCGCCCGGCAGCTGGGGAAGCTGGAGCGGGCACGCGCGCGTGCGCTGCTCGGGGTGCGGGTGGAGGAGCCGACTCCGCTGCCGTGGTCCAAGCGGGGTGCGCGCACTCAACGGCTGTGGATGGCGCTGAAGGATCCGGTGGGCTGGCGGACGCTGCTGTACGACTTCATCCGGTTGCCCTGGGGCATCCTCACCTTCTGCATCGTGGTGACGTCGTTGTTCGTGCTGTGGCCGGTGCTGCCGTTCATCGCGCGCGGGCTGGCGAACGCGGACCGGGCGATGGTCCGGGGTCTGCTGTCGCCCTCCGACGAGTTGGAGCGCCGGATCGCCGAGCTGGAGTCGGACCGGGGGGTCGTGGTGGACACGGCCGCCGCCGACCTGCGGCGTATCGAACGGGATCTGCACGACGGGGCGCAGGCCCGTCTCGTCAACCTCGCCATGGGGCTCGGTCTGGCGAAGGAGAAGCTGCTGGAGGATCCCGAGGGGGCCGCCGCGATGGTCGAGGAAGCGCACGGCGAGGTGAAGCTGGCCCTTCGGGAGCTCAGGGACCTCGCCCGGGGCATCCACCCGGCGGTGCTGACCGACCGGGGGCTGGACGCGGCGCTGTCCTCGGTCGCCTCGCGCTGCACGGTACCGGTCCAGGTGACCGCCGACCTGCCGTCCAGACCGGCGCCCGCGATCGAGGGCATCGCCTATTTCACCGTCTCCGAGCTGCTGCAGAACATCAGCAAGCACAGCGGGGCGCGCAGCGCCTCGGTCGACGTGTGGCTCGCCGACGACCGGCTGCTGATCCAGGTACGGGACGACGGACGCGGCGGCGCGAGCCTGAACGGCGGCACCGGGATGCGCGGGCTCGCCGACCGGCTGGGCGCGGTGGACGGCCTGTTCGTCGTCGACTCTCCGGCCGGCGGTCCCACGACGGTCACCGCCGAGCTGCCCTGGCGCGACCGCGGGTAGGACCGAGAGGTAGGGAAAACCCCCCGTTCAAGATGCCGACGGCCTCCATGGTTCGTGGCGCTGCGGCACAGCAGGGTGGAGGTACGGCAGGGACAGGCCTGACGGGACGGGCTGGGACAGCACAGGACGGACGGGACGGCACCGATGGCCACGGAGTACGGGCACGGGCACGGATACGGATACGAGCGGGACCACGGATACGTGCAGGATCGCGGGTACGGCCACGGTCCGTACGGTGAGCCTCGGCATCGGGTGCCGGCCGTGCTGCGGGCGCCGTTCGAGGCGCGCAGCTGGCGTGAGTTCGCCTATGTGCTGCTGGGCTTTCCGATCGGGGTCGCGCTGTTCGTGTGGACCGTGACGATGCTGTCCCTCGGTGTCGGTCTGCTGGTGACCTTCATCGGGATCCCCCTGCTGGCCGCGGCCCTCGCCGGCTGCCGTGGCTTCGGGGCGCTGGAGCGGACGCGGGCGCGCGGGCTGCTGCGCCTGGAGGTGGCCGACCCGGAACCGTTGCGGATGCGCAAGCCCGGGGTGATGGCGTGGATCGGCGCGGTGCTGAAGAGCGGCACGTCCTGGCGGCATCTGCTGTACGCGGTCCTCCAGTTTCCCTGGTCGATGTTCTCCTTCGTCGTCGCGCTCAACTTCTGGGCGTACGGCTGGGCCCTGCTGACGTACCCGTTGTGGTTCTGGGTCTTCCCGATGTACGCCGGGCAGGGCGGACTTCAGCTGTACGGCGACTCCCATCACAGCGTCTATCTCGACAACCCGTTCGAGATCACCGTGACCGCGCTGGTGGGGCTGTTGTTCACGCTGGCCACGCCGTGGATCGTACGGGCGCTGACGCTGGTGGACCGGCTGATGGTGCACGGGCTGCTCGGGCCCTCGAAGCTGGCGTCGCGGGTGGTGGAGCTGGAGTCCGGCCGGGGGGTGGTCGTCGACACGGCCGCGGCCGACCTGCGGCGCATCGAGCGGGATCTGCACGACGGGGCGCAGGCGCGGCTGGTGGCACTGGCCATGGATCTGGGGCTGGCGAAGGAGAAGCTGCGGGAAGACCCGCAGGTCGCGGCGCGGATGGTGGACGAGGCGCACGGTGAGGTGAAGACCGCGCTGCAGGAGTTGCGGGACCTGGCCCGGGGAATCCATCCGGCGGTGCTGACCGACCGGGGCCTGGATGCGGCGCTGTCGGCGGTGGCCTCGCGGTGCACGGTGCCGGTGCAGGTGGAGGTCGACCTGGCGGAGCGGCCGGCGGCGGCGATCGAGGGGATCGCGTACTTCACGGTGTCCGAGTTGCTGCAGAACATCAGCAAGCATGCGCGGGCGAGTGCGGCGGCGGTGGATGTGTGGCGGAGCGAGGACCGGTTGATGCTGCAGGTCGTGGACGACGGGGTGGGGGGTGCGGACACGGCGAGGGGGTCGGGGCTGGCGGGGCTGGCCGAGCGGCTGGACGCGGTCGACGGGATCCTGGTGGTGGACTCGCCGGTGGGCGGGCCCACGCGAGTGACGGCGGAGCTGCCCTGGCGGGGCTGAGGGCACGGATTTCCGTCCCCTGACGGATTCCGTCCCGTGGCCCTGGCGGATCCGCCCCCCCGGCGGATCTCCGCCCCCCGGCGGATTTCCGCCCCCCGGCGGATTCCGTCCCCGGCGGATTCCGTCCCCTGACGGATTCCGTCCCCTGACGGATTCCGTCCCTTGGCCCTGGTGGATCCGTCCCCTGGCCCTGGCGGATTCCGCCCCCTGGCCCTGGCGGATCCGCCCCCGCCGCCCTTGCCCGTCCCCACGAGGGCGTGCCCCTTCGGCCCCCGCTCCTGGGGGCTGCCGCCCCCAGCCCCCGGCTTCGACCCGAACCCCGAACGGCCTCGTCCTGCAACGCCGGACGGGCTGGACAGGAGGGTGTATCTCGGACGCCGGGCGGGCTTATTTGGCTCGTCTCCTCTCATGACCCCGGCGCGCTTCGATCCGAATGCTGGAATGCTGGTCTTTCGGACAGGGCAGGCATGTACGCCGGACGGGGTGTGGGGGGCCGGGAGATCGTGGAGGACAGGGTGCGGGTGGTCATCGCCGAGGATTCAGTGCTGCTCAGAGAGGGACTGACCCGGCTTTTGACCGACCGCGGACATGACGTTGTCGCGGGCGTCGGCGACGCGGAGGCGCTGGTCAAGACCATCGCCGATCTCCACGCGCAGGGCGCGATGCCGGACGTGGTGGTGGCGGACGTACGGATGCCGCCGACGCACACCGACGAGGGTGTGCGAGCCGCCGTACGGCTACGGAAGGCACATCCGGGGCTCGGGGTGCTGGTGCTCTCGCAGTACGTGGAGGAGCGCTACGCCACCGAACTGCTGGCCGGTTCCAGCCGGGGCGTGGGCTATCTGCTGAAGGACCGGGTCGCCGAGGTGCGGGAGTTCGTGGACGCGGTCGTGCGGGTCGCCGAGGGCGGTACCGCGCTCGACCCCGAGGTGGTCGCGCAGCTGCTGGGGCGCAGCCGTAAGCAGGACGTGCTGGCCGGGCTGACCCCGCGGGAGCGGGAGGTGCTGGGGCTGATGGCCGAGGGGCGGACCAACTCGGCGATCGCGCGGCAGCTGGTCGTGAGCGACGGAGCCGTCGAGAAGCACGTCAGCAACATCTTCCTCAAGCTGGGGCTCTCCCAGAGCGACGGTGACCACCGGCGCGTTCTGGCCGTTCTGACCTATCTGAACTCCTGACGGAACCGACACCGTGTCGGAACCGGAAGGCAGCCAGGGGGAGGGAAAATCATGACAAGTCAGGGCGACAGGTCGTCTCAAAACGCCATCCACCATGTGAGCAGGCGCGGGAAGGCGACCTTAACCGACGTAGGGTTGAACGTGGGATGGTCCGTGGGACGACCACGCCCGGACAGCCGCCTCGAAGGAGGTCCAGTTCAGTGACCAGCCAGGTCAGCAGGACAACGGAACAGGCCGACGGAACCGTAGGAGAACAGCGCAGGCCGGGCGGCGTGAAGGCCGTCCGGCGCCTGGATCGGGTGATCATCCGGTTCGCGGGGGACTCGGGTGACGGTATGCAGCTCACCGGTGACCGGTTCACGTCGGAGACCGCGTCCTTCGGCAACGATCTGTCGACCCTCCCCAACTTTCCCGCCGAGATCCGTGCCCCTGCAGGCACCCTGCCCGGGGTCTCCTCCTTCCAGCTGCACTTCGCCGACCATGACATCCTCACCCCCGGGGACGCGCCGAACGTGCTGGTCGCGATGAACCCGGCCGCTCTGAAAGCCAATATCGGGGACCTGCCACGCGGCGCGGAGATCATCGTCAACACGGACGAGTTCACCAAACGGGCGATGCAGAAGGTCGGCTACGACACCTCTCCGCTGGAGGACGGCTCGCTTGACGGCTACAGCCTCCATCCGATGCCGCTGACCACGCTGACCGTGGAAGCCCTCAAGGAATTCGACCTCACCCGTAAAGAGGCCGAGCGCAGCAAGAACATGTTCGCGCTCGGCCTCTTGTCATGGATGTACCACCGGCCCACCGAGGGCACGGAACGCTTCCTCGAGCAGAAGTTCGCCCGTAAGCCCGAGGTCATGAACGCCAACCTGGCGGCCTTCCGCGCGGGCTGGAACTTCGGGGAGACGACCGAGGACTTCGCGGTCTCCTACGAGATCGCACCGGCGACGACCGCGTTCCCGGTGGGCACCTACCGCAACATCTCGGGGAACCTGGCCCTGGCCTACGGCCTGGTCACCGCGTCCCGCCAGGCCGACCTGCCGCTGTTCCTCGGCTCGTATCCGATCACCCCGGCCTCCGACATCCTCCACGAACTCTCCAAGCACAAGAACTTCGGTGTGCGGACCTTCCAGGCCGAGGACGAGATCGCCGGCATCGGCGCGGCGCTCGGCGCGGCTTTCGGCGGCTCGCTCGCCGTGACGACCACCTCCGGCCCGGGTGTGGCGCTGAAGGCGGAGACGGTGGGGCTCGCGGTGTCGCTGGAGCTGCCCCTGCTGGTGGTGGACATCCAGCGCGGCGGGCCGTCCACCGGGTTGCCGACCAAAACCGAGCAGGCCGACCTGTTGCAGGCGATGTACGGCCGCAACGGCGAGGCCCCGGTCCCGGTGATCGCCCCGCGGACCCCGGCGGACTGCTTCGACGCGGCGCTGGAGGCGGCCCGGATCGCACTGACGTACCGAACGCCGGTGATGCTGCTGTCCGACGGCTACCTGGCCAACGGCAGCGAGCCCTGGCGGATCCCTGATCTGGAGGAACTGCCCGACCTGAGGGTGCAGTTCGCCCAGGGGCCCAATCACACGCTGGATGACGGCACCGAGGTGTTCTGGCCCTACAAACGCGACCCGCAGACGCTGGCCCGTCCGTGGGCCATCCCGGGCACGCCCGGTCTCGAACACCGTATCGGCGGCATCGAGAAGCAGGACGGCACGGGCAACATCTCCTACGACCCCGCCAACCACGACTTCATGGTCCGCACCCGGCAGGCCAAGATCGACGGCATCGCCGTCCCGGATGTGGAGGTCGACGACCCGGACGGGGCGCGCACCCTGGTCCTGGGCTGGGGCTCGACCTACGGGCCGATCACCGCTGCGGTACGGCGGCTGCGCCGGGCCGGCGAGGCGATCGCGCAGGCGCATCTGCGCCACCTCAACCCCTTCCCCCGCAACCTCGGTGCGGTCCTGGGCGGTTACGACAAGGTGGTGATCCCCGAGATGAACCTCGGTCAGCTCGCCACCCTCGTCCGGGCGAAGTACCTCGTGGACGCGCATTCGTACAACCAGGTCAACGGCATGCCGTTCAAGGCGGAGCAACTCGCCGAGGCGCTCAAGGAGGCCATCCATGACTGACGCCGCCGACGGACTGCTCCAGCTCGTCCCCAAGGCCGAGGCCAGACAGTCCATGAAGGACTTCAAGTCCGACCAGGAGGTGCGCTGGTGCCCGGGCTGCGGTGACTACGCGATCCTGGCCGCCGTACAGGGGTTCATGCCGGAGCTGGGGCTGGCGAAGGAGAACATCGTCTTCGTCTCCGGGATCGGCTGCTCCTCCCGCTTCCCGTACTACATGAACACCTACGGGATGCACTCCATCCACGGCCGCGCCCCCGCCATCGCCACCGGGCTCGCCGCCTCCCGCCGCGACCTGTCCGTGTGGGTGGTCACCGGTGACGGCGACGCCCTCTCCATCGGCGGCAACCACCTCATCCACGCCCTGCGCCGCAACGTCAACCTGAAGATCCTCCTCTTCAACAACCGGATCTACGGGTTGACGAAGGGACAGTACTCACCGACCTCCGAGGTCGGGAAAATCACCAAGTCGACACCGATGGGCTCCCTGGACGCCCCGTTCAACCCGGTGTCGCTGGCGATCGGCGCCGAGGCGTCCTTCGTGGCCCGCACGATCGACTCCGACCGCAAGCACCTGACCGAGGTGCTGCGCCAGGCCGCCGCCCACCCGGGCACGGCCCTGATCGAGATCTACCAGAACTGCAACATCTTCAACGACGGCGCCTTCGACACCCTCAAGGACAAGCAGTCCGCCGAGGAAGCGGTGATCCGCCTGGAACACGGACAGCCCATCCGCTTCGGCACCGACGGCATGCGCGGAGTCGTACGCGACCGGCTCACCGGCGACCTGACGGTGGTCGACGTGACCCCGGACAACGAGTCCGAGATCCTCGTCCACGACGCCCACTCCCCCTCCCCCACCACGGCCTTCGCGCTGTCCCGCCTGGCCGACCCGGACACCCTGCACCACACACCCCTCGGCGTCCTCCGGTCGGTGGAACGGCCCGTCTACGACTCCCAGATGTCCGCGCAACTGGACACAGCGGTGGAGCAGCACGGCAAGGGCGACCTGGCGGCACTGCTGGCCGGCGGGGACACCTGGACGGTCGTTGGCTGACCCTCGGTAAGGGCGAGCAGTGAGTGCGGGCCTGGACGCTGCGTCCGGGCCCGCTTCGTGCTCAGCCGCGCTTCGCCTCGTCGTACGCCTCCCGGGCCCGGGTCACGTCCGCCATCCGCCGCTCCGTCCAGAGCGCCAGGTCCCGCACCTGCCGGGCCGCCTCGCGGCCGAGATCGGTGAGGGAGTAGTCGACGCGGGGCGGGATGACGGGCTTGGCGTCCCGGTGGACGAGGCCGTCGCGTTCCAGGGTCTGGAGGGTCTGGGTGAGCATCTTCTCGCTGACCCTGCCGATGGCGCGGCGCAGTTCGCTGAAGCGGTGGGCACGGTCGAGGAGCTGGATCAGGACCAGGACGCCCCAGCGGCTGGTGACGTGCTCCAGGACCAGGCGGTGTGGGCACATCGCCTCGCCGACGACGTGCGCGCCGGCCCGCGCGCCGGGCGCGTCGGGGCGGTGTTCGACTTCAGAGGTACTTACGGCCATGCAAGTACCTTACTTCAAAGTGGGTACTTTCTTTTGGTTAGCGCACCTCGTAGGGTTAGTGGCATCGGAACCCCACAAGGAGATGGCAGACCATGAGCATCGTTGTCACCGGAGCCACCGGACACCTCGGCCGTCACGTCGTGACGCAGCTGCTGGAGAAGGTCCCGGCCGAACAGATCACCGCCGTCGTGCGCGACGAGGCCAAGGCCGCCGACTTCGCCGCCCGGGGCGTGAAGATCGCCGTCGCGGACTACAACGCCCCCGGGACCTTCGACGGTCTCTTCGCCGCCGGTGACAAGGTGCTGCTGATCTCGGGCAACGAGTTCGACAAGGGCCGCCCGCAGCAGCACAAGGTCGTCATCGACGCGGCCAAGGCGGCCGGCGTGGCCCTGCTCGCCTACACCAGCGCCCCGGGCAGCCTGAAGGCGTCGCTGGTGGACGACCACCGCGCCACCGAGGAGGCACTGCTCGCCTCCGGCCTGCCGTACGCCCTGCTGCGCAACGGCTGGTACCACGAGAACTACACCGAGAACCTCGCCCCGGTCCTGGAGCACAACGCCGTCGTCGCGGCCGCCGGCGACGGCCGGGTCTCCTCGGCCTCCCGCGCGGACTACGCGGCCGCCGCCGTCGCCGTACTGACCGGCGAGGGCCACGAGAACCAGACGTACGAGCTGGGCGGCGACGTCGCCTGGAGCTTCGCGGAGTACGCGGCGGAGATCGCGCGGCAGACCGGCAAGGAGATCGCCTACAACTCCGTGCCCGGCGAGGTGCTCCAGTCCATCCTGACCAGCGCGGGGATGCCCGAGCCGTTCGCCGCGATCATGGTCGATGTCGACGCGTCGATCGCCAAGGGCGAGCTGGTCGTCGACTCAGGCGACCTCTCCCGCCTGACCGGCCGCCCGACCTCCCCGATCTCCGAGGCCGTCGCGGCCGGCCTCAAGTAGGCCCTGACCCAAACAGGCCCCGAGAGGCCTGAAGAGGCACCGCGCGTCTCCACCCCCGTCTGTCATGACCGTATGCCGATACGGCCATGACAGACGGGGGTGCTCGGCGTTACCTTCGTCCCGGTGTGCTGGAGAGCTGGGCGTGAGGGCGTGAGGAGGGCCGGTGGCCGAGATATCGAGGGGTGAGCGGCGGGCGGGGCTGGTGAACGGCTTCGCGGCCTACGGAATGTGGGGCCTGGTCCCCCTCTTCTGGCCGCTGCTGAAGCCCGCCGGATCCCTGGAGATCCTGGCCCACCGGATGGTGTGGTCCCTGGCCTTCGTCGCCGTCGCGCTGGCCTTCGTACGACGCTGGGCCTGGGCCGGTGAGCTGCTGCGGCAGCCTCGCCGGCTGGCGCTGGTGACGGTCGCCGCCGCCGTGATCACCGTCAACTGGGGTGTCTACATCTGGGCCGTGAACTCCGGGCACGTCGTGGAGGCCTCGCTCGGCTACTTCATCAACCCCCTGGTGACCATCGCCATGGGTGTACTGCTGCTGAAGGAGCGGCTGCGGCCCGCGCAGTGGACGGCGGTGGGCGTGGGTTTCGCCGCCGTGGTCGTACTGACCGTGGGTTACGGGCAGCCGCCGTGGATCTCGCTCGTCCTCGCCTTCTCCTTCGCCACCTACGGCCTCGTCAAGAAGAAGGTCAACCTCGGCGGCATCGAGTCACTCGCCGCGGAGACGGCGATCCAGTTCCTGCCCGCGCTCGGCTATCTGCTGTGGCTGGCCGGCCACGGCGATTCCAGCTTCGTCAACGACGGTGCCGGGCACGCCGCCCTGCTGGCCTCCACCGGCATCGTCACCGCGCTCCCGCTGGTCTGCTTCGGCGCCGCCGCGATCCGCGTCCCGCTCTCCACGCTCGGTCTGCTGCAGTACCTGGCGCCGGTCTTCCAGTTCCTGCTCGGCATCCTCTACTTCCACGAGGCCATGCCCGCCGAACGCTGGGCCGGCTTCGCCCTGGTCTGGGTCGCCCTCGCCCTGCTCACCTGGGACGCGCTGCGCACCGCCCACCGGTCCGCGCGTGCGCTCGCGGCGGCGCGCGTACCACGGCCGGTGACTGCGGCCGCGGAGACTCCCACAAGTCAGGTGTGAGGCCCACGGCCTTCGGCTATAAGTGGGCGGCATGACGCAGACGCCCGCACCCCTGCACTGGAAACTCGTCGTCGACGCCCGCGACCCGCACGCGCAGGCCGACTTCTGGGCCGCGGCGCTGCACTATGTGGCCGAGGACAACAGCGCGTTGGTCGAACGTCTGCTGGAGCTGGGCGCGCTGCCCGGCGTGGCGACCGTGGAGTACCACGGCCGTGCCGCCTTCCGTGACCTGATGGCCGTACGGCATCCGGACGATCCGTTCGACCAGGAGCGCGGGACCGGGCTCGGCCGGCGGCTGCTGTTCCAGCGGGTACCGGAAGGGAAGTCCGGCAAGAACCGGCTTCATATGGACCTGCACGCCGAGGCGGGGAAGCGGTCGGAGGAAGTGACGCGGCTCGAAGGGCTGGGCGCGACGGTGCTGCGGCATGTGTCCGAGCCGGCCGGGGCGTGGACGGTGATGGCCGACCCGGAGGGCAACGAGTTCTGCGTGCAGTGACACGCTCAGGGATGCAGCGGCCGAGCTCCGGCTACGGTGACTGACGCTCCGGATGCGGTGACTGACGTTCAGACGTTCTCGGAGGCGCGGCGGGCGCGTTCGGTGAGGCGGCCCATCCGGGCACGGGCGGAATCCAGTTCCTCCGGGTCGTCGGCGGCCGGGCCGTCCTCGGTGGTGAGCTGCGCCCACAGGTCGATCAGGTCGCGGCCGAGGCGCAGCCCGTGCTCCGGGTCGCGCACCGCGCGCCAGGCGGTGGCCGCGCTCCGCACGTTCCCGTACGCCCCCTCGCCGTCCCGTGCCTGCCGGCGCTGCCGGGCCAGGTCGAGGGAAAGGTGGAAGGCGCGCAGCGGATCGCCCGCCAGGTAGGCGATGTAGGCGGTCAGCTCGCGCAGGTGCAGCACCTCGGCGTGACCGTCGCCGAGGGTCGCGGAGGCCTCGGCGACGGTGCGCTCCGCGAGTTCGGCCGCCACTTCGATACGGCCCGCCCGGACGGCCTCGTTGATCCGCGACACCGGCTCGGTGAGCAGCGCGGCCCCCTCCGCCGTCACGGTCACGGGCTCGTCCCCGAGCACCTCCTCGGCGACGGCGTCGAACCCGCGGGCGCGAGTGTGCCTGGGATCGGGTTCGAGGACGCGGGCGGATTTGGGTGCTACGAGGGGTCCTATGAGGGAGTCCATGACGGGTTCTGCACGGGGGGCGACGGGAGGATCGTTCCGGGCCGCCGGCTGGGGCCCGGTGACGGCCTGAGCGGGTACGACGGCGGGGGCCGGGGCGGCTGTCCCGTCCATGACGGGCGGCGGGCCGAACACCCCGGTCGGCGGCTGGACCGTACCCGGCGCCGTCGGTTCGGCCACCGGCGGCGCCGGGACCGCCCGCAGCGGGAAGGAGGGGGCCACCTCCGTGACCGCCGCCCCCGCGGCCGGCGTGCCCGTAGCCGCCGTAGCCGCCACCGGCGTGCCCGTGACCGCCGTGCCCGTGACCGCCGGGGCCGGGGGCTCGTCGACGGCGCGCAGGAGATGCGGCGGCCTGTCCCGAGGGGGCTGCTGTGCCGCCTCCGGGGGTGCTGTGGGCGCGTTCGGCGCACCGGACGGCCCCATCTGTTCCGGATCGCCGGTGAAGCTGCTGGAGCCGTCCAGGTTCACCTGGAGGCGGACGACATACCCGATGCGGCTGTCGTGGACGGTGGCGAGGACGGGACGGCCGCCGGCATGGGCGAGGCGCTGGAGGTGGTTGAGGACCGCCTGCTGGGGCTCCTCACCGGGCGCCGGGAACAGCGGTACGCCGTCCACGGTCGCGGCGCCGCCTGTCACGCGGACCTCGACCGGTTCCGCCGGCCGGTCGGTCTGCTGAGCTTCCCGCTTCGTCTCGCGGCTGAGTCGGGACATCGGCCCTCATTCCCCCGGCGTCACCGTCCGGTCGTACCCGTGCGTACGGTCAAGTCTGGCCGCTCCCCTCGGCCCACGCGTCACCGCGACGTCACAGCCTCGCATCAGGAAGGGGCCGCCCGCCGCGGCCCGGCGGCGCCACCCCTGGTCAATTTGAATGCATGCGCATATGATGCACACAACTTTAGTCTTCGTGCGCCGCCCACCTGGGGGATCTCGTGACTCGCCGCTTCCTGTTCGTACTGGGCAGTGCCCGCTCCGACGGCAACACCGAACTCCTGGCCCGCCGAGCCGCCGAACAACTGCCCGAGGACGTCGAACAGCAGTGGATCAGCCTGGCCGACCATCCGCTGCCGGACTTCGTGGACCTGCGACGCGACGCCGACCATGTGCGGGCGCCCTCGCACACCAACGCCGGTCTGCTGCTCGACGCCACACTGGCGGCAACCGACATCGTGATCGCCTCGCCGGTGTACTGGTACTCGGTGTCCGGTCTCACCAAGCGCTACCTGGACTACTGGTCGGGCTGGCTGCGCACCCCTGATCTCGACTTCAGGGCGACCCTGACGGGACGCACCCTGTGGGGAGTGGCAGTGCTGGCGGACCACGAGCCGTCCGTCGCGGACCCGTACGCCGGCCTGCTCCACAACTCGGCCGCCTACATGGGCATGCGTTTCGGCGGGGTACTGCTCGGCAACGGCAGCGCGCGAGGTGATGTCCTCAAGGACACGGAGGCGCTGGCGCGGGCCAAGGAGTTCTTCGCCGGGGAGGCGCCCCTGGCCCGATTCGCGGTGGGTGAGGCTTCCGCCGCCGCTACGCCGTGATGTCCTTCGTCGTGAACCGCGCCCACGCCGCCGACCCGAACACCGCCACGTACAGGGCCTGCAGCTCCAGGTTCCTGACCAGGTCGTCCCAGTAGACCGGGTCGCGCACCAGGTCGGCGAAGGACAGCCAGTAGTGGGAGAAGAAGTACGGCTGGAGCGCGTGCAACTGGGGGATCTGGTCGAGGATCTGGATGGTGATCAGCAGGCCGACGGTGGTCGCCATCGCCGCGATACCGCTGTTGGTCAGCGTGGACACGAACAGGCCCAGCGCCGCTATGCCAGTCAGGGAGGCCGCCACCATCAGGGCGATCAGCAGAGCCCGGCCGAGGCCATCGGCGAAGGAGATCTGGGTGCCGGAGATGGTGGTCACGTCGCCGAGCGGGAAGAGGATCGCACCGACGGCGAGGGCGGAGGCGGCCACCACCAGGGTGGCCAGCAGACAGAAGGCCATGGTCGCCGCGTACTTGGTGAGCAGCAGACGGGTGCGGCCGGCCGGGGCGACCAGCAGATAGCGCAGGGTGCCCGCGTTGGCCTCGCCGGCGACGGCGTCGCCGGCCACCACCCCGACGGCCATCGGCAGGAAGAACGGGAGGGTCGCGGCCAGTGCCGTGAACACCAGGAACAGGCCGTTGTTGGTGATCTGCGCGATGAACGCCGGGCCACCACCACCGCCACCACCCCCACCGACCTGGTCGCCGCCTCGCGTCTCGATCTTGACGGCGACCCCGATCAGGACGGGCACCGCCGCCAGTACGCCGAGCAGCGCGAGGGTGCGCCAGCGCCGCAGGGTGATGGCCAGCTCGCTGCGGAGCAGGCCGAGTGTCCACAGCGGGTTCGGCCGGACGGTCGTTTCCTCCACGACCGCCGCGTCAGCCCGCGACATCGAAGCCCTCCCCGGTCAGCGCCACGAACGCGTCCTCCAGCGAGGCCCGTTCGAGGGTGAAGCCGCGCACGCGCACGCCCGCCGAGACGAGCGCCGCATTGACCTCGGCGAGGTCGCGTTCGGGCGGCTCGCCGCTCACCCGGTCCTCGGCGGTGACGAGGTCCACGACGCCCTGTTCCTTGAGCACCCGGGCCGCCTCGCCGGTGTCCGGGGTGGTCACCACGAGCCGGCCGCGCGCTCCGGCCGCCAGGTCGGCCACCGCGCCCTGGGTGATCAGCCGGCCCTGCGCCATCACGGCCGCGTGCGTGCAGACCTGCTCGATCTCGTCGAGGAGGTGGGAGGAGAGGAAGACCGTCGTGCCGTCCCCTGCCAGCTCCCGCACCAGGGAACGGATCTCCCGCATGCCCTGCGGGTCGAGGCCGTTGGTCGGCTCGTCCAGGACCAGCAGCCTGCGGGGCTGGAGCAGTGCGGCGGCCAGCCCCAGACGCTGCTTCATGCCCAGGGAGTAGGCCTTCGCCTTCTTCGCGGCGGCGGCCGTCAGGCCCACCCGCTCCAGCGCGTCCTCGACGCGGGCGCGCCGGGTGCGCGGGTCTGCGGTCGGGTCGGCGGCGTCGTACCGCAGCAGATTGTCGCGGCCGGAGAGGAAGCCGTACAGCGCCGGGCCCTCGATGAGGGCGCCGACCTGGGGCAGTACGACGCGTGAGGCGCGCGGCATCGGGTGGCCCAGGACGCGTGCCGTGCCCGAGGTGGGTGTGATCAGCCCCATCAGCATGCGAATGGTGGTGGTCTTGCCGGAGCCGTTCGGACCGAGGAAGCCGAAGACGCTGCCCGCCGGGACGGTCAGGTCGAGACCGTCCACGGCGAGCTGTCCGCCGTAGCGTTTGGTGAGGCCGCGGGTGTCGATGACGCTCGCGCGTGCCGGGTCATCCTGCCCCGGGTCCCCCGACTCCCGGTCCGTGACGGACGGTTGGTCCATCGGCTCCCTCGATTCGTCGTGCGGGGTGGGTACTCACGGTACCCACCCCGCCCTGCGCTACCCCGCGTTCGCCGCCTTCACCAGGGCCGCCTTGTCCACCGCGCCGACGTACACCTTGCCGCCGTCCGTGACCAGGGCGTTGATCAGCCGGGTGGAGAGGACCGTGCCCTTGCCGAACTTGCCGGAGACCGGGTCGCCGAGCGAGCCGAGGAAGCCGCCCAGGTCGCCGCCGCCGGAAGCGGAGCCGGTGGGCAGCCCGCCCTTGCTGCCGGTGTCGAGGACGGCTATGGAGTTCCAGCCCTTGCCGAGCACGTCGAAGCCGTTCTTGCCGAGCTCCTCGGGTGTGCTCTGGCCGGGCGACTTGGTGATCTTGTCACCCTTGTCACCCTTGCCTGCCTTGTTCGCCTTGTCGAGACTGTCGCCCTGGGTGACCTTGGCGCCCTTGGGCGGGGTGAAGTCGAAGGTCGAGGCGGCCGGCTTCGCGAAGCTGACCTGCGTGTAACCGGCGTCGATCACGGCCGCGCCGCCACTCGACGGGGTGAGCGTGAACTTCAGCGGGGTTCCGGTCTTCGCGTCCACCGCGATGCTGATCGCGCCGACCGTCGTACCGGACTGCTTGGGCTTGATGACGAGCCGGTAGGCGTCGCGGCCGGCCACCTGGGCGGTGCCGTCGACCTTCACCGACGTGGTGTCGTCGACCGACTTGAGGACCTCGTCGGCGAAGCCCTTGGGCGTGGCCGGGGTTTCGTGCTGCTGGGCCTTGCCGGAGTCTGCGGCGGTGGAGTGGTAGACCTCGTTGGACTTGCTGTCGTAGCCCCACACGTCCGTGCCGTTGTGGATGAGGCTGTACTCGGCGCCGCTCTCCAGCAGCGACACCTTCTGCTTCTCGGGGCCGTCCGCGGCCACGCGCAGTGTGTGCGTGCCGGAGGCCAGCTCGGTGAGCTTGGTCGACGGGTCGGCGGACGAGGCGCCCCCGCCGCCCCCGGCCGCGCCGGACATCAGGCCGCTCTCCAGACCGCCGAGGTTGGGCAGCCCGAGGTCGGTGCTGATCTTCACCGTGCCGGACAGCTGCTGCACGTCCGACTTGGCGATCTTGTTGATGAGTTCCTGCGCGGTGATCTTCGGCAGGCTGGGGTCGCCGGAGTCGGCGAGCGCCGGGACCAGCCCGATCGTGGCCGCGGCCACGCCCACCACGGTGACCGGAACGACGTACCGTGCGGCTTTGCGCCGCCGCTGGGCGCGCAGCTCGTCGTCGGCCTGCGCGGCCCCCGTGCTGTCGTCTGTTTCATACGGTGCCATGTGTGCCTTACCTCCGTCGTCGGCGGCGGCTGTGCTCGCACGTGTCCCACCCTGAGCCGCCATTCTCACCCGAATCGGTGAGTGGTGGTGATTTCCGTGGTTTCCATCTCACCAAATCGCAGCCACAGAAGCGTCAGACCCGGGAGCCAACTCCGCGTACGCCTGCGGTATGACACAAGGGTGGAGGCGCCTCCCCGGACCCGTAGGGGTCGCGCGGGGAAGGCGCCTCCTGCCACACGCCATGGTCACTCAGGGTTGCCGCACGAACACGTAGTCGGCCTGGTAGGGGACGCCGACGACGGCACCCGGGGTGCAGGTGCCGACCGGGGCGACGCCGCCGGCGGTGTTCAGGCGCAGGACCTCACCGGTGTGCGCGAGCAGTCCGTGCTTCTTGCCCGACTGGGTGGCCTTGAGGTCGAGCTCTGGGATGTTGCCGTTGCCGTTCGCCGTCTTGGTCAGGACGGCTCCGGTGACCGCGCTGCCGTCGGGTGCGGCCCACTGCGGGGTGCCGGAGTTGGGTGCGACGTAGGAGTGCCGGATGCCGAAGCCGAGCTTGGCGCTGACATCACGCTGGGCGAAGGCGTAGCCTCCGCCGTCGGCCGCCTTGCACTCGTAGATCTGCTTGCCCGTGACGACGGAGGCCTGGAAGCCCCCGCTCCTGAGGTCGGAGACAGCCATGACCGGTGAAGCTGTGACCGGTGGAGCCATGACCGGTGGAGCTGTGACCGGTGGAGCCATGGCTGGTGACGGCGAATGCCGGGACGGCGGCACCACCGAGAGCGGTCACAGTGACGACCACGGCGGCGACGAGGCTCTGGCGACGCGTTGCGTTGATGACCATCATTCCTTTTTCTCCCCCTTTGGCGGCCGACGTCCCCTACGTCGGCTTCTGAGAGGGAGTACGAAACGGATCCTAGATTGGACTCAGTCCAGCGATGTGATGTGCATCACAATGCGCCCCTTGGGCTGGGCTCCTCGAGGAATCGACTTCGGCAGAGCGGCCAGGAAGCCCAGGAGGGCTATCCCGCCCGGTGCACCACCGCGTCGCACAGTTCCAGGAGGGAGACCTTCGCATCGCACTCCGCCAGCGGGGCCAGCGCGGCCCGGGCCTCCTCGGCGTACCTGACCGTGTCCCGGCGCGCCTGCTCCAGCGCCGGATGCGTCCGCAGGGCGATCAGGGCCTCCGCGTGCCGCGCGTCGTCCGTGAGGTCGGAGTCCAGCAGCTCACACAGGGCGATGTCCTCGGGCAGCCCCAGCCGGGCCGCCCGCTCCCGCAGCCGCAGCACTGGAAGCGTGGGGATGCCCTCGCGGAGGTCGGTCCCCGGGGTCTTGCCGGACTCGCGGGAGTCGGAGGCGATGTCCAGGACGTCGTCGGCGAGCTGGAAGGCGACACCGAGGCGTTCGCCGTACTGGGTGAGGACGTCCACGACCGTCTCGTCGGCGCCGGACATCATCGCGCCGAAGCGGCAGGAGACCGCCACCAGCGAGCCGGTCTTGCCGGCCAGCACGTCGAGGTAGTGGTCGACCGGGTCACGCCCGTCCGACGGCCCGGCCGTCTCCAGGATCTGGCCCGTCACCAGCCTTTCGAACGCGAGCGCCTGGACCCGCACCGCCTCGGGTCCGAGGTCGGCGAGGATCTGCGAGGCGCGGGCGAACAGGAAGTCACCCGTGAGAACGGCGACCGAGTTGCCCCAGCGGGTGTTGGCGCTGTCGACACCGCGCCGCACGGCGGCCTCGTCCATGACGTCGTCGTGGTACAGCGTGGCGAGATGGGTCAGCTCGACTACCACGGCCGACGGCACGACGCCCGGCGCGTACGGGTCACCGAACTGCGCGGCCAGCATCACCAGCAGCGGCCGGAACCGCTTCCCGCCGGCCCGCACGAGGTGCTGCGCGGCTTCCGTGATGAAGGGGACCTCACTTTTGGTGGCTTCTAGCAAGCCCTCCTCGACAGCCGTCAATCCGGCCTGGACATCGGCTTCCAGAGCCTGGTCCCGCACGCTCAGCCCGAACGGCCCGACGGTCACGAGGGGTCTCCTGTCTGCTGGTGTCCACTGGCGATTACACGGTTTGTCGATAGGTCGCTGCCATCACTCAAGTCAGCGTATCCGGTCAGGTTTCGATCACCGATAGCGCCCACCGTTACACCCCGGGCGCTATCGGATCACGACCGGTATGTTTTGATCAGCCGATACGACCTGACATCCAATGACTTAACAGGAAGTACCGCCAGTTGTCCCGAACCGGGGCTCAAGTCGTGTCCCGGGCCGGAGGGGGAACCGCGTCCCCGACCAGTGCCGTCACCGGGTCCGACGGCGGGCCGTCCCACAGAGCGCCGACCACGGACGGTCATGTCTTCTCCGACCGACGTCACCTGCCCGGAGGTACCCCCTTCGCGGCCCGTCAAAGCCGACGGGGTTCAGATCGAGTCGATCCGTACCCCTACATCCGTCCCCTACGAGATCACGCACGAGGACCTCCGCACCCCCCTTCATCCCCTTCGCCGTCCGAACGCCGTTCCCCCGCGCGCGTGGCGCCCACGGACGGACGAGACCGCCCCCGCACCGCTCGAAGACCTCCCCCGCCGAGCTCACCGACCGGACGAGCCCACGCGGCCGCCGGCGCCGACCGCGCCCGATGGGTCATGGACATGCCTCGGTCGGCCGACAGGCCCCGCGACCGTCGAGCGGCCGGCATCCCCCGGGACGGCTGCATCTCCCTCCGGGTGACGGCCCTCGCGCCCGAGCCGCTCAAAGCGGTCGCCGTGCACTCCACGGACGGCCGCTATGACAACGACGCGTGGGGCGGCGGAGGTTCCCCTCTCACGGTGGACACGCGCGCATGGACAGCCGCCTCGCCCGCCGCCGGGTCGGTGGGCCCGCCGATCCCTCCTCCAACGTGACCGGAATCACGTACGCCCGCCGGGGCCCACGCACGTGAACTCCACGCCGGCTCGGAGGACTTGGGCCGACCCGTCGCCGTGGAGGAATCCGAACGGACGTAGCCGACGGGCGCCGACCTCCCGGCCGCGGTCGATCAGCGGACGCGCGTACCCGGACCGTGCAGAGTTCACGAGGGGCGCACCGGAGACGTACACGACCGGATGAACCAGCTGAAACAGATGAACTGGACGAGCAGCGCCCACTGCCCACCCGCATCCGGTCTGGCCCGTCGGTTCGCTTACCGAGCCACAATTCCACCGAATTAGACAATTCGGGCAATACCCGAAATCACCTGTGATGCACGCCACTCTTCTCGCCTCAATTGGGGCAATCCACGCAAATAATGGCGGAGCGCTTTTCCACCGATGCCCGGAAAAACGGACTTCACGAATCCCTCATGTCTGATTTGCCGCGATTGCCACTTCGTGAAGTGGGTCACGTCGGTCGGGAGGCCGTAAAGGCTAGGACGAACCTTTCTTTCCGTTCCCTGTGGGCGAGTTGTGGCTTGGCAGCCGCAAAGGATCAAGTACCCCATACGACTCAGATCAAGGTCAATCGGTGTGTTGTGTGAATCCAGCACTTGTTCCGGACATGTGCTCTCGCATACGTTCCCGCTCGCCGGGCGGACGCCGAATCCTGCCGCCGCCCGTCGTGACCCATCGACGAGTCCATTCGCACGGCAGGAGCGGGGGATCCAGGTAAGTCGCCGGACCGGGCGGCCGACGTCAACGACGGACGTCGTACCGGAACGGCTAGGGGTGAAGTCGCCTCGCCTTCGGGCGGTGCGGCCGGGCACTCCCCGCGCCCGAACCCGACAGCTCACCTCGTAGGCGACGGAGAGGAACTTCGCCATGTCTGCTGCCACTCAGCACCGCCGTCCCCGCCGTAACCGCATCGTCCGCACGCTTGCCATCGCCGGCACCGGCGCCGCCGTTCTCGCCCTCCCGCTCATCGGGGCGACCACCGCCTCCGCCGCCACCTCCACCTCGACGGCCTCGACGACGCTCGCCGGGTACCCGAACAACCTCGACGGCTGGATCCGCGAGTCGCTCGCGATCATGGCCGAGAAGCACATCCCCGGCAGCTACAACGGCATCTACCGCAACGTGATGCGTGAGTCGTCCGGCAACCCGCAGGCCATCAACCTCTGGGACTCCAACGCGGCCGCCGGCATCCCGTCCAAGGGCCTGCTCCAGGTGATCGACCCGACGTTCAAGACCTACCACGTGGACGGCACGTCGTTCGACATCTACGACCCGGTCGCGAACATCACCGCCGCCTGCAACTACGCCGCCGCGCGGTACGGCTCGATGGACAACGTGCACGGCGCGTACTGACCGGCGCCGTCAGCTGAAGAGTCTTTCGAGGACGACGGCGATGCCGTCGTCCTCGTTCGACAAGGTGATCTCGTCGGCCACCGCCTTGAGTTCGGGATGGGCGTTGGCCATGGCCACCCCGTAGGACGCCCAGTCGAACATGGGCACGTCGTTGGGCATGTCACCGAAGGCGACGGCCTGTTCGGGGCTCAGCCCCAGGTGGTCGGCGGCCAGCGCCAGCCCGGTCGCCTTGGTCACCCCGCACGGCTGGAGCTCGACGGTCCCCGGCCCCGACATGGTGACCGTCGCCAGCGATCCCACCACCGCGCGCGCGGTGGCCGCCAGTTCGTCGTCGGAGAGGGTGTGGTGGCGCAGCAGCACCTTGCTGATGGGCGCGCACCACAGGTCGTCACGCCGGTCGACGCGCAGCGCGGGCAGCGTGGGGTGGGGCATCAGATAGCCCGGCTCGATGAGCGTGAGCCCGTCCACGCCGTCCTGGTCGACCGCCGCGTACACCTGTCCGACCTCGGCCTCGATCTTGCCGAGGGCGGTCTCCGCCAGCTCCCGGTCCAGGGTGACCGACCACAGCAGTCGGGCTGTGCCGGCGTCGTACACCTGCGCTCCCTGGCCGCAGACCGCGAGTCCCGTGCAGCCGAGGTCGTCCAGGAGGGGGCGCACTCTCGGCGCGGGGCGCCCGGTCACCACGAGATGCCGGGCGCCGGCCCGGCCGGCCCGCGCGAGCGCGGCGAGCGACCGTTCCGACAGGGTGTCGTCGGCGCGCAGCAGCGTGCCGTCCAGGTCGGTGGCGATCAGTGAGTACGGGGTGGGTGCGACCATGATCAGAGAATACGGACAGCACGCCTCGGAGACTCACTGTGCGTTTCGGCCTCAAGTGGCGCCCGCCGCCTCCGTGATGGGGCGTTGTCAGTGGGCCACGTTACGTTGGCGGTGGGTTGATGGCACCGATCGGACGGGGCGGGCGTAGGACGGACAGACCGGGGGTCTCCCGCGCGCATCTGCTGGAGTCGGCGTCCGACGCGCTGGAGCGGCTTCCGCGGGCGCTGCGGCCGGAGATCTACGCCGTCGTTCCGTATCCGTCGTGTCGACGACGACGAGCGCAGACCGTACGTGGCGGCCGGCGACGACACCGAGAGCCAGTACGAGGCCGAACGGGACCCGGCGGACCCCGGCGAGGCGCGCTGGAACTACGGGCGTTGGCTCCTCGGTGGCTTCGAGATGCTCGGCAACTGTCCTGGGGACCCGGTCGGCGGCGTGCTGTCCACCGAGGAGGTCCGGCGGCTCGGACTCTGGTTCGACGGGGACGGCGAGAACGCCGAACTGGACGCGAGGCGAGCTGTTGGGGCTGCACTTCGCCGACGCGTGCGTACGGCTGACGCATGATCCGCATGCCGGGGGCCGCATCGAGAAGGTCCTCGGGCGACCGCTGCCGGTGGTGGCCTTACATGTACTGCCCGGGAAGGGAGGTCGAGGCCACGGAAGCCGCCAATCCGCCCGGGTCGATCGAGGAGTTCCTGGCCTGGCAGCCGCGGCCGAGGCGGCACAGCCCCGGGGCGGGGGTGGCGGCCCGGCCCGCGGAGGCGGGTGTCGGCCCGGATCCAGGGGCGGCTGGCGGCCTGGCCCCCAGTGCGGGTGGGCGGCGCCGGATCCGGGGCGGTGGGCGGGGCGGGCGTCAGGCGTGGGCAGCCGCCAGGTGTTTGGCCCGCACCTGGGCGCCCGCCTCGGCCGCGAGAGCCGCCGTCTCCAGCGCGGACTGTCCGGCACCGACGACGATCAGTTCCTTGCCGGAGCAGCGGGTCAGGTCGTGGTGCTGGGAGCTGTGTGAGACGGGGCCGTGGGCCCGTCCGCCGCCGCTTTCGCGAGCACCGCGGGGAGATGGGCGAGTCCCGACAGGCCGGTGGCGACGACGACCGCGCGGGCGGTGAACAACTCTCCCGAGTCCAACTTCAGTTCGAACCCGGCCGCCTTGTCGCGGTCCCCGGAGACCACCCGCACCCGCTCCAGCTCGGGCACCAGCTTCTGCTGGAACCACTCGCCGTAGCCGATGAAGGTCTCCACCGGGATGATGTCCTCGTCGGTCACCAGCCTGCGGATGCACGCCGCGTCGCAGTAGTCGGCGAGGGTGTGCCCGCGCTGCGGGCAGTCGAGGTTGGAGGCGGCGGGCGTCGACTTCAGGAGCATGCCCTCGGGCATGTGGTCGCGCCAGCTGACCATGGGGTCGCCGAAGACCCGGACGGGGATGCCGCGCGCCCGTAGATGGGCGGCGGTGGACAGGCCGAAGGGCCCGGCACCTATGACTGCTACCGGTTGGATCACGAAGTCCCTCCCCAGGAACGTGGTGCCTACTTCGTGGAGGTGCTGGAGCCGCGGCGGTTGGTGCGCCACAGCTGAAAGAGGTGCTTCGCGCCCGGACGCACGAAGCGGGCGAGCATCGTGACGAACGGCAGTGGGTCGTCACCCGCGAGCCAGGCCAGTTCGGTCCCGCTCGGCCGTTCGGGTGCGTGCGGTGTCGTATAGCCGCTGCGGCGGTAGGCGAGGAGGGCGGGCAGGTCGATGTTCTCCACGACGTACCGGTGACCGGCGCGCTGTTCCCCCTCCGGAACGCGGCGCCCGGTCAGGTCCAGGTGCATGGCGCGGACCACGTCCACCCCCGACTCGCTCTCGAAGAGCCGGAACTGGGCGCCCATGCGCGGGTTGAAGTCGAGCAGCTTGTACTGCCTGTCGCGGCGGTCGAAGCGCAGGTCGAGGTCGATGATGCCGCTGAAGCCGATCTGTTTGATGAAACGCGCGGCGAGGTCGGCGAGTTCCGGGTTGTCGACGACGTACGCGTTCGCCGTCATGCCCGCGTGCGGCGGCCAGGAGCGCACCTTGACGCCGGTGAACAGGGCGCGCGGGTTCGAGTCGGCGTCGAAGTAGGCGTGCACGATCCAGTCCTCGGCGTCCTCCCTCGGGAGGTACTCCTGGAGAATGACACCCGGATGGGTGCCCCAGTCACGCGCGAGAGCGAGCAACCCTTCGCGGGTGGCGATCTTCGTCGTGCCGTTGACGGCGGGTTGCGCGCGCCGGACGAACGCCTCGCGGTTCTTGGCGACGATCGGGAAGCGGGCCTTCTCGGCGAAGTCGACGATCTCGTCGTACGACTGCGGGAAGGCGGACGTCGGACTGGGGATGCCGTGTTCCACGCACAGTTCGTGCA
The DNA here is from genome assembly GCF_055634995.1 of Streptomyces sp. NPDC111744. NCBI lineage: Bacteria > Bacillati > Actinomycetota > Actinomycetes > Kitasatosporales > Streptomycetaceae > Streptomyces > Streptomyces sp. NPDC111744. The sequence continues at coordinate 793,659 of NZ_JBVKCG010000001.1, forward strand.
GGCCCTGCTTGCTGGCGAGCCGGCGGGGCAGTGCGGACTCCACGCGCGGGAAGAGGAAGCGGTCGCCGAGCGCGTCCTGGTGCTCGGCGATCAGGACGGCGGCCTCCTCGTCGGTGGGGATCAGCACGGTCGGCCGGCCGATGCGGCGGCCGATGCGCAGCAGTCCCTCGACCAGATGAGCCGGTTCCTCGGCGCCCGTTGTCGGCCACACGAACGCCCGTTTGAGGTAACGGGAGGAAGCCGCCGGTGTGTAGGCGTCCTCCGTGATCGCGTACATGGGAACGCCCAGCCGGCCCAGGCTGCGAATCGCGCCGACCCCGCCATGGTGCAGCGGATAGTCGCCGAACTTGACGATCAGGCCCGGCACGTCGCGATCCGCTTCGAACGGCATGCTGACGGCATTCCTGGCCACGGGTCCCCCCACGTGTCCCCCCTACGGACCGGACCCACCCCGCCCGTGTCCCCCAAAGGACGCTAAGCCGGAATTGACCCCTCTGACAAGGCCTATTCGGACATTGCGAACTCTTTAGACACTGCCACGACAGCCAACTCACCCGTAACGTGTGGCGCGACCACATGGAATGCCGCGCAACGCCATAGCAACGTCACCACATACTTGGCCCAGCGCGACACGGATGAGAGCGAGGCAGCCACCCCATGCCCCCCTTGCCCCCCTTCGAGGTCCCCGAGGGTGACCCCTTCGGCCCGCACAATCTCCCGTATGGCGTGTTTTCGACGCCCGAGAGCACGGAACGGAGGGTCGGCGTCCGCCTCGGCGACCACGTCCTGGACGCCGGCGCCGCGGCTCTCGCGCTCGGCTCCCCGTACGCGTCACTGCTGGCCCGCCCGACCCTCAACCCACTGCTGGCCGCGGGACGCACCACCTGGTCGGACGTACGGCGCGCCCTGACGGCCTGGGTGACCGTGCCCGCTCACCGCGAGGCACTCGAACCCCTCTTCCACCCGCTGTCCGCGGTGACCCTGCATCTCCCCTTCGAGGTCGCCGACTACGTCGACTTCTACGCCTCCGAGAACCACGCCCGGAACGCCGGCCGCATCTTCCGCCCCGACGCCGCCGAACCGCTCACCCCCAACTGGAAGCACCTGCCGATCGGCTACCACGGCCGCGCGGGCACGGTCGTGGTGTCGGGGACGGACGTCGTACGGCCGTCAGGCCAGCGGAAGACCACTCCGGACCCCTCGGAGGCGCCGGTGTTCGGCCCGTCGGTCCGGCTGGACATCGAAGCCGAGGTGGGCTTCGTCGTCGGCGCGCCCTCCGAGCAGGGGCGGCCGGTGGCGCTGAGCGACTTCCGGGAGCACGTGTTCGGACTCACTCTCCTGAACGACTGGTCGGCGCGCGACATCCAGGCCTGGGAGTACGTCCCGCTCGGCCCGTTCCTCGGCAAGTCGTTCGCCACCTCGGTCTCGGCGTGGATCACCCCGCTGGACGCGCTGGAGGACGCACGGGTCGCCCCGCCGCACCGGACGCATCCGCTGCTGCCGTATCTCGACGACTCCGCCGAGGAGCCCGCGGGCTACGACCTGCGGATGTCGATCGCGATCAACGGTCAGGTGGTGTCCGAGCCGCCGTTCTCCACCATGTACTGGACCGCCGCGCAGCAACTCGCCCACCTGACCGTCAACGGCGCCTCACTGCGCACCGGCGACCTGTACGGCTCCGGCACGGTGAGCGGTACGGACCCCGGGGAGCTCGGGTCGCTCCTGGAGCTCACCTGGAACGGGCGGGACCCGCTCGAACTCCCGGACGGCAAGCGGACGTACCTGGAGGACGGCGACGTGGTGACGCTGACCGCGTGGGCACCGGGCCCGGGCGGAAGCCGGGTGGGGCTCGGGGAGGTCAGCGGGCGGATCGTGGCGGCGTGAGAGGCGGTCGGGTCGGGGAGCGCTTGCAGGAGTACGGCCGCGCCGACTGCCGGGGTTTGGGCAGGAGGGTACCCGGATCCTCGTCGGCACCTGACTCGGGGTGCTCCGTCCCGTCATACTGACGGGACACGCACCATGCGATGCGCCCGCACGCGCACCATGCGAGGCGACGGCGCACGCATTACGTGGTGCGTCGGCGCACGCACCCTGTCGCGCAACGGCGCATCACCCCCGCACCACCCACCACCCGCGCACCTCTCCGATCAGGAAACGGAGCCTCGGCATGACCGTCTGCCTGCTCCTGCTGAGCGTCGTCGCCCTGACGGCCGCGGTGCCCGCGCCGCGTGCGCTGGTGCAGGCCCTGTGGCCCGAACGGGAACCGGTGGTCGCGCTGTGGGTCTGGCAGTGCCTGGTCGCCACCGTGCTGATGTGCTGCCTGACCGCACTCGTCCTGGGCGCGGCGGCCGTCTTCCACACCGTGCGCGACCGGGTGTTCGCGCCGGCGCCACCGGCGGTCGCCGCGGCGTACGACCTCTCCGTCGCGCCCCTGTGGGCGGTCGCCCTCACGGTGCTGCTCGCCTGCGGGGCCGCGTGGACGACGGCGATGCTCGCCCGCGAACTGGTCGAGGCCCGGCGGCGCCGCGACCAGACCCGCGCACACCTGCGCGAACGGGCACCGGAACTGCCGGCCGGGCTGCCTGCGGCACGCGGACCGATGCTGGTGCTGGAGGACGAATACCCGGACGCCTGGTGGATGCCCGGGCATCCACCGCAGCTGGTCGTGACCACCGGGGCACTGCACCGCCTCACCGACCACCAGCTCGACGCCGTACTCACCCACGAGCGGGGCCACGCTCGCGCCCACCACGACTGGCTGCTCCACCTGTCCAGCGCACTGGCCACGGGCTTCCCGCGGGTGCCGCTCTTCTCCCACTTCTGCGACCAGACCTACCGGCTCGTCGAACTCGCCGCCGACGACGCGGCATCCCGCCGCTGCGGCCACCTCACGACCGCACTGGCACTGATCGAACTGAACCAGCACCGCGGAGTCCTGTCCTGCGCGTCGAGTCGCCGACTGCTCGGCGAGCGGGTCGACCGCCTCCTGGAACCACCACCACGGCTGCTGCGCCGCCAGCGGGCCCTGACGACGACAGTGGCCGCACTGGTACCCCTGCTGCCCCTGCTGATCACGTTCGCACCGGGGCTGACGGCACTCGGGTAGGGCACCTGCCGCCGGCGACCTGCCGGACGCGGGGAACTTCGACCAGACCCGTGAACGGTTGACCGAGTTCGTGTCGATGCGCGGGCGATCGGCTTCAGGCATGGAAGCGGCCGGCCTGGAGGACGGCTTCGGGGCCGGGTCGGGCTATATCCAGTCGTCCGGCTCCGGCTCCGCGTCCATCTCGGGCCAGTGGTCCTCGTCCCCGGTCCCCGCCGCCGCAGGGGCCGGGGAGGACGGTGCCGTCAGGGAGGCCAGTACCCCGAGCACGCCCTCCCCGTACGTCATGAGCTTCTTCTCGCCGACGCCGCCGACCGTGGCCAGTTCGGCGATCGTCTCGGGCCATCGGCCGACGATCTCCCGGAGCGTGGCGTCGTGGAAGATCACGTACGCCGGTACGCCCTGTTCGCGGGCCTGTTCGGCACGCCAGGCGCGCAGTGCCTCGAAGGCGGGGAGCAGGTCCTCGGGCAGCTCTGCCACAGCTGCCTTCGCCTTGCCCTTGCCGGAGGACCCGGAGGATCCGGACGTCCCGGAGGACCGGGAGACCACCGGTTTCTTCGGCTCCTTGCGGAGTGGAACGTCCCGTTCCCTCCGCAGTACCGTGCCACTGGCCTCGGTGAGCACCAGCGTGCCGTATTCGCCCTCGACGGCCAGCAGTCCCTGGGCGAGCAGTTGCCGGACGACGCTTCGCCATTCACCTTCGTCGAGGTCGGTGCCGATACCGAAGACGGACAGCTGGTCGTGGTCGAACTGTATGACCTTGCCGGTGCGCTTGCCGAGCAGGATGTCGACGATCTGGACGGCGCCGAACTTCTGCCCGCGTTCGCGCTGCAGTCGTACCACCGTGGAGAGGACCTTCTGGGCGGCGACGGTGCCGTCCCAGGTCTCCGGCGGGATGAGGCAGGTGTCGCAGTTGCCGCAGCCCTCCCGAGCGGGTTCCTGGCCGAAGTAGTTGAGCAGTTGTCCGCGGCGGCACTGGGCGGTCTCGCACAGGGCGAGCATGGAGTCGAGGTGGGCCTGGGCGCGGCGGCGGAACGCCTCGTCGCCCTCGCCGGACTGGATGAGTTTGCGCTGCTGAATGACGTCGTTGAGGCCGTAGGCCATCCAGACGGTGGAGGGCAGGCCGTCGCGACCGGCGCGGCCGGTCTCCTGGTAGTAGCCCTCGACGGACTTGGGCAGGTCGAGGTGGGCGACGAAACGGACGTCGGGTTTGTCGATACCCATGCCGAAGGCGATGGTGGCGACCACGACCAGGCCGTCCTCGCGCAGGAAGCGGGACTGGTGGGCCGCGCGGGTGCCCGCGTCCAGGCCGGCATGGTAAGGGACGGCATCGATGCCGTTGCGGGTCAGGAATTCCGCTGTGGACTCGACCGACTTGCGGGAGAGGCAGTAGACGATGCCCGCGTCACCTTCGTGTTCCTGGCGGAGGAAGGTGAGCAGCTGCTTCTTGGGGTCGGCCTTGGGGATGATCCGGTACTGGATGTTGGGCCGGTCGAAACTGGCCACGAAGTGCCGGGCGGCAGGCATGTGCAGCCGCTGGGTGATCTCCTCGTGGGTCGCGTGGGTGGCGGTGGCCGTGAGCGCGATGCGCGGGACGTCCGGCCAGCGCTCGCCGAGGAGGGAGAGGGACAGATAGTCGGGGCGGAAGTCGTGGCCCCACTGGGAGACGCAGTGCGCCTCGTCGATCGCGAAGACGGCGATCTTGCCGCGGGCGAGCAGGTCCAGCGTGGAGTCCAGGCGCAGCCGCTCCGGCGCCAGGTAGAGCAGGTCGAGCTCTCCGGCGAGGAACTGGGCCTCGACCACGCGCCGCTCGTCGAAGTCCTGGGTGGAGTTGACGAACCCGGCGTTCACACCGAGGGCGCGCAGGGCGTCCACCTGGTCCTGCATGAGTGCGATGAGCGGTGAGACCACGATGCCCGTACCGGGTCTGACCAGGGCGGGGATCTGGTAGCACAGTGATTTTCCGCCGCCGGTGGGCATGAGGACGACGGCGTCCCCGCCCGCGACCACATGCTCGATGATCGCTTCCTGCTCGCCGCGGAAGGCGTCGTACCCGAAAACCCTGTGCAGCGTGGCCAGTGCCTCGCTGTCCGCCGGTCCGGGCGGCTGCCGCGTCCCCGGCGGCTCGGTCGTCCCTGGCATCTCGTCGGTTCCGCCCGTCCCACCCATCGTCGTGTCCCCCGTACGTCGTCCCTCGACCACTGCCCCCACGATAGAGGCATGGACCGACAGCGCCGGAGTTATCCACAGGCCCGCCGTCCGTAGGAGTGTGCGGGGCGGAACCCCCCTGTTCGGCGGAGTCCTCAGCCCTTTGGCCGTCCTCAGCCCTTTGGCCGTCTTCGCGTGGCGGCCCGGAAGCGGCGCGGGCCATGCTGCACGGGCGGGACCGGGGAGGCCCGCCCTGTACGGAGGCACCGCACCCGCGTGCCTCTTCGGCCCCAAGGAGCATCAGGATGTCTCTCAGGTCCCGCACCGCCGGCGCCGTTCTGGCGTTGGCCGTGCCGTTCGCTCTGGCCGCGGTTCCCGCCGACGCGGCTCCCGTCCCCGTGGCCGACCCGTTCATATGGACGGATCTGACCCCGACGTACACGGCGACGACGGACTACCAGTACGAGCCGTTCGCGATCACGGACGGGTACACCCCCACCGGTGGCTGCGCCCATGACACCCAGACCGGCAAGGGAGGCTCGGGCTACCACTACGTCAACGCTGCGAACATCGGCAGCCTCGACCCGGCCGAGCCCGCGGGTCTTCTCTACGAGACCGACAGCGACGGCGGCCACGCCCTGGTGGGGGCGGAGTGGATCGTGCGCGCCGGCACCGGTAGCGCCGCGCCGACACTGTTCGGGCAGACGTTCCAGGGGCCGGCGGAACTGGACGGCGTGGGTTCTGTGTACACGCTGCACGCCTGGATCTGGAAGGACAATCCGAGCGGTCTGTTCGCGCCGTGGAACCCGATGGTGACGTGCTCGTAGCCACAGCCGTGGCCGACGCGGTGCCGAGCCGTGCCGTGCCCGTAGCCCTGTAGCCCGTGCTGCGCACGCGCGCGTGGGCCCCGGTTCCTCGCGAGGAACCGGGGCCCACGGTACGGGAACGGGTCAGCGCACGAACACTCCGGCCTGGCTCGCCAGGTCCAGGAAGTACTGCGGTGCCACACCGAGCACCAGTGTGACCGCGACGCCGACGCCGATCGCCGCCATGGTCAGCGGCGACGGGACGGCGACCGTGGGGCCGTCGGGCCTGGGCTCGCTGAAGAACATCAGCACGATCACGCGGATGTAGAAGAAAGCGGCGATCGCCGACGAGATCACACCGATGACGACCAGCGGGGCGGCCCCGCCTTCCGCCGCCGCCTTGAACACGGCGAACTTCCCGGCGAAGCCGGAGGTCAGCGGGATACCGGCGAAGGCGAGCAGGAACACCGCGAAGACGGCTGCGACCAGCGGCGATCGGCGGCCGAGGCCGGCCCACTTGGACAGGTGTGTGGCCTCGCCGCCGGCGTCGCGCACCAGGGTGACCACGGCGAACGCGCCGATGGTCACGAAGGAGTACCCGGCCAGGTAGAAGAGGACGGACGACACGCCGTCCTTCGAGGTCGCGATGACACCCGCGAGGATGAATCCGGCGTGGGCGATCGACGAGTACGCGAGCAGTCTCTTGATGTCGGTCTGGGTGATCGCGACGATCGCGCCGCCCAGCATGGTGATGATCGCGACGCCCCACATGACCGGCCGCCAGTCCCAGCGCATGCCGGGCAGGACGACGTACAGAAGTCGCAGCAGTGCGCCGAAGGCTGCCACCTTGGTCGCCGCGGCCATGAAGCCGGTCACCGGGGTGGGCGCGCCCTGGTAGACGTCGGGGGTCCACATGTGGAAGGGGATCGCGCCGACCTTGAAGAGCAGGCCCATGACGACCATCGCGGTGCCGATCAGGAGCAGCGCGTCGTTGCCCATGGTGCCGGCGAGGGCGGGGTCGATGTTGGTGACGGTGCCGTCGACGACCTGGGCGATGGTGGCGTACGAGACCGAGCCGGCGTAGCCGTACAGCAGGGCGATGCCGAACAGGGTGAACGCGGAGGCGAAGGCGCCGAGCAGGAAGTACTTGACCGCGGCTTCCTGGGACATCAGGCGCTTGCGGCGGGCCAGGGCGCACATCAGGTAGAGCGGGAGGGAGAAGACTTCCAGGGCCACGAAGAGCGTCAGCAGGTCGTTGGCCGAGGGGAAGACCAGCATGCCGGCGACGGCGAAGAGGAGCAGTGGGAAGACCTCGGTGGTGGTGAAGCCCGCCTTCACCGCGGCTTTCTCGCTGTCGCTGCCGGGCACGGAGGCGGCTTGTGCGGCGAATGAGTCGACGCGGTTGCCGTGGGCGGCCGGGTCGAGGCGGCGTTCGGCGAAGGTGAACAGGCCGAGCAGGCCGGCCAGCAGGATCGTGCCCTGCAGGAACAGGGACGGTCCGTCGACGGCGATCGCGCCCATGGCGGCGATGTGCGCCTTGGTGGTGCCGTATCCGTCCGCGGCCAGTGCGACGACTGCCGCGAAGGCCGCGCACAGCGCCACGGCGGAGACGAAGACCTGCGCGTAGTAGCGGGACTTGCGCGGGACGAACGCCTCGACGAGCACTCCGACGATCGCCGCGCCGAGGACGATCAGGGTGGGTGACAGTTGCCCGTATTCGATCTTCGGCGTGTCGATCTTCGAGATCGGCTCGGCCGCGGTTGTCCACAGGCTGTGGACGGCTGCTGCGCTCACTTGGCCGCCTCCACTGCGGGCTTGGGATCGGTCTTGTGTACGTCCGACATGGTCTGCTTGACCGCCGGGTTGACGATGTCCGTGACGGGCTTCGGATAGACGCCCAGGAAGATCAGCAGGACGATCAGCGGGGTGACGACGACGAGTTCACGCGCGCGTAGGTCGGGCATCGCGGAGACCTCCGGTTTCACCGGGCCCGTCATCGTCCGCTGGTAGAGGACGAGGGTGTAGAGCGCGGCGAGGACGATGCCGAAGGTGGCGATGATGCCGAGGGCCGGGTAGCGCGTGAACGTGCCGACCAGGACCAGGAACTCGCTCACGAACGGTGCGAGACCCGGCAGGGACAGGGTGGCCAGGCCGCCGATCAGGAAGGTGCCGGCGAGTACCGGGGCGACCTTCTGCACACCGCCGTAGTCGGCGATGAGCCGCGAGCCGCGCCGGGAGATCAGGAAGCCGGCGACCAGCATCAGCGCGGCCGTGGAGATGCCGTGGTTGACCATGTAGAGGGTGGCGCCGGACTGGCCCTGGCTGGTCATCGCGAAGATGCCGAGGATGATGAAGCCGAAGTGCGAGATGGACGCGTAGGCGACCAGGCGCTTGATGTCGCGCTGGCCGACGGCGAGCAGTGCGCCGTAGATGATGCTGATCACGGCGAGCACGAGGATGACGGGTGTCGCCCACTTCGAGGCCTCCGGGAACAGCTGGAGGCAGAAGCGGAGCATCGCGAACGTGCCCACCTTGTCGACGACCGCCGTGATGAGGACGGCGACGGGGGCGGTGGACTCCTGCATGGCGTTGGGCAGCCAGGTGTGCAGCGGCCACAGCGGCGCCTTCACCGCGAACGCGAAGAAGAAGCCGAGGAACAGCCAGCGTTCGGTGCTGGTCGCCATGTGCAGCGAACCGTTCGCGCGGGCCTGTGCGATCTCCGCGAGGGAGAAGTTCCCGGCGACCACATAGAGGCCGATGACCGCGGCCAGCATGATCAGACCGCCGACCAGGTTGTAGAGGAGGAACTTCACGGCGGCGTACGACCGTTGGGCCGCCGCGTTCTCGTCGGAGCCCGCGTGGGCGCGGTCGCCGAAGCCGCCGATGAGGAAGTACATCGGGATCAGCATGGCTTCGAAGAAGATGTAGAAGAGGAAGACGTCGGTGGACTCGAAGGAGATGATCACCATCGCCTCGACGGCCAGGATCAGGGCGAAGAAGCCCTGTGTCGGCCGCCACCGCCTGTTGCCGGTCTCCAGCGGGTCGGCGTCGTGCCAGCCCGCCAGGATGATGAACGGGATCAGCAGCGCGGTCAGCGCGATCAGGGCGACCGCGATGCCGTCGACGCCGAGGTCGTACCTGACTCCGAAGTCCTTGATCCAGGGGTGGGACTCGGTGAGCTGGTAGCGGGAGCCGCCCGGGTCGAAGCGGACCAGGACGACGATCGCCAGCACGAGCGTGCCGAGCGAGACCAGCAGCGCGAGCCATTTGGCGGCGGTGCGCTGGGCGGCCGGTACGGCGGCCGTGGCGACCGCCCCGACGGCCGGGAGCGCCGCCGTCGCTGTCAGCAGAGGAAAGGACATCGGTATCAGACCGCCCTCATCAGCAGGGTCGCGGCGACCAGGAGGGCTGCGCCGCCGAACATCGAGACCGCGTACGAGCGCGCGTAGCCGTTCTGGAGCTTGCGCAGCCGACCGGAGAGCCCGCCGAAGCCCGCCGCCGTGCCGTTGACGACCCCGTCGACCAGGGTGTGGTCGACGTAGACGAGGGAGCGGGTGAGGTGTTCGCCGCCGCGGACCAGGACGACGTGGTTGAAGTCGTCCTGGAGGAGGTCGCGGCGGGCCGCGCGGGTGAGCAGCGAACCGCGCGGGGCGACGGCGGGGACGGCGCGGCGGCCGTACTGCAGGTAGGCGATGCCGACGCCGATGATCAGGCAGACCATGGTGGCGCCGGTGACGGTGGCCGCGCTGAGCGGGGAGTTGCCCTCGCTGTGGCCGGTGACCGGCTCCAGCCAGTGCAGGAAGCGGTCGCCGATGCTGAAGAACGCGCCGCCGAAGACCGAGCCGATCGCCAGGACGATCATCGGGATCGTCATGACCTTCGGGGACTCGTGCGGGTGCGGTTCCGCGTGCTCGCCGCGGTGTTCGGCGGCGGGCTCGGCGCTGGGCGCCTGCGGGGACCGGGTGGGCTGGTTGCGCCAGCGTTCCTCGCCGAAGAACGTCATCAGCATCACGCGCGTCATGTAGAACGCGGTGATGGCCGCGCCGAGGAGGGCGCAGGCGCCGAGGATCCAGCCCTCGGTGCCGCCCTTGGCGAACGCCGCCTCGATGATCTTGTCCTTGGAGAAGAAGCCGGACAGGCCCGGGAAGCCGATGATCGCGAGGTAGCCGAGGCCGAAGGTGATGAAGGTGATCGGCATGTACTTGCGCAGGCCGCCGTACCTGCGCATGTCGACCTCGTCGTTCATGCCGTGCATGACGGAACCGGCGCCGAGGAACAGCCCGGCCTTGAAGAAGCCGTGTGTCACCAGGTGCATGATCGCGAAGACGTAGCCGATCGGGCCGAGGCCGGCGGCGAGCACCATGTAGCCGATCTGCGACATGGTCGAGCCGGCGAGGGCCTTCTTGATGTCGTCCTTCGCACAACCGACGATCGCACCGAACAGGAGCGTGACGGCGCCTACGACGGTGACGACCAACTGGGCGTCGGGGGCGGCGTTGAAGATCGCTCCGGAGCGGACGATCAGGTAGACGCCGGCGGTCACCATGGTCGCCGCGTGGATGAGGGCCGAGACCGGGGTCGGGCCCTCCATGGCGTCCCCGAGCCAGGACTGCAGCGGTACCTGGGCGGACTTGCCGCAGGCGGCGAGCAGCAGCATCAGGCCGATCGCGGTAAGCCTGCCCTCGGAGGCGTCGGTCGCGTGGCCGAGGACGGGGCCGAAGGCGAACGTGCCGAACGTCGTGAACATCAGCATGATCGCGATCGACAGGCCCATGTCGCCGACCCGGTTGACCAGGAAGGCCTTCTTCGCCGCGGTGGCCGCGCTGGGCTTGTGCTGCCAGAAGCCGATCAGCAGGTAGGAGGCGAGGCCGACGCCCTCCCATCCGACGTACAGCAGCAGGTAGTTGTCGGCGAGGACGAGCAGCAGCATCGCCGCGAGGAACAGGTTGAGGTAGCCGAAGAAGCGGCGGCGGCGCTCGTCGTGCTCCATGTACCCGACCGAGTACAGGTGGATGAGCGAACCGACGCCGGTGATCAGCAGGACGAACGTCATCGACAGCTGGTCGAGGCGGAAGGTGACGTCCGCCTGGAAACCGGCCACCGGCACCCAGCTGAACAGGTGCTGCATCAGGGTGCGGTGTTCGGGGTCCTTGCCCAGCAGACCGGCGAAGAGGATCACGCCGAACACGAAGGAGGTCGTCGACAGGAGCGTGCCAATCCAGTGGCCGACGGCGTCCAGGCGGCGGCCGCCGACCAGGAGGACGGCCGCTCCGAGCAGCGGCGCCGCGATCAGCAGCGCAATCAGGTTCTCCACGATTCAGCGACCCCTTACAGCTTCATCAGGCTGGCGTCGTCGACCGAGGCCGAGTGGCGGGTACGGAACAGCGACACGATGATCGCGAGCCCGACCACGACCTCCGCGGCGGCGACGACCATCGTGAAGAAGGCGATGATCTGGCCGTCGAGATTGCCGTGCATCCGGGAGAAGACGACGAACGCGAGGTTGCAGGCGTTGAGCATCAGCTCGATGCACATGAAGACGACGATCGCGTTCCGTCTGATCAGCACACCGGTGGCGCCGATCGTGAACAACAGGGCGGCGAGATAGAGGTAGTAGACCGGGTTCACTTCGACGCCTCCTCGGGCCGCTTGAGGTTCTCCGGCTCGATCGGGGTCCGCTCCAGCCGTTCCTCGGCGCGCTGTTCCAGGGCCCGCAGATCGTTGAGGGCCTCCGCGGACACGTCACGGATCTGGCCGCGGTCGCGCAGCGTCTTGTTGACCGTGAGCTCGGAGGGGGTGCCGTCGGGCAGCAGGCCGGCGATGTCGACGGCGTTGTGCCGGGCGTAGACGCCGGGGGCGGGCAGCGGCGGTACGTGCTTGCCCTCGCGGACTCGCTGTTCGGACTGCTCGCGCTGGGTCCTGGCGCGCTCGGTGCGCTCGCGGTGGGTGAGCACCATGGCGCCGACGGCCGCGGTGATGAGCAGGGCGCCGGTGATTTCGAACGCGAAGACGTACTTGGTGAAGATGAGGGCGGCGAGGCCCTCCACATTGCCGTTGGCGTTGGCCTGGCCGGTGCCGGCGAAGTCCTTCAGGGAGGCGTTGGCGATGCCCGCGAACAGCAGGACTCCGAAGCCGACACCGCAGAGAAGGGCCAGCCAGCGCTGGCCCTTGATGGTCTCGGTCAGGGAGTCGGCGGCGGTCACGCCGACCAGCATCACCACGAAGAGGAACAGCATCATGATCGCGCCGGTGTAGACGACGATCTGCACGATGCCCAGGAAGTAGGCGCCGTTGGCGAGGTAGAACACCGCCAGGACGATCATGGTGCCGGCGAGGCAGAGAGCGCTGTGCACGGCCCGCTTCATGAAGACGGTGCCCAGGGCGCCGATCACGGCGACGGTGCCGAGGATCCAGAACTGGAAGGCCTCGCCGGTGGAGGTGGCGTATGCGGCGAGCTGTGGGCCCATCATGCGTCCACCTCCTCGTCCTTGGCCGCGCCCGAAGGGCCGGCCGACGGATGCGGCTCGCCCTGATGCGGCTCGCCCTTGGAGACGGCCGCCTGCTGTACGGTCCCGGGCGCGGCCTCGGTCACCAGGCCCCGGTAGTAGTCCTGTTCGTCGGTACCGGGGAAGATCGCGTGCGGGGTGTCGACCATGCCGTCCTCAAGGCCGGCGAGCAGCTGTTCCTTGGTGTAGATGAGGTTGGCGCGGCTGGTGTCGGCCAGTTCGAACTCGTTGGTCATCGTGAGCGCGCGCGTGGGGCACGCCTCGATGCACAGGCCGCACAGGATGCAGCGGGCGTAGTTGATCTGGTAGACGCGGCCGTAACGCTCGCCCGGCGAGTAGCGCTCCTCGTCGGTGTTGTCGGCGCCCTCGACGTAGATGGCGTCGGCGGGGCAGGCCCAGGCGCACAGTTCGCAGCCGACGCACTTCTCCAGGCCGTCCGGATGGCGGTTGAGCTGGTGCCGTCCGTGGAACCGCGGGGCCGTGGTCTTCTTCTGCTCGGGGTACTGCTCGGTCAGCCGCTTCTTGAACATGGCCTTGAAGGTCACGCCGAAGCCGGCCACGGGGTTCAGGAAACCGGGCTCGGTCTCCTTGGGCTCCTCAGCCATCGGACGCCTCCTTTCCATCCGTAGGTCCGTCACTGACAGTGTCCGGTCCGCCACTGACAATCAGCTCCCGTTCCCGGCGCGGGCTGCGCCGGGGCACCGGCGGCAGCTCCTGTCCGGGCAGCGGCGGTACGGGGAATCCGCCTGCCATCGGGTCGAACGCGACCGGTTCCGCGGTGGGCTGCGCGGCCTCCTTGCCGCCCTTGTCGCGGAACATGTCGACGACGAACGACAGGAGCAGCAGGGCGAGGACTCCGCCGCCGACGTAGAGGGCGATGTCGGCGAAGCCGTAGTTCTCGTTGCGGAGGGTCCGTACGGTGGCGACGAGCATCAGCCAGACGACCGAGACCGGGATGAGGACCTTCCAGCCGAGCTTCATCAGCTGGTCGTAGCGCACGCGCGGGAGGCTGGCGCGCAGCCAGACGAAGACGAACAGCAGCAGTACGACCTTGGCTACGAACCAGAGCATCGGCCACCAGCCGTGGTTGGCACCCGCCCAGACGGTGCTGATCGGCCAGGGGGCGCGCCAGCCGCCCAGGAACAGGGTGGCCGACACGGCGGAGACCGTCACCATGTTGACGTACTCGGCGAGCATGAACATCGCGAACTTGATCGACGAGTACTCGGTGTTGAAGCCGCCGACGAGGTCGCCCTCGGACTCCGGCATGTCGAAGGGGGCGCGGTTGGTCTCGCCGACCATGGTGACGACGTAGAGGATGAACGAGACCGGCAGCAGCAGGATGTACCAGCGGTCGTGCTGCTGGGCGACGATCGTGGACGTCGACATGGAGCCCGAGTACAGGAACACCGAGGCGAACGCGGCGCCCATGGCGATCTCGTAGGAGATCATCTGGGCGCAGGAGCGCAGGCCGCCGAGGAGCGGGTAGGTGGATCCGGAGCTCCAGCCGGCGAGGACGATGCCGTAGATGCCGACGGAGGCGACCGCGAGGATGTAGAGCATCGCGATCGGCAGGTCGGTGAGCTGCATCGTGGTGCGGTGGCCGAAGACGGAGACCTCGTTGCCGGCCGGGCCGAACGGGATGACCGCGATGGCCATGAACGCCGGGATGGCCGCGACGATCGGCGCGAGGATGTAGACGGCCTTGTCCGCGCGTTTGACGATGACGTCTTCCTTGAGCATCAGCTTCACACCGTCGGCGAGCGACTGGAGCATGCCCCAGGGGCCGTGCCGGTTGGGGCCGATGCGCAGCTGCATCCAGGCGATGACCTTGCGCTCCATGACGATGGAGATCAGCACGGTCACCATCAGGAAGGCGAAGCAGAAGACCGCCTTGATGAAGACCAGCCACCAGGGGTCGCGGCCGAACATGGAGAGGTCTTCAGCAGCGAGGTACGGGTTCATGCCTCCACCTCCTTGGGGGCCTCACCGGCGGTGGCCGCCGGGCCGATACGGACCAGGGCGCCGGGCAGCGCCCCGGTGTCGGAGGCGACGCCGCCGCCCACGGAGTTCAGCGGGAGCCAGACCACGCGGTCGGGCATCTCGGTGATCTTGAGCGGGAGTTCGACGGTGCCGGCGCCCGAGGTGACGGCGACGAGGTCGCCGTTGTCGATGCCGGCCTCGGCGGCGGTCGCGGCGGACAGGCGTGCGTGGGCGGCGTGCCGGGTGCCGGCGAGGGCCTCGTCGCCTTCCTGGAGGACGCCCTGGTCGAGGAGGAGCCGGTGACCGGCGAGCACGGCCTCCCCGGCCGCCGGCCGTGGCAGCGGTCCCGCCGTCTCCAGCGGTTCGGAGGCCTTCGGGCCGTCCCAGGCGCCGAGCCGGTCGAGTTCCGCGCGCGTGGTGCGCAGGTCGGGCAGGCCGAGGTGGACGTCCATGGCGTCGGCGAGCATCTGCAGCACGCGCGCGTCGGTGGGCGCGAGCCGCCGGGCCATCTGCTCGGGCTTGAGCGCGGCCTCGAAGAACCGCACCCGGCCCTCCCAGTTGAGGAAGGTGCCGGCCTTCTCGGCGACGGCGGCGACCGGGAGGACCACGTCGGCGCGCTCGGTGACCTCGCTGGGCCGCAGCTCCAGCGAGACCAGGAAGCCGACGGCTTCGAGTGCCGCACGCGCGCGTGCCGGGTCGGGCAGGTCGGTGACCTCTACGCCGGCGACCAGCAGGGCGGAGAGTTCGCCGCGGGCGGCGGCCTCGACGATCTGGCCGGTGTCGCGGCCGTAGCGGAGCGGGAGTTCGGACACACCCCAGGCGGCGGCGACCTCGTCACGCGCGCGTGGGTCGGTGGCCGGGCGGCCGCCCGGCAGCAGCGACGGCAGCGCGCCCGCCTCGATCGCGCCGCGCTCCCCGGCCCGGCGCGGGATCCACACCAGCTGTGCGCCGGTGGCGGTGGCGGCCCGTACGGCGGCGGTCAGACCACCGACGACCGACGCCAGCCGCTCACCTACGACGATCACCGCGCCATCGCTGCGCAGTGCCTCGGCGGCCTGTGTACCGGGCTCCTCCAGGCCGACGCCGCTCGCGAGCGCGTCCAGCCATTCGGTCTCGGTGCCGGGTGCGGCCGGCAGAAGCGTGCCGCCGGTCTTCTCCAGGCCGCGCGTGGCGTGCGTGGCGAGCGAGAACACCTTCTGCTTGTGCTTGCGCCAGGCCTTGCGCAGCCGCAGGAAGACGCCGGGCGCCTCCTCCTCCGACTCGAAACCGACCAGCAGGACCGCGGGTGCCTGCTCCAGCGACGTGTAGGTGACGCCCGTACCGTCGAGGTCGCGGCCGCGGCCGGCGATCCGGGCTGCCAGGAAGTCGGCCTCCTCGCTGCTGTGCACGCGCGCGCGGAAGTCGATGTCGTTGGTGTCGAGTGCCACGCGCGCGAACTTGCTGTAGGCGTAGGCGTCCTCGACGGTGAGCCTGCCGCCGGTGAGGACGCCGGCCCGGGAGCGGGCGGCGGCCAGTCCCTGGGCGGCCGCGTCGAGCGCCTCCGGCCAGGAGGCGGGTTCGAGTACGCCCTGGGCGTTGCGGACCAGCGGGGTCTCCAGGCGGTCCTTCTGCTGTGCGTAGCGGAACGCGAAGCGTCCCTTGTCGCAGATCCACTCCTCGTTGACCTCGGGGTCGTTGGCGGCGAGCCGCCGCATGACCTTGCCGCGCCGGTGGTCGGTGCGGGTGGCGCAGCCGCCCGCACAGTGCTCGCACACGGACGGCGAGGAGATCAGGTCGAAGGGGCGGGAGCGGAAGCGATACGCCGCCGAGGTCAGTGCGCCCACCGGGCAGATCTGGATGGTGTTGCCGGAGAAGTACGACTCGAACGGGTCGCCCTCGCCGATGCCGACCTGCTGCAGCGCGCCGCGTTCCAGGAGCTCGATCATCGGGTCGCCGGCGACCTGGTTGGAGAACCGGGTGCAGCGGGCGCACAGCACGCAGCGCTCGCGGTCGAGGAGCACCTGGGTGGAGATCGGGACGGGCTTCTCGTAGGTGCGCTTCCTGCCGTCGAAGCGGGACTCCGTGTTGCCGTGGGACATCGCCTGGTTCTGCAGCGGGCACTCGCCGCCCTTGTCACAGACCGGGCAGTCCAGCGGGTGGTTGATGAGCAGCAGCTCCATCACCCCGTGCTGGGCCTTCTCGGCGACCGGGGAGGTGAGATGGGTCTTCACCACCATGCCGTCGGTGCAGGTGATCGTGCAGGACGCCATGGGCTTGCGCTGGCCCTCGACCTCGACGATGCACTGGCGGCAGGCGCCGGCCGGGTCCAGTAGGGGGTGGTCGCAGAAGCGCGGGATCTCGATGCCGAGTTGTTCGGCGGCGCGGATGACCAGGGTGCCCTTGGGCACGCTGATCTCGACGCCGTCGATCGTCAGCGTGACGAGGTCCTGCGGCGGGACCGCCGCCGTTCCCCCCGAGGAGGGGGAACTCGTGGTCACGGTCATGCGTTCACCTCCGGGCGGTCCGCCCAGGCCGTCGACTTGGCCGGGTCGAAGGGGCAGCCCCGGCCCGTGATGTGCTGTTCGTACTCCTCGCGGAAGTACTTCAGCGAGGAGAAGATCGGTGATGCGGCGCCGTCGCCGAGGGCGCAGAAGGACTTGCCGTTGATGTTGTCGGCGATGTCGTTCAGCTTGTCGAGGTCGGACATCACGCCCTTGCCGGCCTCGATGTCGCGCAGCAACTGCACCAGCCAGTAGGTGCCTTCGCGGCATGGGGTGCACTTGCCGCAGGACTCGTGCGCGTAGAACTCGGTCCAGCGGGTGACGGCACGCACGACGCAGGTGGTCTCGTCGAAGCACTGGAGGGCTTTGGTGCCGAGCATGGAACCGGCGGCCCCCACTCCTTCGTAGTCGAGAGGGACGTCGAGGTGCTCGTCGGTGAACATGGGCGTCGAGGAGCCGCCCGGTGTCCAGAACTTCAGGCGGTGGCCGGTGCGCATGCCGCCGCTCATGTCGAGGAGTTGGCGCAGGGTGATGCCGAGCGGTGCCTCGTACTGGCCGGGGCTGGCGACATGGCCGCTCAGGGAGTAGAGCGTGAAGCCGGGCGACTTCTCACTCCCCATCGACCTGAACCATTCCTTGCCGTTTTGCAGGATGGCGGGAACCGACGCGATGGACTCGACGTTGTTCACAACAGTCGGGCAGGCATAGAGCCCTTCGACAGCAGGGAAGGGGGGACGCAGCCGCGGTTGACCACGGCGGCCTTCGAGCGAGTCGAGCAGTGCGGTCTCCTCACCGCAGATGTACGCGCCGGCGCCGGCGTGCACGGTGAGGTTCAGGTCGAGACCGCTGCCGAGGATGTTCTCGCCGAGGTAGCCGGCCGCGTAGGCCTCGCGCACGGCCTCGTGCAACCGCCGCAGGACGGGGACGACTTCACCACGCAGATAGATGAAGGCATGCGACGACCGGATGGCGTAGCACGCGATCACGATGCCCTCGATGAGGCTGTGCGGGTTCGCGAAGAGGAGCGGGATGTCCTTGCAGGTCCCGGGCTCCGATTCGTCGGCGTTGACAACCAGATAGTGCGGTTTGCCGTCTCCCTGTGGAATGAACTGCCACTTCATCCCGGTCGGGAATCCCGCGCCGCCACGGCCGCGCAGCCCGGACTCCTTCACGTAGGCGATCAGGTCGTCCGGTGACATGGCGAGCGCCTTGCGGAGCCCCTCGTATCCTTCGTGCCTTCGGTAGACGTCCAGCGTCCAGGACCGGTCCTCGTCCCAGAAGGCCGACAGCACGGGTGCGAGCAGCTTCTCGGGGCTGGTGTCCTTGAGATCGGGTACCACCGTCATCACTCCCCCTCCTCGGCGACAGGCCCTGCCGGGTGCGACGGGTCGGAGGCCGAGGTCTCCTGCGGCGCGTCATGGGAACTGAGGTGCTCGGCCGGCGACGGCTCGTGCACCGTCCGGTCCTGCGTCTCCTCCTGCGGACCGCCGCGCGGATGGACCACGCGCGCGGGTGCGGCCTCTCCCCTTGCCAGGTGGAGGCCCACCAGCGACGCGGGTCCCGCGCTCCCGCTCTCCTCGACGGCCCCGGGCCGCTCGTCGGGGAAGCCGGCCAGGATCCGCGCGGTCTCCTTGAAGGTGCACAGCCGGGCTCCGCGCGTGGGCTCGACATCCCGGCCCGCGCGCAGGTCGTCGACCAGGCGCCTGGCGCTCGCCGGGGTCTGATTGTCGAAGAACTCCCAGTTGACCATCACGACCGGCGCGAAGTCGCAGGCCGCGTTGCACTCGATGTGCTCCAGGGTGACCCTGCCGTCGTCGGTGGTCTCGCCGTTGCCGACGCCCAGGTGCTCCTGGAGGGTCTCGAAGATGGCGTCGCCGCCCATCACCGCGCACAGTGTGTTGGTGCAGACGCCCACCTGGTAGTCGCCGGAGGGCTTGCGCCGGTACATGGTGTAGAAGGTGGCGACCGCGGTGACCTCCGCCGTGGTCAGCTCCAGCACGTCGGCGCAGAACCGCATCCCGGTGCGCGTGACGTGTCCCTCCTCCGACTGCACGAGATGCAGCAACGGCAGCAGGGCGGACCGGGAGTCGGGGTAGCGCGCGATGATGTCGCGCGCGTCCGTCTCCAGTCGGGCCCGGACGTCGTCCGGATACGCGGGCGCGGGCAGCTCGGGCATGCCCAGGCTGACGCCCCGCTCCGAAGAAGAGGTGTTCACCGGTCGACGCCTCCCAGTACCGGGTCGATGGACGCGATGACGACGATGACGTCGGCCACCTGGCCGCCCTCACACATCGCCGCGATGGCCTGAAGGTTGGCGAAGGACGGGTCACGGAAGTGGACCCGGTAGGGGCGGGTGCCGCCATCGGAGACGACGTGCGCCCCGAGTTCGCCCTTGGGTGACTCGATGGCCGTGTAGACCTGTCCGGGCGGGACCCGGAAGCCCTCGGTGACCAGCTTGAAGTGATGGATCAGGGCCTCCATGGAGGTGCCCATGATCTTCTTGATGTGGTCGAGGGAGTTGCCGAGTCCGTCCGGTCCCAGGGCGAGCTGGGCGGGCCAGGCGATCTTCTTGTCGGCGACCATGACCGGTCCGGGCTGGAGCCGGTCCAGGCACTGCTCGACGATCCTGAGCGACTGGCGCATCTCCTCCAGGCGGATCAGGAAGCGGCCGTAGGCGTCGCAGGTCTCGGCGACGGCGACATCGAAGTCGTAGTTCTCGTAGCCGCAGTAGGGCTGGGACTTGCGCAGGTCGTGCGGCAGGCCGGTGGCGCGCAGGATGGGGCCGGTGGCGCCGAGGGCCATGCAGCCGGCCAGGTCGAGGTAGCCGATGCCCTGCATACGGCCCTTGAAGACGGGGTTCCCGGTGGCGAGCTTGTCGTACTCGGGGAGGTTCTTCCGCATCTTCTTGATGAACTCGCGGATCTGGTCCACCGCGCCGGGCGGCAGGTCCTGGGCGAGTCCGCCGGGACGGATGTACGCGTGGTTCATCCGCAGGCCGGTGATGAGCTCGAAGAGGTCGAGAATCATTTCACGATCACGGAATCCGTAGATCATGACCGTGGTGGCGCCCAGCTCCATGCCGCCGGTGGCGATGGCGACCAGGTGCGAGGAGATCCGGTTCAGCTCCATCAGGAGCACCCGGATGATCGTGGCGCGGTCGGGGACCTGGTCCTCGATGCCGAGGAGATTCTCGACGGCGAGACAGTAGGCGGTCTCGTTGAAGAAGGACGTCAGGTAGTCCATGCGCGTGACGAAGGCGGAGCCCTGCGTCCAGGTGCGGTACTCGAGGTTCTTCTCGATGCCGGTGTGCAGATAGCCGACGCCGCAGCGGGTCTCGGTGACGGTCTCGCCGTCGATCTCCAGGATCAGCCGGAGCACCCCATGGGTGGAGGGGTGCTGGGGACCCATGTTGACGACGATGCGTTCGTCGTCGGCGCGGGCCGCGGACTGGACGATCTCGTCCCAGTCGCCACCGGTGACCGTATATACGGTGCCCTCGGTGGTCTCGCGCGCCGAGGCGGTCGACGCGGCGGATGCTGACTGTGTGCTCACGAGTACGACCTCCGCTGGTCCGGAGCCGGGATCTGGGCGCCCTTGTACTCGACGGGGATGCCGCCGAGGGGGTAGTCCTTGCGCTGCGGATGGCCCTGCCAGTCGTCCGGCATGAGGATCCGGGTCAGGGCCGGGTGACCGTCGAAGACGATCCCGAAGAAGTCGTAGGTCTCCCGTTCGTGCCAGTCGTTGGTCGGATACACGGAGACCAGGGACGGGATGTGCGGGTCGGCGTCCGGGGCGCTGACCTCGAGGCGGATCAGCCGGTTGTGGGTGATCGAGCGCAGGTGGTAGACGGCGTGCAGCTCGCGGCCCTTGTCGTGGAGGTAGTGGACACCGCTGACGCCGGTGCACAGCTCGAACCGGAGCGCGGGGTCGTCACGCAGGGTGCGGGCGACGCGCAGCAGGTGCTCGCGTTCGATGTGGAAGGTGACCTCGCCGCGGTCGACGACCGTCTTCTCGATGGCGTTGCCGGGCAGCAGCCCCTGCTCCTCCAGGGCGCCCTCCAGCTCGTCGGCGACCTCGTCGAACCAGCCGCCGTACGGGCGGGTCGCCGGTCCCGGGAGCCGGACCGAGCGGACCAGACCGCCGTAGCCGGATGTGTCGCCGCCGTTGTTGGCGCCGAACATGCCGCGCTGGACGCGGATCTCCTCGCCGCCCTGGCCGCGCTGGCCGGGGAGGTTGTCGGCGGCCAGGTCCTTCTCGGGGTTGACCCCGTTGTGGCCGTTCGCGTCGCTCACCGCAGCAGCCCCTTCATCTCGATCGTGGGCAGCGCCTTGAGCGCCGCCTCCTCCGCCTCGCGGGCCGCTTCCTTCGCGTTGACGCCGAGCTTGGAGCTCTGGATCTTCTGGTGGAGCTTGAGGATCGCGTCCATCAGCATCTCGGGGCGGGGCGGGCAGCCGGGCAGGTAGATGTCGACCGGGACGATGTGGTCGACGCCCTGGACGATGGCGTAGTTGTTGAACATGCCGCCCGAGGAGGCGCAGACGCCCATGGAGATCACCCACTTGGGGTTGGGCATCTGGTCGTAGACCTGCCGCAGGACGGGCGCCATCTTCTGGCTGACCCGGCCGGCGACGATCATCAGGTCGGCCTGGCGCGGTGAGCCGCGGAAGACCTCCATGCCGAACCGTGCGAGGTCGTACCGGCCCGCTCCCGCCGTCATCATTTCGAAGGCGCAGCAGGCGAGGCCGAAGGTGGCGGGGAAGACGGACGCCTTGCGCACCCAGCCCGCGGCCTGCTCGACGGTGGTCAGCAGGAAACCGCTCGGCAGCTTTTCTTCGAGTCCCATGACTTAAAAGCCCCTCAGTCCCATTCCAGGCCGCCGCGCCGCCAGACGTACGCGTAGGCGACGAAGACGGTGAGCACGAAGAGCAGCATCTCCACGAGCCCGAAAACACCCAGGGCGTCGAAGGTGACGGCCCAGGGGTAGAGGAAGACGATCTCGATGTCGAAGACGATGAAGAGCATCGCCGTCAGGTAGTACTTGATCGGGAAACGCCCGCCGCCGGCCGGCGTGGGGGTCGGCTCGATTCCGCACTCGTAGGCTTCGAGTTTGGCGCGGTTGTACCGCTTCGGACCGATCAGCGTGGCCATGACCACGGAGAAGATCGCAAAGCCTGCCCCGAGGGCTCCCAGTACGAGGATGGGCGCATACGCGTTCACCGCTCCTCGCTCCTCTCAGTCGGCACTGACTGGTGGCGGTTCGGCCGGGCTCCCACTTGCCTCATCCGTCACACGAACCCCGCGCGTCCCGGGCGAAGATCGCGAACATGTGAAGCAGGTCACAAGCCCAGCTGCCTCGCATCTTATGCCCGTCGCTCTGTGATCTGCGACACGGGGTATTACACAAGCTTTGTGATCTCCACCACCTGACGATCGATCATGAAGGCGGATGAGTGGTGATCTTCATACCGGAAGCGTTCAGCTGATCACCAGAGGTGACAATTTCGACCGTCGGCGCAGGCGGGAGAGGGTCCAGAGTGGGCGTCTCTATATCAAGAGGGTTCCTCTGCATGCAAATTCGCGATGGACCGACCGCCTTGATAGAGGACGGCATTCACACATCAGAGGGAGGGGTGGGGGGCGATGTGGACGCGTGCACACGTTCACGAACTCGGGCGGGCTCGACGCACACACGAGACGCACCCCTCCCGGTAACCGTTCCGTGACCTCCGCCACACCGATGAGAGACCTCTGAGAACCGGGCTTGGCCAATCACCTCAACCGATGGTAAGCGGGGAGCAATTCGGACGTTATGACGAAAGAACGTGATCACAGGCTTGATCACGGGCGCCCGCAATGTCCGTTACGGCGTCAATAAGGAATGACACGCGAGGGATTCGCGACCCTGATTGAACAACTGTGGCGCACCACACGTTTCTTGAAGATATGAAGGAGCCCCTGGTACCGGTTGTTCCCATGTCCCACACCGCTCACATACGCAGCCACCGGAAACCCCGCCGCAGCGCGACGACAAGCATCGCCGTGCGCGCCGGAGTTGCCAGTGGCGTCCTCGGCATGGCAGCGGCGGGCGCGGCCTCGGCGAGTGCCGCCGAACCCGTGACGCAGACGCTCGAACTGCCCACCCTGACGGCCGATCTGGCCACCCAGGTGGCCCAGTCCGCCGACGCCACACAGCAGGCCGCGGCGAACTACGCGCTCCAGGCCGAGCGCGACGCGGCCGCCGCAAAGGCCGCGAAGCAGGCCAAGTCGGACCTCGCCGAGGCGAAGAAGAAGGCCGAGGCCAAGACGAAGGCCGAGGAGGCGCGCAAGAAGGCCGCTGAGCGCGCCGCCTCGCGCAGCGCCGAGCGGACCACGCTCAGCGCCACCTCCACCAGCTCCAGCGTCTCCACGAGCACCTCCACGGCGACCGGTTCGGCCGCCGCAGTGGTCGCCTTCGTGAAGGCACAGATCGGTGACGCCTACGTCTCCGGCGGCACGGGCCCCAACTCGTGGGACTGCTCGGGTCTCGTGCAGGCCGCCTTCAAGTCGGTCGGCGTCAGCCTGCCGCGCGTCTCCCAGGACCAGTCGACGCAGGGCACCCAGGTTTCGCTGAGCGACCTGCAGCCCGGCGACATCCTCTACTGGGGCAGCTCCGGCAGCGCGTACCACGTGGCCGTGTACGTCGGCGACGGGATGTTCGTCGGCGCGCAGAACCCCTCCAGCGGCGTCGGAGAGCACCCGCTGTCGTACGACCCGCCGACCGGCGCGGTGCGGGTGCTCTGACAACAAGGGCAACCCGGGGCAACCTGAGGCAACTCGGGCATCGCACAAGCACGGTAGGGCCGCAGCCGCTCGGGGGCAGCGGCCCTTCCGGCGTATCCTCACGCGACGGCCGCCGGGGTTATCCACAGGGCCGCCCGCGATCCGGTGACTCCTGGGATCCTCGATGCATGCCGCTCGCACGGAGCGGCCCGAGACCCGAGAAGGGGACATCGCGATGCCACGCGTCTTCGTCCAGGGAAACCCCATGGACCACTACCCCCGTCACGCCCCGGAAGCCCGGCGGGGTTCGGTGCGCCGGATCACCGAGACCGGTGAGGAAGTCCTGCACAAGCCGTGCCGGGACGTCACGGAGTTCGGGCCCGACCTCGCCGCACTCGTCGACGACATGTTCCTCACGATGTACGTCGCCGAAGGAGCCGGCCTCGCGGCCAACCAAGTCGGGGTCGATCTGCGGCTGTTCGTGTACGACTGCCCCGACGACGACGGTGTCCGACATGTCGGGCACATCGTCAACCCTGTGCTGGAGACGCAGGGCCCGGCCGGGCGGCGGCTGCTCGACGACAGTGAGGGCTGCCTGTCGGTGCCGGGTGCCGTCATGGAGGTACCGCGCCCTGACCGGGCGGTCGTCCACGGGCAGGACAAGGAAGGCAATCCGCTCACCCTTGAGGGAACAGGGTATTTCGCCCGCTGCCTCGCGCACGAGACCGACCATGTGAACGGACGCGTGTATCTCGACCGGCTCTCCGGCCGGGAGCGCAAGAAGGCACTGCGGCAGGTGGCGGCCCGGCGGGAGGAGGTCTACGCCCGCCGGGCCGCCAACGCCGAGGCGCTCACCTCGTAGCGGCGCTCACGCCTTCGGTGCCACCTTGCTCAGGCCGTTGATGATGCGGTCCATCGCGTCACCGCCGGTCGGGTCCGTGAGGTTCGCCAGGAGCTTCAGGGTGAACTTCATCAGCAGCGGATGGGTCAGGCCGCGCTGGGCCGCGATCTGCATGACCTTCGGGTTGCCGATGAGCTTCACGAAGGCACGGCCCAGCGTGTAGTAGCCGCCGTAGGTGTCCTTGAGGACGCGCGGGTAGCGCTGCAGGGCCGTCTCGCGCTGGGCGGGCGTGGCCCGCGCGTGCGCCTGGACGATGACGTCGGCGGCGATCTGGCCGGACTCCATGGCGTAGGCGATGCCCTCGCCGTTGAAGGGGTTCACCAGGCCGCCGGCGTCGCCGACGAGGAGCAGGCCGCGCGTGTAGTGCGGCTGGCGATTGAAGGCCATGGGGAGGGCGGCGCCGCGGATCGGGCCGGTCATGTTCTCCGGGGTGTAGCCCCAGTCCGCGGGCATGGAGGCGCACCAGGCCTTGAGGACCTCACGCCAGTCCAGTTCCTTGAAGGAGTCGGAGGTGTTCAGGACGCCCAGACCGACGTTGGAGGTGCCGTCGCCCATGCCGAAGATCCAGCCGTAGCCGGGCAGCAGGCGGTCCTGGGCGCCGCGGCGGTCCCAGAGCTCCAGCCAGGACTCCAGGTAGTCGTCCTCGTGACGAGGGGAGGTGAAGTAGGTCCGGACGGCCACGCCCATCGGGCGGTCCTCGCGGCGGTGCAGACCCATCGCCAGGGAGAGGCGGGTGGAGTTGCCGTCGGCGGCCACGACGAGCGGCGCGTGGAAGGTGACTTCGCGCTTCTCCTCGCCCAGCTTGGCGTGCACGCCGGTGATCCGGCCGGTGCGGTCGTCGATGATCGGGGCGCCGACGTTGCAGCGCTCGAAGAGGCGGGCGCCCCCCTTCTGCGCCTGGCGGGCGAGCTGTTCGTCGAAGTCGTCGCGTTTGCGGACCAGGCCGTAGTCGGGGAAGGAGGCGAGATCCGGCCAGTCCAGCTGGAGGCGGGTGCCGCCGCCGACGATGCGCAGGCCCTTGTTGCGCAGCCAGCCGGCCTCCTCGGAGATGTCGATACCCATGGCGACCAGCTGTTTCACCGCGCGCGGGGTGAGTCCGTCGCCGCACACCTTCTCGCGCGGGAACTCGGTCTTCTCCAGCAGGAGTACGTCGAGACCGGACTTGGCGAGGTGGTACGCCGTCGTGGAGCCGGCTGGCCCCGCGCCGACGACGATGACATCGGCGGTGTTTTCGGAGAGGGGCTCGGTCACGGCGGGGGCTCCCCAAGGCTCGAAATCTGCGTGCCGACCGGCACTGGACATGGGCAGTCTATTCAGCGGTACTGATCACCCGGCTGAAGGGCTGCCCCTGTGAACCGAGCTCTCCCCGCGGTACGGCTGCGTGTGCCCACGCACGAGGACGCGTTCGCCTGGTACCGGGTCTTCGACGACCCGGACGTCATGGAGTTCCACGGCGGCAGGTCCGCGGAGCTGTCCGTCTACGAGGAGCTCACCGCCCGGCAGCGCCGGCACGACGCGGAGCTCGGGTTCTGCCTGTGGACGATGGCCGACGAGTCCGGTCGGGTCATCGGCTTCACCGGCGCCCAGCCGTGGCCGCAGGAGTGGGGACCCAGGGGCGAGATCGAGATCGGCTGGCGGCTCGGCAGGGAGTACTGGGGCCAGGGATACGCCACGGCGGCGGCGCTGGTGACGCTGGAGCGGCTGCGAGCGGCGGGCGTGCCGAAGGTGGTGGCGATGGTGCGGCCGGGGAACGAGCGGTCGGTCTCGGTCACCCGCCGCCTCGGGATGGAACTCGCGGAGACATTCCCGCATCCGCGGTTCCAGGAGGACGCGCTCTGCTTCCGGCTCGACCTGCAGACCAGCCATGCGATTGGTAACTCAGAGTAACGATCTGCTACAGAAAGACACTTGCCGCTTCCGGGTGCCATATGCCGGGGGTTACCCTTCCAGTACCGCTGGGGGTGACATCTGTGCATATAACACCCAAAACACCCGAAGTGCGTGTGCCACGGCTGGTAGGGCTGATGGCCGTGGACGCGCGCGAGACCGCCCAGGCGCGGGGACTGTTCCTCAACGCGCCGGACCGGCCGGACTTCCATCTCACGGTCGTCGACTACGTCGTACGCCAGTTCCCGCAGCCCGGTGCCGAAGTGCCGCGGGACTCGATGGTGTACGTGTGGTTCGACTTCGGTGAGGGCGAGGGCGGCGGAGGCGTGCGCGAGCCACGCATCCCACGGCCACCGACGGGAGGGCTGCAACGGGAGCTAAACCGGCCCGGTGACACCTTCGAGGTGATCGGCGGGTGACGCCCGGGACGGTGTTCAGGCCTCCTTGAAGCCCCGGTGCAGGGCGACGACCCCGCCGGTGAGGTTGCGCCAGGCCACCTTCGACCAGCCCGCCTCGCGCAGCCGTCCGGCCAGCGCGGGCTGGTCGGGCCAGGCGCGGATGGACTCGGCGAGATAGACGTAGGCGTCCGGGTTGGAGGAGACCGCACGGGCCACCGGGGGCAGCGCGCGCATCAGGTACTCGGTGTAGACGGTCCGGAAGGGCGCCCAGGTGGGGTGCGAGAACTCGCAGATCACCACCCGGCCGCCGGGCCGTGTCACCCGGTACATCTCCCGCAGGGCCGCGTCGGTGTCCTGGACGTTGCGCAGGCCGAAGGAGATCGTCACGGCGTCGAAGGTGTCGTCCTTGAACGGCAGCCGGGTGGCGTCCCCGGCGGTGAAGGGCATCCAGTCGGTGCGCCGCTTGCCGACCTGGAGCATCCCGAGGGAGAAGTCGCAGGGCACGACATAGGCGCCGGCCCGGGCGAACGGCTGGGAGGAGGTGCCCGTGCCGGCCGCCAGGTCGAGGATCTTCTGCGCGGGCCGCGCGTCGACCGCCCGGGCGACCTCCTTCCGCCAGTGCCGGTCCTGGCCGAGCGACAGCACGTCGTTGGTCAGGTCGTACCGTTCCGCCACGTCGTCGAACATCGAGGCGACTTCGTGCGGCTGCTTGTTCAGGGAGGCGCGGGTCACCTCGCCATTCTTGCAGCCCGCCGTCACGGCAGAAGCCTGGGCTTCTTCTTCGCCGCCACGTCCTCCACCCAGCCGCACAGCAGGATGAACACCGCGATCAGAATCCAGCCGACGCCGAACATGAACCACTGGCTGTCCAGCGGAAGCCACTTCTCGAACGCGGGCACGTTCCACATCTGGTCGATCAGCGGAACCGCCAGGATCAGCGCGATCTCGTGCCAGAGGTAGATCGTCACCGCGCGGGCGTTGAAGACGGTGACCGTCCGGTCCAGCCGCCGGAAGCGGGTCAGCCAGGCGAAGTCGATCCTGAAGTACGCCTTGGCCCACATCAGCAGCAGCACGAACCCGGCCGACCAGAAGGCCTGCGCGAGGGGGTCCTCGTCCAGGTCGTAGGTCCCGAAGTCGGCCTGGTGCGAGAAGGCGTACCAGCCGCCGTACCCGATCGCGGCGAGCGAGACGACGACCACCAGGGCCGGTTTCATCCGCTGGAGCACGCCGTCGCGGTGGGCGAAGCCGAGGATCCAGCAGAAGAGGTACGTCGACAGGTCCCACAGGGCGCTGCCGAGGCGGTTGTCCGGGCCCGACCAGACGAAGTTCAGGATCAGGATCGGGACGAGCGAGAGGACGAGGACCGGGACGGGCGCCTTGCGGAAGATCCACAGCAGGGCCGGCGAGAGGAGGACGAACCAGAGGTACGTGCGCAGGTACCAGAGGATCTCCCAGGCCTGTTCGCCCCAGGCGTTGCCCGGCGGGTCGCCGAGCGGCACCACCCAGTAGACGATCTGCCAGCCCGGCATCCAGTCGTGGATCAGCATCGCGAGGACGACGAAGAAGCCCCAGAACCAGAACGGCGGGAGCAGACGGCGCAGGCGGCTCTTGACCACCTTCGGCGCCGGGCGCTCCAGCGACTTCGCCATCAGCGTGCCGGCCAGGCCGAACATGATGCCCATGGAGGGGAACACCATGCCGCACCAGGCCCAGCCGAAGGTGTGATAGGTGACGACGCGGATCAGGGCGACCGCGCGGAGGGTGTCGAAGTAGCGGTCCCTGCCCGGGGGCTTTGGCCGCGGATCGGGAGCGGGTGCCGGTTCCTCGGCAGGAGACTGCGGCTCGGGCTCCGGTTCCTGCGGTTCCACCGCCGGTAGCGGGGCCGTCTGCTCCGCTACCGGGCCGGGCCCGTAATCGACGTACTGCTGTTGCTGCGGATACGGCTGCTGCGCGTACTGCTGGCCGTACTGCTGCTGACCGCCGTACGGGTTGTAGTCGTGGCCGTATCCCTGCTGGTACGGGTTCTGCTGCTGGTCCCAGGTCATCAGCCGCTCGCCCCCGCCGGGGTGCCAACCTCACCCGTGCGCTTGAGTTTCTGCCAGCGCAGGCGGCCGCCGGTGAGGGCGGTGATGCAGGAGTGGATGAGGACGAGGTACATCATCTGGCGGTAGGCCAGTTGCTGGAGCGGCATCATCAGGAGGTAGCGGTACCGCTCCTTGTCCAGGCGGAACGCATAGGCGGCGCAGCCGAGTTGGATGCCGAGGACCGCCAGCCAGGCCAGCAGGGCCGCCTCGAAGTCGACGAAGATCATGGAGTAGGCCGTGAAGACGTCGATGAGCGGGGCGAAGACGGGCGTGACGATCTGGAAAAGGACCACCAGGGGCATGCCCACCCGGCCGAAGCGGCCCGACGGGCCCTTGTCCGTCAGGGACTTGCGGTGCTTCCACAGGGCCTGCATGGTGCCGTACGACCAGCGGTAGCGCTGGGACCACAGCTGTTTGAGCGAACCGGGCGCCTCCGTCCAGGCCTTGGCGTGCTCCTGGTAGACGACCCGCCAGCCCGCGCGGTGCATGGCGATGGTGATGTCGGTGTCCTCGGCGAGGGTGTCCTCGCTCATCCCGCCGACCTGGAGCACCGCTTCACGGCGGAACGCGCCGATCGCGCCGGGGATCGTCGGCATGCAGCGCAGCAGGTCGTACATACGGCGGTCGAGGTTGAAGCCCATCACGTACTCGATGTGCTGCCAGGCGCCGATGATCGTGTTGCGGTTGCCGACCTTGGCGTTGCCGGCGACCGCGCCGACCTCGGGGTCGGCGAAGGGCTGCACCAGGTGTCGTACCGTCTCCGGTTCGAAGACCGTGTCGCCGTCCATCATCACCACGATGTCGTAACTGGCGCTGCGAACACCGTTGTTGAGGGCGGCCGGTTTGCCGGCGTTCTCCTGGCGGATGACCCGGACGTTGGTCATGCCCAGCTTGTCGGCGGCGGCGCGGGCGATCTCCGAAGTGCCGTCCGTGGAGCCGTCGTCGACGACGATCACCTCGATCGGATGGGTGCTCCGCGCCAGCGACTCCAGGGTGTTGGCGATGCACTCCTTCTCGTTGTACGCCGGGACGATCACGCTCACCGGTCCGGTGACCGGCGGCCCCCAGCTGAACCGGCGTCTGTTGCGCAGCCGGTAGTGGCGGCGGGCGATCAGCAGCATCATGCCGAAGCGACCCATGACCGCGACACCGACGACGAGGAGCAGGACCGACAGCACCGGCAGGGCCCACTCGGCGATCGCGACCGCCACGAGGAGCGCCTTGCCCTCGTAGAGGGTCATGCCGGTGGCCGTGCGGTGGGCGGCCTGGAGGCCGGTGGTGAGGGGGTTGCGGTTGGTGTTGCTGTTGGCGGTGCCGGTGTTCGGAGCGCTCTCGCCGTTCGGCGCGGTCCCGGTCCCGGTTCCTGTTCCGTTCCCGGTTCCGGTTCCGGTTCCGGTTCCGGTTCCGGTTCCGGTTCCGCCGGGCGGGGTGCCGGTGCCGGTGCCCGTTCCCGTGCCGGTGAGGGCGCCGGCCTCGGCGACTCCCGTGGCGGACGTGCCGGCGGTGCCGCTGGCGTCGCCGGCCGTCGTGGCGGACCGCCCGTTGCCCGTGCCCTGCTCCTGGATGACACCGCTGATGGTGGTGAAGGTGTAGCCCTTCGCCTTCATCTTCTTGATGTACCGGGGCAGCGCCTTGATCGTCTGCGAGCGCTCGCCGCCGGCGTCGTGGAAGAGCACCGAGGCGCCCTTGTTCTTCTTCGG
This sequence comes from Streptomyces sp. NPDC111744, assembly GCF_055634995.1. Classification (NCBI taxonomy): domain Bacteria; kingdom Bacillati; phylum Actinomycetota; class Actinomycetes; order Kitasatosporales; family Streptomycetaceae; genus Streptomyces; species Streptomyces sp. NPDC111744. Next base: position 824,414 of record NZ_JBVKCG010000001.1, read on the forward strand.
TGTGGCCCAGTTGATGATCTTGGAGACGCCCGGCTTCTTCCAGTCGTCGCTGTCGGTGTCGACGAAGACGCTGGTGTAGCCCTCCTTGCCGAGCTTCTGGTAGACGGGCCAGCTGTAGTTGTCGATGGCGTCCGTCTCCGAGGAGTACGGCGCGCGGAAGAGGGTCGTCGTGATCCCGGCCGCGCCGGCGAGCGCGAGCTGGGTCTGCTGCATCTCGCGGTTGATCCGGGCGTCGCTCTGGTACGACAGGTCGACGTGCGTGAAGGTGTGGATGCCCACCTCGTTGCCCTGCTCGACCATGGTCTTCACGATGCTCGGGTAGCGCGACACCATCGAGCCGACCAGGAAGAAGGTGGCCGGGATGTCGTACTGGTCGAGGATCTTGAGGACCTGCGGGGTGTAGGTGGGGTTGGGGCCGTCGTCGAAGGTGAGCGCGATGGTCTTGGAGGGGACCGAGACGGTGGTCGCCTGGCCGCCCCGGAAGGTGAGGATCGGCCCGCCGTCGAGGACCTTGTCCGGCACCTTGCTGGAGCTGGCGCCGGTGCGGACCCGCTGGTCGCCGCCGACCTCTGCGCGCAGATAGCCGTCGAGCAGCATCACGCAGGTCAGCGCCAGCAGGAGCAGCAGGGCGAGGATGACACGTGGTCTCTGCAGCGCCGCGGCCCTGCCTGCCGCCCGCTCGATGCGGGAGGGGGCGCGCCTGCGGCCGCGTGAGGACGTCGGTGTGGTCATGGGAAAAGGGCCTGCGTTCCGGTCAGTTGGCGGTGGCGGAGGCGGACGCGGACGCGGACGCCGCTACGGATGCGGCTACGGACGGGGTGGCGGCGGTCGAGGGCGGCGCCGAGGGGCGGCCACTGGGCAGACCGGCCTGCCGGCCGATGCCGCCCCGCGGGCGCTCGCCACCGGGGGCGTTGCCCGCGCGTGCGAAGTCGGGGAGCAGCGAGTCCGGGGTGAGCGAGGTGCCCCAGCCCATGAAGGCGGCGCCGAGCACGCCCGTGTAGGCGAGGCAGACGACGCCGAGGAGAAGGCCGACGCGGCGCAGCAGCTTGGACCGGCGTCCGGAGGAGTCGACGAACACGGGCCCCTCGGCAGACCCGTTGCCTTGTTTGCGGCGGCGACCGCGCGCCGCGGCACGGCTTTCGATGGCAGGCTCGGATTGCATATCCCCGGATATTAGGGAGCCTTTATGTGATCGCCTTCTGGGTTCTTGTGAGGCGCCCATGAGAAACGCCTTAGCCTGTCTTTTCACTGAGAGATTCTATGAACACCTGCGGGAACCATCCGGAACGGGAAACCAGTCAAATGCCCCTTTTGTGGCGCACTATTCGCCCGATTCGCTCCCTTCCTTCCATGAGTATTCTGTGTATCGGTCGAACAATTGAACACCATGTACGTGTGAGACGTTTTCCTTTCGAATTAGGGTTTGTTTCGACCCTGAGACACAAATCACGAGAGCGGGTGCATCTTAATGCGGGGTTTCCTGAGGCCGGCTGCTGGGCTTACCTGCCTGTTTGCCATGGCAGTGACGGGGTGTTCCTCGGGCTCCGCCGGCACGTCGGACGCGGCGCCCGCACCGTCGAAAGGCACGTCAGGTACGTCGAGTACGTCCTACGCGCCCTACGTCAGCGCGACGGAGGCCGCCGACACGGACGACGCGGGCTCACCGTCGACGTACAACCTGGCCTTCGTGATCTCCGACGGCAGCACTTGCACGCCGAAGTGGAACGGGACGACGGCGATCGGCAGTTCGGCCGTGAAGTCCCGTATCTCCAAGCTGACGCAGGACGGCGCCTCGGTCCGGGTGTCCTTCGGCGGGGCCTCGGGGAAGGAGCTGGCGACGACGTGTTCCAGCGCGTCGAAGCTCGCCGCGGCGTACGGCGCCGCGCTGGACGCCGCGGGCTCCACCCAGGCCGACTTCGACATCGAGGGCGACACACTGGCCGACTCCGGCTCGGTCGCCCTGCGGTCCCAGGCGATCGCCCAGCTCCAGAAGGAACGGCCGGACCTGGAGGTCTCCTTCACCCTGCCCGTGATGCCGTCGGGGCTCGACTCCGACGGCCTCGCGCTGCTGGAGTCCGCGAACAAGTACGACGTACAGGTCTCGACGGTCAACATCATGACCATGAACTACGGCGAGTCGTACGGCGGGGACATGGGCGACTACGCGGTCACCTCGGCGAAGGCCGCGCACACCCAGCTGAAGAAGGTGTTCGGTCTCTCGGACGCGGCGGCGTGGGGCGGAATGGCGCTGACCTCGATGATCGGGGTGAACGACGTGGACGGGGAGACGTTCACGCTGTCGGACACCGCCGATGTGCGCGGCTTCGCGGAGGAGAAGGGGATCGCCTGGGTCTCGATGTGGTCGACGTTCCGGGACCAGCAGTGTGAGAGCGGGAGTTCGGGGAACGACGACGCCGCGACCAACTGCAGCGGGGTGAACCAGAGTTCGGGAGCGTTCGGGGAGGCGTTCGCCGGGTGACGCTTCTTTGAGAGCGCTGCTAGCGCCGTCTGTGGACGAGACGCCCGGCGCAGACGGTCGCGATGCACGCCCCCGTCTCGTCGAACACGGCCAAGTCGGCTCTGGCTGTCTCGCTGAGCCGTGCCAGGCGCGTGCCGGGGAGTACGGCGACGTCGTTTCGCTCGGCCGCCGCCCGGAGTTCGGGGGAATCGGCGTACTCCTCGACGACGGCCGTCGCGCCCGACTTCATGACGGCGTGGACGCGTTCGCGTGCGGACGGGGCGTCGGGGAGCGGGCCCTCGTGGACTCGGGCCGGGCCGAGGGCGCCCGGCCACCTGCGTACCCGTGCCCGCGGGAACCGCTCGCGGAGCTCCTCGTACGGCCCCACCGCGCCGATCCGGTCCTGTACGACCACCACGGCGCCGTTCTCGATCGGTTCGGAGTCCCATGCGACGAAGACCCGGTCCGCGGCGTGAATCGTCTCCACGGTCCGGTCAGTTGGAGGTGAGGAGCTTCAGCTCCGGGTGCGCCGTCCCGCCCTCGATCGCCGTTGAGGAGATGTGGGACATCACCCGCTCGTCCACCGGGTCGTTCGCCGGGTCGTCGTGGACCACGAGGTGCTCGTACGTCGTCGAGCGCTGCGCCGGGACGCGGCCCGCCTTGCGGATCAGGTCGATGATCTCCAGGCGGTTGGAGCGGTGCTTGGCGCCGGCCGACGAGACGACGTTCTCCTCCAGCATGATCGAGCCGAGGTCGTCGGCGCCGTAGTGGAGCGAGAGCTGGCCGACCTCCTTGCCGGTCGTCAGCCAGGAGCCCTGGATGTGGGCGACGTTGTCGAGGAAGAGCCGCGCGATCGCGATCATCCGCAGGTACTCGAAGAGGGTCGCCTGCGTGCGGCCCTTCAGGTGGTTGTTCTCGGGCTGGTAGGTGTACGGGATGAAGGCCCGGAAGCCGCCCGTGCGGTCCTGGACGTCACGGATCATCCGCAGGTGCTCGATGCGCTCGGCGTTGGTCTCGCCGGTGCCCATGAGCATCGTGGACGTGGACTCCACGCCCAGCTTGTGCGCCGCTTCCATGATCTCCAGCCAGCGCTCGCCGCTCTCCTTGAGGGGCGCGATGGCCTTGCGGGGGCGCGCGGGGAGGAGTTCCGCGCCGGCGCCCGCGAAGGAGTCGAGGCCGGCCTCGTGGATGCGGGTGATGGCCTCTTCGACCGAGACGCCGGAGATCCGGGCCATGTGCTCGACCTCGGACGCCCCCAGGCTGTGGATAACCAGCTGCGGGAACGCGTCCTTGATCGCCCTGAAGTTCTGCTCGTAGTACTCGACGCCGAAGTCGGGGTGGTGGCCGCCCTGGAACATGATCTGGGTGCCGCCCAGCTCGATCGTCTCCGCGCAGCGGCGCAGGATGTCGTCGAGGTCGCGGGTCCAGCCCTTCGCCGTGTCCTTGGGGGCCGCGTAGAAGGCGCAGAACTTGCACGCCGTGACGCACACGTTCGTGTAGTTGATGTTCCGCTCGATGATGTACGTCGCGATGTGCTCGGTACCCGCGTACCGGCGGCGGCGTACGGCGTCGGCGGCGGCACCCAGCGCGTGCAGGGGGGCGTCGCGGTAGAGGTCGAGCGCCTCTTCCGGGGTGATCCGCCCACCGGCGGCGGCACGGTCGAGGACAGACTGGAGGTCGGTCTTCTCGGTCACCAGGGCGTCCCTTTCGTCAAGGGTTGTGGACAGACCCGGCCAGCCTACGCCAGGCCTTCGAGCGGTCCGACCTCAGGCCGTGTACGCGCCGATCAGCAGCCCCGCGAACGCGCCCGCGATCAGGAACGGCCCGAACGGGATCGCCGTCTTGCGCCCGGCCCGCCGTACGACGACGAGCGCACCGCCGTACAGCGCGCCGAACAGGAAACCGGCGAAGGTGCCGAGCAGCACGGTGGGCCAGCCGTACCAGCCGAGTACGGCGCCCATGCCGAGCGCCAGCTTCACGTCGCCGAAGCCCATGCCGCCGGGGTTGATGAGGAAGAGGACGAAGTAGGCGCCGCCGAGGGCGAGGGCCGCGTAGAGGGAGGTGAGCCAGTCTCCGGCGGGTTCGGGGAGCAGGGCGGCCCCACCGAGGAGGACGAGGGCAGCGGCCGCGAGGGGGAGGGTGAGGGGGTCCGGGAGACGCTGAACCCGGAAGTCGACGGCCGCGAGCAGCACGCCCACCGGCGCGAGCACCAACCAGACGGCCAGCTCGGGCCGGGTACCGGTGGCGAGGGCCTGGGCTACACAGACCAGGGCGGTGGCGAGGGCTAGGGGTGTGGTGCGCGGACCGTAGGCGGCACGGGGGCGGGATGGGGGGTGGAAGGGGAGTGGGGGCGTGCGCTGATCACCGGACGCGGGCAGGGGCGCGGCGGGTTGGGCGGCGGACGCGAACCGGCCGTCGGTCCCGGGCGCGGCGAGCTCGCCGCTGGGCTCGAACCCGGCGTTGGGTGCGGACGCGGAAGGTTGGGCGCCGGGCGCGAACCCGTCGTCAGGCGCGGGCGCGGAGGGCTCGCCACTGGGCGCGGACGCGAACCGTTCGTCGGGTGCTAGCGCGGAGCGCTGGTCGGCGGGCGCGAACCCGTCTGCGGGCGCCGGCGCGGAGGGTTGGGCGCCGGGCGCGAACCCGTCGTCAGGCGCGGGCGCGGAGGGTTGGTTGCCGGGCGCGCGACGGTCGGCGTGCGTCGGCGCGCGCCCATCGCCAAGCGCTGTCTCGGTGGGTTGGGCGTCGCGCGTGGAGGCGTCGTCGGGCGTGGGTGCGGTGGGGTGGCCGGCGGGCGTGGGACGCTGGTCGGGCGTCGGTGCCGACTCGCGCCCGGGCGCCGGTGTGAGGGCGGAGTCCCGCGACCCCTCGGCTGTCGCGCACTCCGTGCACCACCCCCGGCCCAGCCAGCCCTTGACCGGGTGGCCTTCGGGGCAGGTTGTGCGCCACTCCTCCTCCGGCGGTGCCGAGAAGCGGTACGCGGCGCGGGGCAGCACGGTGCCGGTCGCCGCGCCCCAGAGGGCGGCGGCGGCCGGGAGGGCGAGGTCCAGGGCGGTCATCCTGTCGCGGCGGCGCCCTCGCGCCAGGTCGGCAGGAGTTCGTCGAGGAGGGCCTCGGTGCGCGGGGGCAGGCCACGCGCCCCGCTGCGGGCGATGAGGTCGGCGGCGAGGGCACGGACGCGGTCCGGGTCGCCGGTGGCGTGGGTGGCGCGCAGCAGCTCGTTCCACAGGCGCTCGTCGGCCGAAGCGGTCCTCAGCGCCGCGCCGAGCGCCTCGATCGCCTTCTCCGCGCGGTCCTTCTCCAGATGGAACGCGGACAGGGCGAGGCCGATGTCGGCGACCAGCAGCGGGAGCTGGGCGTCGATGATCTCGTGGGTGAGCCAGCGGTAACGGCCCTCCGCGCGGTCGGCGAGCAACGGGCCACGGACGAGCACCAGCGCGTCGGTGAGGAGACGGCCGCGGACCGCACGGCTCTCCGCGCCCTTGCCCTGGGTGGCCTCGTAGTAGAGCGAACGCAGCACGTCGAGGTCGGAGACGACCGACTTGGCGAGCACGAGGCGGCCGGTGTCGTCGGCGCGCAGCCGCGGGCTGCCGTCCGGGTCGGTGCCCAGCCAGGCCCCCAGCCGCTCGAGGAGCGCGTCGCGGACGTCCTCCGTCACCCCGCGCGGCCACAGCGCGGAGGACAGCACGCGCGGGTGCACGCCCTCGCGGTGCAGCAGGAGGAGCGCCAGGGCCTCGTGGAGGAGCGCGCTGCGGTTCCCGTCCGGGGTGTCGAGCCCCATGATCTCGTACGGCCCGACCAGCCGCGCGTACACCGCGGGCCGCCCCTGCTCGCTGATGTCGACGAGGAACGGCGGGGCGTTGGTCGGCCCGTCGGGGTCGCGCTCGGGGTCGGCCTCGACGAACAGCTCGACGACCGCGCGCTGCTGCACCGCGGGCAGCAGCTGGGCGTCCAGTTCGAGGCCGAGAAGCGGGGCGAGGAGCCTGCCGTCCGGGGTGATCTCCATCGCCCAGGCGGCCCCGGGCAGGTCGCTGTTCTCAGTGCCGACCAGGTAGCCGATGCCCAGCCGGGCGGCGTCGGCCGCGAGTTCGGCGAGCCGCACCGCGTCCTCGGCGGACGGCTGGGCGGCCAGCAGCACCAGGTTCGGCGCCCAGCGGGTGTGCTGGGCCGGGCCGGTGCGGCCGGTGAGGACCGAGTCGTGCCCGGCGGCACCCAGCGCGCCGCGCCGCTGCCGGGTCTCCGCCTCCATCGTCTCGAACAGCGCGTCCACGTCGTCGAGATGGCGCAGCCGGTTGGGGGCGAGCGGGGTGAGGTCCGCACCGAAGCCGACCAGGGTGATGGTCATACGGTCCGACCAGCCGTTGGTGGCGAGTTCGGCGGCGACCGAGGCGAACACGGCGGCGCGGTCGGCCTCCCGGCCGCTCAGCGAGACGATGCCGGGGACGGCCTCCAGGTTGAGCAGCAGCCGCGAGTCGTCCATGGTGCCGAGGCTGACCAGGCCGGGGTACGGCGCCGCGGTGTCGGTGTCCTCGTAGCGCTCGGCGTCCGCGCGGGACAGCGTCCAGAACGTCTGGTCCTGGCCGAGCTGCCAGGGCGCGGGGGGTTTGCCCGCGGGCTGGGCGAGTTGCAGATGCAGATCGCCGTGGCTGAGCCAGACCGCGTAGACCACCGGCAGCGAGCGGGACTCGGCGGTGAGGGCGGCGGCGAGTCCGCGCAGGGACCGGTCGAGCAGTCGTACGCCCTCCGGGTCCGCGCCGACCAGGAGCGCGTCCTGCACGTCCTGGGCGTCACCGGTCGGGGTCGGCGGCTCCATGCCGCGCCGGCCGCCGACGGCGCCGAGCGCCGACTGCCACAGGGCCTGCCGACGCCGTCGGCCGAGGGCGGCGAGCAGCCCGGCGGCGAGGAGGGGGGCACCGAGCAGCGCTTCGGACAGCCCGAAGGAAGACCCGAAAGAAGACCCGCGGGACGTGTGGCCGGAGGTGTCCTGCGCGTGGGTGGACGCGCCGGCGTCGCCGGCCTGACGCTGGCTGGGCACGGTGATCTGCGCGGTCGCCCCGTCCTCGCCCGCGTGCTGCCCGCCCTGCTGCTGGTGCTGTTGCTGCTGTTGGGCGTGGTCGCCGGTCCTGGCGTAGTCGCCGATCTGCTGCTGGACGTCCGGCGAGACATGCGCGTCGGGATTCTCGACGAGTTCGCCGCCGTGGGCGTCGCCGGGCATCTCCATGATCCAGCCGGGCCGGATGAGGCTGGCCTCGGAGAGCCGGGAGCCGTCGGGCTGGATGCGGTCCTTGTTGAGCTCGTAGATCTCCTTGTACCGGCGGCCGTCGCCGAGGTGGCGCTGCGCTATCTCCCAGAGGGAGTCGTGGTGGCGGCCCTCGGGCGGCTGGATCCGGTAGTACTTCGTCGCGCCGTGCGCGGCGGTGGAGCCGTGCGCGGCCTGGGCCGCGGCGTGGCTGGCCTGCTCGGCGAGGGCGGCGGCGGTGCTCTTCGCCTGCTCCTGCTGCTGGGCGAGGAGGCCGGGGGTCGCCTGGGCGGCGGCCACCGTGCCCTTCTGGTTGCCCTCCATGCTGTGCCCGAGCTGCGACAGGCCCGGGGTGAGGCTGGCGGCGGTGGCGCCGACCAGCAGCAGGGCGGCGACGAGCTGCCGGGCGAGCAGCTGGCTGGGCCCGGCGCCGGGGACCCGGCTGGGCAGGCCGACGCCGGAGACGGCGGCCTTGACCTCCACGAGCACGCACGCCGTGAACTGCGCCCAGGCCAGCCACACGATGACCGTCAGGGTGTTCAGGAACGTGTCGACGCCGATCGGCTGCGACAGCCAGTCCATCGTCGGCGCGCTGTGCGGCAGGGGCCAGCCGACGGTCATGGCGAGGGCGCCGGGGACGCCGACGACGAGCACGAGCAGCACCACGAAGGCGAGGAACGCCTTGACGAAGTCCCCGAACGAACGCCGCCGCACCCGCACCGGCTGCGGGGTCCGGTTCCGCGGACCCGACGGGTTCCCCGTCGGTCTTCCCGTCGAGCTTGATGTGCTGCGTCGCGCCATGGCGGGTGTCCTGGGGTCGTGTGTGGAAGGAGTGGGCCGGGGGCGCATCGAGCCTATCGAGGTCCCCTTGACGATCCTATTGACTGGCACCGACAGCGTCGAAGGGGAGAACGGCGAACCGTCGCCCGTTTTCTCCCTTTTCGTCAAACGAGGCCCAATTCACCGGAGTTACCGCCACCCGTCGCACACACCGCCCCTCCATATGCCCCACACAACCGACCGTCCACGAAGTCCGGTGCGTCAACCGCCGACCCGGAGCGACGACAGCAGGAAGCGGGTGAGGGCGGACGTGGGGAAGGCGATCGCCGCCACGCCCTCCTCCGCGCGGAGTTCGACGACCGTACGGGAGGGGCCGTACGGGCGTACGTGCACGTTGCCGAGGGCGGTCGGCGTCTCCAGGCCCTCCTCCAGCAGGGCGCGGGCGAAGCTCCAGGTGACCTCCTCGCCGTCCAGGGAGATCCACGGCGGGAACACGAAGTGCACGGCCTGCGGGTCGGCCGAGGTGTAGCGGAGGGTCGCGGGGACCGCCACCTCCTGCTCGTCGGCGGTGAGCAGGCGGCCGCCGGTGGGCTGTTCGAGCGTGATGGGCACAGGGCTTCTCCGGGTCCGGTGTCGGTCGTCGTACTGTGAGAGCGCCCGCAGCCCGTCTGATTACGCGGGAAACGCAAGCGAGTTGAGTGACATGTGTCACTTTCCGATGGGCTGGAAACTCTGCTTGACACCAGGAACGCCCCGGTCGCCGAGGACCTCGTCGCCGAGGCCCACTTCCGGGTGTGGCGGCGGCTGGCCGAGGGGCACGAGATCGACAAGGTGTCGGCGTATCCGACGACGACCGTCCGGCACCTCGCCTACGCCGCCGGCGGAGCCGTACGCGAGACGCCCCGGGATCCGCACGGGGACGAGCAGGCCGAGTCCCGGAACAGCAGCAACCGTCCGCCCCGTGACCCTCAGCCGACCTCGTTCTCGGCCGTCGCCTCGCCGTGCACCACGATGGCGCCGCCGTAGAACATGCCCGTGAAGACCGGTTCGTAGGTCAACTGAACCTCTACCTGGACCTGTTGGGCGTTGGCGGCGATGCAGTGCGTGCCCGCGATGTCGGCGGTGGACATGTCCATCTCGTGGGCGAAGGTCTTCACCCGGGCGTCGCAGTCCAGGTAGTTGATCGGCGCGGTGCCCTGGTTCTGGTACAGCGCTTCCTTGTCGATGTCCTGCGCCGCGTAACGGGCCGCCTGTTCCGCGATGTCGGCGGCACGCTCCCGCTTGGAGATGGACAGGCCGCCGTCGATGACGAAGGCGGAGAGGGAGAGGAAGACCAGGGTGAAGATGATGACCGCGCCGGCGCCCGAACCCCGGTCGTCGAGGCGGAGCCGACGCGCGGCCCACCAGTTGCGCAGCAGGGCAACGCTCACGCCGACCTCCGGAACGGGTCCAGGGGCGAAGAGAAGCTCGCGGAGAGGGTCGTCGGGATGTCCAGGCCGAGCATGGCCAGGCCTCGGACCTGGCAGCTCACCTCGACGGTGAAGATGCTGTCGGGCGCGAAGCCGGCGCTGGTCTGTACGACGGAGACCGGGCCGGAGCAGACGTCCGACAGGTCGGCCTCGGCGGCCTTGCGGGCCTCGGACATGGCCGTGGCGTGGTCCTTCTGGATGGAGCCGGCGCGGGCCGCGTCGCGCGCGGCGCCGTCGATCGCGCCCCGCCCGTCGACGAGTTGGCCGAAGGCGACCAGGACGAGAATGAACAGGATCATGACCGGGGCGAGGATGACGACCTCGATGGTCGACAGTCCCCGGTCGTCCACGGCTCTCCCGTGTGCTGCTTCGTGGCGATCGGACATCTACTTGTCCTCCACGAACCGCTCGACCGGCCCCGACGACTGCGCGTGCACCGTCAGGTCCAGGCCCGGGAACACCGTCGGGATGTGGGCCGAGATCTCGACGCCGACGGTGTTCTGCTCCGGCTGGAGCATTTTCACGTCGGGTGAGAGGACGAGCTGCGGCCCGAGTTGGCCGATGTAGGAGTCGACCACGTCCTGGGCCTTGCCGCGCCAGGCGCCGGGCTCCGCGTCGGCGGTGGCACGGGCCTTGCGGGCGCCGGCCTGGGCCGCCGCCTGGGCCACGTGGTCGGCGAAGAAGTACAGCGCGAACTGCACGGTCGCGAAGATCATGAAGAAGAGGACGGGGGTGAGGAACACGAACTCGATCGCGGTCATGCCCGAGTCACCACGCGCGGCGGCCGCCCGGCGGCGTATCCAGCCGCGCAGGCCTCTGCTCACGCCCACAGACATCATCCCCGTCACCCGGTCACCCCGTCGCCCCCGTCGTCGTACGTCCGCTCAGCAGGTCTTGCTCGCGCTGGCGCCCTTGATGCAGTCGCCGACCTTGTTGGCGCCGTCGCTCAGCGCGGCGTTGATGATGGCGGCCACCACGCCGACGATCGCCACGACGACCGCGGAGATGATGACCCACTCTACGGCGGAGGCACCGCGGTCGAGTTCGCCGGAGCGGGCGCGCTGCACCCGGCCCTGGAGGAAGGTGACCAGGAAGTCCACCGCCGGGATCCCAGTGCTGAAGTTCCGTCCGTTCATGATGTGTTGTCCTCTCGAAACAGTTCGCGGTTGTGGAGGGATATCAGACCTGGAACACCCGCATCGCCGCCGGGAAGATCAGGAAAACCAGGAAGCCGGCGCACAGCAGCAGCTGGGCGACGAGCATCGACTGGGACTTCTCGCCCGCGCTGCCCTCGATCTCGGCGAGTTCGCGGTGGCGCATGGTCTCGGCACGGGAGGCGAGGGACTCGCGGACCTTGGCGCCGTCGTCGGCGACGAGCGCCAGCGAGGCCGACAGGTCCTTCAGCTCCTCGACACCCAGCTCCTCGCCGAGCGAGCCCAGCGCCTGCCACTGGCTGACGCCGGTGATCCGGGCGTCGGCGAGGGCGTTGCGGATGCGCTGGTTGGCCCAGCCGTCGGAGATCTCCGCGGCCGCCATCAGGGCCTCGGGCAGGCCACGGCCGCCGGCGAGGCTCATCGACACCAGGTCGAGGTACGCCCCGATGACCCGCCTGAGGTCCCGACGTTTGTCGGCCGCGTCCCGTCGTACCTCCAGGTCGGGCAGGAAGAAGAACAGGGCCGAGCAGGCCAGGGCCAGCCAGACCGGGATGACCGGGCTGTGGCCGAAGCCCATGGTGTAGACGACGGCGAACAGGAACGGGCCGAAGAGCAGGCCGGCGGCCGCCAGCAGCACCTTGGTCGCCAGGAACTTCTCCCAGCCGCGGTCGAGCACGGCGAGGTCGGCGCGCAACGAACGCTGTTCCCAGCCCTGCTGCCGGTAGAACTCGGCGACCCGCTCGCCGACTTCGGCGCGCAACGAGCCGAACCGGCCGCTGTCCTGGGTCTGCCGTACCGACTCGTAGGCCGCGCCGCGCGCCCGCATCGCGTCGATCCGGGCGACCTGGGCGACGGCGCTGCGCTTGGACGGCATCAGGGCGCGGATCAGGGCGTAGACGCCCAGTCCGAGGGTCACGCCGACGAGGATCGGCATCGTGAGGTTCATCGGCGTACTCCTTCCTCGGTGGGCAGCTGCTGCTGACCAGGCGAACCGGGCTGGCCGGGCTGGCCGGACGCGGTGCGGGGCGGTCGTACGAACTGGACGGAGTTCTGGTCGCGGACCAGGAACCGTTCCGGGGTCTCGATGGTGGACAGCTTGCGCAGCCACCAGAAGCCGAGCGCGAACAGCCCGCAGACCAGGGCCAGGACCAGCTGGCCGACGGCGGTGCCGTACGGCGAGACGAAGTCGCGGTTGAAGACGGCGAGGCCGAGGACGAACGCGACCGACACGGCGATGACGATCTGCACCGAGCGCCGCGTGGACGCCCGTTGGGCCATCACGCGCTGGCGCATGTCGACTTCCTCGCGCGCCGACTTGGCGAGCGCGCCGAGGACCTGGCGCAGACCGGGGCCGCGGAGTCGGGCGTTGAGGATGAGCGCCGCCACGATGATGTCCGCGGAGGCGTCGTCGATCTCGTCGGCGAGGTGCTGGAGCGCGTCGGGGAGCGGCGTACGGGCGCGCAACCGGTCGACGAGCGCGTCGAGATGGGGCCGGAGGATGGGCGCGGCGGCGCGGGCCGAGGCCGGGATGGCCTGCTCCAGACCGACCGCGCCGGCGATCGTGTCGCGCAGCGACTCGGTCCAGGAGGCGAGCGCTTCCACCCGCTTCATCGCGGCCCGCTCCTCGGCTGCGCCGCCGAACAGCTTGTCCCAGAAGAAGACGAGGACACCGGCGGCGACGCCGGCCACCGCCCAGCGGGTCAGCAGTAGCACGGCGAGCCCGACGATGGCGGCGAGCGAACCGCGCTGACCGGCGAACCGGATCAGTTCGGCGGCCCGCTCGTTCGCCTTCTGCTTCTCGTGGTCGGGCTTGGCGGGCAGGCCGCGGATCGCCAGGACCAGCAGCGCGAGTCCGCCGCCGACGGCGACACCGCAGCCGAGGGCGTACAGCACCGAGGCGGAGAAGAGCCCGCCCATGGAGCCCAGGGAGTCCAGGTTCATGTCACGTCACCCCCAGGCCCCGTGCGGCTGGTAGCCGTAGGCCATCAGGTCCTCCAGGCAGGCTATGGGCGCATGCGGTACCACCCGGCCGTCGTGGGCCTCCGCGAACACCTCGCTGGACAGCACCCGGCCGTCGACGCCGTTGACCTCACGGACCGAGGTGACCATGCGCTGGAGGCGGCCGCCGGTCTGGTAGTTGTTGCGCCGCTGGATGAAGACGACGAAGTTCACCGCGCCCGCGATCAGCATCTGGCTGGCCTCGATGGGCAGCCGCTCGGAGGCCTGGAGGGCGTAGGTGGAAATACGGTTGAAGACTTCGCTGGAGCTGTTGGCGTGGATGGTCGACAGGGACCCGTCGTTACCCTGCGACATCGCGTTGAGCATGGTGACGATCTCGTCGCCGAGGACCTCACCGACGATGACCCGGGAGGGGTTCATACGGAGGGACCGCCGGACGAGTTCGGCCATGGAAATGGCCCCCTGCCCCTCCGAGTTGGGCAGCCGCTCCTCGAAGGCGACGACGTTCGGGTGCAGATCGGGAAAGGTGTCCAGGCCGAGCTCCAGCGCGCGCTCGACGGTGATCAGCCGCTCGTACGGCGGGATCTCGTTGGCGAGGGCGCGCAGCAGGGTCGTCTTGCCGGCGTTGGTGGCTCCCGCGATCATGATGTTCTTGCGGGCGCGGACGGCGCAGGCCATGAAGTGGGCGACCTCGGGCGTCAGCGTGCCGTTCCCGACGAGGTCGGAGATGAAGACCTTGCCCATGCGGGCGCGACGGATGGAGAGCGCGGGCCGCCGGGCCACGTCCATGACGGCGGAGAGCCGGGACCCGTCGGGCAGCCGCAGGTCGAGCTGCGGATTGGCGGAGTCGAAAGGCCGGGAGGAGAGCCCGGAGTAGGCACCGAGCACCTGAATCAGTTCGATGAGCTCTTCATCGGTCTCGGCGACGGGCTCCCCTTTGCTCTCCCGCCCGTCGCTGTACCCGACGAACACCTGGTCGCACCCGTTGATGTCGATGTTCTCGACCTCGGGATCGTCGAGCAGCGGCTGAAGGCGGCCGACCCCGAACAGCGCCGCGTGCACGGCGGCCGCGTACTGCTCCTCGGTCTCCGCGTCCAGCGGGGTGCGCCCGGCGTTGATCTCCGCGCGGGCGTAATCCTCCAGGATCTGGGCTATGACCGCGCGGGCGTACTGCCGTTCGTCCTCGGTGGACATCGGCGTGACGTTGGCCGCCTGGTCCTGCCGACGCTGCTCGGCGATCCGGTCGCCGGCGTCCTGCCGGAACCGCTTGACCAACTGGTGGTCGACAGCGGTCATCGGCCGGCCCCCGCATGGGGCGCCTGCGTCGGTACGGTCCAGGCGGCGCCGTACTGCTGGTGGAGGTCGGCGGTGACCTTGCGGGCCGAGCGGATGAGCAGCGACTTGTCGAGGCGCCCGCGCTTGCGGCCGGCCAGCTGGTCGGCGCCGGCGGGGTCGTCGGCGATGGTGCCGACGACCCGGGCACCGGTCTGGGCGTGTACGAGCATGTCGTTGACCTGGTTGACCAGCTTGCCCGAGCTGGACGGGTCGGCGATCAGGACGACCCCGATCAGCGGGGTCGCGAGGGCGCCGGCACCGCGCGGGCCCCCGTGCAGCTTCTGGGCGAGCGCGGCGGCACGGTCCCGGACCCGGGCGAGGGCCTCGGGCTCGGTGCGCGAGACGAGCAGGACGAGCGCGGCGTGCGGAAGGAGTTCCACGGCCGGGGTGTCGCCGCTGATCCGGCCGCAGTCGGCGATGACGTCGGCGGGGGCGTTCGGCGAGTCGGCGAGGGAGGCGAAGGCGTGCCCGAGGGTGGGCCAAAGGCCCGCGAGTCCGGCGGCGTGCTCGGCGATACCGAGCCCGACGAGCACTTCGAGTCCCCCGCTCAACGGCTGGACGTGGTCCCAGAGTTGGTCGGGCACGAGTCCCCGTCGCGCGGTGGCGGCTATGGAGAGCATGCCGGTGTTGGGGTTGAGCGGTCCGCCGTGCGCGGCGGCACTGCGGTAGACGAGGTCGCCACCGGCCGGGTCGGCCTCGGCGAGCAGGACCCGGCGCGGCCAGACCGCGGCCAGCGCGACGGCCGCGGTGGTGACGCCGGGGGAACCCTTGTCGGCGGCGATTGCGATGAGCGCCATGGGGTGGTCGTCGCCTTCTAGTTGCCGTTGCCGGGTACGCGGACCAGGGCGACCTGGCTGTTGGCAGCGGCCTGCGCCAGGTCCGCGGCCTTGTCGTTGTCGACGGCGAGCGTGATGGCGAGGTTGGTGCTGCTGACCAGATCGCCGCTCTTGGCCGGCGGGACGTAGGTGACCTTGGCCTGGCTCACGATCAGGGGGTCGCCGCTGCCGGTCGAGGAGGATCCACCGGTCGACGAGGAGGTGTTGGTGACGACGCGGTAGGCGGCGACCGTGTCGCCGACCTGGAGGTTGTTCGGGTACTGGCCCTCCTTGAGGGACAGCCCGACGGTGGACTTCCCCGCGGCCAGCGAGCTGCCGCTGCCGAACATCTCACCGACGGCCACGACCCCGGCCGGGATGGTGTTGATGGCCTTCAGCTTCTTCAGGCCGTCCAGCTGGGACCACTTGACGTAGTGGATGCTGTCGTCGGCCGCGACCATCACCGAGGTCACGTTGTTGCTGGTCACCGAGGACCCGGCGGGGATCTCCTGGGTGATCTTGATGACCTCCACCCGGTCGCCGGCCTGCAGCACGAGCGTCGTCGCACCCAGCGCGCCCAGCAGGATCAGCAGCACCGCGAGCGCGGCCAGCGCGGGCTTGCGCTCACGCGGCGCGGTGGGAAGCCGGTCACCGACCGAAGGCTGAGCCGGACCGGCGGAACGACCGACGCCCGCCCCCGTACGCTCTTGGATCTTCACGCAACCGCTCCCCGTTACACCCAAGACTCTGTCTGTCAAGAACTCTGAAACTCCGTCAACGCTTTCCACATTGCGAAAGCGGACACTCCACACGAATCACCCCGACTCGGCCGAATACTTCGCCGCGGGGTGAGTGTCAAGCGCTCGCACCGTATCAGCCACACATAAGCCCCTCAAGGCGCGCCGGGACACCTTGACCTCACTGCAATCGTCATTGCGATCTGCAACGACCGAGACATGTGCGGCGGTTGGGAGTACGGAGACGTGGAGGCGTACCGAACTGTGCGTCGGCGAATCCAGAACTCCCTGTTCGCACTCGGTACGGGTCCGCGACCCTCACCACGCACCCATGAAGTTTGCACGAATTGCTCACGTTGACCCACCCGACACATGCCGTGATCTTGCCCGGTGCCCGAGCGATGGCTGGGGCCGCCGGAATGACGCATGCCGGGACGGATCCGGCCGGAGCGCGGATCGCGGAATCGCCCTCGGCGCTACGGCGGTTGCCGATGGCGCGGGCTGAGTAGGATCACCCGGCCGGGTGAAGGGTTCGCTGCCGGGAATGACTGTGAGGATGCCAGACCGTGACCGTGCCGCATCGCCATTCCTGGAAGCCTCCTGCGGGCGAGGAGCTCGTGGCGCGTGCCCCGGTGTCCTTCGCGACGGGCGCGGCGGACCGGGTCCAGGGGCGGCGCTGGTTCCGGGACCCCGATCGCCGTGACATACAGGGCGAGTTGGCGGGGTGGCCGACCGGTCCGACGTACCGGTTGGCATCGAGGGTGGGCCCTGTCGTCTGGGCCGTGCTGACGACCGTGTTCCTCCTCGGTCTCATCGTCCTGACCGCGGTCTTCGGAGGATCGGGAGTGGGGGGCGGCCCCGGCGGCTCGGGCTCCCTCGGCAAGAGCGAGGACCCGGAGAACGAGGAGAAGGACTTCCCGGTGCTGTGGGCGGCACCCGGCACGATCGCCCGTACGCTCCCCTGGGAGCTGGACCCGGATCGCCGCCCCGACACGGACGTAACACATCTGGTCCTGACCGACCGCCGGCTGCTGGTGCTCGGCGGGCTGCAGGACCCCAGGGAACCCTGGGAGGAGGTGCTCTGGGAGACCGACCTGAGCACGGTCGCCGCGGTCGAGCGGCGGCACTTCAGTCTCGGCAAGCGGGACTTCAGGATCACCTTCACGGACGGCTCCTGGTGCCGGCTGACGTCCTTGGAGGGCGAGCCCCTCGTATCCCGTCTGACAGCGGCCTGACCGAGAGAGGGGTACGCCGTGGGGGGATCGGCCAAGCCCAGGCGCCCGAAGGCGGCTCCGGCCGCGCTGCGGTACCGGGAAGGCGACAAGAAGAGGAAGAGGAAAAGCAGGGACGGATTCGTCGGCTGTCTGGGTCTTCTGGCGGTCGCTGGCAGCATCGTCCTGCCGGCCTTGGTCGACCAGTTCTGGGGCGACGACACCTGGCGCTGGGCGGCGCGGAACTGGCCGGGAGGGGCATACGCCTTCGCAGTGTCCCTGGGAGTGGCGGCCCCATTGCTGTTCACCCTGTTCCTCTGGTCGATGTACGGCGCGAGCCGCAGGTCCTGGAAGGCCGGCCCGGCCCGCGCCCTGGCCCGCACGGTGCTGGCCGTTCTGACAGCGGCCCTGCTCGTCCCGTTCCTCTCCCTGGCCTTCAACGCGGTCGACAACGGCGGCAAACACCATCCCAGGACATCGAGTTGGGTGCTCGACCACTACCCCTGGCTGTGGGCGGTGGGCATCGCCTCGACGATCGCTTCGGCCGTGCTGCTGGTGTGGGGGATGGTGATCCTCACCCGACGAGCCGAGGCGGCTAGGACATGACCCGGACGGTCCCCGCCAGCTCGTCGGTCAGCTCGCACAGGGCGTCCGTGTGGGCCAATGCCCGCCAGGACGTGAGCAGGACGAGCGCCCAGGTCGCATCGGCGCGGATGCCGTACACACAGGTCTCCATCACCGTCCCCAGCCCGTCCCGGCCGACGTCCTGGACGTACGCGTGCCGTACGCGCACCGCGGGACCGGCGGGAAGGGTACGGAGTTCCGCCTCGGGTGGACGGTAGGAGACGGGGGTGGGCGCCGCGAGGTAGCGCTGGAGGAGGTCGACGGTCATGGTGGGGTACGTGTCGTCGGCGACCAGCGAGGACAGCTCGATCCGGGCGAGTTCGCCGAGGCGCGGCTCGGGGACGTACGACAGCGCGGTGATCGGGCCGCGCTCGCGGGAGTCGGCAGCGGCCTCGCGCAGTTCGGCGGCGAGGGCCTGGCGGAGCCGGGGTTCGTCGTCGTCCGGACCGACGCGGTGCGCGGCCGCCTCCGCGGCCCACGCGTCCAGGTCGAGCCGTGCCACGCGCACCGGCAGGGATATGGCGTCCTCGGGCACGCTCATACGCACCGTGGACGCGGCGAACTCGGGCATCAGGCCATCCATTGCAGAGTGCGGGCGACGGAGTCGAAGAGACCGACCAGGGCGTCCGCCAGCGGCTCCATCGGCGTGGAGAAGGAGAGCAGCAGCCGCTGGTCGCTGTGCGGGACGGCGAGATGGACGTCCAGGTGCGTGACGGCGAGCTTGTTGCCGTCGGGGTCATCGGCGGCCGGGCGACGCAGATAGCGGTGGCGTACGGCCGGGCCGGCGGGGAGGTCGACGAGGGTGACGTCCTCGGCGGTCCCGCGCAGAGCGAGGGAGCGGGCGATGTCCCCGAGGTCGCCGGCCTCGGTACCGGGAGCCGGCCGTAGCACGGTGACGACCAGGCCGGCGGAGACCGGGACCTGGCCGAGGATCTGGTTCATGACGTACATCTCGACACCGCCGTTGGCGTGCGCCGCCTCGGCCTGCTCCCGCATCCGCTCCGCGAGTGCGGCCTCCAGCTGCGGACCGGCCTTCGTACGCCGTAGACCGCGCTTGACCAGCTTGTCGATACGGTGCGCCCACCGCTCGGGGTCGAGCACGATCCGCTCCCACCCCTCGGGAACGGCGAGGCGGTAGTCGGAGGGGGGTGCGGGGTGCGGGTCAGGGGTGTCGGCCGACGCGGACACGTTCGTGTTCGTCCCGGCCGCGCTGGCCGTATCAGCCGCACTGGCCGCGTCAGCCGTACTGGCCGCACCGCCCGCACGGGCTCTCTCGCCGTTCATACCGCCGTCCCCATCGCCTGGTCGTACCGCTTGCGGCGTCCCATGACCACGACCGTCACCGGTGCCAGAACGAGCACAACGGCGGCGCCCAGGCAGACGTAGCCCTCGAGGACGCCGCCGATGTCGGACTTCGTGCCGAGAGAGGGCTTGTAGTGACCTGCCGGGTCGACGACGGCCGTGGTCGTCTGCCCGACCCGGTCGGCACAGTTCTCCTTGTTGTCGATCACCTCGTGGACGGACCCGTCCCGCAGCCGGACCCTGCAATACGTCTCACGGGTCCCATGTGTCCATTGATGGGTCGGCGCGGCGATGGTGACCGTCTGTTCCACCCCGCGCAGCTGCAAATACCAGGCGTTGGCGAAGTAAGAGCCGACCAGGACGAGTACGAGGTAGGCGGCCGCGGTGACATACCGGGTGACGGGGGCCCCGCGGGAGTCACGGGTCTTGAAGGCCACCCAGAACACCGGCAGCCCGAGCAGCAGGCCGACGAACGCCGCCGCCTTGCCGATGAACAGGCTGGAGAGCAGACAGACGGCGACCGATACGGCGGCCACCAGGAGCAGCCGGGCCCACGGCCACACCGGCGTTCCGCCGCCGTACCCGCCCCGCGCAGGCCGAGGGTTGGTGGTGGCCTCCGAGAACTCGGCGAGGATGTTGCGTACCCGCTGCATGCCCTCCGGGCCGGCCGCGATACGGCGCAGCTCCGGCAGCCCCAGGCCCACTTCTTCAAGTGACCGCTGCCATTTCTCCGGCAGTTCCGCGAACAGCTCGTCGACGGACCGCTCGTCCCCACTCGCCACGTGATCCTTGCTCTTTCCGCTCTGGGACACCAGACAGCCGACCGGGTCAGCCGCTGGTACTCCAATGCCAGTTGTAGAACGGTGTTCCGCCGGCCCCGATGCCCGGAATCTCCTTCGCTCCCTGGAGGAAGTTCGGCCCGGTGGCCCACGGCTCGTCGGGGTTCGTGTGGGCCAGATTCGACCAGCCGGCCAGGAGAGGCAGTACCTGACTGCCGTAGTAGAGGGCTTTGGCCTGACCCGCCATGGTCTTGAACGAGGAGTCCGCGACCTCCGACAGCTTCGGCGCCGATTCCGCAAAGGCCTTGGCTGCCGTGTGCACCGCGGGGGCATCGCGGATGTCGGTCGCGAACGCCTTGAGGTTCAGCGACTCCTTGACCACCGAGCGCATCCGCGGCAGGAGTTTCGTGGGCCCCTCGGACAGCGCCTTGCCGATCTCGCCGGGCTTGACCCCGTTGAGCGTCTCGGCGAGTTCGCGGGCCGCCGTCGGATTGAGCCCGATCTCCCGCGCCAACTGGAGATCCTTGACCGCGGACGCCCCCCGGGCGGCCATGGCCGCCTCCTTGGCCGTCGTCCCCAGGACCCGCCCGGCGCCGAAGGACAGCACGCCGACGGCATCGATGGCGACGTCCAGCCAGGTGCCCTTGCCGTCCAGTGCCGAAATGGTGTCGCAGACCAGAGCGACGACCGAGGCGATGAGCGCCAGCGCGCCGAGCACCTCGCCGAGGACCGGCACCCAACTGAGGGCGAGGGCCAGCACGCCCAGAACGGCCGCGGCCACCCCCGCCCAGTGCCCGATGTCGGCGACCCAGTCCTTCCAGTTGTCCCACCAGTGGTGCTTGGGATCCTTCAACCCGTCGTGGTCGATGGCATCCCGGATGGCCTTGGCGGCGTACCCGGCCTGGGTGTCGCGGTAGTCGAGCGCGGCCCGAAGCTCCCGCTTCGCGGCGTCCAGGTCCCCGTCCGAGGCTTCTTTCTGCCGCTTCAGCTTCTGCTTGTCGGGGTGGTTGTCGTCGCTCGACGGGTGCTGGTCGATCTGCTTCTGATAATTGCGGCTGTCGGTGTCGGCGGCGGCGGCCTTCTTGAGCGCCGCACGAACTCGATTCTGGGCGTGGTTGAGGGCGGTGGCCCAGTTCTCCCGGACGGTGTCGGCGATGGGCTCGTACGGCACGGAGGATCCGAGGGCCGCCCCGGCCGCCGCGTACCGCTGATGTGACTGGCTGAGCAGCTGGACGGTGTCCCCGGTCTTCTTGGTGAACTCCCTGCCCGCGTCGGAGTCCCACCCGTTCCCGTCAACGAGGTTGTTCAGCTTGCCGGCCTGCTCCTCGATCAGCTTGGCGGTGTCGGCGATCCGCTTGCCGAGCCGCGCCACCTCATACGGATCCCCCGGCGTGAATTCCTTGTCGTCGTACCGAGCCGTCTGCCAGTCGACGCCGGAGAAGTCGTGATCGCTCACTTGTCCCCCGACTGGGCCTTGAGCAAAGCGTCGGCGAGATGCTGATCGACCCCGTCGTAGGCCTTGGCCGCCTCGCCCGCGGTCTTCCCGAGGAACTCCAGCCCGTCACAGAGCTGCTGGCGCTTCTTCTTCCAGTCGTCGGCGAAGTCGTCCAGGGCACCGGCCACATCAGCGGACCCGATCTCGGAGCCGTACGAGTCGACGAGATCCTTCGCATGCTCAAAGTTCGACTTCAACTTCGCGACAGACCGGCTGATCTCCCGCAACTCGGTCGTGGACACCTTGACGTGATCCGCCACTACTACCCCCGTGAACGCCTGCCTACCCGTCCGCCCCGCAGGACACAGACGGCCAGGGTCACTGTGGGTCGGGGGTTTTCGGGGTCACAACCAACAGGCCGCAAAGGGAGTCCCAAGGAAGGGCACCGTCCGGCTGGTCGCACCAACCACCGCCCCACATCCGCACAATCCCCGCACTTCGGGGCTGAAGACGCACAGATGTCGTGAATATCCAGCGATCCAGTGCCACATCACCGCGGCACGAGCGGAACACAGATTCCACAGGTCGAATTGGACAGCCTGCCCTGCGAGGGAAAAGCCACCCCCGCCCACGCGGCGGATCGCGGCTCACTGTCGCCGCCGGGGAGCACCGGCCACCACCGCGACCTCTTCTCGCGGGCACGCGCGAAGCCTGGGACGCTTGGGCACAATCGGGAAACGGACCATTCTCACAGCGCCCGATTCGCGGCACATCGCCCAAGTTGGTAAGGAAGTTCGCGCTGGCGAACCGGGAAACCCGCAGATAGCGTTTGGGTCCTTGACAAACTTCTGTCTCACGGGGAGACCACAGTGAAGCGCCGCACTTTGCCCGTTGCCGCCGCGCTCGCCGCGACCGCAGCCTTGCTGCTGACGGCGTGCGGGGGCGGGGACGACAGCTCCAAGGACAACGGCAAGATCGCGGGGGCCGACAGAACGGAAGGGGCAGCCTCTGCGTCGCCGTCCCCCTCTGCGTCCGGCTCGACCGAAAAGAACGCACCGAGCTTCGACCTTCCGTCGGACATCAAGGTGACAGTGGAGCGGGAATCGACTGGGGACGCCACCAAGGACGCGATCCTGCGGGACGTGGCCTACTCGGCCCAGGCCAACATCGAAGCCTTTGCCAAAGGCGTCGGGCAGACCACCAATATGAACCGGTACTTCGCGGCAGCTGCCCTCACTTACTGGGCCAACCGTGTCGAGACGGTCAAGAAAGACGGGCTCACTGTCACCGGCGACTACCGGTACTACGACTTCGAAGTCATGGACGTCGCGAACGGCAAGACAGCGGCGGCCCGTTACTGCGAGGACCAGAGCAAGGCATACAGCAAGGAGATCAAGACGGAGAAGGTGCTGCGTACCAAGGCCAGCGACAAGAGCTTCGTCCTCTACACGCTGCAGGCTCAGAAAAGCTCGGCCGGTGACTGGCAGGTGACGCAGCAGAACTGGAAGAGGGGGGACACTTCGTGCGTGCAGAAGTAGGGGCGAGGACCGTTCGCCCCGCTGTGTGGGCGACCGCCGTCACCAGTCTCATCCTGGCACTCAGTATGCCTTTCCCGGCTTACGCGGACGATACCCGGGGCGGCGATGGAGGTACGGGTACGGGGGGCACCACCCCGCCGGACCAAGCGAACAACGGCAACGACTCCGGCGGAGATTCCAGCCCCGGTACCATCGGCGCCCACATCCGCATCAGCCAGAAGACGACAGGCTCGTCCACCTCCACAGCGAAGACCACGTCCTCGAACGCCAACTGGAAGCCCCCCGTCTGCTGGTACGAGCCGATGTACACGTCGGACGAGTACGAGGAGTTCATCAAGTCCGCGTACAAGGGAGCCCAGGAGCCGGCGGCCAGCTACGCCAAGAAGCGCGCCGACGAGGACTACCACAAGGGCGACAAGGGCCTGTGGTGGCAGGTGCAGTTCCGCAACGACGACTTCAGCGAGGCCTGCCCCGTCACCACGGACAACTGGGAGATCTGGGTCCCGCCCGCCCAGCCGAAGGCGGACCCCAACCAACTGACCCCGGAGATCCTCTCCGAACTCGCCTACAACTCGACGAAGTTGCCGAAGCCACCCGTGGTACTGAGCCCAAGCGCCGACCGGCTCAAGGTGAACCTCGGTACGCGCGTGAAGCTGGACGGCGACTTCGATCGCGTCTGGACGACCGCCAGCATCAACTACAAGGGCGTCCAGATGGCCGCCACGACCGTCGCGACCCCCGTCGCGCTCAAGGTCGAGGCCGGCACCGCCGACGCCGACCCGCAGTCCTGCACGTACGACCTGGTCAAGGCCGACAAGGGCTATACGGTCGACAGCAAGGACGCGAGCTGCAACGTCACTTACCTCCGCTCGTCCGGGACCGGCACCTACCCCTTCAAGGCGTCGATCACCTGGAAGGTCACCTGGACGGACTCGGCAAACCCGGACGGGCCAGCGCAGCAGCCAGCACTGCCCGACGGCCTGTCCACGTACGAGCAGGACGTGACCGTGAAGGAAATCCAGGCGGTCAACCGCTGATGAGATGTGGGCGGCCCGCGAAGTTCTCACCGCCGGCCGCTCCAGGAGACCGGAATCCGACATGAGTGACCTGCGCCTCGAAGACACGATTTTCCAGGACCTGAAGAAGACCTTCTCGTCCATCAGCGACCGCATGGAAACAACCCGCCGCACACTCCGCAGCGCTGACGCTTCAGCGGTCGGCGAAAAGCAACTCGTCGAAGACGTCCAGGACTTCGCCGACGACTGGGAATACGGCATCAAGCAGCTCGGCAAACACACCCAGGGTGCCGTGAAGATGATCAACAAGATCGGGGAGAGCTTCGGCAAGCTCGACCTGGACCTGGCCGAGTCCCTCAAGACTCCGCAGCAGAAGGGCAAGTGACGTGGCTGGGCAACGGCCGGCCTTCCCCCACATAGGCTGGGACCCGACCCCGGGAAGCGTCGAGGACACCCGGGACCTCGCAAAGCAGCTCGGCAAGCTGGCCGGCGAGCTGGGTACGGCGCTGTACGAGCTGGAACGCATCGAGTGCGGGGCCTGGAAGGGCAAGACCGCGGTCGCGTTCACCGAGTACATCGGCAAGGACGTCACCCCGCTCGTCCGCAAGAGCCACGACTCCTTCGACAAGGCCTCCCGCGCACTCCACCGCTGGGCCAGCGACCTCCAGGACTTCCAGGACCGGGCGGACCGACTGGAGAAGATCGCTGGCGAAAAACTCGACGCCAAGGCGACGGCACAGGCCAAGGCCGGCAGCGACGGCAGCATGGAGCTCGGCAAGGCCTCCAGCGCGGTGGACGGCGTCATCCAGAAGGTCCACGAGCTGGAAGAGGACTACCGGACGGCCGCCCGCCAGATCAGCAAGGAGCTGGACAAGGCCGGTGACATCGCTCCGGACGAGCCCGGATTCTGGGACAAGCTGGGGCACGGAATCGCGGATGCGTGGGACGCCACAGGGAAGTGGCTGGAAGATCACGCGGATCTGATCAAGATGGTCGGCGATGTCCTCAGCGATCTCACGGCGGTACTCGGCCTCCTGGCCATCATCACGCTCCCCTTCGAACCCTTGGGGGCGATCTTCGGTGCGGCGGCCGTCCTCACAAGCGGACTGGCTCTGTTGTCCCACTCGATTGCCAAGGCGGCTGGAGCGGACGTCAGCTGGATGCAGCTCGGGACGGACGCGCTCGGTCTACTGCCGGGCATCGGCGCCTTCGGCAAGGAGGGCGTGATGATCGAGAAAGGTGTGGACGCTGCTGCCGAGGCCAAGGTCTTCGGTGCGGGATTCAGGGACCTGGGTCCCCGAACTGGCCGGAACCTGATCTCCTTCGGCGAGAAGGCGGGCTCGGTGGCTGGCGGCAAGTCCCTGACAGCCTTCGGGAAGTCCGTAACCCTCTGGGGGACGAAGGAAACGCAACTAGTGGGCAGCGAAAGCTCGAAGCTGAACAGACTGGCCGGAGTCATGAACGCCGGCTACCGGCAGGGGCAGACAATGGGCACCAAGACCTGGAATTTGCTTACTCCGGAGAAACTGAACGTCGACCCCTTGAGCAAACTGGGTCGAGGCATCGATGGAACACTCAAGATCGCCCCGAAGGCGTTCAGCATCTACACGCAGGCCAAGGAACATATCAACGCGGGCGATCGCTTCGACCAAGCCGCAACCTCCCACTGACCAACGAAGGTCCCATCCCATGACTGCTTGGCAGCCACGACCGGACGAGTTGCTGCTCGCCCGGTGTCTCGTGACATTCGCCACCGGTACCGCCCCGAAGGTCGCCGGAATGCGCTGGTTCCGCGACACCAGTCGGAACGACATTCAGGGCGAGCTTCCGGACTGGCCCGAGGGGCCGGTCTACACGCCTCGTAGCGAGGACAGTGGTCGAGCGCGCTCCGCAGGCCGCATTGGCCTCACCGCGCTCTTCGCAGTGGTCGTGGGTGGGCTGGAGAGCCTGGCCGGATCGGGCAGCGTCATCAAGGGGCCTTCCAGCCCGGTCAAGACGCCTCCCGAGGATCCCGAGAACGAGGTCGAGGACTTCCCGGTCATGTGCGCCGCACCGGGCACAATCGCCCGCACCCTGCCCTGGCAACTCGATCGGGACCGCAGGCAGGCCTCCTATCGGACCAAGGCGTTCGTCACGGACCAACGCATCATCATCATCGGGTGCCCCGGGGGCCGCACCAGCGAGGCCGATGTCCTGTGGGAGTGCGAGCGCGGCGATGTCGTAGCGGTTGAGAGGAAAACGTACAGCAGGGACAAGGCGGACACTGTCATCCGGTTCACCGACGGCTCCTGGTGCCGCCTTCACGTGCATAGCGGCCAGTGGTTCCGGTACCTGTCCATCCCGAACGAACTGATTCCCCGGGCCGCCCTCACTCCCGGCCAGCGCCGTACCGTCGACGCGCTGGTCGCCGAGAGCGGGTTCGACACATCTCCGGTGATCAGCCGCCGCCCGAGCGGCAACTTCCTCGTCGAACAGCTCGGGCCGGAGGACCCACCGGTCGGCGGACGTATCGCCGTAGAGAAATTGATGGACCTCAACGGCGAAGATGTTCCGCGTCAACCCGGCGACTACGACTTCTGACCAACTCCCACCCAGGACAGCTCCCATGGCTATCCCCACGGACGCCGCCCCCGTCGTCAGCGACATAGGCGGCAGCCCCATACCCCCGATGAACTTTGTTACTCCCGACGGCTTCTTCGCGCTCCCGCTCGCCGAAACCTCGGACGAACGCGCCGAACTCGCCCACACCTTCGTGCGCGAGCTGTACCCCCGGGGCGACGAGACGGTCTGGACCCCCGCGGCTCCTTACTACGAGGCCGTCGCCGAGTATCTGTCGGACAGCGGCCTCGCGTACTCCGCACTGGGCCTGTTCTCCACAGACGACGGCGGTGTCGTCCAATGCGCCTTTACCGTGGCCGCCGTCCAGACAGATCAAACGGATCCGGAGGTCGCGGCGCAGGGCATCCTCGCCGCGCTGAGCGGCGATCCCTTGAACGACGCTCGCTGGATGGACCTGCCTTGTGGCCCTGCGGTCTCCTGCATCACCCTGCGGGAGCTGAGCCTCAACCCTGCGATCACGGCCGACGGCCAGCCCAAGAAGCTGCTGACCGGTCAGATCGAGGTCCATGTCCCCTTCCCGACCGGCTCATACACCGCCGTCTTCTCCCTCAATACGGCATCCACCGAATACTGGGGTGAGTTCTGCGACGGGACGGTGGCGATCCTACGGACCGTGTCCTTCCCCGCTCCTGAAAACGACCCGGGCTCAGCAGGGCAAGGGAGCGGCGGAGCCGGCGAGTCGTCCTTGGAAAAGTGAGCGCCCACGGCCCGGCACCCCCTGTGCTTGCGTCCTGAGAAGAAGCGGGGCTGCTGCTGCTGCCGAGTAGCCAACAGGGCAGAAGGGGCCGCGCAACGCAATGCGCGGCCCCTTTAGACGTTCGATCCGTCCTCTTTGTGTGCGTCGCCGTCTGGCTCCGGCATCCCGATGACGTACGTCCCCTTCGCAGGCAGCGTCGCGACCAGCCCTCGTTTCCGGAGTTCGACGATGGCGCGGCGCACAGTGCCGATGCTCACGCGGTAGAGATCCGTCATGGCACGCTCACCGGGCAGCGCGGCCCCTTGCGGCAGTTTCCCGGAGGCGATGTCTGCCGCGATGGCGTCGGCGAGTTTCACGTACTCATAGCGCGGAAGCTCGGTCATATATCTACCGTGCCGCAGCCCCACGCACATCGCAGGACCAGAACGCGTCCCACCGCAGTGGAACGCAGATTGCATCGGAGGGTTGCGGGGGGACGCAGTTGCGGTATGGTCGAAATGACAGGACCCCGGCGAGGTGGCTAGACCTCCCGGGGCATGGCCAACGCCGCATAGGAGCGTCGACATGCACGACCTTATCCCCCGCGCCCTCGAATGGCTGCGCCTCCTCTTTGCCCCCGGTACCGGGAAACGGCGCCGCCGCCCTCACCGCCCTCCCTTCCCCCATGTCCACCTCTCCCTCGTACGCTGTCCCTTCACCGCCGAGCGCCCGCACCTCCCGCACCACCGTTCGCCGTACGGCCTGGCCACCTCCCTCGACGGCACCGACTCCGCCCTGGTCCGCCCCTACCTCACCGCCCACGAGCGCGAGGCCGCTCTCCAGCAGCGCCGCCGTCTCGCCCTCGTACTCGCCGCCGACTTCGGGATTGACCTCGACCAGCACGTGATCGGTGCGCCGGAGGTGGCTGCGTAATGGAACAGGCCAGCAGCAACGCGCACACGCACGTCCTGATCTCCCCCCGCCTCCTTCCCTGGCCCACCCCCGAGGGCAAGCCGTGCTACCTGGTCACGGACAACAACGGCGGGTATCTCTCCCGCCTAGAAGGTTGCTGAAGATCTTGTCGTGGGCTGTCCGGCCGTAGGCCGGGCGGCCCTCTTTCGTTATGCGGTGGCCGGGGCGAGGTGCCAGGTGT